>JAUXQT010000089.1 GCA_030682135.1 Nitrospirota bacterium | reverse complement strand
TTAGGGTGGGAGGAGCGCGCACCTGCCGAGGACAGCTAGGTACGGCGGAAATCTCGGCGGGACTTTAGGCTTCCCAGTCAAGCTGGGCTTGCACACCATCCCAACGCTCGATCCCCTGATGAACCATATTCCCTCGGGGCGTTAAGCTCCCCCCACAGCGATACGATATTCCCCCGCTGGGAGTGAGTCAAGCATTGGCACAATTATGCGTGACCTCCGCCCTCGGCCTCTTCATATTCGTCAATGAGCTGCTCCAACTCATCCAGTTCGCCAGGATGGACATTCTGAAACGAGACTCCGAACGTGTCCTCTCCGACCCACTGGACCCGTGCATCCGCAATCGAAACCGGCTCTTCAGACCCCGGAATGATGAGTCGCACACGGATCACCTTGCCGGGAAACACTTCAAGGCCGCAGTCGAACTTGGCGCCACCGACCGACAGGTCGAGGGTCACCGCTTCGGTTTCATGCGAGTTCCCCAACAAGAACCCCTGCACCTGTACCGGCACCCGCCTGTGTTGGCGACGTTCCATGCTGATTCAAGACTCCTGTCTCGAAACGACTCTGCGGCAAGTGCGACGACTGATCCCCGCATCGCAGGCCTCCCGCTCAGCAGCAACGATTCGGTTACTTGAGCTTGAGGATCTTGCCATCGAGTTTGGTGTCGGTGACGAATTTTTCGAAATTCTTGCTGTAGAGTTCGTTGAGCAACTCCTGCGCATCTTTCGGATCGAACCAGAAAACCTGGTTGGTTCCTGTACTGGTCAACGTCTCAAGGACTTGACTCCCATCAGCGTGGTTCTTCACTTGGACCACCATCCGATTCTTGGCGCTGAGGGTCGTCTGCCCCATACCGCTCTTCGCTTCTACGCCGACATCGACCAGTTTGCCGGTCATCGTCATGTCGGCTCCTGTGGCTCCAGTGCCTTTGGCAACGGTTGCATTCCAGCCTTTCGCATTGAGATAGTCGGCAAAAGCCTGTGCCGTGGCATCGCCGAGCGTGCCGCTCGGAAGGCTGAAGTGACTTTCCCCTCCCCAGAGATGGTGCCTGCTGCCGAGCAGTGACCGGTCTGTGCGATTGTCCTCAAAGGGCAGAATTGAGACGGTTGCGGCATTCTTCGCAACCGCCTTCTCATCGGCCCCGCATGCCATAGGGACCTTGAGGGCGATGCGTTCGCCCTTGCCTGCACAACCAGCCGTCAAAACGATTCCAAGGAGCCCGATTCCGACGATGTACGCGTGCTTCACAGATGCCTCCTTCGTGGTGAAATGGTCTGGCGCAATGTATGGGGGTCTGCGATCATACCGACCCATGTTTATTTCGTGACGAAATGCGCACGGCGGTTCTGTTGATAACATTCCTCGTTCTGCTGTTCACAGAATGGTCTCGTCTCCCCATAACTCGTGATCTGGAGCTGAGCGGCCGGGACACCGAGATCTTGAAGATATTTCTTGGCCGCACGCGCCCGCTTCTCACCCAACACGAGGTTGTAGGCGAGGGTCCCTCGTTCATCGCAATGACCTTCGATGAGCGCCGTCTTATTTCCATTGGCACGAAGCCAGCGGGCGTTGCTATCGAGGATCGGCATGGCGTCCTTGTCGATTTGGAAACGATCGTATTCAAAAAATACGTCGCCCAGCGCATTGCTGCCTGATGCAGCTCCGGACAGGAGCGAGGAATTGGATGAGGCGCTGCCGGCAGGAATGGTCCCGTTACCGGGTGACCGGTCGAGCGATCGCTCCATCGGTATCGTCTTGATCGCGTCCGGCTGGATGGACTCGCTCCTACCCTGGCCGGACTTGGAGGACTGATCTCCGGACGACGAAGCCACTTGTTTGCCGGAGCAGCCCGCGAACAGGAGCATGACGCTCACGGTGACAGACAGGCTGATGACGCTACGATTCATGACGGGCCTCCTCACATTGACATGATCATTGGTTGAACGGTTTCATCATATTCGGCATGATCGCGAACAGATTACTTACTTCTCTATTTATAGGTACTCAGCTGGGGCCCGTCAACCCATAATCTGTCCCCTCTCCCATCCGGCGCTGGACAGCGTCCCATTCGGAGGTCAGAAAGTTGCATCCCTCTACGGCTTTCGCTAAGGTGCGGTTCATGACCCATTCCCTCGCGCGTTCACTCGTCCTTGCCGGCGCGAGTGGACTCTTCCTCCCGCTGAGCTTCCCGAATTACGACCTCGGCCTGATGGCCTGGATTGCCCTCGTGCCGTTGCATTGGGCCCTCGACGGCAAGAGCAAGCAACAGGCGTTCTGGATCGGCTGGCTCTGCGGCACCATTGCCTTTACCGGCATGATGGCCTGGGTGGTGACCGCCATGACCACCTACGGGAAGGTTCCGCTGGTGATCAGCTACGGCATCATGTTGCTGCTGACAGCTTACCTCGGCCTCTATGTCGGACTCTATTCTGCCGGGGCCGTCTGGTGTCGAACCCTGATTCCCCGCTATGGCCTCTTTGCGGTTCCCTGCTTGTGGGTGAGCCTGGAACTGATCCGGACCTATGCGCTGAGTGGCATGCCCTGGGGCCTCCTCGGCTATTCCCAATATCGTACGATTGAAGTGATTCAGATTGCGGATCACATGGGAGTCTATGGAGTCTCCTTTCTAATTGTGCTCGTCAATGTCGCATTGGCCGAACTCCTGTCCTGGCTGATGCCGCTGCTGCGGGGATTCCGTCCGGCGAAACTTCCCTGGGAACTCGTCGCAATGACGGCATTGCTGGTCGTGCTTTCATGGGAATATGGGACTCGGACGTTATCGGGAGCGCCGTTTTCCGATATCCCCCGCTCGTCCATCAGCGTGGGAGTGGTGCAGCCGAACGTCGATCAGGCCGTGAAGTGGGATACCGCCTATCGGGAGGAGACCCTCGCGCGGTTCGACCGGCTCACGGGACAGCTGGGCCGCGCCACCGACTTGGTGATCTGGCCGGAGGCCGCCACTCCCTTCGTCTTCGAGCATGAGCCGGTCTATCAACTTCAACTGATCGCACTGGCCAATCGGGCTCAGGCTCCGATCTTATTTGGAAGCCCAGCCGTACGGTATTATCCCGATCGGCATCCCTATCTGCTGAACAGTGCCTATCTTCTCGCACCGGACGGCCAGCTCCTGGGTCGCTATGACAAACATCACTTGGTGCCCTTCGGAGAATATATTCCGTTGAAATCCTCGCTCTTGTTTTTTCTCGACAAACTGGTCGAAGGGATCGGCGATTTCGAAGCGGGGCCTGGTCCCACGATTCTGACCGTGACACCGCAGCCTCAAGCGGCGGCGGCGGGCACGTCTGGGTCATCGCCGCGACCGGTCAAGTTCGGCGTGGCGATCTGCTACGAGGTGATCTTCCCGGACCTTGTGCGGCAATTCGCCGCGAACGGGGCCGAGTTTTTGGTGACAATTACGAACGATGCCTGGTTTGGCCGCTCAGCTGCGCCCTCACAGCATTTTGCGATGGTGGTATTCCGTTCGGTCGAGAATCATCTGGCCTTTGCCCGCGCCGCGAACACCGGTATTTCCGGCTTCATTGATCCATTCGGGCGCATCGTCGAAGCGACGCCGATTTTCACGGAACAGACCGCTCGAGGCACGATGCAGGTCTGGCGTCCTCATACGTTTTACAGCCGCCACGGGGATGTGTTTGCGTATGGCTGTGTGATAATCTGCCTGCTGTTGGTCCTGTTCAGCTATTTCAGGACCAAGGGACCTGAGCCAGACACCGTGGCTGCCACACCGGTTTAATGTGAAAGGATCGCTCCATGTTGGATGAGATACGGATTCGCGTTCGGGCCGTTGGACAATCGGTATCGGAACTACGGGGGCATCTTTGACTTCGCTCGCATGACGACCGAGCTGGCACATCTGGACGAACAAACCTCACAGCCTGGTTTTTGGAACCACGCGCAGAAAGCCGCCAAAATCAGCCGAAAAAAATCCACGATCGAGCGTGAGCTGCACGAGTGGCGCGAGATCGATGGGAAGATCAATGATATCGGCGCCTTGTTGGAGCTCGCAGAAGAAACCAACGACACCGGACTGCTGAAAGAATTGGCGGCCGAACTCGACCAATTCGAGCCGAAACTTGCCGCCCTGCGGCTTGAGCTGCTCCTTTCAGGCGAGCTGGATGCCAACAATGCCATTGTGGCAATCCATCCGGGTGCCGGCGGAACGGAATCGCAAGACTGGGCGCAGATGCTGCTCCGCATGTACGTCCGTTGGGCCGAGAGCAAAAAGTTCAAGATCGAGACGCTGGACTTGATTCCAGGAGAAGAAGCCGGAGTGAAAAGCGTGACCTTGTCCGTGACAGGGCCCTATGCCTATGGCTATCTCAAAGCTGAGGCAGGCGTCCATCGGTTGGTTCGCATCTCGCCCTTCGATGCCAACAAGCGCCGGCATACCTCTTTTGCCTCGGTATTCGTCTATCCTGAGGTGGACGAGGAGATCGACCTCGTCATCGAAGACAAAGACCTCAGAATCGATACCTTTCGGGCAGGCGGCGCCGGTGGCCAGAATGTGAATAAGGTCGAGACCGCCATTCGGATGACCCACCTGCCGACCGGGATCGTGGTCCAATGTCAGAACGAACGATCGCAACTACAAAATCGCAATGGCGCCATGAAGGTCTTGAAGGCCCGTCTCTACGAACTGGAACTGAAGAAAAAAGAAGCAGAATTCAACGCCATTGTGGGCGAGAAGAAAGACATTGCCTGGGGCAGCCAAATCCGCTCCTACGTGTTCCAGCCCTATCAAATGGTGAAAGACCACAGGACCGGCCATGAAGTGGGCCAGGTCGCCGCCGTCATGGATGGTGATCTGGACGGCTTCATCGAGGCCTATTTAAAGATGAAGCAGCTCGGGAAAACCGCACTTAGCTATCAGCAGGCCGACATCGACGAGTTCGAGAACTGACGGCGAGTACGAACTGGTAAAGGTATACATCATGGACGAACTGAACGAACAGCAGCAGCAACGGATCAAGAAGCTCGACGTCCTGCGTGAGGCAGGCGTGGCTCCCTACGGAACGCGATTCGAGGTGAAGGATCGTGCAGGCCAACTGATCAAGCTCCATTCAGAAAAGACCAAAGAAGTCCTGGAAGAACAACAGATTTCCTGCACCTTTGCAGGACGTATTGTCGCGCTGCGGCGCTTCGGCAAGGCAGGCTTCGCAGTCCTACAGGATGGATCGGACCGGCTGCAAGTCTATCTCAAGAAGGACCATCTCACTGAACAGGCCTATCGTGTCGCCGAGCAGCTCGACCTGGGCGATTGGATCGGTGTGACCGGTCTCCTCTTTCGCACCAAGACCAATGAGTTTACGGTCGAGGTCACCCAACTGACCTTCTTGAGCAAGGCCCTCAGACCGCTTCCGGAAAAGTGGCATGGCTTGACGGATGTGGAGACCCGCTATCGGCAGCGTTATGTCGACTTGATCTCCAATCCCGAGGTCCATGGCATCTTCGCCACGCGCAGCCGAATCATCGCCGGCATTCGCGCCTTCTTGATCGAACGAGGGTTTCTAGAAGTAGAAACGCCGATGATGCATCCGATTCCAGGAGGCGCAGCGGCCAAACCCTTCGTCACGCACCACAATGCCCTCGGGGTCGATCTCTATCTCCGCATCGCTCCGGAACTCTATTTAAAACGGCTGATTGTCGGCGGCTTTCCTCGTGTATTCGAAATCAATCGGAACTTCCGAAACGAAGGCATCTCGACGATTCATAACCCTGAATTTACGATGCTCGAGTTCTATATGGCCTATGCCGACTATCAGGACTTGATCATCCTCACGGAAGAACTCATCTCCTCCCTGGCTCAACAGGTCCTCGGTACAACCGTCATCGACTATCAGGGCAAACAGATCACGCTCACGGCTCCGTGGCGCCGCTGGTCCTATCATCAGTCGATCCTGGAGGTGAACAACCTGGCTCCTTCCGTCCTGCAGGATAAGGATCAAGCAATTGCCGCGGCCAAACAACTGGGCATCGCGGTCGATCCTAAATGGCCGCTCTTCAACATCGTGAACGAACTGTTCGAGGAAACGGTCGAACCGAGTCTGATGCAGCCGACGTTCATCACCGACTACCCGATCGAAATTTCTCCGCTCGCCAGGCGCAAAGACTCGAACCCGGCCCTCACAGACCGGTTCGAGCTCTATATCGCAGGCCGGGAAATCGCCAACGCCTTTTCAGAGTTGAACGATCCCCTGGATCAACGATCGCGATTTGAAGGGCAAGCGGCGCAACGGGCAGCCGGCGACGAAGAAGCCCACCTGGTCGATGAAGACTTTCTGCGCGCCTTGGAGTACGGCATGCCACCGACCGCTGGCGAAGGCATCGGCATCGACCGCTTAATCATGCTCTTGACCAACCAAGCCTCCATCCGCGATGTCGTCCTCTTTCCACAATTGAGACCTGAGAAATCACAATGACCGTTCCCTACGAAATTTTTGTCGGGCTCCGCTACTTGCGGGCCAAACGCCGCAACCGGACGATTTCCCTCAACACCTTCGTGTCGATCGCGGGCATTACGCTGGGTGTGGCTGCCTTGATCGGCACCGTTGGCATCATGACCGGCTTCAAAGAGGACATCCAGGCGAAGATTCTCGGCACGACGGCCCATATCATTGTCCAGGATCGCATGAAAGACGGGATGATCGATTACGACAAGGTTGCCATACAGGTACAGGAGGTGCCGGATGTGGTCGCCGCAACCCCCTTTATCCTGAAGCAAGTCATGTTGACCACGCCATCCGGCGTGCAAGGCGTCGTGATCAGGGGGATCGATCCCCAGCGGGAAGGAAAGGTCACGGAGCTGGCCAAGAATCTTTCGACTGGCGAGTTGAGCGATCTCCAGAAGCCAATCAAAATCAAGCAACCACCGGCTGACGACCCAACCGGCACGCCGGTCGAAACGGAAAAACCCGGCATTATCCTGGGAAAAGAACTCGCGTTACGACTCGGCGCCTTTATGGGGGATACGGTGAATGTCGTCTCTCCTCCTGCTGGTCCCATTAGTGCCATCGGCATGGTCCCGAAGATCCGAACCTTCGCCGTCGCCGGCATCTTTCAATCCGGCATGTATGAATACGACTCCTCGCTGGCCTATATAGACCTCGCCGAAGCGCAGAAGTTTTTCAACATGAGCGGGTCGGTCACGGGCGTCGAAATCAAGGTGACCGACGTCTTTCGCGCCGATGAGATCGCCAGATCGGTGGAACATTCATTGGGATTCGCCTACGGAGCACGAGACTGGATGGCGATGAACCGCAACCTCTTTTCTGCCTTGAAGCTTGAGAAGACGATGATGTTTCTCCTGTTGGTCCTGATTACCATCGTGGCATCGTTCAACATAGTCAGCACACTCACGATGATCGTGACCGAAAAACAAAAAGAGATCGCCATTTTGAAAGCGATGGGTGCGACGAAGAAAAGTATTCGCCGGATCTTCATGCTGAACGGGCTGATCATCGGACTGACCGGCACCGTCATCGGCATTCCGCTTGGGTATGCCTTCCTCTGGTTGATCCAAACGTTTTGGACGTTCGATCCGACGGTCTATTACATCTCCCGCATCCCCGTGCATGTGCTGGCTTCCGATGTGCTCCTAGTTGCCGGCTCGGCGATCCTCATCAGCTTTGCCGCGACACTGCTCCCCTCCCGTCAGGCAGCCAAACTCGAGCCGGTGGCCGCACTTCGTTATGAATAAACTCGTCTCACCACTTAGCCCTTTTGGTGTCTATGATTCGTGTCACTGATCTTTCGAAAACATTTGTTATGGGCGGGAATGAGCTGACGGTGCTGAAAGGCATCAGTCTGGACATTCAACGAGGCGAACTCGTCTCGATCGTCGGGGCGTCGGGAGCCGGGAAAAGCACGCTCCTCCATATTATCGGGATGCTCGACCGGCCCACGACAGGCACGGTCCACTTCGACGGCCAGGATATGTTTCAGATGTCGGAAAATGAGCAGGCAGAATTTCGGAATCGGCGGATCGGGTTTGTCTTTCAGTTTCATCACCTCCTGCCGGAGTTCACTGCACTTGAGAATGCCTGTATGCCGGCCCTGATCCAGCGACGGCAACAAGCAGATATCGAACCTGAAGCCATCGCTTTGTTACAGGAGGTCGGGCTGGGATCCCGCCTGCATCACAAGCCCGGTGAGTTGTCCGGTGGAGAACAGCAACGCGTGGCAGTGGCACGGGCTCTCTTGCAGAAGCCCGATCTCGTGCTGGCCGATGAACCGACCGGAAATCTGGATACCCATACGGGCGATGCCCTCTTTGCGATGATGCGCGAGCTGAACAAGGCCCGCGGAACGACCTTCGTCATCGTGACCCATAACGATAAGCTGTCAGGTCAGGCCGACCGGATCATACAGATGCAGGACGGCCAGATCGTCTGATCTTTTCGCTCTTACTCCCGAGACAGCACCATCCTCCCGTTTACCTGCGCGATGGTCCCCTCGTCTAACCTTGACGAGAGCTGTTTCATCCAATAGACTCAGCAAAATACCTCAACTTCTTGGAAGCGGCGTTCAATGATCTATTCGCGGTGGCTGTACACGATTGTGTCTCTGATGGTCTTGGCGCTTCCCGCACAAGTATATGCGGTGGAATTCGTCACGGTGGGTCCTCGCGCCATGGGTATGGGCGGTGCGGGTGTCGCGGTGACAACGGATGCCCTGGCTACTTATTGGAACCCGGCCGGCTTGGCCATGACGCAGACGGTGGATATCAGGATACTAGGCGGAGCTCAGGTCATCGATCGTCTCGGCATCGCTGATGCAGTGCACGATCTTGAGAAATTTAATCCAAATGATCCGAACACCGCCGCAAATCTTGCAAAGGCTCAAAACATTGCCGCTCGAATCAATAAACCAGGCGCCACGATATCGCTGAATGGATCAGCGGGACTCTATATCAAAGGCCATTTAGGGGAACATGCCTTCGGCCTGAATGTTTCCGATGTCGCGACTGGTGGTGGCGTTGTCAGTGCTCCGGTTACTGCGACTCAAAATGGAGCAGCCGTGAATTTAGCTGGAGCCATGGCGCTCCGTGGTCTCGAAGCCAGACAGCTGGCATTTTCATATGCCTACGCGTTTTCCGATAAAACATTTGCTATCGGCGTGACAGGGAAAATCATACAAGGCGCCTCCTACAATGGGAGTACGACACTCACCGGAGGAACCGACGTATCGGTAACGGACAACTTTGGAAAATCCACACTTTCGACGGCCTTTGGAATCGACGTGGGTGCCATCTATCGCCCCTCCTCATGGCTTCGATTTGCCGTGGTGGCAAAAGACATCAATCAACCGACCTTCAATGCCGCTGGCGGTGGAGAGTTGAAGCTGGAACCGCAAATTCGCGGCGGTATGGCTATCAACCCCTACTCTTCTCTCACCTTAACGGCGGATGTCGATGCCACGGCGAACAAAACATTTGTGCCAGGAGTGAAGAGTCAGGTCTTGAGTCTTGGCGCGGAGCAGACCATTTTGTCTGAGTTTCTGTCCTTTCGGGTTGGCGCTTTCAAAAACATGCAAGATGCCAATACTCCCTTTACCCCGACTGCAGGGCTTGGCCTACGGGTCTTTGCCTTTCGGATGGATGTCGGGGGTGGGTACGATTTTCGGGAGAAGGGAGCACTGGGCTCTCTTTCCCTCTCTTTGACGTTCTAATGGTATACTGAACCCATGTTCATGCTGCATCACCTACGACGTGCCATCCTCCTCTCTGTACTTCCACTCCTGATTGCCGGCTGTGGCGGCTTACAGGAAGTATGGGAAGGACCAGGGGCGCGAATGTTTCGGCCTCAAGCCATTGCAGTGCTCCCTCCCATGGCCAGCCAATACGACAGCGCACGCGAGGATATCCAAGAAGTCTTATCCGGCGCGCTGAACAAGGTCGCGAATATCGAGCGCGTCGTGTCTCCGGAGAATGTGACGGATATTTTCCAGGCTTCCAAGGAAGCGTTCGATGCACTCGTGTTCTACTTTTCACGACTTGAAATGACAGGCCAATCCGACAAGGACTCGGCTCTGAAGTTGGGCAAGGCGATGAACGTGGACTCCTTCTTAGTCGTCCGGGTCAATTCCTGGGAATACATGCGCAAGGAAGGCGATAACGTCGGGAGAGTGGGCCTGAGTATTCGTCTTGTCGATGCCACAACCGGCACCACTGTCTGGAAGGCGCGCCATGAACGGTCGAGCAGCTATATGTTCTATCGCCCGAACTTAAAGGATATTGCAAAAGAGCTGGCAGCAGAGATGATTAAGGCCATGCCTCCTCAAGCCAAACGATAGTTCCTGCCACGCCTGAATTCGTATCGTCACAGTTAAACCGTCTGATAGGCCTATGAAAGATGAAGGAGCGCCTACGGGTATCTTTTCATATCAAGATGAGCTGAGTCGCCAACTAGCGGGTCTTAGCCAGCGATGCGTTCATCGCCGTTTTCAATGAGCGGACAAATTCTGCAACCTGCTTGACCATATTCGGCTTCTGCTGGTATGCGGCAATCTGCTTGACGATGGCGCTGCCGACAATGACGCCATCGGCAATCGCTGCCACGTTGGCCGCGTCCTCCGGTGTCGCAACCCCAAAACCGACTGCCACCGGCACCTGCGTCACCTTCCTGATCTTCTCGACATTCTTGCCCACATCGGCCACGTTCAACAATTTTGCGCCGGTGATCCCTGTGAGCGACACGTAATAGACGAAGCCTTGTGATTGGCGCGCCACGAATTTTCTCCTGTCAGCCGTACTCGTGGGAGCAAGAAGGAAAATTAATTGAAGCCCTGCTGCTGCTGCAGGGCCTTTGAGGGGACCGGCTTCATCCGGCGGCATATCCGGGACAATCAGCCCATCGACACCGGCCTGGACCGCCTCATGGCAAAACCGCTCAGGACCGAATGCATGGATATTGTTGTAGTAGGCCATCAAGACCAATGGAATCTGAGTCTTCGTTCTGAGTCTGGTCACCATGGGAAGAATCTTGCGGAGCGACGTCCCGCTGCGCAACGCTCGCTCCGCTGCCTGCTGTATCACGGGACCATCTGCGATCGGATCTGAAAATGGAACACCCAGCTCGATGATGTCAGCTCCGGCACGTTCTAACTCCACGACCAGTTGTTCTGTCTCTTCCAGTGAAGGGTCGCCTGCCATGACATAAGCAATGAGGGCCTGCTCCCCCTTCAGCCGAAGTTGCGCAAAGGTTCGATCCAGTCTCGATGTCATAACGTGATTCCTCGCATCTTCGCGACCTGTTGCACGTCCTTATCGCCACGACCGGAGAGATTCACGACCAGGATCTGGCTCTTCTTCATCGTGGGCGCTACCTTCACCGTGTGGGCGATGGCATGGGCGCTTTCGAGAGCCGGCATGATCCCCTCCTCTCTCGCCAGTAAATCGAATGCCGCCATCGCTTCATCATCGGTCACCGAGGTGTAGGAGGCGCGGCCTTGATCCCGCAAATAACTATGTTCGGGGCCGACCGCCGCATAATCCAAGCCGGCCGACACGGAATGTGTCAGATTAATTTGACCATCGTCATCCTGGAGTAAATACGTCATGGTGCCTTGCAAGACGCCAGGCTTGCCTCCCTCAAAACGCGCGGCATGTTTTCCGCTCGCCACCCCCAGGCCGCCCGCTTCGACACCCACCATCTTCACCTTCTTGTCTTTGATGAACGCGTGGAAAAGTCCCATGGCATTGCTACCGCCACCGACGCAGGCGATGAGGCAATCCGGCAACCGGCCTTCTGCCGCCAAGATTTGTCGTCTGGTTTCACGCCCAATGATGGATTGGAAATCCCGGATCATCATGGGATAGGGATGGGCCCCAAGCACTGAACCGAGAATATAGTGCGTCGTGCGGATGTTCGTCGTCCAATCCCGCATGGCTTCGCTGATCGCATCCTTCAGCGTGCGGCTTCCAGCATCGACACCGGTCACGGTCGAGCCGAGCAATCTCATCCGGAAGACGTTCAGCGCCTGTCGCTGCATGTCCTCGGTTCCCATATAAATTTCACATTGCAGCCCGAACATCGCCGCAACGGTTGCCGTCGCCACGCCATGTTGCCCGGCCCCTGTTTCAGCGATGATGCGCGGTTTCTTCATCCGCAGGGCCAGCAGTCCCTGCCCGATTGCGTTATTAATCTTATGGGCGCCGGTATGACAGAGGTCTTCACGCTTCAAATAGATCTTCGCGCCACCCAGGCGCTTGGTGAGCCGTTGCGCGAAGTAGAGCGAGGTGGGTCGACCGACATAGTGCTTTAAATAATAGGCCAGCTCGGACTGGAAGCGCCGGTCTTTTTTCGCACGGGCATATTCCTCCTCCAACTCAAGCAACGCGGGCATGAGTGTTTCAGGAACATACCGTCCACCGTAGGCACCGAAGCGGCCCTGTTTATTGGGAACTGCGCCCATCGTCACCCTCACATTCGTTTGATGTCGATTCAGTATAAAGGGGCTATGACTAAGAGACAACCTTGGCAGCGCGAATGAATGCGCGCACTTTCTCGTGATCCTTCTTCCCAGGCTCACGTTCCACACCGCTGCTGACATCCACGCCATAGGGTTGCACGGCCTGGATAGCCTTCCCGACATTGTCAGGAGTGAGCCCTCCGGCTAGGAGAATGTTCGCAGCCTTGGCGGCCTCTGCGGCAACTGCCCAATCGATCACCTGTCCGGTGCCCCCATAGGCCTGATCGGAAAAGGCGTCCAGTACGAACCCTCGAACGCCGGCCCTACCACGATACTCCGCCAACGCAAGAAATGCGCTCCGGTCTTTCACTCGGAGTGCTTTGAGGATCGGACGGCCTAACTCTTGGCAATAGATCGCGGTTTCGTTCCCATGCAACTGGGCAAATGCGAGGCCACAATCGTCCATGACATTCCGAACGGCTTCCGGCTCTTCATTGACGAAGACCCCCACCGGCGTCACTAAGGGAGGCAGGCTCATAATGATGTGCCGGGCCATCGCAGGCTCGATGTATCGAGGGCTCTTCCGATAAAAAATGAAGCCGAGGGCATCGGCACCGGCCTCGACAGCAACTCTCGCGTCCTCAGCGCTGGTAATGCCACAGATTTTAACTTTGGCGATATAGGACATATTAGATGTGGGATGAAGGCTGTGTTCCCATCAGCTCTCGGATCTTGGCCGCCGTATCTTCTGCGCGAATGAGCGATTCTCCGACGAGCATGGCATGGATACCGGCTTCGACGAGCCGCTCGACATCAGCACGTGTGTGGATCCCGCTTTCGCTGATGATCAGCTTCTCAGTTGGAATTCGTTTCGCCAAGCGTAACGTGACACCAAGATCGGTCGTGAAGGTCTTGAGGTCGCGATTGTTGATACCGATCAGCCGTGCGTCCGGAACACGTTCCAGCACCCTATCGAGTTCTCGCTCGTGATGGGTTTCGATGAGCACGTCCAAACCCAACCCGCGAGCGAGCGCATAGAAGTCTATCAATTGCTGCCGTTCTAAGGCTGCGACAATTAACAGAACTGCATCGGCTCCGTAGGCACGCGCCTCGTAAAACTGGATCTCTTCGACCATGAACTCTTTGTTCAAGGCAGGCATCGGCACCGATTGTTTGATCTCGCGAAGATAGTCGAGGCTGCCTTGAAAAAAATCCTTATCTGTTAAAACGGACAGAGCCGACGCGCCATGGGCATGGTACGTCTTGGCAATTTCGAGGTAATTAAACCGTTCGGAGAACTCGGGCCGGAGGAGACCAAGACTGGGCGAGGCCTTTTTAACTTCGGCGATCAGCGACGGGCTGCCAGCCGTCTTTGTCGCTTCGAGGGCCACGGCGAAACCTAACACACCTGGCGCGTCCTGAATTCTTTTCTTCAGCTCAGAGAGGTACCCACGGCTTTGTTTATGCCGGAGTTCCGCTTTCTTATGCTCCAGAATACGAGAAAGAATCACGAGACCATTATCCCCTATTCGTGAATGCGATGAGGCGCGCCAGCTTCTCGGCTGCGGCGCCTGAATCGATGGCCTGGCCAGCCAGGCGGAATCCATCTTGAAGATTTGCCGCCTTGCGCCCAGCGACAAGAGCCGGAGCGGCATTCAAACAGACGATGTCCCGTTTGGGGCCTTTACGCCCCTGAAGAATGTCACGCATGATCATCGCATTCTCTTGTGGCGTCCCTCCTGCGAGCTGTTTAGCCGGGACCAGTGCCAAGCCAAGATCCGCCGGGTTTAGCAGATAGTTCGACAGCACGCCCCCTTTAGCCTCTGACACCTGCGTCTTTGCTGTCAGGGTGATTTCATCGAGTCCGTCCATCCCATGGACGACAAAACAATGTTGCGATCCCAAATGCATGAGGACGTTTCCCAACAGAGAGGTCAATCGCCCTTCATAGACGCCGAGCACTTGGATGGTCGCTCCTGCCGGATTGGTCAGCGGGCCTAAGAGATTCAGCATGGTTCTGATGCCCATCTCCTGTCGAGGACCGGCGCAATGTTTCATGGCTCCATGGTAGAGCGGGGCAAAGAGAAAGCCGATGCCCACCTCATTGATACAATCGGCCACCCGCTCGGTCGGCAGATCGATCTTGACGCCCAACGCCGAGAGGACGTCTGCGCTTCCCGACTTGGATGACACCGAACGGTTCCCGTGCTTCGCCACGGTGAGCCCTGCCCCTGCGATGACAAACGCGGCCGTCGTGGAAATATTGAACGTATGCGCGCCATCCCCGCCCGTGCCACAGGTATCCACGGTAAGGGGATCTCCGATGGCGATGCGGACTACCTTGGCTCGCATCGCCCGCACGGAACCGGATATTTCTTCGACGGTTTCTCCCTTGAGACGAAGTCCCATCAAGTAGGCGGCAATTTGGGCCGGAGTCGCTGCGCCTTCCATGATCTCCAGCATCACCGATTCGGCTTCTGGCTCGGTGAGAGAAGAACGGTCGGCAAGTTTGGCAATCGCGTCTTTGATCATGGGTGGGAAACCAGGCGAACCTTCCTACAACTTCAGGAAGTTACGGAGGAGGTCCTTCCCCGCCGTGGTGAGGATCGACTCTGGGTGAAACTGCACCCCTTCAATGCCCAACGACCGATGGCGCAATCCCATGATTTCCCCCTCCGCCGTCTCGGCGGAGATCTCAAAACAGGACGGAAGGGTGTCGCGTTTCACGATCAGGGAATGGTAGCGCGTGGCATCAAAGGGATTGGGGAGCTGATAGAAAATCGTTTTCCCGTCATGCCGGATCTTCGACGTTTTTCCGTGCATCAACCGTTCAGCTCGGACCACGTCACCGCCAAACGCCACGGCCAGAGATTGATGGCCCAGGCAGACGCCCAAGAGGGGAAGTCGCCCGCCGAAATGCCGGATGGTCTCGACCGATACACCCGCTTCTATCGGCGTGCAGGGCCCAGGAGAAATGACGATGCGGCTCGGTTTCAACGACTCGATCTGCTCGATCGTAATCTTATTGTTACGAAACACCCGAACATCTTCACCCAACTCCCCGAAGTATTGCACCAGGTTATAGGTGAAGGAATCGTAGTTGTCGATCATCAGTAGCATAGTAGACCGTGACGTGTGATGCGTGATGTGTGATGCGTTAAGGAACTAGTCCAACTAACTCTTCACCGATCACTCCTTTTTATTCTAATCCCTGCTCGGCCAATTGGACGGCCTTCATCATGGCCTGGGCCTTGTTACAGGTCTCTTCATATTCATGTTCAGGATTCGAATCGGCAACGATGCCGGCCCCGGCTTGGATGAAGGCCTGGTGTTTTTTGACGACGACGGTGCGGATGTTAATGCACATATCCATGTTGCCGGAGAAACTAAGGTACCCCACCGCGCCGGCATAGGGCCCGCGCCTGGTAGGCTCGAGTTCATCGATGATCTGCATCGCGCGAATCTTCGGCGCGCCGGAAACCGTACCGGCGGGAAAACAAGCCCGCAACACGTCGTACGAGGTCTTCGAGTCATCCAGTTGCCCTGTCACATTCGAGACGATATGCATGACATGCGAATACCGCTCGACGTGCATGAGTGAATCCACCACGACCGACCCTGCTTTCGCCACACGTCCGACATCGTTCCGCCCGAGATCCACGAGCATGACATGCTCAGCCCGTTCCTTCTCATCGGCCAACAGCCGCTTCTCCATCTGCTGATCTTCTTCCAGCGTGGCTCCGCGGCGGCGCGTGCCGGCAATGGGACGAAGTGAGATGACACCGTTTTCGCAACGGACCAGCGTTTCCGGAGAGGAACCGACCAGCTCAACCCCCGCAATACGCAGGTAATACATATAGGGAGAAGGATTCACCACACGTAATGCGCGATAGAGTTGCAGCGGCGGCGCTTGCAGGTTGGTCTCCCATCTCTGAGAAACCACAGTTTGGACGATATCGCCGGCCCGAATATATTCTTTCGTCCGCACGACCATCTTTTCAAAATCTGCCTTGCTCATATTCGACGTAAACGTCACCGGCTTCCGGCGTCGATGAGGACGCATCCGGCGAAGCGGACGTTTCAGCCGTGCAATCATGCGCTCGATCCGTTCCGTAGCTAATCGGTAGGCGGCCTTGATGCCACGCTCCCCCTTCGCCGTGATATGCGCAGTGGACACGACTTTGATCTTCTGGGCGACATTGTCGAAGATCAGCATGGTATCGGTGAGCAGGAAGGCACAGTCCGGCAGATTCAGAGGATCCTTCTGCCTGGCGGCCATGTCCTCGAACGTGCGCACCATGTCGTAGCTCAGATATCCAACGGCACCGCCGACGAACGGGGGAAGGTCCGGCACCGTCACCGGGCGATAGCCCTCCATCATCTCACGCAGACGTTCCAGCGGATTTCCACGACTGGGAATGCGCTTCTTGCGTGTGCCCTGCACGACAACCAGGTCGCCACGATCTTCGTAGACGACAACGGGCGAACCACTGCCGAGGAAGGAATAACGCGCCCATTTCTCCCCCCCCTCAATAGACTCTAGGAGGTAGGCCGAGGGGCCATGATCGATTTTTGAAAAGGCGGAAACGGGGGTTTCATAGTCCGCGAGAATCTCTCGATAGAGCGGAATGAGATTACCCTGTCCGGCATATTGCCGAAATTGGTCGAGGCTGAGCGAGTATTGCGGCGGCGCCACGGTATCGTCCTATTATTCTTGGCCTACAATGAGCTTCTGTCCTACTTCGATAATGTCGTCCGGCAGCTTGTTCCACTTCCTGACCTTGTCGACAGTGGCGCCATACTTCCGACTGATCCGGTAGAGCGTTTCGCCGGGTTTCACGACATGAACGGTGGGCGATCGCAAGCTTCCCATCGACGACGCGACTGCCTCTGGCACAGCCGGAACCTCAGGAGCAACCCCGAGAGCTGTCGCGCTCAAGTCCACGGTATCGGTCGTATCCAGAGCCGGTTCAACCGGCAGCGCCTTGCGCACAGGCGCGGCGGCACGTTTCATATCGGCCTTGGCTCTGCGTTCCAGCAAGGCAGACTCCTTCATCGCTTCGGCCTCTTCCTGCACACGGGCCATTTGCTCCCGAACAGCTTGCACCTGCGCCGTGAGCTCCCGATTTCTGGCCTCAAACTCCATCAGTTCTTTCTTGCCCCGCTTCGCTTCATTATCCAGTTCGCCGGTTCGCTTCTCTTCTTGGGCCAACAGACGTTGAAAGTTCAGGCTGCGCGCCTTTTCTGCCTCGTACTTTTCGGCCATCACACATCCGCTCAATACGAGCATTCCACAAACGATCGTCACACCGTGATAGATGGATCTGGACATGGACTTGATCACGTAATTCTCCTCTTTCATGGATACCTCCTCTGACAGTCGTGAGGGACATTCCCTCTCGCAGCAGGAAGTGGACACCGGCTGCATGCACTAAAAAACGACTCAAATAGATTTAGTAGAATAATGTCTAACGCAGCGAAAGTCAAAGCGAATATGGCACCTTCGTCGTTTGACCCACTCCCGACCCCTATGGTACGGTTCGAAACCGTCACATCCTCTGTTCGTTACCATCCAAGCCCTATGGCCCACGCCGACATCCTTGCCAGACTGATCGCGCTCAAAGACGAAATCAGACGCCACGACTATCTCTACTACGTCAAGGGTCGTCCGGAGATTTCCGATTCCCAGTACGATCGTCTATTCCGCGAGCTGATCGATCTGGAGCACACGAATCCTGAACTCGTCACGCCCGATTCTCCGACCCAACGGGTCGGCGCGCCACCGCTTGAGTCGCTGAGCAAGGTTCCTCACGAACAGCCGATGCTCAGCCTGGACTCGATTGTCGATCAGGAGGAGGTCCAGGCATTCAATCAACGGATGACACGCGAACTGGAAACCCCTTCCGTTGAGTACAGCGCGGAACCAAAGTTCGATGGGTTATCGGTCGAACTAGTCTACGACTATGGAATGTTCACCCGCGGAGCAACCAGGGGCGACGGAACGACCGGAGAGGATGTGACCGTCAACCTGAGAACGATTCGTTCGCTCCCGCTGCAATTGCAAGCGCAGTCAGGATTCCCTGACCATCTTGTCGTACGGGGCGAAGTGTACATGCGCCTCGATGATTTCCAAGCCTTGAATCGACGGATCACCGAACGAGGCGACGACGCCTTTGCAAATCCACGCAATGCGGCCTCTGGTTCCCTCCGGCAATTGGACTCCACCATTACCGCGACCCGTCCATTGGTTGTGACCTGTTATGAAATCATGGCCCTCTCCACCCCGGCACCACCCACACATTGGGAGGAGCTTGAGCAATTGGCCCGATGGGGGATTCCGGTGCCGACGCATCGGCGGCTCTGTGCATCGATCGATGACGTGATGGCCTTTCACAGGGAAACGGAATCCATTCGAGACCGGCTGCTCTATGAAATCGATGGCGTGGTCGTGAAAGTGAATCGCCGAGACTGGCAGCATCGCCTGGGAATGAAATCCCGCAGCCCTCGCTGGGCCATCGCCTACAAATTTACCCCTCGCAAGGAAATCACCGTCGTAGAGGATATCGTCGTGTCCGTCGGGAGAACCGGGACCCTCACACCCGTCGCACTCTTGAAACCCGTGGAAGTCGGTGGCGTCACTATCAGCCGAGCCACCTTGCACAACGCCGATGAGGTCGCCAGAAAAGACATTCGAATCGGGGATACCGTCAAGGTGGAACGGGCCGGCGATGTAATTCCCGCCATTGCCGAGCGTGTCCCCATCCCCGATGAGCGGCGCAGTGTTCCATTTCTGATGCCGGATCACTGCCCGATGTGCGGATCGAACGTCGGCCGCGAGGGCGCCTATTTCTACTGTACCGGTCAATTGGTCTGTGGCGCCCAATTGAAGGGGGCGATCGAACACTTTGCCTCCAAACATGCGCTCAACATCGAAGGCTTAGGGAAGAAGACCGTGGCGCAGCTGGTTGACGAGGGACTGGTACGATCACTCGCCGATCTCTATCGCCTGACCAAGGAAGATCTCGTTCGGCTTGAGGGATTTGCCGATCGGTCTGCCACAGCACTCGTGGAATCGATTGCGGGCAGTAAGGCGGTTTCCCTCGATCGGTTTCTCATGGGACTTGGGATTCGACAAGTCGGACAACATATCGCCAAAGTCCTAGCCCGTGAGTTCACATCTCTTGAAGAGATCATGGCAGCGGATCGAGAACGGCTACTGCAGATTCGTGAAATTGGCCCTGAGATATCAGACAGCTTGGTGGCCTATTGGTCTGAGCCACGCAATCGAGACGCCATCGCACAACTCCAAACATTGGGGCTGCAGATCGCACCGGGCCTGGCCAAAGGTGATCGAATGGAATCCCTGCTCGCGGGAAAGACATTCGTGTTTACCGGCGGGCTGGATCATTTCACACGAGATGAGGCACAACGAGCCGTCGAAACGGCCGGAGCGCGCGTCGCCTCAAGTGTGAGTAAAAAGACGTCATATGTAGTCGCGGGACGGGACCCTGGCTCCAAACTGGATCAAGCCCGTATGCTGGGGGTACCGATTCTGACAGAGCAGGAGTTCGGCGCCTTGATTGGAGAGGAGAAGGGCAAGCCTAGCTGACGAGGTCGAGGTTCTGGGATTCGACGTGGGCCGGTGATTTCTCTTCACGAAAGATTTGGACACTTCGAATGGATCGAGGCTCGGCTTCATGAATGAGGATTCGACAGTTGGCGATCCGCACTTCTTCTCCCACCTTGGGAATTCTGCCAAGTTCCTGCTGAATGAGCCCTCCGATCGTCACCGCTTCGTCGCCGAGATCGACCTTCAGGAAGTCGTTGACCTTGCGCACTTCGGTCCTGCTGTGAACCAAAATGTGGTTCTTCCCTAACCGCTTGATCAGCTCTTCGGTGATGTCTGTTTCGTCCATGATCTCCCCGACCACTTCTTCGAGAAGATCCTCAAGTGTGACAATCCCCATGACGCCGCCGAACTCGTTCACCACGACGGCCATATGGCGTTTTTCCTGCTGAAACTGCTTCATCAGGTCGTCTGCGGTTTTGCCGGACGGTACGAACAGCGGCGGATAGGCAATATCCTTGAGCTTGGCCTCATTCCGCCCCTTGGCGAGCTCAGTGAGTGCTCTCGTCTTATACAGAATGCCCGTGATGTTATCCAACGTCCCGTCATATACGGGAATCCGTGAATATTTCGAGTTATAGAGAAGCTCTTGGGCCTCCTTCAAGCGCAGGTTCCCATCCAAGGAGAAGACATAGAGGCGAGGGGTCATCGCATCTTCAGCGGTGATGTCTTTGAGCTGGAAGACGTTCTTGATCATCTGCACCTTCTCGACCTCAATCGCCCCGGCCTTCCCCCCCTCTTCCAGCATGATCTTCAGTTCCTCTTCCGTGACGAGAGGAAGCGTCAGGCCCTTCCCGCCGGTAAGTTTATGGATGAACGGAACCATCACGAAGAGAAGCGGCTTAAGAAGGAGCTCGACCCCATAGATAGGATAGGACATGTTCAACGTCACAGGTATGGCGAACTTCGCCGCCAAGGTCTTTGGAATGACGTCGACGGAGACAAGCAATACAAATGTGAGCAGCCCAACGACAACTGCAACGGAATCGTTGAAAAATGTTCTTTCCCCTTCGAAGATATTCAAGGTCAGGAAGGCTGCATACATAGGAATAGCCGTGCTGACCAAACGGTCACCGATGAGAATCGTGGCGAGCAGCCTCTGTGGGTCACTTCGCAGCTGAAGGGCCATTTTTGCCCGTTTATTGTGATTCTGGACAAGCGCCCTCAGCTTCGTATCATTCACAGCAAAGAAACCGATTTCAGCCGTAGATATCACGGCTGAAATCGTAATAAGGGCTAAGAGAATGAGCACGTCCATAGGTTGCAATCTATTTTAGAAGGGTCTAACCAGGTTGATCGGCCAGGAATACAAGAAGGCCCAGGGGCTATCCCCTATCGCCGTAGACCAGCAATGTGAGATGTGGGAGACCGGAGTAACGTGATAGGGACCTATAGGACCTGTATCCATTGGACTCTACATGTATCATAGGACGGAGTGGCGAGCAAGCGTATGATGCAAACACGTCACAATATCAAATAGTTGCGTCGCACGTTCGCGGAATAGCTGAGGAATTGGAATGGCGAGTTTCATGAAACTGATACTACGGGTCGTCGCGAAAGACAAAGGATTGGAGCCCTAGGACGGAATCGAGATGAGCTGCGGCAGCTTCTGCCTGGGCCTCCGTAGAAAACTGACCGATCTGGACCCGGTATCGTGTTCCTTCAGGCAGATCAACCGTCTGGACTCTACCTCCCTGGTACAGATGTTTGCCTCGTTCTAACAGATTAAGAGCATTCTGCTGATCGGAAAACGCTCCGACTTGTACCCGCAAGACCCCCATATCGGCCGTTCGTCCTTGATACCCCACGACCCGCAATTCAATCTGATCGGTTCCTGCTCCGGTCATCCCGAGCGCTTGTGCCCCGGCGAGTGAGAGATCAAGCACACGGCCTCGCGCAAACGGACCCCGATCGTTAATGCGGATGGTTACCTGTCGATCGGTACTCAGCGATCGAACCACCGCTATGGAGCCAAGCGGCAATGTCCGATGAGCCGCCGTCAGCTGATGCATATCATATCGTTCACCGTTTGCGGTCTTGTTCCCGTGAAATCCTGGTCCATACCACGAGGCGACGCCTCGCTCGACGAATCCAATCGGATAGCCGGGGAAATAGACCGGTTTTGGAGTGCCTCCGCAAGCGGCCATGGTAGCGGCCAGGAGGCTTACGAGAAGAAGAACCAGCCAACGAGCGCAGCAGGCCTGAGGTCGGCGAGACATGGCTAGAACTCGTCAAGCGATTGATCCTGCAAGACGGTAAGCGCTTTCGCTGTATGTGAGACGGTCAGGACTACGATGGCACGTTTCCCTTCGCGGGAGGGCGTGCAATAACCGCATTTAATATTGATGCGCGACTTCGTCAGCAAATCCGCCACTTCCCTGAGAGCCCCTGGCTTGTTCGTCAGGCTCAAGATCAGCGCCGTTTCTTCAGTAAATCTGATCTTCGCCGCTTTTAATGCCGCACGGGCTCCTTCCAGATCGGCAACCAAGACTCTCAGCTTCCCTGTTCCGATGACCTCCGGAGCAGAAAAGGCCTTGATATTAACCTTCGCATCTCCGAGAACCTGGGCCACTTGAGCGATGACGCCTGGTTTGCTCTTTCCGCTAATGACCAATTGTGTTGTTGTGGGCATGGGGGTTACTCCGTGACGTCGTGGAAGGTGAGGATGATCGTTTCAGCGAGTTTCAAAATTCACCATTTTCCGCTGAGCGCCGAAGGGAATCGTTTCTATCGACACCAATACCTGCAGCGATGATTGATGCGCGAGCAATGTACAGGATTTGCCGCTCCCCTGCTCCTGGCCGTGCAAGGTAACGAGTGCCGGATTGTCGTAGCCCATGACTTCCACGGAAATCGCCTGACCAGAAGGAAGAAAGGCAACCACGTCCAGCTGCTCATGTGTGGCAAGGTCACGCTGCATGTCTGCAAGGCGGGCTTTCAGCCGCTTCACAAATTGTTCGGCCTGACAGGAATCGTCCGAGCCACGTGGCGCGATCGCGGGAACACTGATTTGAGGAAGAAGGCTCAAAAGACTCATCTCATCTCCATCGATACGACACCCAAACGAAACAACCTTTCGCACCGTTGAGCAAGCTATCGGTCAGAGCACCTGACAGAGATCGTTCACAAACGTGTACTCGTAGATACCACTGCAATGGACAGAATTCCCCTCTGCCAGCTTCTGTGCCGAATCTTTGAAGCCGCGTGGCACGAGCAGATAAAATGGAATACCGTGACCCACCGCCTGCTGCCATTTCACCAGAGTCTCAGGATCCACAACTGAGTCGGCAGTCTCCACCTCAGCCATCCATTCCATCGTATTCCCGGTGGAACTCACCTGCCAGCCAACGATATCGCACTGCTGCCGAGGATCCGCCCAGGGATCCTGCTCAAGACTGGTGTGAATGGTGACCTTACAATGAAAGGCCTTCGCCCATCGCTGCGCGACCAGACTGACCACCTGGTCATGAATCGTTTCGATGCCCTGCTCTCGAAGAATCGTACTCATGGAGTCCTCGCATCTATGAACAACCGCTTGTGGTCCCGCAGGTTTCACACTTCAGACAGGTCCCGTTCCGTACCATGGTGAACTGCTTACATTCGGAACAGGGATCGCCCTCATAACCTTTTTGACGGGCCATTTGGATCGCGGTCAAGGTCAAGGTTTCACGCTTCAGTTCGACCGTATGGGAGACGCTCGCATGACCATTTCCATGGCCGTTGCTTTTATGGCGAGGCGCAGCGCCTCTTCGTGCAGGAAATATTTCCGTACTGATCGACGTCGATGCCAGCGTTTCAGGCGTGGCTTCCTCATCGACGCATTCAGGATCCTGCTCGTCTTTCTTGACCGAATCCATTCGAAGATCCTCTTCCTTGACCTGTGCCAAGTCATACCGATCGAGATAGGTGACCGCCAGCTCCCGGAAGATATAATCGATGATCGACGTGGACATCTTGATACGGTCGTTCAACTTAACCGGCCCATTCGGCTCGAAACGGGTAAACACGAAGGCTTCGACGAACTCCTCCAGCGGCACGCCATGTTGAAGACCGAGTGAAATGGCAATCGCAAAACAATTCATGAGGCTGCGGAACGCCGCCCCTTCCTTGTGCATATCCAGGAAAATCTCGCCGCACGTCCCGTCCTCATACTCACCGGTACGCAGGTAGAGCTTATGCCCTCCCACGACGGCTTTCTGCGTGTACCCATTCCGCCTAGTCGGAAGCGGCCGTCGTTTTGCGAGATACCGGACCATCACGCGTTCGGTGATCTTTTCCGCAATCGATAGCACTTCTGACGAGCTTTCAATCGTCTTGCCACTGTCGGTCGAGGCCGACAAGGGCTGGCTCAACTTCGAGCCATCGCGATACAGCGCCACCGCCTTGACCATGCTCTTCCAGGCGAACAGATAGGAGGACTTCACTTCTTCCAATGTTGCATCGGCCGGCATATTGATCGTTTTGCTGATGGCGCCACTGATGAACGGTTGTGCCGCCGACATCATGCGGATATGCGCATCGACGGCGATATACCGCTGACCGATCCGGCCGCAACGGTTGGCGCAATCGAAGATCGGAAGGTGCTCGGCTTTGAGATGTGGCGCCCCTTCCACCGTCATGGTGCCGCAGCAATAGTCATTGGCCGCGGCAATTTCCTCTTGTGTGAATCCCAGCGCCCGCAGCATATTGAAGTTGGATTCCGCCAATTGTGCATCGGTGAATCCCAACTTCTCCCGGCAGAAATCCTCACCCAACGCATACTTATTAAAGGTAAATTGAATCTCAAAGGCCTGCGCCAATCCGCCTTCCATTCGTGCGAGTGCGGCGTCGTCGAACCCCTTCTGCCTCAAAGCCTCATGGTTAATGAACGGTGCCGTCTGCAAGGTTTGCCGTCCGACGCAATAATTCACGATGTCCAGAATCTGAGACTCGGTATACCCCAATGTTCTGAGGGCTTCCGGTATGCTTTGGTTGATGATCTTGAAGTAGCCTCCGCCGGCCAATTTCTTAAATTTCACCAGCGCAAAATCCGGCTCAATGCCGGTCGTGTCGCAATCCATCACGAGTCCAATCGTGCCGGTAGGGGCAATGACCGTCACCTGCGCATTGCGATATCCGTAGGCCGTCCCCAATTCAAGCGCGCGGTCCCATGCGCGGCGGGCCGCAACGAGCAGCTCGGGCGGACAATGCTCCGGCTGGATCCCAATCGGGGTAATCGTTAAATCCTCATATTCTTCCGGAGCGGCATTGTACGAAGCACGACGATGATTGCGGATCACACGCAACATCGCGTCGCGGTTTTTGGCATAACCGGGGAACGGCCACAACTCGGCAGCCATTTCAGCGGACGTGCTGTACGCCTCGCCGGTCATGATGGCGGTCAAAGCGCCGCAGATCGCCAAGGCTTTGGGTGAGTCGTAGGGAATGCCTTGCCGCATCAGCACCGTGCCCAAGTTGGCATAACCAAGGCCCAACGTCCGGAACTCAAAACTCTTCTCGGCAATAGCACGGCTGGGAAACGACGCCATGAGCACGCTGATCTCCAGCACGACCGTCCAGAGGCGGACGGCATGGCGGAAATTCTCCAGCTCGAATTGGGCATCGGTAGAAAAGAATTGACCGAGATTGAGCGAGGCCAGATTGCACGCCGTATCGTCGAGGATCATTTATTCCGAGCAAGGATTGGAGGCATTGATACGGCCATCCTCCGGACAGGTATGCCATTCATTGATCGTGGTATCGTATTGCGTACCGGGATCCGCGCAAATCCAGGCGGCCCAAGCGATCTGATCCCAGAGGTCCCGCGCC
>JAUXQT010000080.1 GCA_030682135.1 Nitrospirota bacterium | reverse complement strand
GAAGTCGTGAAAAGTGGGGACGTGGAGATGGTGCAGGATCTGGTCATGGCGGCATCGAACGATGCCCTTCAAAAAGCCCGCGAGATGATGGCGAACGAAATGAAAGCCGTGACCGGCGGAATGAATGTTCCCGGTCTCTTCTAACAGGCAAATAACCTATGGCCGTTGATCAACAAGGATTACTCGCACGGTTGGTGCGCGAATTAGTCCGTCTCCCCGGCATCGGACAAAAGTCGGCGCAGCGATTGGCCTTTCACGTCTTGAAGGCCGAGCGCGAAGAGGCGCTCCGCTTGGCTGAGGCGATTCGAGCCGTCAAAGACGGCCTCTCCTTTTGCCGACAATGCCGGAACATCGCAGAGGGAGAACTCTGTGAGTTTTGTCTCGACCCGAAACGGGACCAGACAAGAATCCTCGTGGTCGAAGAGCCGAGTACGACCTATGCCATCGAACGGGCAGGCGCATACCGCGGCTTATATCATGTGTTACTCGGCGCCTTGTCTCCGTTGGATGGAGTCGGACCCTCCGATATCAGGGCCGAGGAACTGGTCGATCGGGTAAAGCGTGGAGGCATTCAGGAGGTCATTCTCGCGACGAGTCCGACGATCGAGGGGGAGGCAACCGCTATCTATCTGACGAACCAACTCAAACCTCTCGGGGCCCGTGTTTCACGTATCGCCTATGGCATCCCGGTTGGAATGGATATCGAATATGCCGACGACGTCACATTGCTGAAATCGATCGAGGGCCGCCGGGATCTCTAACAGCCCCGCTCTGTATCTCCCATTGACCCCCCTCCAGGCCCCTGTTATAGTTTCTGACGTTCTAGACCTTTTACTCCTTAGGCAGGCTGCGGTATGAAAGCAAGCCCTTCCACCAAGCGCATCTCGCCCACTCCCTCAGCGGCGAAACCGGTTGCTCCTAAACGCAAAGCCAAGACAGCGGCACCTGGGGATAAATACGCGGTCATTCGTCGCGATCTGGAGCAACAGCGACGGATCATCTTAGCGGAAGCGGTCGAAGGGCTGGCCAATCCAAACGGGCAAGAGGCGCTTCCGGATGTGAGCGATCAGGCCTCTGTGGAAGCCGATCAAAATTTTTCGATGAGGATCCGCGAGCGCGAGCAGCGGCTGGTCAAAAAAATAGACGAAGCGCTTGGCCGAATCGACCAGAACATCTACGGCATCTGTGAGCGCTGCGAAGAAGAAATTCCCTACCCGCGGCTCAAAGCCCGCCCAGTCACTACCCTCTGCATCGATTGTAAGACCCTCGAAGAGCAGGAAGAGAAGGCTCGGCGGTAAACGTCAGGCTTTCCCTTCGTCACCACGCATCAATTAGTATCTTTTGAGCAAGGGCACTAGTGTTTGAGTGCCTTGACTCGTTGCTGGACGAGAGCGATACGGCTGGCTTCATCGGGGATCCCCTCAACCAGCGCGAGGTAGGTCTCGTACTCGGCGAGGGCCCGCTTGGGGTTTGCGGGCTCGATGGCTTCGGCCAGGTTGTAGCGGGCAATGGCATAATTGGGTCGGAGTGTGACGGCTTTCTCAAATGACACGAGTGCGTTCGCCTTCTCTCCCAGCTCGGTGTACACCGTACCAAGGTTGTTTAGAACTTCCGGCGTATTCGGCCTGATGGCCAACGATTGAAGCATTTCCGTCTTGGCCTTCTCCTGCTGCCCCTTCCCTTTCCATGCCTGGCCTAATTTGTGATGAGCCTCTGCCAGCCAGACCTTGTTCGTAAAGCCGCTCGTGATCGCTTTCTGATAGGCATGGGCTGCAATATCGTAATTCTGTGCCCCACAGTAGGAGAGTTGTGCGGTTTGCCCGCGCGCGAATTGCTGGAGCGAGGGGAAGGGTTCCTTGTCCTCCGACCCTTGACTGTCGAGCTGTTGCCCTGGCTTCTGCCCGTTCGGATGGCGCAGCCGTTCCAGGAACTCGCGCCGATAGGGTGAGAACAGGCGTACATAGGGGTCGATCGTGACGGAGGCCTGGAGCAGCGAGGGTTGTTCGCGTGAGCCAAGTACCAAGTACTGTGTCGTCGTTTTCTCATCGCCGGTTTCGTACAGGGCGCTCGAGTCCATACTCGACTTTGAAGATAGATTCGCAACGTTGAGATAGAACTCCAATGCCGGCTTCAGCATCGTCAAGGTCTGACGAAGAATCGGATAGGGATTGAGGTCAAGCCCTGATGAAAAAGTAAAGAGGGCTCCGATCAGCAGACCATCTTCATCGAAAAAATACGACTCATCGCCATGCGATGGGCTTCGATCGGCAGGAAGAATCATCTCCTGGCCGGAGCCCCAAGTCTGCATCTTCAGGGTAGCGGCGGAATGTGTCTTGAGGAAATCTGGTTTTGACGTACAAAGCGTGAGGGGCTTGAGAAGGACCAGATCGCTTTCGGATGGTGGGAGATTCGGCTTAGGAACCTGGGTTTCGCAGGCACTCAGAGAGAGAATCAGTCCTAGCCCACAGACCAGCCACAGGTAAACTGGTGCAGCAGTGGGCGATTGCGTATCACGTGGCTTCAGACTCACGAAGGGAAGCATACACGAAACGCGGAGGGGTTTGCCAAATGCCAAATGGATGAAACGACAACGCCCGCCCTCCTATGGAGAGCGGGCGTTGTTAGAATTTCCGAGTGGGGTTTCTCGAAAGATTATCGCCGCTGACTATCCAACATCGAATCTTCGGTCGTGTAACCGAACAGGTACGGCAACTTGCTGCTGAGTGCGTATATCGGTCGATTCACGCCGTAATCCATCGCGACCCCGACTGGGTGCAACAAGAAACCGGTCCAGCGCCAGGGGTTGTCACTAAGAGCTGCTCCGGCCGCCACATCGGTGTAGACCAAGGATGTGGGGTCCATCACACTATAAATACTGGCCGGGGCGGAGTAGCCTCCATCTGCATCGGCTAAGGCTTGCTGCTGGCGATTCCCAGCGCATCCGACTGCGGTGGCCAGAAAAAGAATTCCTACGGCAAGAGCTGTTGTCCGCATTATTGACCTCACTTGTCTGGTACGGTTCAGGGCCCATGCTCACTCGACAAACTGAAGTGTAGCCGACCTCCTGGATTCTGTCCAGGCATGGGCCGGTTCAAACAACTCTAGGGAAATCGAGAATTTTGGGGACAGAGAAAGAAGACGTGGTGGGCGATACTGGTATCGAACCAGTGGCCTCTTCCGTGTGAAGGAAGCGCTCTACCCCTGAGCTAATCGCCCACAGGGCATGAAGTCTAGCATGGGCTAACCGAATGGATCAACAGAACGCTGGCGAGAGGCGAGAGGGCACATGGCTATCGACCCCAATGCCATGCGCCTCTCGCCTCATGCCTGGCGCACAGTCGCCTTGACATCCCCAAAACACGGTTCCTACAATGCCCCTCCTCTCACCTTTTCCCACGGAGCTTCACTCGCATGCGCGACGACATTGTCATTATCGGGGGCGGTCTGGCCGGATCTGAGGCAGCGTGGCAGGCAGCCAATCGTGGCGCAAAAGTGACGCTCTATGAGATGCGCCCAAAAGAAACGACGAAGGCCCACAAGACCGGTGGGTTGGCAGAGTTAGTCTGCTCGAATTCGCTCGGCTCTACAGATCCAATGAATGCGCCCGGCATTTTGAAAGAGGAAATGCGCCGGCTCAACTCGCTGATTATTCGCGCAGCGGATGAAGCGCGGGTGCCGGCAGGATCGGCCCTGGCCGTCGATCGGGACCTGTTTTCGCTCAAGATTACCCAGGCGCTCGAAGGCCATCCGAACATTCGCATTCTGCGTGAAGAGATCACGGACATTCCAACGGACTGCGTCTGTATTGTGGCGACCGGGCCTCTGACCTCGGACAAACTATCTCAGGCCATCGCGCAATTGACCCATACGAAGCATTTGTATTTTTACGATGCGATCTCTCCGATCGTGGATACGGATTCCATTAATATGGACGTCGTCTTCCTGGCCTCCCGATATGGCAAGGGCGGAGACGACTATCTCAACTGCCCGATGGACGAAGCGACCTACAATGCCTTTTACGAAGCCTTACTGGCCGCGGAAAAAGTGCAACCCAAAGAATTCGAAAAGACCGCCTACTTCGAAGGCTGCATCCCCATCGAAGTGATGGCCGAACGGGGCCGCCAGACCATGCAATTCGGTCCATTGAAACCGGTGGGTCTGGAAGATCCCAAGACGGGGGAGAGAGCCTATGCGGTGGTGCAGCTTCGGACAGAAAACGCCCATCGTTCCTGCTACAACCTTGTGGGGTTCCAGACGAAACTCACTTATGGGGAACAGAAGCGGGTGTTTCGAATGATTCCAGGCCTCGAACAAGCGGAGTTTCTCCGCTACGGCAGCCTCCATCGCAATACCTTTATCAATTCTCCCTCATTGCTGCGCAATACCCTCCAGTTCAAGGCGCGAGGCACCCTCTTCTTTGCCGGACAGCTGGTCGGCGTCGAGGGTTATGTGGACTCCGCCGCAATGGGAGGGTTGGCCGGCATCAATGCGGCTCGCGGCCTGGCAGGGTTGCCATTGGTCACCCCTCCGCCCACCACGGCGCATGGCTGCCTGACGACGTACATTACCACCGCAGACCCTCGTCACTTTCAGCCGATGAATACAAATTTCGGGCTCTTTCCTCCCCTTGCTACCGCGACGAGAGATAAAGAGAGTAAGCGACGGCTCACTGGGCAGCGGGCGCTTGAGGACTTGACGGCATGGATGACGCAATCCGACATTTCATGACCTTCCTGAACCTGGAACGTCACGCATCGCCTGAAACCGTCCGCAGCTATGGATCGGATCTCCGGCAATTTCACACGTTCATGAAGGCGGAACGTCCCGGCCTCACTACGCTCATTCCCTCTACGGTCACGACCGAGTCCGTTCGGGCTTATCTTCACTGGTTGGATCGCAAACATGAAAAGAGCGCCTCGATAGCCCGGAAGCTCGCGGCCCTTCGCAGCTTCTATCGCTTTCTCCAACGAGAGGGCATCGCCGTCCTCAATCCTGCCGAAACCATCAGGACGCCGAAACAGCCGAAACATCTTCCGCGTGTGTTGACCAAGGACGACGCCGCCGCGCTGATGGACTTTCCTGCCGGCCAAACAGGATCGTCTCTCCGGGACTGTGCGCTGCTGGAGACGCTTTATTCGACAGGAGCGCGTGTGAGTGAGCTCGTGGGGATCAATCTTGAAGATCTGCGGCTATCCGAGGGACTGGTCCACCTGCGAGGGAAAGGCCGGAAGGAACGCATCGTACCGATCGGATCTGTGGCCCTCAAGGCCATCCACAGCTACCGTGCTTCATTGACGTTATCAGCTTTCAGCCACCAGCCATCAGCTCCCGTCTTTTTAAATCTGAGAGGGGGCCGGCTGACGACTCGGAGTGTGGCTCGTATCGTAGCCTGTTATTCGAACCGGCTTGCCGGCGGCTCCGTGAGTCCCCACACGCTACGGCATTCCTTTGCCACCCATCTTCTCGATGAAGGGGCTGATCTGCGGTCGATTCAAGAAATGCTGGGGCATGTGTCATTAAGCACAACACAAAAATATACGCACCTGGCGACGGATCAGCTCCTCGCCGTATACGATAAGACACATCCGCGGGCCGGTCGTTCGGCCAGCGGTCGTGTTATAAAAGACGACAAGGCATGATCGGGATTGGGCTGCAGCGGCCGATATGGGCGACAGCCTCGCGATTTACGCGTAACGGGAGCCACGCATGAATAAACTCATCAAAAAAGCGGATGTGCTGATCGAAGCGTTGCCCTACATTCGGACATTCAAGGGCAAAACCATCGTCATTAAATATGGCGGTCATGCCATGACCGATGCGGTCCTGAAAGAGCGCTTCGCCCAGGATGTCGTGCTCTTGAAATATGTGGGTCTCAATCCGGTCATTGTGCATGGCGGAGGCCCCCAGATCGACAAGATGCTCCACCGCTTGGGCATTGAGGCCAAGTTCCGCCATGGGGTGCGGGTCACCGATGATGCCACGATGGAAATCGTGGAGATGGTGCTGGCCGGTAAGATCAATATGGAAATCGTGGACCTCCTGAATCGCCATGGCGGCCTCGCGGTCGGATTGAGCGGAAAAGACGGCGGGCTCATTCTGTCTCGGCCACTCACGGCCAAAGCCTGGGCAGCCAGTCTGGAAAAAGATCTCGATGACGGCGATGGGGACGAGGATTTCGGCTGTGTCGGAGAAGTCCAGTCTATCGATCCCACGCTGGTACGGAAGCTCCAGCAGGATCACTACATTCCCGTCATCGCGCCGATCGGCACCAACCGTGAAGGCAATACGTACAACATTAATGCCGATCTCGTGGCCGGAGCGATGGCCGCCGCGCTCGGTGC
>JAUXQT010000067.1 GCA_030682135.1 Nitrospirota bacterium | reverse complement strand
ACTGCTCACGGCGGGTGGGCTTGCGATATTGCTCAAACGTGACCTCGGCAAACGTCTGTTGCGGCATGGGGGCACCTCCTCATCAGTGCTGTGCTTCTCATAGCACAGCAGGAGAGGCGAATAAATCAGACCTTCCCTAGGAGAGAACGCAAAGCGGCATTGACCGAAGCGGAGTCGCGAAAGGACGAAGAAACAGGGACATTCTACGTTTTCCTTGGCAGCCGGTCTATGCCCATGTGGGCAGTTTGCCGAACGCTATTTCCAGCTTTCTCTCCTTGATCAGAAGACGGCCTGGAGGGTTTCCATCGTGCGCGCGTCCAAGAGCGGTGACGCGAGACGTGCAAGCCTGGCGGGACGAGCGAGACGCAGGGATGGTCTATCTCGTCTATCTGGTTTGTTTGGTAGGTCGGACTGGAAATTCAACCAGAAGAACCAGAGAAACCAGATAGACCAGACAGACAAGCCCGTGCGCGTGACGCGAGCGCAGAAGACCATCTGGCCTCCATCCCTTAGTTCGTGGTTCGTCCCTCGTATCTCGTCGTTCGCAAACGGGGAACTTCCGTCTTGCGAGATATGCTTCACGTTTCACGAGATACGGGAGGGTCGTAGTGGCGTCCCCTGAGGGCATGCTTCAAATTCTTGATCCTGATGGGTGATTGGTGTGGCTCGGGTCGGAGCCGACACGACCGACGAGGACAATCGGGGTGCGACTGAGTCACGCATGCGTGGGAGGAGAAAAGTTCCGCCGTCATCCCACATGCCGCCCCAGGGGTAAAGCTATGGGGCGGCATGTGGGCTGTACCACTTGACCGGAGCCTTCAAGATGGGCGGCTCCTTTGTTTCGCTCTGTCTGTCTTGCTTTTTTTGTTCGCCGATTTGATGGACCAGAGAGCCGAGATGAATCAGAGAGACTAGGGGAACCAGATCTCAGTGCCGCACCGCGAAAAGTTGGATGACAGGATCGACCACGCATGGTGGTCTGGAGATTTGAAGGCGGGGTATAGGATGCCGATATAAAGAGAGGGGGTTTGATTGCTCAGGCCCCCTCTCCAGACGGTTCACACGATGACGTGATAACTACTTGTTCTCTTCCTGATCCTCAGCCTCATCTTCCTTGTTAGATCGACCGCTTTCATCGAACGGAGTTCCCGCCGTCCCGTTAAAGTATGCCGTAGCTTTCCGCAAGGCCTGACGGCCAATCTTCTTGCCCATCTTTCGAGCTTGAACATCGCCCTCAATAAAGTGAATGCCGCCGAAGCGGCGTGAAATTCCGGCTTCGTCAGCCGCATCACTGAACTTTTTCCACGACAGCGTGACGTCATTCGCCGGCACCAACCCTGGCTCAACGCGAGACGACCCTGCAGGGATCGTCACTGAATGGCCAAAATAATCGCTGCCGGTGAATCCCTTCAAGACACGAGCCGCTGAGGCGCTAAAAATACTGTGGCCGGACACATACTCCGCAAACGGAGGAGTGACGACGGTCGTTGCTTGATAGGGCTGCCATGTCGCGCCGTCGATCAGGCGCGTGCCCAACCCAGGCCCCGCCCAGGCCTTCACCTGCTGTCCGGTAAAAAGGAAATGAATCGCCGATACCGGTCTGACATAGTCAAATACCCGCTTCTGGTGCCACGACGACACACTCGCATCCAAGACGGCGTTCGTCATGGCGAAGAACATCTTTACATCCTGATCCAAGGTGTGGTGATCGCGGCGGGACACAAACTCCGCAAACAATGCCCAATGGCCAGGAGGCAGTTCTGAACTGGGACCGTCCGCCCAATACTCGGCAATGACCTTCTCACGGTCCGTCAGGTTCGCGCTGTAGGCGAGCACCTGCTTGGCCTGCTTGAGGTATTGCGCGGACTCTCGGGGATAGATGTTGGGATCTTTGGGAGAGAACTGATCGGCCGATCGCAGCGCGAACGGCACGACTTTCCCCCAATGCGGAGCAATGAACTTCTGCGTCACAAATCCCCCATGTCCATCGCTGATCCGCAATGGCTGCCATCGATTGGGATCGTTGATGTGATCAGGATCGTTCACAGGCACATATCCCGTGTAATCGGCATAGGGGCCCGGAGCCAGATCGCCCAACTGGTTGGACCCATCATGATGACGGAAGGCCAATACCGCTTGGCAGGCCACATTCCCAACCCCCGAAGCCGTGTGTGTATCCATCGACCGGTCTGTCGGATCGAACCCCAGTTCCGCCATCACGAGGTCGAATTTGGCCTGCTCGGTTGGAAACAGATCGACCAGGGCCCGATAGGCGGCAAAGCTCACTGCTTTTTTCTTATTGGCCTCGGTACGTTCTGCAACCGGCTGGCGAAGTGTCTTTCCGAGTTGCGTGCCAACAGCCACGGCGTCGTAGGGAGCCCAAGCTTCATATATACATGTGTGTGTAACGGCGAGCATCCGCGCAACAATCGGCGGTCCCGGATGCGTATCGCGAATTGCCTGCAGCGCCACATCGTCCCATTTGACGATCACCGTATCCGCAGCCTGCGCCACGGCCATTGACCCGACGGCCCATAGACCCGCACTGAATATGGCAACGACCTGATACGACCATTTCCTCATGTGCCATCCTTTCATGAAAAACCATAAAAAGCATGGGCCACATCAGCGAAATCCACGCGCAACGAGCACGAAAATATCGCAATGCCCATGTCACTCATCGCGAAATACTGATTGCTATAACAGGTGAGTGAGCAACAATTGTGCCTCTCGATGATTTAGTAAATGGTGAGTAACATCCGTCACCTAGTCGCCACCCCGCGATGCCTGGATGTAAGCACATGTAGGCGGGATGAGTCAGACTACACTCGACAATGCGGAGGTGAAGCAGTAGAACCGCTCCGTGGAACGACGCCAACGGATCGAGCTGGCCCTTCGAGTGCACTTGCCATCTCCCAGGGATGGTGGCTGATTCATCTAGCCTGTTTCGTTGATCTGGTTTTTCTGGTTGATCTTGTTTGTTTGGTCGTTGAACCAGAGAAACCAAAGGAACTAAATAAACAAGAGAAAGCAGCCGTGCGCGTGACGCGAGCACAGAAGATCATCGGCCTCCATCCAGTAGTTCGTGGTTCGTCCCTCGTGTCTCGTCGTTCGCAAGATACGTTTCACGCTTCACGAGATACGGGGGTGTTGTGGTGTGGGCGGTGGGTCAGTCAGTGAACGAGTTCGTCTGTCTCGACGTTGTGCGCGAGCTGCTTGTAGTCCGATTCGCGCTCCGTGAGGCGGAGGCCTGCGCTGTTATGCCGGATGGCCTGGCTGGGCATCCCGTTGCTGTGCTGGGAGGATTCTTCGGCCTTAGGGCCTGGGCCCATGTCTGCGAAGCCTTTGAAATAGGCGCCATCTTCGATCGAGAAGGCCGGGGTATGGACATCGCCGATCTGCACGGCGGTCTTGAGAAGTTGTACTTTGTCGACCGCGGCGACGGTGCCCTGAATCTTTCCGCTGCTGAGTAACGTGCCGACCGAGACGGTCCCCCGGATCTCCGCATGTTCGCCGACGACGAGCACCCCCGTGGTGTGAATCTCGCCTTCCACGCATCCGTCGAGCTGGACGGTGCCTTCAAAATAGACAATGCCTTTGAATGTGACGTCTTTGCCCAGGACGGTAAAATTCTCGGCGTCGCTCTGCTTATTCTTAGGTTTCTTGCTCTCCCACATTGGTGATGCTCCTTGATGATTTCGAATGAAGGCTCGTGACGGACATCGAAGATGTAATAGCAACTGAGTGAGCAACAGTCGTGCCTTCAGACGATTCGCAAAATCTTCAACAACATCAGTGACCTGACTCGCCAGCGCGTGAGGTCTGTATGTAGGAACCTGTAGGGGAAGGGAGTCAGTTTGCATGCTAGAGGCTGGTGTGGAAAGGGCCATCGCGCTTTCCTCGTGGACCAGCTTTGATGTCGCAATTTGCGAACTCAAACGGTTCGATTACGCTTTTCACGATTGACCCACCCAGTTTCGATGAACCGAGACCTGTTGTGCGGGTCACACAGGGAGAGAGTTGGAAACCAACTCTCCATATCCTCCAGGCACTGAAGCGATTGGGCGACAGCATGGTTCGTTTGTGCTCCTTCTGCCACAGTGCTCAGTGGCCTCGGGCGTCTATCTCTAGTAAGGCGCTCCTCTCGGCAGGCTCTATGTGCATGGCTTTGTTCGTCTTTTTCCTGTCGGATCAGGGAGCCTTTTCGTGGTGGCAATCCAGCATGGGTCTTGCTGTACGTCAGTGGCAGAGACAGGCACATGCCGACAGGATTGAGGAGGGCATCACATGGAACAGATCTTAGCCAAAGCCGTCAGTCAGGATTCTCGCAGTCATGCATCGCGTAAGGGCTCAGGTTGGGCGGTGATTATCGGGCTGGTGGCGCTCCTGGCGCTGCCCGGCATTGATGCGTTGGCGGCTGAGCTGACCCCGACGGAATCCGTGAAGAGTACGATCGCTGAAGTGGTTCGTATCCTCGACAATGCGGAGGTGAAGCAGCCGAGCCGCTCCACGGAACGACGCCAGATGATCGAGCAGGTGGTCCGGGATCGAGTGAGTTATGAAGAGATGGCGAAACGTGCCCTGGGCGTGCCCTGGACGGACTTGACGGACAGCGAACGGCGGGAATTCGTCGATCTTTTCGTGCAATTACTCCGGGATACGTTTGCCGGCAGGATCGACTCCTATGCAGGCGAGCAGGTGGTCTATCTGTCCGAGCAGCGAGAGGAACAGTTCGCCGAAGTGAAAACGAGGCTGACGGGCACCAAGATGGATACGTTGCTCGACTTCCGGTTGGCGAACCGGCTTGGCAATTGGCTCGTCTACGATGTGGTCATCGATGGGGCGAGCCTCGTCGGGAATTACCATGCGCAGTTCACCAGCATTATCCGCGACCTGACCTATGCCGGGTTGGTGAAACGGATGAAAGAGAAAACACTCGTCGCCAAAGCGTTTGAAGTAACCACGGCGCCCTAATCGTCGAGGCCCATCCGGACCTGTGTCTTTCCCCCATCCCTCCCAGCTTACGTGCCGTCCCCCAGGGATGGGTCTGATTGATCTTTCACTGCGCGCAACTTTCTTCCTTCCTCGTCTCGTTCAATAACCAGCCAGGCAAGAACGTAAAGAGCTGTTGACTGCAGTCCTCGAGCGGCAGGACGTAACTCTTCACCCACTCTTCAGCGAGGCTGTTGGTGTGGTCTCCACTGCGCGCATCGAGCGACCACTGCTTTATCGTGGGGGCTCTGCGAGCACAGAGACCATGCCAACAGCCTCGCCATCCCCCCCCATTTCGTAGGATAGCGGTTCGTTCCGTCATGCTCGTATCCTGGGCCCATGGCGGACAGGAACCAACCCATGGCATGGCGAACGATTCTCCGAGGGGTCGCCATTGTGTATGGCACCACCTTTGTGGCGGGACTGGTGTTTGCCTTCAACGGGATCACGCCCCAGACCGATCACATTGGTTTCCCTCTGCTCGCGCTGCTCACAGGGGCGGTTGGTGTGGCGATCGCGCTGAGGGTCGCTGAGACGACGAAGCTTTCGTATCTCCTGGCGATTGGAGTCGGTGTCTGGCTGCTCAACCTGACCAGCGTCTTGCTCGAGGCGCAGTCCTTGAGCAGTTGGGTCAGCAGCAGCGGCTTCATCGCGACGACGGTCATCCTCGGACGACTCTTGATCGGCGTCAGCCTGGAAACCGTTCCAACTCCGACAATGTCCTATTCACTCATCAGCCGGAAAAGTTACTCAGGCTTGCGGAAACGCCGGACAAGGTTCTCTCGCTTCTAGTCGGTCGCCCGTCTATCGAAGGGCTGTGCAGGAGGAGGAGTGAGAAGATTCTAGACCTGTGTGCTCGGGACGCCGTAGAGCAGGCTTGCAGTTAGGCTCAGTAACAGTCCTCAGTTTTTACCCGCCAACAGGTTCACCGAGATATCTGTCCCTTCATTCTCTCAGCCAGGATCACACGACGGCAATCGTGCCTTCAATGCTAAACCCGGTCTTCGAGACCGTCACCGGTGAGGCGCCGGCTTCCTTCAGTTTTTCTCCCAGGCCGGATGAGGCGAGAGCCTGTTGCAGGCCTTCGGTTGTTTGACCGAGGAGAAAGTCGAGCCCGAGGACCGCGTAATGGAGCGGGTGGCCATGCGGCCCATCGACTCGGAAGACATGGGCACGGCTGGTGCCTTCCTCGAAATCGGTAATGTGATGTTTGGGAAACTGCTGGCGTAGATAAAGGCGGATCACATCGAATTTGGCGACATTGCTCACGAGAGTTCCTTTTGCCGTTCACCGCACATCTTATTCACTACGCCATTCGCAGGATGCTGAAAAAGGCCGCCAGCTTCGTTCTCGCCTTGAAAGTATCCTCAACGTACCTCTGAGGGTACGCCTCCGGTACTTTCGTCGGCTGCGGCCTTGCTGAACGGCCTTTTTGAGCATCCTTCCCGCGCGAGTTTCCTATCCAACACCAGGATGAGGATCAGGTTGAGCATTATACGCCCGCGATCTTCCCAAAGTCAGGAGGGCAAAATAGATTCTGGAACCCTTAAAAGACCGTCGTTCGTGAAGCGTGAAGCGTATTTCGTTTCAGATCAGACTCATCGAATGGACGAACGAGAGAGGGGGGGGCCGCGCGAGGAAATGTTGGATTACAAGACCAGACCTCAAATCTTGTACTCGTCTGCATCGCGTTTGCGGAGGGCTACTCTAACGGGTGGAGGACTCGAAGGCCGGGGAACCGATGATAGTCGCGATCGGCAGTCACCCATTCACTGCCGCTTTCGATTGCCAACGCTGCGAAAAAGGCATCTGGGACGAGATTGCCTTTGACGCCGGTCGTGTCGCAGAGACGAGAGAAGATATCCCAGTGACGCGGACCGGGATTGATGATCGCGCAGTTGGGCTGATCGCGTAGTTCCCGGGCAAAGGCCATCGCCTTTGCCATAGTACTGGGAGGATTGAAGACCTGTGGATGGGTGACGACGCGGAGAAAACCGCTCAGAACCAGGTCGGACAAACCATAGGAATGGTCGGAGTTGATCAGCTGTTCGAGCCAGCGGCGGTACGAATCATGATGCGATGAATCCTGGCGATGGGCGTAGACGAGCACATTGACGTCAAGAAGAACCATGGGGACGTTCCATGAAGGCGAGGAGGGCAGCCGAATCGTCCAAATCCACGCCGGGATGGACCCCGTGCCCCGAGACCGTGGTGAGGGTCACTGGCTTCCGGGTACGCTTGATCGCCCGCCGGGAAAGAATCTGGCGGAGTGCATCCTCAAGAACGGCGGTTAACGACTTGCCGGTGTCATGGGCGAATCGTTTTGCCGATTTGAGCAGCTGATCGTCCAGCCGAATCGTCGTGCGCATATGTCAAAGCATATCGATGATGCATCAATATGTCAAACTTAGGGTTGGTCAATAGTGATGTCCGATCGCTCCAATCAGATCAGCGATCGCCATGGAGGTGTAAGGTCAAGCAACGACCCCACGGTTGCATACGGATAAGGAAAGCATGAGATGGGCGTTGCAAGCCCAGCGTGTCAGCAAGCGATGGGTAAGTAGCGAGGCGAGTGTGTCTTATTATGAGAATCCTATGTGGAGAGAGGGGAAGCATAATCACGTCAGCCCTGCGCCGTGATATGTTGGATGGCAAGACCAGGCCCCAAATCTTGACCTCTTTTGGCGAATTTGACTCTCTTTTTTTCTCCTTAGCAGGGCGGGCTGTTTGGTCTCCCATTGCGCGCGTTCTCCAACTCTTCCCACTTCTCTTAAAGGGAGTGGCCAAGGCTGCCCTTTACTGCGCGCATCGGACGAGCACATTCCGATCGTGCGCGTTCTGCGAGCAAGAAGGGCATCTGGCCATTCCCGTTCCCCCTCTATTGACTGCCCTTTCCACCGGCCCCTATAATCCCCGCCAGGATTGAGTCGTAACGCGCTGATATAGCTACAAGATGGCAGAATTTACGCACTTCAACGAATCAGGCCGGGCGCGGATGGTCGACGTTAGCGCCAAACATTCGACCGAGCGGGTCGCTACGGCTCAGGCTACCGTTTTCCTACTTCCAGAAACCCTTGAAAAGATTCAGCGGGGCAAGATCGCTAAGGGCGATGTCCTATCCGTGGCGCAGGTCGCCGGCGTGATGGGGGCCAAGCGGACCCCGGACCTCATTCCCATGTGCCATCCTCTCCTGATCACCAGTGTCGATATCTCCTTCAAAGAAGAACCTCAGCCGAACCAAGCAGGCCTCTGTGCCATCAGCATCTTCGCCACGGTGAAAACCACGGGGCAAACAGGGGTCGAGATGGAAGCGATGACGGCGGCTACCGTGGCTGCCTTGACCATCTACGATATGTGCAAGGCAGTCGATCGAGGGATGAGCTTCAGTGACGTCTGTTTGCTCTCAAAGTCAGGCGGCAAGTCGGGAACCTATACCAGGGGCTAACGCAGAACGATGAGCGCGGAACGCAGAATGTCCGGATGTCTCAATGGGGTCGGCAAGGATGTACGGCCTTCAGCTTTCAGCCTTCAGCCTGTGGCACATCGATGATTACTATTCGCCTATTCGGCATGACCAAGATGCTAGCAGGGAATCAAGGATCTCTCTCTCTGGCATTGACGAATGGACGACGAGTGAAAGATTTGGTTGAGCTTCTTGATGGCGGGTATCCCGCCATTGGGGCACTCATCCATACGAAGAAGGTCCTGGTGTCGGTCAATCAGGAGATTGCCCACGAGGATATGGAAATCAGGGATGGCGATGAGATCGCGTTGTTGCCTCCCTTTGCAGGTGGGTCTGGTATGGAACCGATAGATGAGAGCCAGCTTGTGCGTGTGCAGCGGGAGAATTTCTCCATCGATCGAGAAATCGATCGGGTCAAGAGCCGATCGAAGCGAATCGGTGGGATCGCGACCTTTCTGGGGATTGCCCGGGATCGTTCTAAAGGGCGGGACGTCGACAGCATTACCTTCGAGCATTACGAAGGGATGGCAGAGAAGAAGCTCCGTGAGATTCGTGAGCGAGGGCTGAAAGATTTCGACATTCTGGAACTCCTGATCATCCATCGATATGGCGAGATCACGATCGGCGAAAACATCGTGTTGATCATTGCCGGTGCCGAGCATCGGGCGGAGGCGTTCCGTGCTTGCGAATGGGCGATCAGTGAATTGAAGCAGATTACACCGATCTGGAAACTCGAACATACGCCGGAAGGCGAAGTCTGGGTTGAGGAACATCCGTAGGCGTTAGAGTGATGTGTGGCCAATGATGGGTGACGAGTCGAATATGACGATGCCGACGCCTGACAATGCCCCTCATGTTGTCGCTGCCGATACGTTCGGCCGGCCGCTACGCAGCTTGCGGCTATCCGTGACAGATCGATGTAACCTCCGGTGCAAGTACTGCATGCCGGAAGAGGACTATGTCTGGCTGCCGCGCGAGGATGTGCTGACCCATGAAGAAATGGCGACGCTGACGGGTTATTTTACCGACCTCGGCGTGGATCGTGTGCGGCTGACCGGTGGAGAGCCGCTGCTGCGGCGTGATTTGCCCCGGCTGATTCGTCTCTTGGTCCAGAACCGGCGGGTGATGGATATTGCGTTGACGACGAACGGCATTCTGTTGGCGGACCAGGCTGAAGCGTTATTTGACGCAGGGCTGCACCGCGTGACGGTCAGTCTCGATACGCTCAGGCCGGAACGGTTTCGTCAGCTGACCCGCCGCGATGAGTATGCGCGTGTGATGGAAGGGATCGAGTCGGTGGCGCGCGCGGGCTTCACGGGGCTGAAACTCGACACGGTGGCGATACGAGGTTTCAACGACGATGAGCTGGTTGCGCTGATCGAGTTCGGCAAGCGCGTGCAGGCGGAAGTGCGGTTTATCGAATATATGGACGTCGGCGGGGCGAACGAATGGTCGCAGCAAAAAGTGTTGTCCCGCGCTGAAATGCTCGCGCTGCTGACGGCGCATTATGGGACGATCGAGCCGATGCCGGAGCGGGGGACTGCGCCGGCTCAGCGGTTTCTGTTACCGGATGGGACGACCTTCGGAATCATCCCGTCGACGACCACACCGTTTTGTGCGACCTGCGATCGCAGCCGTGTCACGGCCGACGGCATGTGGTACCGCTGTCTGTATGCGACGGCGGGAACGGATTTGCGGAAGCCGCTCCGCGTTGGGGCCTCAGCCGATGAGATGCGAGCGGTGATTCGTGCCGGCTGGGAAGGCCGCCGCGACCGGGGCGCAGAGGACCGCAAGGCGCTGGAGCGGGATGGGTTGCGTGTCGGGGGGCTGATCGGTATTGAGAAGCTCCGCGAAGATCCCCATCTCGAAATGCATGCCCGCGGCGGTTGATGTCCCACCTGGCTGTCGAACGGTGTTACAGGGCCAAACCTTGTTGATGGCTCATGCTGGATACTGAATTCCTGACAATCTTAGGACTCGGGTTTGTGCTGGGGCTTCGCCATGCCTTGGACTCGGACCATTTAGCGGCCGTCTCTACGGTGCTGGCGCAACGGCCCTCGTTGCGCGCGTCCGGCATGATTGGATTCAGCTGGGGGCTGGGCCACACGGTGGTTTTGTTACTGGTCGGGGCGGTCGTGTTGGTGCTTCGCATGCCGATTCCTGAACCTGTCGCTGAAGCGGCCGAGTTCGGCGTCGGTGCGATGCTGGTGCTGCTCGGTGGCATGCTCGGGATGCGATTGGTTCGGGAGCGCTGGCATGTGCATGCCCATGACCATGACGGTGCGCCGCATGTGCATTTGCATAGTCATGCGTTGGTTGAAGATCATGGGCATGGACATTGGTGGCGAGACTCCGTTCGGCCATTCTGTATCGGCATGGTCCATGGTTTGGCCGGGTCGGCCGCACTGTTGCTGATCGTGCTGTCGTCCGCCCGGTCGGTGTCGGAAGGGCTCATCTATATTGCGGTGTTCGGGGTTGGTTCGATCCTGGGGATGATGTTGGTCGGAATCGTCGTGAGCCTTCCTGTGTTGTGGTCGCTGAGCCTCGGACGTCCCGTATTTCTCGCGGTGCAGGGACTGGCGAGCCTTGGGAGTGTGGCCGTTGGACTTGCCCTGATGTTCCAGATCGCCTTCGGCGATCAACGCTTCTAACCTCCCGCCCCGTCACGGTCATCGATGGGAAATCTACGTGCGTCATATGGGCGGCTATGGTATTCTGCCCATCTCGTGGATTATGAGCGGGACAAGCAAGACGTGCGCGACTGACGCGACTCGAAGTTGAAGTTCTAGGTTCGAAGGTCCGAATACTTCAGCCTGCCTGACCTGTCGCGCTTTTCGCGCATGTCTCGCGAGTCCCGCTTGCGACTAAGAGGAGCGCGTTATGGCCTGGTTTAAAAAACAAAAAACGACCGAGGCGGAAGCCCCGAAACGATCCAAGCTGTCGGAAGGCATGTGGCTCAAGTGCAACCATTGCCGGGAGATCGTCTATCGTAAAGAGGTCGAACGGAACAATAAGGTCTGCCCGAAGTGCGACTACCATTTTCCGATCTCCGTCTTGGAGCGCATTGCGCTCTTGGTCGACTTCGGCACGTTCAAAGAATGGGATGCAGAACTCGGCCCCTTGGACCCCCTGAGCTTTCAAGATACGAAGTCGTACAAGGATCGGGTGAAGGCGCATCAGGAGAAGACCGGCCGCAAAGACGCCATGGTGATCGGCGAGGGGATGATGAACGGCCGCCGGGTGGTGCTCTGCGTATTCGACTTCAGTTTTATGGGCGGCAGCATGGGGTCGGTGGTCGGCGAAAAAATTTGCCGGGCGATCGATCGCGCGCTGGAAACCCGGTTGCCGGTGATCTTGGTCACCACTTCCGGAGGCGCCAGGATGCAGGAGGGGATTCTTTCCCTGATGCAGATGGCCAAGACCTCCGCTGCGGTTGCCAAGCTGGGCGAGGCGAAACTGCCGTTTATTTGTTTGTTAGCGGATCCCACGTTCGGAGGCGTCACCGCGAGCGTCGCCATGTTGGGCGATGTGATTCTCGCCGAACCGAAAGCGCTGATCGGTTTTGCCGGACCCCGCGTGATCGAGCAGACCATCAAGCAGCAGCTGCCGGACCAGTTTCAGCGCGCAGAGTTTTTGCTCGAGCATGGCATGATCGACATGATCGTGGAGCGCAAGCAACTGAAAGAAACCTTAAGCACGCTCGTGGCCCACTTTTAAGCCTGGCTCCCTCTATGACGCATCCGGGCTAACCTTCCATCCTGCCTGATCACACCATGACCTATTTGTCTGCCGTGACCTTTCTCTTTCGCCTGCAAAAGCATGGCATCAAACTGGGTCTCGAAACGATGACGGCGCTGATGGGGCGGCTCGGGATGCCGCAGGCCACGTACCGCACGCTGCATATCGCCGGGACGAACGGAAAGGGCTCCACTGCGGCCATGACTGCCGCGATATTGCAGGCGGCAGGGTATCGAGTGGGGCTCTATACCTCGCCCCACCTCGTGGAGTTTCGGGAGCGGATTCGCGTGAACGGCGAGATGATTACGGAGTCGCAGGTGGCACAATTGACCGAACAGCTTCAGTCGGTCTGTCAAGCGGACCTGTCGCCGACTTTCTTCGAATATACGACAGCGATGGCGTTTCAGCACTTCGCCGACTCAGGAGTCGACGTGGCGGTGTTGGAGGTCGGGCTTGGCGGGCGCTTCGACGCCACCAATGTTGTGACACCCTTGGCCTGTGCGGTGACGACGATTGCCCTCGATCATCAGGAATATCTGGGGACCACCGTCTCGGCGATCGCGTTCGAGAAGGCCGGCATTATCAAACAGGGGGTGCCGGTGGTGCTAGGGCGGCTCGATGATGAGGCCTGGCGCACGATCGAGCAGGTGGCCAAGGGACGGCAAGCCCCAGTGTTTCGTCTGCAAGAAGACTTTCGCACAGAGGGGGCGGGGCCCGAAAACTTTTCCTATCGCGGCATGGGGCTGCGCTATGACGGATTGGCCTCTGTCTTGGAGGGGCGACATCAACTGGATAACGCGGCCTGTGCGCTGGCGCTCTTGGAGGCTGCAGCCCCTCAGGGGATTGCGGTCACGGCTGAAGCGGTACGGGCTGGTTTACGTGCGGTCGATTGGGCCGGGCGATTGGAAGTGGTCGATCAGGATCCGACTGTGCTCCTGGATGGCGCACATAATCCCGCTGCCGCCAGGGTCTTGGCTCACTACCTCACCCATTTCACCGCATCTCATCCGTCCCGTCCCATCGTCCTGGTCCTTGGCATGATGCGGGATAAGGACCATCGAGGGTTTGTCGAGCCGCTCAAGGGCCTGGTGGACGAAGTCGTATTGACACAGGCGGATCTTCCTCGTTCATTCACCGCGCAGGAACTCCGAGCTGCGCTCGACGGGATGCTGCCGCATTCGCATGTTATGTCCTCGCTCGGTGAGGCGATGGCCTTGGCCAGACAGCTGGCCACACCGGAGGGGTTGGTCTGCGTCACGGGCTCGCTCATGCTGGTGGGCGAGTGCAAGGCCTGGCTCCGTGGCTGTGGGCTGTCGCCGCTTCGGGGCTGATATGACAGGCATGGTGAAGCGGTTATCCAGGTGTCTGGCCGGTTGGTTGATGGTGGGGTTGTTGTTTCCACTCATCGGGCATGCCGTGGGGCAACAGGCTGCGTCGGTCCCGGCAGCGACGTCCTCCGGTGCGCTCCCGCTCGATATCACGGCAGAACGCATCGATTATCTCCAAGAGCAAGAGACCTACGAAGCCAATGGCTCGGTGGTGGTCAATCAGGGCACCATGCGTCTGACGGCCGATCACATGACGATTCATGCCCTACCCGGCGTCGTGATTGCCACGGGCCATGTCCGGCTCGTCGACCCCAAAGCCGATCTCGCGGCCGAACGGTTGGAACTCAATGTGAATACCGAGGCGGGGGTGGTCACCCATGGGCGGGTCTATCTCAAAGCTTCGAACACCTCGGTCGAAGGGCGCCTCATGCAGCGCTTTTCGGAGGACCATTATCGGGTGAAAGAGGGCCGGTTTACGAACTGCGATGCGCAGGAGGGTGAGACGCCGGCCTGGCGGTTTGAGTTTAAGGATCTGGATCTCAATGCCGGCGATCACGTGGGCTTTACCGGCGGGTGGCTTTGTGTCAACGATGTCCCGGTGATTCCGATTCCCACGATGACCTATCCGCTTTCCAGTCGGCGGAGCGGGTTTCTCATTCCAAATGTCGGATACGACAATCGATTCGGGACGCACCTCCAGGAAAGTTTCTATTGGGCCATCAATCCAAGCCAGGATTTGACGATCTCTCCTTCGTATTACAGCAGTCTCGGCTACGGAAGCGATTTCGAGTATCGTTATGTCCTGGATCAGAAATCGAAAGGACAATGGTTTGTCAGTTTTTTGCAACAGACGAAATTGCCGAATGTATCAGGCGTCACCGATAACGGGGGCAGTGCGTCACAGTCCCGTGCGCTTATCGCCGGGACCCATACCCAGCAGTTCACGCCGGATTTGTTGCTGCGCGCCCAGGTGAGTTTTGTGACCGATCCAAACTACCTGCAGCAGCTCAGTAACTCCGGCGCCCAACGGGCGCTCCCGAGCAGTGAGAATAATATCTTAGCCACGCAGCGGCTGCCCTACGGGAACCTCTATTTTCTCGGTCAATACCTGCAGCCTCTCCAGGCGGGAGGTAAGGATACGTTTCAGCGGTTGCCGGAAACCGGCTATAGCCTTCCCAACCTGTCGCTCTTCAACTCGCCGCTGCTCCTTGGGTTGGACAGCAATTATGTAAATTTCTATCGTGAGCAGGGCTTTACCCTCAATCGGGTGGATGTGATGCCCGGTCTCACCACCGATGTCATCGATTTGGGGCACATCATCGGTCTCACACCGCAAGCGAAGGTCCGGGAGGTCTATTACACTCGCGGCGTCGAGTCGAGTAATAGTCAGCATCGGGAGACGTTATGGGCGAGTCTTGACGCGACCTCGAAACTCAGCCGGCGATTTGGTGTGGGAGACGGTGGCTCGTTCCTGCATACGCTCGAACCGAGCGTCGTCTACGAATATGTGCCTCCCACGGATCAGTCGAAGATTACGCAGATCGATCAGGTGGACGATCTGCCGAAGAAAAACTTGCTGACCTATGCCATCCGTAGCCGGCTGTTGGAGCAAGAGGGCGGCAGCAGTTTCAACTGGCTGGACTTTACGATGGCGCAGAGTTATCACGTGGGTGCGACACAAACGAGAGCGCGCGATTTTACTCCGGGGGCCTCGCCGCAGCTCGGGTCGATTACGCAACCGCTGCAGCCGGCAACGGTGGCCATTGACGGCAAGAAACTGTCCGACCTCTGGATGCGCGCCGTGATCGGCAATACGACGCCGCAGTTCACGCCGGCTCAGCTGGCGGGCGCGGCGTTCGGCCGTGGCGCCGGGGTTGTCCCCGGTCAGCAGCCGGCCATCAATCAGTATCTCACCATCGATACGTTTATCGATCCCTACCGATCCACCGTGAGTCAATTCAATACCGACCTCCGTGTGCAACAGTCGAACTACTGGTACATGGAAGTCGGTCAGCGATTTTCTCGCGACGGAAACCGTGTCCGACGTGGGGACGTCTGGAATCCCATTTCGTTCAATGAGGTCTATGCCCCGACGGCAGAGATTCAATTTGTCACGGCAGGCGGTGGGTTTCGAACGCCCTGGGGCTGGACCATCGGCGCCAAGGGATATTACGACGTGAAGAGCGGCAAGAGCCCTGAGTACGATGTCGTTGCGCTCTACCAGAATCCCTGCAAGTGCTGGTCTCTGGGCCTGTACTATCTGCAGTTCCCAGACCGGGCTCAGTACAACTTCATGCTGAGCTTGACGGGCATTGGTTGGACGGAAAATTTCGGTACGGCGGTCCTCCGGAGTATTCTCAGCCCGCTGCTGGTCGGGGAGAAAGGTCTGCCCTGGGCCGCGCCCGGCGGACCATATGGAAGGGCACAGTCGCTTCTGCCCCAGACTGGAATGGGAGGGGTAGCCCGGTGAGTCGATGGTGTCGTGGAATGGCGCGGGTCACGTCGCGCATCGGCTCGATGGATTTGACTCCCCGAAGAGGGCTGGTATACGATGCCCCATCGATTTGAACTTTATTCCCGTACTCAGCGAAGGAGGAATACAACGTGGCTGGTGATGCACTGAAAGTTGAAGATGGAACGTGGGACGCCGATGTCATGAAATCCGCTGAACTGGTGATGGTCGACTTTTGGGCGGTCTGGTGTGGCCCCTGCCAAATGGTCGCTCCGATCATCGAGGAATTAGCCAAAGAATATGCCGGGAAAATGAAGGTGCGGAAGCTCAATACCGATGAGAATCCGGAAGTGGCAGGCCGTTATCAGGTCATGAGTATCCCGACAATTCTGTTCTTCAAGAACGGCCAAGTCGTGGAAAAACTCGTGGGCGCCAGACCCAAGCGGCAGTTCAAGGAAATGATCGATTCCCTGCTGGCGCAACCAGCCGGCTCAGCCTAGGAATGTAGCTACCCGCCGCAATGCTCTTCGAGTTGCGCATCGTCAATTTCGCGCTCATTGAGCAGCTCAGTCTCCAATTCCAGTCTGGATTTATTGTCCTGACTGGGGAGACCGGGGCTGGCAAATCTCTCCTTATCGATGCGATTGCGTTGCTGGTCGGTGGACGGGCTTCCACCGACCAGATTCGTACTGGCGAAGAGGAGGCTCAGCTCGAAGCCTCGTTCCACCTCCCTGACACCCATCCACTCCTTCAACGATTGCGGTCTTTAGACCTCATCGGTCAGCACGAGTCCGAACTGATTCTTCGGCGGGTCCTCTCTCGATCCGGTCGCCATCGTGTGTACCTCAACGGCAGCCTCTGCCCCCTCCGCGTACTCGAAGAACTCGGGGGCACCCTCGTCGATATCCATGGACAGCATGAGCAGCAATCGCTGCTGGCCTCGGCCAAACAACTCGATGCCCTGGATGCGTTCGGGCGCCTTCATGAGTTACGTGGACGGTATGAGCAGACCTACCAGGAATGGAAGGATCTCCGCACGCAGTTGGATGCTCTGCTGCATGAAGGCGTTGATCGTGCACGACTCGAAGACATGTTGCGGTTTCAGTCGCAGGAGATCGAGCAAGCCGGCTTGTTGCCAGATGAAGAAGAGCGGGTGCGTCATGAGCGGCAGCGACTGGTTCATGCACATCGGCTGAGAGAATTGGCCCATGAGGCCTATGTGGAATTGCAGGCGGATGAGCAGGCGGTCCTCACCAGGCTTGGGCGGATCGAACGGACCCTCGCAGAGCTGGCTCAGACCGACCTAGAGATGGATGGTTGTGAGCAGGCTGCCAAGGACTCCGCGATCCAGCTCAAGGAGCTGGCAGGACGACTGCGGGATTATGCAGAACGGCTGGAGGCCGATCCTGACCGATTGGTCGTTGTGGAGGACCGACTCGATCTCATCCAGCAACTGAAGAAAAAATATGGAGGGTCGGTCGAGGCAGTACTTGCGACGGGGAGACGGGTGCAGGAGGAGCTGCAGCTCCTGGATAATCGTGAAGTGCGCACGGCTGAATTGACCGTACGGTTGGACGAATCGGCTCGACGTCTTCGCACGCTCGCACAGCAGCTGTCGAAGAAACGAATGGATGCAGCCAAGCGAATGACGTCGCTCGTGGGGGCAGAGCTGGTCGCGTTGAAAATGGAGCAGGCCATCTTTCAAGTCACGATCTTGAGTGATGAGTCGGATGAAGGGCTTGGGCCGGCTGGGCGTGATCGAGTGGAGTTTTTACTCTCAAGCAATCCTGGTGAACCGGCGAGGCCGTTGGGACGCGTGGCCTCCGGCGGGGAGCTGTCGAGGATTATGTTGGCGCTCAAAACAGTATTAGCCGAAATGGACCAGGTGCCGGTGTTGGTATTCGACGAAATTGATACGGGTGTCGGTGGGGCGGTTGCTGCCGCCATGGGGACGAGATTGCGCAAGCTCGGATCGTTCCATCAAGTGTTTTGTATCACCCATCTTCCTCAGGTTGCCGCCCAAGCCGAGCATCATTTGCTGGTGGAAAAGGGGCTGGAGAGTCAGCGCACATCTACGTCGGTCAGAGCGCTCAAGGGGCTAGGGCGAGAAGAAGAAATCGCTAGAATGCTGGGCGGACTGACCATTACGAAAAAAGTACGTGAAACGGCAGCGGAACTCATTGCGGGGGCGAAGGGGAAACGGTCTGAGTGAGTCAGGGCTTTGATGTCAGGTCAGTCTGCAGGGGTTGTTGCCGTCGCCATTGCAGGAAGGCATGCTTTGCATTCCTGGATTACATGCGTAAAGAGTTCGGTCAATTTTGGTTCGAAGTGAGTGCCGGCATGCGCACGCATCTGTTCGCAGGCATCGTCAATCGAGAGAGGCGTTCGCCCAGGAAGCTCTGCGGTCAGATGGTCGAATGCTTGGGCCAGACACACGATCCTGGCCAGCTGAGGAATGCCTTCTTCCTGCAGTCCATAGGGATAACCTGAGCCATCCCAGCGTTCATGGTGATAGGCAATAATCTGCCCCACCTCAGCCGGCAGTCCCAATGGCAACACAAGTTTCCCGCCTAGCTCCGGGTGGAGCCGATTGCAGACGGATTCCCCATCCATCGAAATTTCATCCTCGGCGAAGTGATAGGTCTCAGGCCCGACCTTACCGATGTCGTGGAGGAATGCGCCCAATGCCAGAGACTTTTGCTCAGCGGTCGTTAAGTTGATGCGGTTGGCCAAGAGGGTCGCGTAGAAGCTGACTCGGCTGCAGTGGTTGAGTAGCTGCCGATCTTTGGCTTCGAGCAGGTCTGAGAGTAGAGGGAGGAGCAGGCTCGGCATCGATTCGGAGCCTGAGGCTATCTCTGGAGTGGGTTTCCCGATCGCCTGGTATCCCGTGAGCAATTGTTGCCACGCCTGGGCGCCTTCGGATTCCGATCCCCAGAGTCCGGTCGATGTTCTGAGGAAATGTCTAAGGAAGTCGAGCCGCTGCTTCTTTTCGACGGTCTGGTTGACCAGTGAAAGCAATTCCGTGACGTTGAAGGGTTTGAGCAGGTAGCCGGCCGCGCCATGGCGTATGCCTTCCATGGCTGACTTTAAGCTTCCGTATCCGGTCACCATGATGACCTCGACCTCGGCATGGTCATGCTTGATCTCCCGAAGAAGGTCTAAGCCCTGGCGGTCCGGAAGTTTCTGGTCGAGTGTAATTAGGTCGATAGGCCGGGAGTTGAGTATGTCAATCGCTGCGCTGGCTGATTCTGCGGCGAGGAGAGTAAAGAAGGGTCTGAGAATAGCTGTCAGGGCGTCACGAGGTCCTGCCTCATCATCGATCACGAGAAGGGTCGGCGGATTCTTCGCCGGCTCAGGAATCACAGGTAAGGTCATGAATGTCCTCTCCCGCTAACCAGGCACCGTTGAAAGTATCTGCTGCTATTTAAAGCAATTCCCGTTCCATTTCAGCATGTTAGACCATTGACATCAATAGGGTGTGGCCATTGAATCACGGTAACCCATATGTAGATTTCTTGAGAGACCTACTACGTAGATCACCTAAAAAATATCAGACGAATCGTGCATAAATGACGCAGTAGGCTCAATTACTGTGCTATTCCTGCACTACGGCCTGCGGTTCGGCATTGACTTCCTGGTCTGGCCGGCCGATTCCCAATGTGTCCATGCGGTATTTCAGCATCCGGCGGCTGATTCCGAGCAGGTTGGCGGCATGGGTTTGGATATAACCTGTTCGTTTCAGGGCGTCTAAGATAATTTCGCGCTCGAATTCCATCACGGCTTTTTCGAGCGACAGCCGCCCGGCGAGGGTGTCATCGCGCAGTGAGGTGGAGCGAGTGTCATTCTTCAGGATGGTCGGGAGATGTTCAGGGGTGATGGTGTCCGACCCCTTGGACCAAATGAATGCCTGCTCGATGATGTTCTCCATTTCTCGCACATTGCCAGGCCAGGGATAACGGGAGAGAAGATCGACGGCATCTTTGGAGAACTCTTGAGGCGGCCGGTTTTCTTCCTCGATGCGTTTTGCCAGAAAATGTTTGGCGAGGAGGGGGACGTCTTCACCGCGTTCCCGGAGCGGGGGCAAATAGAGCGCAATGACGTTGATGCGGTAGTAGAGGTCTTCGCGGAATTGTCCTTTGCGAACGAGTTCTTCGAGATTCTTGTTCGTCGCGGTGACGATGCGCACATCCACCTTGATGGATTGCACCCCGCCGACTCTGGTGAATTCTCGCTCTTGCAAGACACGCAGCAGCTTGGCTTGTGTCATGGCGCTGAGGTCGCCGATCTCGTCGAGGAAGAGCGTGCCGGTATTCGCGAGTTCAAACTGTCCGACTCGACGAGCCGTGGCATCCGTGAACGAGCCTTTCTCATGTCCGAATAGCTCACTCTCGATGAGCGTTTCAGGAAGGGCGGCACAATTGAGTGCGATGAAAGGCCGTTCGCGCCTGCTGCTATTGTAGTGGAGGGCCTTCGCGACCAGCTCTTTTCCCGTTCCGCTCTCTCCGGTGATAAATACGGTGGTGCGGCTGTCGGCGACTTGCTCAATCTTGGTGTAGATGTCTTGCATCGACGGGCTCTTGCCGATCAGATTGTGAAAGGCATAACGTCGAACCACTTGCGCGCGGAGCTGTTTGACCTCCCGCTGGAGCTCATGATCCTTGAGCGCGCGATCGACAATGATACGGAGTTCTTCCACGTCGAAGGGTTTCGAGAGATAGTCGGCTGCGCCGAACTTCATGGCGTCGACGGCAGTTTTGACCGATTTGGTGCCAGTCAGCATGATGACCGGCGCCGTCCGATCTTCGGCGCGTATGGTTTGGAGTAACGCCAGTCCGTCGGTGCCAGGCAGAATGACGTCGAGGAGCACCAGATGGGGGGCTTCCTTGCGAAATAACTCGAGGCCTTCCTGGGCGTCTGCGGCTTGGATCGTTTCGTAGGCTGGCTCCAGCACCGCTTTCAACGAGGCCCGAACCCGGGCCTCATCATCGATCAACAGGATTCGCTTTTTCATGCTGGTGTCCATAGGGTGTTGGCGATTATGCGGGCAAGGCAGGCAGGCTCACGAAAAACGTGGTGCCGATACCGACTGCACTCTTCACCCGGATCTCGCCGTGATGTTCTTGAATAATTTGATGGACAATCGTCAAACCGAGTCCCGTTCCTTCGTGTTCTCCGCTCTCGTGTTTCGTCGTGAAAAATGGGTCGAAAATGTGTTCGAGATTGGCCTCTTGGATTCCCTCGCCGGTATCCTCGATTTCGATGTGGGCCCAGACTTTTCCTCCCGGCTTCACCACTGTGCGGGTTTGAACACGTAACCGCCCGCCCGCCCCTGCCATCGAGTCTATGGCATTGAGGAGGAGATTGAGCAGGACCTGCTTGATCTGTTGTCGATCCAGCATGACACGAGGCAGGTCAGACGCCAACTCTTTTTCAATCTTGATCCCACGGCTGTCCGCCTTCACGTCGATGAAATAGAGACAGGAGGCGACAA
>JAUXQT010000039.1 GCA_030682135.1 Nitrospirota bacterium | reverse complement strand
TCTTTCGAAGCTGGTGGGAGCGTCGATCCAGGCGACAGCCGGTGCGAAGGGGGACAAGCCGCCGGTGACTCGCGGGGCGTTCCTCCACATCAAGGGGCCTGAGATTCTGAATATGTGGTTGGGGGAATCGGAGCGGATGGTCCGCGATCTCTTCGCCCAGGCCCGTGCCCGTAGAAAAGAAGGGGCCTTGCCCTTTATTTTCATCGACGAGGCGGAATCGGTGCTCGGCACGCGACGGGCGTCTCGTTCGTTTAATATTTCCAGCACCCTGGTGCCGATGTTCTGTTCTGAGATGGACGGGATCGAGTCTCTCCACGATGTGGTGATCATTCTGGCGTCGAACCGCCCGGATCTCATCGATCCGGCCGTGCTGCGGCCCGGGCGTATCGACCGCAAGATTAAGGTGAGCCGCCCGAATCGTGAGTCGGCTGGCGCGATTCTGAATGTGTACCTGACGGATGATCTGCCGTTGGATCGGCAATGGGTCGATCAACATGGCGGGGACCGCAAGAAGGCTTCTGCCGACCTCGTCGAGCATGCGCTCTCCGCGGTGTTCTCGCGCAACGATGAAAATCGGCTGCTGTCGATCCGGCTCCGAAGCGGGCAGAATAAGGTCCTCTATCGGAGCGATCTGATCAGCGGGGCGATCCTGGCGTCGATCGTTCAGCGGGCCAAAGAACAGGCGATCGAGCGGGTGATTGCGGCAGGCGGATCAGACCAAGGGGGTATGACGCTGGACGATCTGGTGAATTCCGTGCATGCAGAATTCCGGGAGGGTGAGATGTTGCCGCCCGACGATGCGGCGGAAGAATGGCTGAAGCTCCTCGATCACCATCCTGAGCAAGTCGTAGGCGTCTCTTCGTTCCGGAGAGGGCGGCAGGCAGAAGAGAAGTTGGTGGGACAGATTATCTAAATGGGCAGATGGCTGGGGGCTCTCTTTGCTCCCAGAGCGCGCACGATCAGAATGTGCTCGCTCGATGGGCGCAGTCGAGAGCACCCCAGCCATCTGCCGTGAATCTGTCCTTGAGACGGAGTGGGTGACGGAAACGAAGATGCGACTGTACGGTATCGAAACAGAATACGGGATTACCAGGGAAGACCAGGACGCGGTCGATCCGGTTGTGGAGTCGATGGAGCTGGTCCGGGCCCATCTGACGGCTTCGTTCGAGCGGCGCTGGGATTATGGCGGTGAAGATCCGCACGAGGATGCGCGGGGGTTTCGGGTCCTTGGTTTGCAGCAGGATAAAGAAGAGGACGAGTTTGCGAAGGTCGATGCCCATCGGCCTTTTTCGTTTCATGAGATGAAGAGCGATCTGGTGCTCCCGAACGGAGCACGCTTCTACAACGACCATACACATCCGGAATATTCTACGCCTGAATGCCGAACGGTGAGAACGCTCCTGGCCCACGACCGTGCCGGAGAGCGGATTGCCCAGCGGGCGGCGGAGCGGCGCAATCAGGTGCTCGGCGGGTCCCCCGTGCAGCTCTATAAAAACAATACGGATTTTCATGGTCATAGTTATGGCTGCCACGACAACTATCTTGTCTCACGTGCGATTCCCTTTCCCTCACTGACTGCAGGGATGTTGCCGTTTTTGGTAAGCCGGCAGGTCATTGCCGGGGCGGGTAAGGTGGGGGTGGAAGGTCAAGAGAGCGGGTTCGTGCCGGGCCAGTACCAGTTGTCTCAGCGGGCCGACTTCATGGAGACGGATTTGAGCGTCGACACGATGCACAACCGGCCGATTCTGAATACGAGGGACGAACCGCATGCGGTGCGGGAGAAATATCGGCGGCTCCACCTCATCATCGGCGATGCCAACATGTGCGAGTACGCCACGGCCATGAAAGTCGGGACGACGCAATTGGCGCTGGAGTTGATCGCGCGCAACGCTGTGCCGGCGCTTGAATTGGAACATCCGGTTACCGCGGTCAAGCAGTTGTCTCGCGATTTGAACCTCAAGGCGACGGTGCGTCAGCGAAATGGCCGCACCATCACGGGCCTCGAGATTCAAGAACAGTATTATCTCGCGGCGGAAAAACAGTTGGCCGGTGCCGATGCAGAGACCGATTGGGTCTTGTCAGAATGGGCCGACACGCTTCGGCTCCTTGCAGGCGATCGACGGCAATTGGTGGGGAAGCTCGATTGGGTCACTAAACTCTGGCTCTTGGAAACCTTTATGCAGGAAGAGCGGATTGGATGGGACGATCCCTGGCTGGCGAGTTTGGATTTGGAGTACCATAATGTGAATCCGGAACGCGGGCTCTTTCTCGGGCTTGAGGCAGAGGGGAAGGTTTGGCGGATGACGTCGGAACAGGACGTTGAATCGGCCTTGGTCGCTGGCCCAATCGATACCAGAGGGGGGATTCGAGGCCTTTGCATCAGACGGTTCCCGGATCAGATCAAATCGATGCAGTGGGAGCGGATTCAGTTTAGCGGGGGCTTGCTTCCGCGAACGTTGGAAATGGGCGACCTCTTCGAGCCACAGGCGGTGCAAGCTTGCGCGAAGATCTTCGAGCAGGCGGTGTCCCCAATGGATGCGTTGAACGCATGGAATAGAGAAATGGAGTCCCGATCATGAACTACAGCTCAATGCCGGAACGTCGTGAAGGGCCAGGCAGCCCGATGCCGAAGGCGCCGAGTCCCTCCGAAGAGGGTGGTGGGCCGAAACGGCCGGAGACCGGGTCGCCGGATAAGGATAATCTGCTCAAGCGCATGCGCAAGGTCGATCCGAAGCAGGCAGAGCGGTATCGGCAACGGACAGGGCAGTAAGGGAAGAAGTGCTGAGTTCTGAGTGCTGGGTGCTCAGAAGGACTCAGGACTTGAACCACAACTCAGCACGCAGCACTTTTTACTCAGAACTAAGGGGACGAGATGGGGATGCAAGGGGATTTTCTTCAGCTGTTGAAGGAACAGGGCTACACGCTGGGCGTACCGGCATCGGTAGGGACCGGTCATGCGCTGACGAATGCCACGACGATTTTGGCGTTTAAGTATCGCGATGGCGTCTTGGTGGCCGGCGATCGCCGCGCAACCGCCGGCAATATGGTGATGTACGATCGGACGGACAAGGTATTGGAGATCGACCGGCATAGTGTGATGGCGATCGCCGGTGTGCCTGCGACCGCCTATGAAATGGTGCGGGTTCTGGAACATTCCTTCAAGTACTACCGGAGAACGCAGCTGCAGGAGTTGAGTTTCGATGGCAAGTTGCGCGCGATCTCCAAGCTCTTAAAGGATAATGTGCCGGCGGCCTTGGCCGGGACTGGCGCGGTGGTTCCGGTATTTGCCGGCTATGATCTGGAACAGGGCTCGGCCAAGATCTATTTCTACGATATCCTGGGGGCGGAGTTTGAAGGTGTGGAGTATGCGGTGTCTGGCTCAGGTTCTCCGACGATTCGAGGCATTTTGCACTACCTGAATACCTGGGGCGATCAGCCCCTCAATCGACTCCCTGAAGAGCAGGCGATGGTGCAGGCCCTACGATTGCTCACGAGCGCGGCAGAATTCGATTCGGCGACGGGCGGTGTCAATCGGGAGGCGAGTCTCTACCCTGTGATCAAGTTGATTACCGGGGTTGGCGTGCAGACGGTGCCGGACGCGACCTTGAAACCTCTCTATGAATCACAGGTGGTGCGTTATGTATGAAGAGCCCTATCGCTGGGTCGAAGCCGTCGGCAATCGACGCCAGTATCTCGACGAGCAGTTCAAGCAGGGGAGCCCGGTTGTCGCGCTGACCTATGATGGAGGCATCCTCCTGACGACGGTGAGTAAAGGGACCGCAAAGCTCTATGAGATCTACGACCGATTGGCATTGGGCGGAATGGGGCATCCCACGGATTTGGAAAAGCTTCGTTTCAGCTTGCTGGAAATGGCGCATGTCGAAGGATTTAACCGTTCGCCCTCCGATGTGACGGGATCGAGGTTGGTGAAATACGGCATTGCCCCTGTCATTAAGCAGGCGTTTGAAGAAGTGTATAAGGCGCCGTTTATCGTGCGTATTCTCGTCGCCGAGTTGGGTGTGAAGCCGGAGAAGGACGCGCTCCTGACGATCAACTACGATGGCACGTTTGAAGAAACGGTCGGTTGTGCGGTTTTGGCTGCTACCCCGGCTGCTCAGACGAAGATGGTCTCCTATCTCAAGGAGCAGATGCCCGCGGCTCTGTCATTGGAGCAGGCGGTAGATCTGGCATTACGTGCTTGGGCCATCGGCTCCCTCGCGCATCAACAGGAAGAGACGGATCAACAGACTGAGCCCGATCCATCTGCCGGCAAAGCTGGTGCGGTGACTGCTCCGGTCCCCAGTGCCGATGTGCTGATGGCGCATGTGCGTGGTATTGCCGGAGGACGGACCCTTGAATGTGCCGTTCTTGAGCGCCAGGCTCCTGGGACGTCCAAGTATCGGTCGCTGAAGCCATCCGATCTGGCACCGCTCCTCCCGAAGTCGCTTCAATCCGTCGTGGCGAACTGAGATGTTGAACCGTATTTTCGGACTTGAAACCGAATACGGACTCTTGGTGAACCAAGAGCAGCCCGATCATACGCCGACCTGGTTTGCCCACAAGATTCGGGACCATCTGTTTCACGTCCAACGGCGTGGGGTGCTGGATCTGCACCATCGTGGGCACGATGAACCGCCCGGTAACGGAGGGTTTCTCACCAACGCCGGGCGCATGTATCTCGACATGGGGCATCTGGAATGGGCCTCGCCGGAATGTGAGTCGCTCAGCGATGTCGTGGCTGCCGACCGCGCCGGCGATCAGTTGCTGCAGGATGCTGTTGAAGACCTCGGTCTGGCCGATCAGGTGTCGTTGATCAAAAACAATGTGGACCATGAAACCGATGCGACCTTCGGATCGCACGAAAACTATCTCGTGTCGAGACGGTTCCCCTTTACCAGGCGCGGCCTTGGGCCCCTGGTCACCTTTCTCGTCACCAGACAGATTTTTACGGGAGCCGGGCGTGTCGGGACAGCTGGGCCACAGGACGCCTGGGTCCAGATGGACCGGCTCATCGTGCCGCGGGGAGCGAATCAGCGCCATGGGCAGCATCCTGCCATGCCGTTTCAGATTTCTCAGCGCGCCGATTACATCGTGAACGATTTCTTCGAATGGGTGCAGCAGAATCGTGCGATCGTGAATACGAGAGATGAACCGCTGGCAGACCCGAATCAATATCGCCGTATTCATCTGTTGCTTGGCGACTCGAATATGGCCGAGGTGGCGACCACTTTGAAGTTGGGGACGACAGGGCTGGTGCTTCAACTGATCGAAGAGGGCCATGCCCCGATCGACCTGGAGCTCCATGAGCCGGTTGAAACCATGCAGGAACTGTCTCAGGATCAGGACCGGCAATGGATTGTGCAGCTGCAATCGGGGAAGTCGATTTCCGCCATCGACATTCAGGAAGCCTTTCTCGCCGCGGCGCAAGCTCACTACGGTGGGCAGGATGCTGAAACGGATTGGGTGCTCGATCAATGGGAAGCGGTCTTGCAGGACCTCCGCGGGGATTACACCAAGTTAGTCGGCCGTGTCGATTGGGCCTCGAAGCTCTGGCTGCTCGAAACCTTTCGCGAGGCGGAGCAGATGACCTGGGCGGATCCGGCGCTGAAGAGTCTCGATCTCGAATATCACAATCTCCATCAAGGCAAGGGGCTGTACTTTGGGCTGATGGAGGAAGGCCGGGTTCCGCGACTCACCACTGACAAGGCGATTGCCTTGGCCATGGACCATCCGCCCCGCAATACGAGAGCCTTTGGGCGCGGTGAACTCGTTCGACATTTGCTGGCCAGCGGACAGCCAGATGAACCGGCCGATTCCAGGCCGGAAGAGCGATTTTCCCCATCCTATGTGATCAACTGGTCGATCTTCCAATTGCGCGGGCAGGCGCCTTTTCCCATGCCGGATCCCTTCAAAACCTACGTGCAGGAAGTACGGACGCATCTGCAATCGGTGTAGTCTGACCGGGCCTGCGCGCCTTCTCTATTTCGTCACAGAACAGATTGAATACATGGATAAGTTGTCGAGGTGCTATGCTTCTCTATGACGTACATCCGCCAGGCGGATGATAGGGGAGTGATCGAATCGAGGGAGGGCAGCATGAAGGCACGCAAGTGGATGATGGAATACGGAGTGGCGATGGCGCTGACGTTTTTGTTCGCTGTGATCCTGGGGCATATCCCGCTTTTTCATGAGACCACCGTGGGGAAACTGCGTGCCTCAGATCTGGTGCAATTTGTCGGGTATGGCAGTGTGCTGGTGATTGCCTGGCTCGGGGCCCGTCAATTGAATGCGGAGCCACCGGATGAGTGGAAGTGGATCATCCCCTACCGGGCATTAATTCTACCGGTGACGGCCCTCGCCATTGTGTCGATTGCCTATGGTGTGTTGCTCTACGTCTGTGATCCGTTTCTCGGCAAGTCAGGAAAAGGGATCTATAACTGGATGTTTATCGCCGGCATTATGGCGACCAGTGCCTGGCTCATTGTGACGTGGGTCAGGAAGTGCGCACATCAGGTTGCGGAGGTGGAGTCCCGCCGATTGAGCAAGCAAGTCGTCTAGCTTTCCTTCTTCATGCCGGCTACCTCGTTTGACGAGGCGGTCTGGCAGCTCCTGCTCCGGACAGTCCTATCGATTCGACAATTCTATTTTCTGCCCAGAATCGGTCTTCATCCTGCCGGTATTGCTGAACGAATCCACAATGGCCGCCATAGTAGGGTGCAGCCAGTTGAATGTTCTGGTTTTGATGGATGGCCGGGAGCGAAAACATCGAGTAGGGAATGAACGGATCGTCTTGTGCCGTGACGATGATGGTTGGCACGGCGATCTTTCCTAATACATGCCGTGAGCCGGCCAGATTGTAGTAGTCAGCACCACTCGCATATCCTCCGTCTTGGGCGGTGTAACGGTCGTCGAAGTCGCTGATGGTGCGGATACGATCGAGTCCGGTGAGGCTCCATTTTCCTGGAAAGAGCGCAGCTTTGCGCCTCATGCGCGATTTGAGCTTGGTCAAGAAGTGGTAGTGGTAGATCCAGTTTCTGGGCTCTTCCAACGCCTTAGCACATTGCGCTGGATCGATATTCGGGCATACGACGATCGCGCCGGCCAACGCTGTTTCCGACGAGCCGAATTCTCCGGCTGCTTTGAGGACGAGATTCCCTCCCATCGAATAACCGACAAGCCAGATGCGATCGAGTCCATCCATGTGCGCTAATTCATGAACGACGGCTCGAAAGTCCTGGCTCAATCCGCTGTTGTAGAGCGTCGGTGTGAGGTGTTCGGTTCCACCACATGTTCGTTGGTTCATGCGGATGACATTGAAGCCTGCACGATAGGCTTTTGCGGCAATCCCATGCATATAGTGCGACTCGCTACTGCCTTCAAGTCCGTGCACGAGTACGATGGTTTGGCAATCGGTTCTGGCTGTCTGCCAGTGGCAGAATCCGAGCACTTGGGTCTGAGGCTCTGTGGTGAAGAGTCGTGACTCAGTCGGTATTCCGGCAAGAAGCGCTCGGCGAGACCAGTAACCTGGCAGAACGGTCATGAGATATGAATTATGGAGGAGCGCTGCCGGTGTGAATATTCGCCAGTCAGGCTCCATGGTGGGCATCATCGATGAAAGTCCAAGTCGCTCCGCAGAATGAATTATCGAAACACGGTACGCTGAAAATAGCATCAGTCCCACTGAAGACGACAAAGGCCTTCGAGAGAGGTCTCGAAGGCCTTGAGATTGTGGCTCCCCGGGCAGGAGTCGAACCTGCGACCAGCCGGTTAACAGCCGGCTGCTCTACCACTGAGCTACCGGGGAACGAGACAGTCCGTCATCGGGCTGCGTATTCTAGCAAAAGATTTCTGTTGGGGGGAGATTTTTTTCTATCAGGACCATTGATCGATTGTGCGCCGTTGGCTACACGTCAAAATCCTCAGTTTCATCTTCATTTGAGGTCGCATCGGTCCGGCCGGCCGCAACGGATGCGTAGTGAATGGCCCAGGTGAGGTAGAGGTTCCCGCTATCTCGCATGGTATCGGCAGCCTTGATGAGAGTCTGCGCTAAATCAGGGTCCTTCCCGCTGGCATGAATGTCAGCTGCCCGACGTTCGAGTACTTTCGGGTATTCATGAATGAGACCTGAGATCTCTCGAATGAGCTCATCGATGACATTATCTTCTGTTTCCATCTGTTCTCCCTTAGAGCGGCACCAACAAAAAACCCCATAGCGCAGGCGCCATGGGGTCTTGCGCGGGAGACCCGCTACGAAAAACGGTTAGCCTTGGTAGGCCTGCCCAAGAGCTGCCGACTCACCTTTATTGGACATCAGTTGCCCGGTGGCACTGACCGCCTGCATGCTGATGGCATTATGTTTGGCTGCGTCGCAGACGACTACGCAGAGCTCACAGCCCTTGCAGCGGTCAATCATCACTTCGGCCACCATCTTACTTGGATTAAGGTCGAGGCAATTGGCCTCCGGACAATACATGATGCAGAGGCGGCATCCCTTCTTGGCCACGCATTTTTCATCGATGACTTGCGCTACGTTATACATGCGAGCTGGTTCCTTCTCTCTCGTTAAGCCGCAACGGCAGGTTTACCGACTCGCAGCTCGTACTTATTGTCTTCGGCCCATTTACTGGCGATTTCATAGGCCGCCTGCACGGTTGCCAAGTTCTTAGCCAGCAACATTTCTTTCTTGGCGAATTTCTTCTTGATCGCTTCATCCAAGGAGGCGGTTCCACCGGAGGCGACGAACTTCTTGCCGAACCGTTCCTGCAAGGCGCCGTCCAGGGATTCCATCGAGACGCATTTGGTGATGCCAGCGACCGATCCGATCATCGCCATATTGGTCGAGAGCTCGGTGCCGGCTACTTCGATCGCGAGCTCGGTCCCTGCAATGTAAAATACCTTCACATTGAGATCCTTGAGACGTTCAATGTCATCGGCCGATAGCAGCTCCTGGTCGGAGTTGATGACGACGAGGCCACCTTCCTTCACGCCTGAGTAGAAGGGCATCGTGTAGCTCTTCCCCATGGTGATGACCTGGGGGTGAAAGACTTGAATGACGTCAGGAAATACCAATTCGCCACGGTCGTAGATTCGTTCAATGCCGATCCGGCAATAACTTTCGGCTGGCGCCATACGCTTTTCGGCGCCGAAGAAGGGATTAGAGATCGAAAACTTGCCGTCGCGGTTGGCAGCCATGGCCAGAACATGCGCAGCAGTGACAGCGCCCTGCCCTCCTAATCCCGACATCCGGATGTTCAGTCTTTTCTTGATCATAATCGTCTCTCCTCCAGAATCGGATTAGGCCCCCTGAGAGGCGAGCTGTTTTGCAGCGGCCTTCTTTTCCTTGTCTTTGGCGGCTATCTCTGCCAGGAGTTGCTTGGCTGGTTCGCTCATATACTCTTTGTAGGCGAACCGCTCGGTCGGCTTTTCAGAATCCCGCATTTCCTGGAGCCCTTCCAT
>JAUXQT010000004.1 GCA_030682135.1 Nitrospirota bacterium | reverse complement strand
CGTACTCGAGCAAATGTGCCATGCCCGTCTCCAAGAGGGTGGCATGATGCCATAAGAGGTGCGTCGAGGGCAAGGAGGGAGTGGGCCAGGTGCCCTCCTTGCTCGCAGAACGCGCACGATGAAACTGTGCTCGTTCGATGCGCGCAGTTGAGGGCGACCTTGGCCCCTCCTCTTAGAGGAGATATAGAGAAAGGGAAAGGGGGGGAAGTGCTTGTTGGACGCGCGCAGGTACGGAGCCGGCCTCCCTGCCTTGTAATAATAGGGGAGTAGAAAAATCGGAAGGCTACGACAGCGTGGCTGTAGGTTGTGCCGGACGTTTGCGGACGAGGAAGACCCCGACGATGAGCACCATGATGACCGTGACGTTCAAGCCCACATCCATGAGGTACTGATAAAACTGGGTGTCGGTCATCGCGGTTAAATGGGAAAGTTCCGCACTGGCGGTCAGGACGCGTCTCGTGCAGGCGATGATGCCGACCGCAAGGTAGGGCTCAAGATCGAGGACTTCGGTCTGGAGAAATCGGATGACGGTGCGGAACAACTCCAGCAGAATGATAACGAGCAGCAGGTCGTTCAACAGCTTGAGGCCTGAAGGGAGGAGGCCTGCCTGATTGGCCTTCATGATGAAGGTATACCAGGCATGGGTGAAGATGAGCATCCCGAGGATGAGGAGGCTGAACCCCGCAGTCATGTATCCGAGCCGGTCGAGCCACTCCATGGCCCCGCACCACCGCTTCATCAGCTCTTTTCGGTTCTGCATGAAGCCCTCCAGCCTGTTCGAATTACGCAGTGCCGGGAGGCGCGTTCTGCCCAGGCTCTGGCCCTCGCAACTGGCCGTAGGTCAGCTCTTTCATCGAGCTGGCCGTTAAGGAATGACCGCAGCAACGAATTTCTGCAAATCCGGCTCCACCATCGATGATCATGACGCGCAATCCGCAAGAGTCCGGGTGCAGCTTCTTCTCGTCAAGCACGACAGCGGGAGGCAAGTTCCCCTTTTTCCGTCCACGCACAACCGCAACATCGGGGACCAGATCCTCTTCCGTCAGATCATGACCGCAACAGACGATCTTTTCAAATCCCTCGCCGCCTCCCATGACTTTGACGATCAAGCCACAGGCATGTTGATGCCGTTTGAACTCGTCGAGGATATCGCCTTTCTTGAGTGCCACAATCCCTCCCTGCTTCGCCGGCCGCTGAAACAGTCCGCCAGCGGCGTTCTCGCCTCGAAAGCATCCTCAACGTAGCCTCTGGGCTACGTTGAGGATGCTTTCATCGGCTGCTGCCTTGCTGGACGGCCTGTTTGAGCTGCCGGCCACAGTCAAATTTCTCTCGTTTTATAATGTCACAACTCTCGATAACCGCTCGCGAACTTGATCGATCGTGCGCAATAACATTTGATGAGATCGGCACCCGGCTACGAGTTTCGCGTCGGAGATGGTCACCGGTCTATAGGGCGCCACAAACCGGTCTTTCAGGCGGGCAATCCGAGTGGCTGAAAGGCTCAGCCGTTCCATCGAAATCGTGCCCGATGCGACCGCCTGTTCCACGGCCCCGAAGGCAGCGATTTCCCGATCCCGATCTTTGCAAATTAACAAGACATCGCAGCCTGCCAACACCGCACGAACAGCGGCGTCTTCCATGCCATAGTGGTCGATGATCGCGTGCATCTCCAAGTCGTCCGTCAAGACCACACCATCGTATCGCAGCTCCTGGCGCAAAAATCCATTGATGATGGTCGGCGAGAGTGTGGCGGGCAGTTCAGGATCGAGGGCTCGGTAGAGCACGTGTGCCGTCATTATCGATGCGATGCCCTGTGTGACGGCACGGCGGAACGGGGGAAACTCGACCGCCTCCAATCGCTCGCGTAAGGCTTCGACCACCGGCAGTTCTTTGTGGGAATCGGCATTCGTATCGCCGTGACCGGGAAAATGTTTCCCGCAGGCCACAACTTTGTTGTCTTGCAGTCCCGCCGCCGTCGCCAATCCCAATTCGCAGACCACATCGGGCGTTGCACCGAACGCGCGGTCGCCGATAACCGGATTGTCCGGATTGCTGTTCACGTCGAGCACCGGCGCCATGTTCATGTTTACGCCCACCGCCCGCAGTTCTTTGGCAATAGTTGCCGCAGCGGCGTAGGCCAGTTCGGTGGAATTGCAGCGGCCCAACAGGTCGCAGGGAGGGAAAACCGTAAAGCCTTTGGGAAGACGGGAGACCCGGCCCCCTTCTTGGTCGATGGAGATCAACAGCGGCGAATGGGGACTACAGGCCTGGAGATCGTTGGTCAAGTCGACCATTTGTTCGACGGATTCGAGGTTGCGCGAGAACAGAATGACACCGCCGGGTTTGTACTCCTTGATGAAGGAGGCCAGATCGCGGGTCACCGACGTGCCGAGAAACCCGACCATAAAGAGCTGTCCGATTTTGTCACGCGTCGTCATACGATTGTGCTCCCCTGCTGACAGGCTGCTACAGGCTTCGATCGATCAGGTATTGCAGCAACAGCCTGGTACCGATCGCGGTGGGCCCCTTCGGCACGTAGGCTCGTTCCCGTTCACTCCAATCCGTACTGGCGATATCGAGGTGCACCCAGGGGCAGTCTCCGACGAACTTGCTCAGAAAGAGCGCTGCGGTGATCATGCCGCCGCCTCGGCCACCGATGTTGCGCATGTCGGCCACGTCGCTCTTGAGCTGTTCGAAATATTCCTCCCACAGCGGCATCTCCCAAACACGTTCACCCGCCTTCTGCCCCGACTTCCGGACCTGTTCCTTCAGTGCCTGGTCGGTGCCGAACATGCCGATCGCAAATTGGCCGAGCGCCACGACACAGGCACCCGTGAGGGTCGCAATGTCGATCAGGGCTGCCGGCTTGTATCGCATTGCATAGGCCAGGCCGTCGGCCAGGATGAGCCGCCCTTCCGCATCCGTGTTCTGCACTTCAACCGTTTTTCCTGAGAGCGTGGTCACGACATCGCCGGGCTTCATCGCCCTGCCGCCAGGCATGTTTTCCGCCACAGGCAGGATACTAATGAGACGCAGCGGGAGTTTGAGTCTGGCCGCCGCACGGATCGAGGCGAGCACTTCGGCTCCCCCGGTCATATCGGCTTTCATGTGTTCCATGTTTTCGGCAGGCTTCAACGAGATTCCACCGGTATCGAAGGTGATGGTCTTCCCGACCAGCACAACCGGACGCTCGTCTTTCTTCTTGGCCCCGTTGTATTCCAGGATGATGAATTTAGGCGGCTCCTGGCTCCCGCGCGCGACGCCCAGGAGCGCACCCATCCCCAAGCGTTCCATCTCTTTCTGCTCAAGAATCTTGATCGAAATCTTTTCGGCCTTCGCAATCGCTTTCGCTTCCTCGGCGACTTTGGTCGGGGTCAGGACATTGGAGGGATGATTGCAGAGGTCGCGAACGAACACCGTGGCTTCTGCCGTGGCGACGCCGCGCCGAATTCCCTCTGTGACCTGCTTCAGCTGACTCTTCTGCGGGACGAGAATCTTCATCCCTTCAACGGCATGTTCAGCCGCCGCGGTCCGATAGACGGAGAACTGATAACTGCCGAGGATCGCTCCTTCCACCATCGCTTGCGCCACTTCAACCGATGACATCCCGGCAGGGGTTATCGTGGGAAGCACCACGGTAAAGGACCCAACCTTCGCCTGGCGGGCACGCTTCGCCGCGGTGCCCATCGCTTGCCGGATCGTCTCTAGCGTGAGGTCATTCTTCTTGCCCAAGCCGACGAGTATCAGCCGTTTGGCAGGCACCGAGCCCTGCGTGTGGTAGAGCAAGACCTCGTTGGCCTTGCCTTCGAACTCCTTGGACTGCAGCAGCTTGCGCAACGACCCCCCGAGAGCTCGATCGAGCAGGGCCGCATCCTGTGCGCCCAACCCCTCTCCGTCGCAGTGCGTGAGGACCAATACCTCTGTAGCGGCAGTCTCTGCTTTTCCAACCTGTACCGTGACCCGCATGATTTTCATTCACATCTCCTTTGCGTTCGTCGCTCGTCGTTCGTGAAGCGTCGCTCGTCCGTTGATCTGTGTTCTTCCTGCGTTTCACGTATCACGAGATACGCTTCACGCCCCTCATACCCCGCGCATGTCCGGCGCCCAGATGTATTTGTGCATCTGCAATTGAAAACGGACCGGCAGACGATCGGCCAGGATCCACTCAGCCAGTTGCCGCAGATCGAGCGACGCAAAGACAGGGCTGAAATGCACCGGACAACGACCGGCCAAGTCATGCTCGACAAGCACTTCACGGGCCCAGTCGTAATCGGCTCGGTCTGCCAAGACAAACTTCGCCTCGTCCTTGGCGGTCAGCCGAGAAAGATTTGGCCAATGCATCCGATCCATCATGCCGCTCCCCGGGCACTTCACATCCAGAATCACGTGGACCCGTGGATCGACGGGGGCAATATCGATGGCGCCGCTAGTTTCAAGCAGCACCGTATAGCCGGCATCACAAAGCCTGGTCATGAGGGGGAGACTGTCAGCCTGAGCGAGCGGCTCTCCTCCGGTCACCTCCACCAAGCGGCATCCGTAACTGTTTACCTTGTCCACGACGGCGTCGAGGGAGGACTCCTGTCCTCCATAAAATGAGTAGTCGGTATCGCACCAGGTGCAGCGAAGCGGGCAGCCGGTCAACCGGACAAACACGCAGGGCTGTCCGGCGTAACTCGATTCACCTTGAATGCTATGAAAGATTTCTGTGATGCGCATGACTCAAGAGGCGAAACGTGAAATGTGAATCGTGAGACCTGTATCTGAAGCGTACCGTCCGGTCGAAGAGTCAGTTAACGTTGAGTGATTCACGCCTTTATTTCCATCTTGCGACCGGCCAACCTCGCCGGCTGGCCATGAGAGCCATGCCCCTGATCGGGTTGACCACCAAGGGATACCCGACCAGTTCAAGAAGGTCGTAATCGCCGGGGCTGTCGCCATAGGCGTAGGACCCGGCTAAATCCAGGCCCCGATCCTGCGCATGAGCGAGAATCAGCTCACGTTTGCCCTGGCCATAGGGCAGCGGGGGAATCAAGGCGCCGGTATAGAGGGAATCCCGTTGCTCCGGTTTCGCCGCGAAGACCGTCGGGACATCCAAGAAATCTGCAAGAGGCTCAATCAAAAAATCTGGCGCGCCAGTCACAAGAATCAGCTGGTGACCGGCTTGGCGATGCACGTCCAGCTTCGCGCGGCCCTCTCGGGACACCTTGCCGATCATCTCGCTCTGACAGAACTCCCTCGCATGGGATTCGATGTCTGCGGGGCGCTTCCCCGCCAGATAGAGCTTTCGTTCCCGAAGCGAGTGCAACGAGAACGGGGGCACATGTTGCGCCAGCCAGGCCGCGCTGCGGCTCAGCTCGCCCCATCCCACCAGTCCGCGGCGCCACAAATACTGAAAGAATCGTACTTCGCTGGCGATTCCAGGCAGCAGCGTGTTGTCGACGTCGAACAGCGCGGCGACAGGCCTGTCGACCTGCCGTACAGCGGCATCATCGAGCGTGGAGGTGAGGATCTGGTGACTCTGCACAACGTTGGGGGACCCGGTGAGTATGAGCCGCCCGATTCTACCGGAGCGACTATGGATTGACAAGGATTTTGGCCCACTTCTATAATGCGCCTCCCTCGTCGTTGAAACGACCTCTGATGCCGAAGTGGTGAAATGGCAGACACGCACGTTTGAGGGGCGTGTGGCGCAAGCCGTGCGGGTTCAAGTCCCGCCTTCGGCACCATCAGAGTCTGTGACTCGGTTCTCTCCTCTCCAGCACCTCCCCATCGCCCTCAGCCGGAAAAGATCCTTCGGGGTCCGCACCGTTCTTCAGTCCCTCGCCCTTCGGCTCCAGACGGCCCGTAGACCCATTTGCCTCTAGACATTTTACGGCCCTCCATAGGACACTGGCCCCTCCGAAACGACTGTGCAGAACCAACCGAATAGGGTGGACGCTATGCGGTTCTTGCAACCCGATCCGCACGCGACACAGATACCGCCGTTGCGGTATTCAGCCGTTTCTCGTAGACCTTCACGTCGCCGACATCGGGACTTTCTTCCGGGCCTATTTGATCCCGGCCTTTCTCATCCTATCCGTGGGAACCCGCATCCTCAATTTCGCCGTCTTCAGCTACACCCGGCCGTTTCACGTCGCCATTGCCTGAGGCAAGGAGTCGCACTATGAGCAGTACCGGTCCACTGTCAGAACTCGAATCTCTGCGATGGCAGGTGGCAGCGCTCACGCGCACCCTCGCCGAACGAGACCAGGTACGACAGGACGGGCCGGAACAAGCCAACCTCTTGCGAGCCATCGTCGAAGGGACGTCGGCCGATATCGGAGTGGAATTCTTTCGGTCGCTCGTCAAACATCTCGCGAAGGCCCTCAACGTCCGATACGCTTTTGTCGGCGAGTGGCGGGAACAGACTCCCGGCAAGGTGAATACTCTGGCGGTCTGGTCGGGAACGGACTTCGTTGAGCCGCTTGACTATGACCTCAAGGGCTCACCGTGCGAGCATGTGAGCGGACAACGATTGTGTCTGCACGAGTCGGGTGTGCAGGAGCGCTTCCCCGACGATCGTCTCCTCGTTCAATTGGGAGTGCAGAGCTATTGCGGAATGCCGCTGTTCGACCAATCGGGAGCCGCGCTGGGCCTCGTCGTCGTCATGGACGATCGTCCCTTTACGCGCGCCCCCCTCATCAAGGATCTGTTGCAAGTGTTCGCGACGAGAGCGGCAGCAGAACTGCAGCGCCAACGAGCCGAGATGACTCTGCAAGAACAGGAGCGGCGATTACGTTTCACACAATTTTCGCTGAGTCATGCCTCAGATGCCGTCCTGTGGGCCGACGACGCAACGAAGTTCATCTATGCGAATGAGGCCGCCTGCCGGTCGTTGGGTTACACGAACGAAGAACTGCTCACCCTGAGTATCCCGGATATTGCTCCCCACCACGATCCTGTTCAATTCCAGAAACGGCTCGATCAGGCAAAGCAGGGCACCGCTGTCATGTATGAATCGGTTCACCGGCGCAAAGACGGCACCGAGTTCCCCATCGAGGTCTCGGTCACCTATCTGGAACAGGACGGACGAGGTTATACCTGCGGCATCGTTCGGGATATCACCGAGCGCAAGCAGATAGAACAAGAACGCCTGCAGGCATTGCACGATCTCCAGAACATCGTGGAGACCGTTCCTGATCTCATGTTCACCCTCGATCTCCAAGGCAACATGGTGAAATGGAATCGCCGGGTCGAGGAGGTCACGGGATATAGCGCGAAGGAGTTGCTGAACATGCCGGCTCTGGCCTTTGTGCCTCCGGAGGCAGCAGCCTGTACCGCCGCCGCCATTCAGCAAGCGTTCACGGAGGGGTACGCGCAACTTGACGGGAGTCTCCTGACCAAAGATCATCGCCTCATTCCCTATCATTGGACCGGCGCCCTCCTCAAAAATCTTCAGGGTGAGCCCATCGGTATTACCGGAATCGGACGAGATGTCACGGAGAAGAAACGGGCTGAAGCCGCACTCCAACAGGACCGGCAGCATCTTGTCGAAGCCCAAGCGCTCGCCCATCTGGGGAGCTGGGATTGGGACATCGATAGTGGGGATGTGCAAGGCTCAGATGAGCAATTCAGAATCTTTGGCCACGAGCCAGGACGGTTTGCGGTCAAATTCGATCTGTTCTTAGCCGCGCTGCATCCCGACGATCACGATCATGTCTTAGCCGCCATCAACGACGCGCTCCTGGGCACGCGTCCCTACGACCTCGAATATCGTATCGTCCGTTCTAACGGCGAAGTCCGGTCCATCCATGCCCGCGGGGATGTCCATCGAGATGAGACCGGGCACCCGCTCAGGATGGCCGGGACTGTCCTTGATATCACTGAGCGCAAGCAAGTTGAAGAAGCGCTCCGGACCAGCGAAGAACGGTGGCAGCTTGCCGTGCAAGGGAGCAACGACGGTATTTGGGACTGGAACATCCAAACAGGCGCTATCTTTTTTTCCTCAAGATGGAAAGCCATGCGCGGGTTCGCAGACCATGAAGTGTCAAACCATCTCGATGAGTGGCGCAGCCGCATCCATCCCGACGACCTCGACCGCGTGCTCCAGCATATAGACGCTTATCTGGCCAAACAGGCTCAGGAGTTCTGCGAGGAATATCGAGTCCAGCGAAAAGACGGATCGTACACGTGGATCCTGGATCGAGGTGCCGCCCTCTGGGGCGATGATGGCAAGCCGCTCCGCATGGCCGGTTCAGAGACGGACATCACTGAGCGGAAGCAGACAGAACAGCTCGTCCAGCATCGGCTGCAGTTTGAACGGCTCATCGCTTCCCTCTCCACACATTTCATCAATCTGCCGTCGATCGACTCCAACGCCGGGATCAATCAGGCGCTCTGCTCGATTGGAGAGTTCACCGCCGCGGACCGGAGCTATGTCTTTCTGTTCAGTGATGACGGAACGTCGATGAATAATGTGCACGAGTGGTGTGCTGGCGGCATCGTGTCGCAGATCGACAACCTGCAAGGCCACCCCACCGACAGCTACCCCTGGATCATGGCTCGACACAGGCGGGGTGAGGTCACTCACCTGTCCCGACTGGCCAATCTGCCGCCGGAAGCATGCGCCGAAAAGGAAGAATTCGAACGGGAAGGCATTCAGTCGCTCCTGACCGTCCCCATCGGTTCGACCCATGGCGTGATCGGTTTTATCGGATTCGACCGTGTACGGGTTGAGCGCGGGTGGGAGGATGACGATATTGCGCTTCTCAAGATCGTCGGAGAGATGCTGGCAAATGTGTTCGGGCGAACAAGGGCGGAGGAGGCGCTGAGAGATTCACAGGATAATCTTCGGCAGGCCCTCCAGGCGTCAAACATAGGATTGTGGGACTGGAACACAGACACGAACGAGGTCTCGTTCTCCAGGGAATGGAAACGCCAGCTCGGGTACGAGGAAGCAGAAATTACGGACGCGTTTGAGTCCTGGGAAGGGCGCTTGCATCCCGACGACCATGACGGGGCCGTCCAGTTCGTGCGGGCGTACATCACCAATCCCATCGGCGCCTATCAGCAGGAGTTCCGCCTGCGGCACAAGGATGGGACCTACCGGTGGATCGAGGCCCGTGCCTCGTTTGTGACAGATCCAGACGGTCGGCGAGTCCGCCTCCTCGGATCACACGCCGACATCACCGCGCGCAAACAGGCGGAGGAGCGGTTGCGGAGGACGCAATATGCCGTCGATCATGCCACCGAATACATTTTCGTCATCGGCCGAGACGGGCATTTTCTGGACGTCAATCACTCCGCCTGCTGCCGCTTGGGCTATACGAAAGAAGAACTCCTGACCAAGTCGGTGATGGATATCGATCCGGAATTTTCACCGGGCATCTGGGAGACGTTCTGGAAGGAATTCACAGAGAAGAAGTTGCTGCGCATTGAAACCAGACATCGCAGTAAGTCCGGTGAGATCTATCCGGTAGAAGTGGTCGCCACCTATATTCTGCATGAAGGCCAGGAATTGGACTATGCGTTTGTTCGTGATATTTCCGATCGGAAGCAGGCGGAGAGCAAATTACGGCTCACTCAATTTACGATCGATCATGCTACGGACGCGGTCTATTGGATCAATCAAGCCGCTCAGATTGTGAATGTAAACGAGGCGGCCGGTTTGATGTTGGGCTACTCGAAAGACGAGCTATGCGCGATGACGGTGTATGACTTGAATCCCGATTTCCCACCCGACAGATGGCCGAGCTTTTGGGCGGACACACAGCAACAAAAAATCTTGGCCTTTGAGACCGTTCATCGCTCCAAGTCGGGCCAGCTCATCCCCGTGGAGGTGAATGTCAATTACCTCTCCTACGAAGGGCAGGAGCTGCATTGCGCCTTCGTGCGAAATATCACGGACCGGAAAAAGGTTCAGGAGGAGCTCCGCCGCTCCAAATCTCAATTGACCCATATCCTCGAAAGTAGTCCAGTCGTGATTTATGCGCGCCAGGTCGGGGACGGCTGGCCTATCACTTTCATTACCCCGAATGCCTACGGGCTGCTCGGCTACACCAGCGTGGATCTCCTCAGCGACCCCAATCGACTGGATAGTTTGATGCACCCGGACGATGAGCGCGACTTGTTAGCACGAGGAATGCCTCAGCTACTGCGCGACGGCGCAGGTACCTTTGTCTATCGGTTACGCCACCGAGATGGCACCTATCGCTGGGTCGAAAACCGGGCGCGACTGAGCGACAACGGAAAAGGGGCTCTGCAGATTGCCGGAACGATGATCGATGTCACGGAGCGGAAGAAGGCAAAAGAGGCGTTGGAGGAGGAGCGGCATCGTTTGGTCACGGCGCAACTGCTCGCACACCTCGGCAGTTGGGAGTGGAATATCCTGACCGGAATCAAGACGTGGTCCGATGAGAACTACAGAATTTTCGGGTATGACCCCGGGAGTATTCAACCGACCTACGAGATCTTTGCGCAGGCCCTGCATCCTCAGGACCGGGAACGAGTGCTCCAAGCCGCACAAGCTACGCTGGAAGATGATACAGCCGCTTATGATCTTGAATGCCGGATCGTCCGGCCCAGCGGCGAAGTCCGCCACATCCACTGCCGTGGTGGAGTGACGCGGAATGATGCGGGACGGCCGCTGCAGATGGCAGGAACGGTGCTCGACGTCACGGAACGGAAGCAAACCCAAGAGGCTCTGGCCCAGCGTGAAAGCCAGTTACAGACCGTCCTGGATTCCCTTCCCGTGGGTGTCTGGTTTACCGATCTCTCTGGCAAATCGCTCCTCGCCAATCCCGCTGCCAGGCAGATCTGGTCCGGTATCAAACAGATCGGGATCGAGACGGCCGCTCATCCCGCCGGATGGTGGGAGGCCATCGGACCATCGAGCGAACCCCATCGCTGGGCCCTGGGTCAGGCCCTGACGAAAGGGGTCCCATCACTGTACGAAACGCTCGATTTCGAATGCCTCGATGGGACGAGAAAGATGATCCGCAACACGGCCGTTCCGGTCCAGGACGCGACTGGCGTCGTCGTCGGTGCGATCGTGCTCAACGAAGATATTACGGCGTTACGGCGGGCGCAGGAAGCCATTAAACTGACGCAGTTCTCCATCGACCATGCCGTCGAGGCATTTTTCTGGATCGGGCCAGATGCCAAAATTCTGTACGTGAACGAGGCGGCCTGCCGCATGCTGGAATATACCAGCGACGAACTGACGGCCATGACGGTGCACGACATTGATCCGAACTTTCCTCCGGAGCTCTGGTCTGCCCATTGGGAGGACTTGAAACAGAAGGGCTCATTGTCGTTTGAATCGAAACATTGGTCGAGGACCGGCCGCGTTCTGGACACGGAGGTCACTGTCAATTATTTGCAATACGACGGCCGAGAGTACAACTGCGCCATCATGCGGGATATTGGAGAGCGCAAGCGGGCCGACGAGGCGCTACGAACGAGTGAAGAACGGTATCGAGCGCTGTACGACGAGACCCCGACGATGTACTTCACCCTGGCGACGGATGGGACCGTGTGCTCCGTCAACCGGTTCGGCGCGGAGCAGCTTGGCTATCAGGCAGAGGAGTTAGTTGGGCATTCGGTGCTCAGGATCTTTCACGGAGACGACAAAGAAGCCGTGAGTACCAGCCTTTCGGAATGTCTCGCGACACCGGAGACGGTGAAACATTGGGAGTTTCGGAAAGTGCGAAAAGACGGGCGCATCATTTGGGTCAGGGAAACGGCCCGAGTCGGCCAATCTTCCCTTGGCGAAACCGTCTTGCTGGTCACTTGCGAGGATATCACCGCACAAAAACAGGCCGAAGCCCATCAGGCCAGGCAATATGACCAGCTCCAAGCCATCTTCCGGATGACGCTGACATTGTCCCTCGCTACCTCGCAAGAAGAGATTTATCGCGAAGCCATCGACTGCATGCAGCAGGCACTCAAGGCAGACCGGGCCTCCATTCTGTTGTTCGACGAAGCAGGCGTGATGCGGTTCAAAGCCTCCCAGGGCCTGTCCGAACAGTATCAGGCGGCCGTGGAAGGCCATTCACCCTGGACGCGGGAGGCGATCGCGCCCCGGCCGATCTTGGTCGATGACATTGCTTCCGACCCCTCTGTCGATCAGTATCGGGAGATCTTTCGTGCAGAAGGCTTCTCCTCCCTCGGCTTCATTCCCCTGGCTTTGTCCGAAGGACTGCTCGGCAAATTTATGATCTATTACGACCGACCTCATCAATTCACTGACGAAGAAATTGGCGTCGCACAAACGATCGCCGGTCATGTGGCCTATATGATTCAACGGGCCCGTGCGAACCAGGCGTTGCGCTTGAGCGAGGAGCGGTACCGGTCCTTAGTCGACAATGCGCCGATCGGCATTTTCGTCAACGAGGCGGGACGGTTTACCTATGTCAATCGAGAGATGCAACGGATTCTCCGTGCGACGCATGCCGATCAGTTGATCGGCATGCCGGTCTTGGACCGGATCGCTTCGGAGTTTCATCAGATCGTGCAGGCTCGCATCCAGCAGTTGATGGAGAAGGGGCAGCCGGTACCGTCGATGGACGAGCAGCTTCTGCGCCTCGACGGATCACGAATCGATGTGGCGGTCACAGCGATTCCCACCATCTTCAACGGTACTACGGTGATGCAAGTGCTGGTGCTCGATATTACGGAGCGCAAACAGGCGGAAGAGGCGCTGCGGGAGAAACATGCCTTGCTCTCGACCATCATGGATGCCACGGCGGATATCATCTTCGTGAAAGATCTGCAGGGGCGCTATCTGCACATGAATCCCGCCGGAGCCCGCGCCGTGGGGATGTCGGTCGAGGAGGTCGTCGGGAAAGACGACGACGCGATTTGGCCGGCCGACCTGGCAGCCTGCTGTCAAGAAGCTGATCGGAAGATCCTGGCTTCCGGCGCCGCCCAGACGATGGAGGAAAGCACGACGGTCGATGGACAGCGCATCACGTACTTGACGACCAAAGCGCCATATCGCGATGCTGCAGGACGCATGATCGGCATCATCGGCGTGGCCCATGACATCTCGCAGATGAAACGATCGGAAGAAGAACTGCGGCGGTCACATGCGTTTCTCCGGCAAGTCATCGATATCGATCCCAATTTCGTGTTTGCCAAGGACCGTGCCGGCCGCTTTACCTTAGTCAACAAGGCAGTGGCCGATGCCTATGGGGCGACGGTGGAGGACTTGATTGGAAAGACCGATGCCGACTTCAATGCCGACCAGCAAAAAGTCGCATTCTTCCGCGAGACGGACTTGAAGGTGCTGGACTCGCTTCAAGACCTCTTCACCCCCGAAGAGGTCATCACCGATTCAACGGGCAAGATGCGATGGTTGCAGACGGTGAAGCGGCCCATTCTCGACGAAGAGGGCCGAGCGATCATGGTCCTCGGTGCCGCGTCGGACATTACCGAACGGAAGCGGATGGAAGAAACCCTGCGCCAACGGGAGCGGGATCTCCACGCGGCTATCGAGGAACGGGAACGGATCAGCCAAGATCTCCATGACGGGATCTTGCAGTCGCTGTTTGCGGTGGGCCTCTCGCTTGAAACGACCAAGTCGATGATGTCCCTCAAAGAGCGCAAGACGTCGGGCCCGGCACTCGCGCAGGCCATCGACCAATTAAACCGTCTCATGCACGAGGTTCGGAATTTCATCGCAGGGCTCGGTTCGGACCTGCTCCAAGGGAAAGATCTCCCGACGGCGCTGCACCATATGCTCGAAACGTTAACGAAGAGTCACTCCACGCATGTGCGCCTCAAGGTCGAGGATCGTGCTGCACAGGCCCTCTCCGCCGAACAGTCGTTACACCTGCTTCTCGTCATTCAAGAAGCGGTGAGCAATTGCATCCGGCACGGCCATGCGCAAGAGGCCACGGTGTCGCTCAAGTTGCTGAAACAGGGGGTCCGCTTGAGCGTGCGTGACAACGGCTGCGGCTTTGACTCAGCCGCCTCCAAGGGGATCGGGCATGGATTGGCCAACATGGCCGCCCGTGCGCAAAAGATCGGGGGACGATTGACCGTCTTGTCAAAAACGAATGAGGGAACACGCGTCGTGCTCGATTTGCCGAAGGAGGCCGCCTTTGCCCACCGTTAAGGCCAAGCCGATTCGCCTGCTCCTGGTCGACGATCACGAGGTCGTCCGTGTCGGTCTGCGAACCGTCCTGCACAACAATCACGGCATTATCGTTGTCGGCGAGGCAGGCACCAAAGCCGCCGCGATCCGGACGGTGAAGCGGCTGAAACCGGACATCGTCCTGATGGACCTGCGGCTTCCCGATGGATCCGGCGTCGATGCCTGCCGGGCGATTCTCGCCAGTCAACCCGCGACCCGCGTCATTTTTCTCACGTCCTTTGCTGACGACGATTCCGTCCTGGCAGCCGTGCTGGCCGGCGCACAGGGATACGTCCTCAAGGACATCGATTCCAGTTTGTTGGTTCGATCGATTCGTACCGTCTTCAGCGGGCAATCGATTCTCAATCCCACGCTGACTCAGCGGGCGGTGAATTGGATCAAAGCATGGCCGGCACAAGCTGGTCCGGCTCGGGGACAATCCCTCTCCCCTCAAGAAGAGCGCGTGCTGGCGTTGGTGGCGGAAGGATTGACGAACAAAGAAATCGCCACCACGATGCAGTTGAGCGACAAGACGGTCAAAAACTATCTCGCCAACATGTTCCAAAAACTGCATATCTCGCGGCGCGCTCAAGCCGCTGCGCTGTATGTGAAGCGTCAGGCGTGACGATGGTCGTACGAGCTGGAGCCAAACGGCTCTAGTCGAGCCTTTGCGTCCTGTCGGGATACATTGTTTGTTTGCCCGCTCACCAGGGAGATGATAAAGTCAACCGGTCCTCTCTGTGAAGATACTGCGCGCGGGGAGCAGAGGTCTGGGTCATTCACCGAAGTCGAGGAATTCGATGCCATCTATTCTTGTCGTCGATGACGAAGACCAAATCCGCCAATTAATCCGTGAAACGTTGGAGCAGGCCGGTTTCCACGTCACGGAAGCGCGTGACGGGAAGGAAGCGCTTCAGCAATATCGGCTGGCCCCCGCCGATGTGGTCGTGATGGATATTTTGATGCCCGATCAGGATGGCCTGGAGACCACCGCCACGTTGCGGCGGGAATTTCCAAAGGTGAAAGTCATCGCGATTACCGGCGGCAGCGACATGATCGGTATTCTCAACTTTCTCGACGTCGCCAAAATGCTCGGTGCCCACCGTACCCTTCAGAAGCCTTTTGAGATGAAAACCCTCATCGAAACGATCCAAGCCGAACTGCAGGCATAGCAGGCTGTTGAAAATACCCGCCAGTCTGAACACAACATTGAACGGTGAGCGATGAGTGATGAAGAGAGCGATCGTCCCTCCAGCGCTCCGCGTTCATCGTTCATCGCTCGATGGTGGAGCCCTCAATTCAATGCCCTGCTGGGCAGTCTTGTCGTGGCGGTTGGTGCCTGGCTGGCGTGGGACTCATTCTCATCCTGGGGGATTGTTCTCGTCGTAGGGGCGGTCGCAGGCTTTCTCTTCTGGCGAGGGAGGACAATTGGGCTGGTCTGGGCCTGGACGACTCTGTTGATTGGGCTGGAGAGTCTGGCCTGGCCCATTGTGACGATGGTACAGATCCGGGCCGTGACCACAGAGCCGACTGATGATCAGATGGGAACGATCCTTTCAGCTGTGCTGACAGGCCTCTTTTCGGCAATCTTTTGGATCACCTTTTCCTATGGGCTGTTCAAACGAATCGGTCAGCCCCTCGTCGTCCCCTCACCCGATGTGCCCATCAGCGATCCATCCGCGCCGCACGTAGAGCCGCATCAGCAGAACAAGATCGCACCTAGCTCATCTCGATCGGATCGACGTCGACGTCGAACTTGATTGCCCGGCGCTGATACGTCCGTTCCAGTTCCTTGACCGTGGTCCGCACCGCGTCGAGTCCCACTTCCCGTTCCAGCGACTTCACCAGTATCTGCCATCGATACCGTCCCCGGAGTTTCGCCACCGCAGAGGGAACTGGCCCCAGTACCGTGAGACGGTCGAGACGGCTAATTGGTTGAGCTTCTGAGGGGATCTTGGGCACGGCTCTTTGTCCAACCGCGGAGGGCAACGCGCAGGCAGTGAGTCGAGCGGCCCATGTTGTGGCCGCGTTGCGCACTATGTTCTCATCGGTTCCCGATACGAGGAGGGCAATGAGATAGACCGCCGGTGGATATCCCAATGCCGTCCGCTGGGAGAGCTCCTCCGAGACAAAAACGGACTCGTCGTTCTGGACCACAGCCTGAATCGCATGATGAGAGGAGAGAGAGGTCTGTACGATCACCTGGCCGCCGGCCCCTGCTGAGGCCGCGAGGCTGACCGCATCGAGGAGCGTGTGATAGGTCCGTTCGGCGGATCGAAAATCCGGTACGTTGAGGCCGGCATCTGCCTGCACAATTCCCACGAGACCCATGGTTGGAAGAGGTCTGCGTCGTAGCAGTAATTGTGTTCCGACGATAATGTCCCATTCTTCTTGTTCGACCCTCCGCCACAGGGCCTCGGCCTGAGCCGGTCTTTTCATGGTATCTCCGTCGAGCCGAAGCACGGTCGCGCGGGGAAATAGTCGCTTCGCATCTTCTTCCACCCGTTCCGTCCCCTCCCCAATCGACTGCATGCGCGGCCCAGAACAGGTGCCGCAGGTCTCGGGGATCGGTGCAATGCTCCCGCAGTAGGAACAGCTCAGATGGCCTGCTTGCCGAGAGTACATCAGTGCCACACGACAGGCAGGGCAGCGGGGAACCTGGCCGCAGTCACGACAGACGAGAGCGCCGGCATAGCCTTTCCGGTTCAGAAAGAGTAGAACGCCGGCCTTGCGACCGATGGTGTGCGTGATCGCACGAATGAGCGGCTGGCTCAGCACTGTGCCGTAGCCGTGATTGCGTAAATTCACGATCTGCACGCTCGGTCTCGCATCAGGCGGTAAGGGCGTGCGAATCGCGATGCCGCATTGCTCCACTGCGGCTCTGGTCTCAAGGCTGGGATGGGCAGAGCTCAGGACCAGCATGGCCTGCTCAGTCTGTGCTCTCAACCAGGCCACGTCCCGTGCATGATAATGTGGCTCCTGTTCCTCTTTAAATGCCGTATCTTCTTCTCCCTCAACCCAAATCATCCCGATGGCAGTCAATGGGAGAAAGATGGCTGAACGGGTCCCCACGATGACTTGAGCGACCTTTCGCTGAATCTGATCCCACAGCGCGGCTTTGGCTTGGTCTGAAAGGCCGCTATGGACACAGACCGGGGAGACGCCCTTCCCGTCATCACGAATCAAGCTTGCCATCCATTGGGCCCGCTCTGCTTCGCCTACGAGGATGAGGACCGTCTGTCCACGGTCGAGCACGAGGCGGACGGTTTGCCGCAGTAAGCTTAATCGATCGGTCCAGGGCGCCTGGACCAGAACCCGGAAAGTTTCTTGGCTGTTCAGCGCTTGGAACAGCGGCGCGGCCCAAGGCATGACCGGGTTAGAGAGCAGTGGCTTGGTAATGTTGAAAGAGGTTTGCCCTGCCGGAAGGGAAAGCTGGGTGAGCGGTGACACCGAATCCGATGGCTGACATTGGCTCTCCACCACCCATCCGCGAGCCTTGAAATCTTCCAAGAGATCAGCCGTCACAGGACTGCGGGCTGGCCGACGAAGTGCAATCGATTGTTTCCCCAACTTTGCGAGCAATGCCCGTGCCTTCACCGAGCAGGGTTCGCGGGCCACATGAGCAGCCCTCCCTCGCTCAGTTAGCTCGTAGTAGCTGATTTGCGCTTGGGGTTTGGGCGCCGGTGGCAGCACCAGCCTCAGGCACTGCCCCCATGGCGCGACATATTGTTCGGCTACCTGCCGCGAGAGTTCAAACAGGTTCGAGGATACATCTGTTGCGGCTCCCGCCGGGAGTAACGAGTGAATGTCCTTGAGGCGTGCCAGTTCGAGGCTATAGGGCAGAACAGGGAAGAGGGCGGTCACCGCCCCTTGGAGCATCGATCGCCCGAAGGGGACAAGTACGAGATGCCCGACGCGCAATGTGGGACGGAGTGATAATGGCACGCGGTAAGTAAATGGACCGGCCAGATGCCGAGGCACGATGACATCTGCGAAAAGAGCCTCAAGCCCTATAGGTGCAGGGGGTGCCTCAGTTGAAATCATGCGGCATTGTAGCAGCAGTGGAAAAGTGGGAACAACGAGAGAGACGGCAAGGTGAGGGGGATGCAGGAGGGGGTTGACGATTCAACGGCAACCCCCTCTCGTCCTTTCGGGAGCCTATTGTAGTGGCGTGGCTGGAGCGGCAGGGGTCTGATCGGCATTGCCCTGGTCAAGCGATGCCGGAATGGTTTCCATCGCAGGGTCTGCAGGGACAGATGAAGGAGTTGCCAGGGACGGATCTGTTGAAGCCGCTGGAATCGCAGAATTCATTGAAGAGATCGGAGTCCCGTCCTCCGCTGAGCTGAGGCGGGACATGTTGTAGCCATTCTCACCGGTTTCGACCGGCTTTGTCGATGCGGCAGACGGGCCTTTCACTGAATCGGGTGAATAGAGCACGATGTCCACGCGGCGGTTTTTCTGCCGGCCCGGTTCTGTGGCATTGCTGGCCAGCGGTTTGGTATCGCCATAGCCGACCGACGAGAGTTTCGCCGAATCGATGCCACCCTTTTCGGTCAAGTAGCGAAGGACGATTCCGGCCCGAGCTTTCGACAAGTCCCAATTCGTCTGGTACAGCGACTTGAGCGAGGGGCCGATTTCCCGGTTATCTGCATGGCCTTCGATGCGAATCTGCCGATCGCCGGCGGTGGTTTTAAGATGCACAATCAGCTCATCGAGCACCTGATACCCCTCGGACTTGATCGTGGCTTCGCCCGATTCAAACCGAAGTTGCTTCATGAGATCGCCAAGGCTGATTCTGGTTTCTTTGGCAACATTCTGGACTTGGAATTTGTTTGGAGCAGGAGCGGCAGCAGGGGAAATATCCAGAGATTGCTGGGACGATTGGGAGATTGGCATGATCTCAGGCGCACGGACTTTTACGCGGAAGCGATCGCCCATAAGAACGCGGGAAATCGATTTCGTGATCAACGCCGTGGAAGTTCGGTCCTCCATGGATAGGATTTTCAATTCTCCCACGACCCGTTGAGGAAGGCTTCCTCCAGATCTCACGATGTCCATGCGATCCCCAGCTCTGATCCCGTCTTCCCGTCCTCGATCCAGATAGACGATATTTCTTTGCGCCACCATGTTCATGAGGCCCATGTTGGACTGGAACTCGACAATCCTTCCATCCACATCACCACCGGAGGGCTGGTCAGCGGCCGCTCCTTCCTCAGTTGGAAGCACAAACTTCATCACCGGGTCGCCTGGCGATACCGCTGCATAGGCGCGAACGACCTCGACTGTGGTTAGCGTCTTATCAATCTGGTTCACCTGAACCACGGCGAGCCGATTGACCAAATAGCCTAAGTATTGGCCGGTGCTGGGATGGAATACTTTGCGTGCTCGCTTATAGATCGTAAAAAGATCACCTGGCAAGACATCGCCGGGATTCTTCAGCCGGAGGTACAGGACATCCCGGCTTCCCAAGATCATGTGATCTCCGGTGGTCTGATTGTCGCCGGTGATCACGTTCACGAACCCATCTTGGGGAGTCGATCGCTGAATGGATCCAGAGGAATAGGCTAAGGCCTGTTCCCCGAATCGGATTGAATTTAAATCGTCAGCTGCCCAAGCCAGAGGAAGGAACGGAGTGGCCAGGGTCCAGACCATGAGAGAGGTGGCACATTTTATTGAATAGTGAGTCATGGTGGTTGTCCTTCATGTGAGGCAAGTAGTGCTGTCAGAACCATAGCAAATAGTCCTGTATTGTCAAGAATATTGAGGCTTTGCCCTCGTTGACCCGCTAATTCATCCGATGTTAAGGTGATTTGCAGATAGCGTTTTTACACTGGGGGAACAGTTATGGCGCCAGAGCGACCTCTTGCCAAGAAGGCTCAACCGCAAGGGCGCTCCCCTATCGAAACCCAGATTCATCGACGTAAGAAAGCCAAGGCCTTCTCGGCTTTGGAGCCAGAATGGGATCACGTCGATCAGGTGCCTCCATCTCATCTGCGCATGCCATCTGGCTCGATGGCTCCTGCCCCGCCAAATAAAACGAAGAATCCCTGATAAGTCAGCTACTTCAGCCTTGGAAAGTTTGTGATTCTGGCAGAGTCTTTGATCGGGCATAGCTCAGCATGTCGGCCTTCTCAGTCCTCTCCTCTTGGTTTCCTCTAGTGTCCGCGACAGCAATAGGGGGCAAAACAATAGAACCTAGGACTTTCGGGACGAGACTGTAGGTCCTTTGGACGCTTGCTATCACCACAATCCAGGGTCTAAGATCCCGCTCTCTTTTGTATCTCAAGGTGTTGAAAGGTCAGCCCTATGAGCGGTTTTGAGTTGCTTCTTGAGTACTTGACCCGATACTTTCCGATTCTGCTGTTCACTTTCGTGGCGCTGGCGTTTGGCGTGGTGACGCTGATCCTCAGTTATCTTGTCCAACCGAAGTATCCAGAATCTGAGAAGCTCTCTACCTATGAGTGCGGATCGGAGCCGTTTTCCGATGCTCGGATGCCGTTTCCGGTTCGGTACTACATCTTCGCGATGCTCTTCGTGATTTTCGATATCGAGGTCATCTTTCTCTATCCATGGGCAGTGGTCTTCACCAAAATAGGGCTGATCGGGTTGATTGAAATGCTGGTTTTCATCGGGTTGTTCTTGGTGGCCTATGTCTATGCCTGGCGTAAGGGAGCCCTGGAATGGGACTAATTCAAATCGGTCGTCACGATAAAGACGGCACCCCCGACGTCGTGACGACAACGGTCGAAAAAGCGGTGAATTGGGCTCGCAAGGGATCGCTCTGGCCTATGACGTTTGGTCTGGCCTGTTGCGCAATCGAAATGATCGCTGCGGTGTCGTCACGGTATGATATGGACCGTTATGGGGCTGGCGTCTTTCGGGCCTCGCCACGGCAGTCGGATCTTATGATCGTCGCCGGGACCGTTTGCCGAAGGATGGCGCCGGTGATCCGGAAAATTTACGACCAAATGCCGGAACCGAAGTATGTCATTGCGATGGGGTCCTGCGCCACGTCGGGAAACATTTACGACAGCTATAGCGTCGTTCAGGGTGTCGATCGCTTTGTGCCGGTGGATATCTACGTGCCTGGTTGCCCTCCAACCCCTGAGGCGCTTTTTGACGGCATTCTCAAGTTGCAAGAGCGGATCATGCTGAAACGTGTGTTTCTGACGCAGCCCGATCAGGTCAAGCCCGGCTTTAACATTAAGACTTAGGCCCCCAATGTCATTGCAGCAATTGGCCAGCCAAATTCAAGATACCTTCCCTGTCGGCTTGGTGAAAGTCGTGGAGTGGCGTGGCGATCTTGCAGTGACCGTGACGCGGGACCGCCTTCATGAGGTTGCGCAGTATCTTCACGATGATCCGGCCATGGACTTCGACTACATCGTGCATGTGAGTTCGGTCGACTGGCCTGATGACGAAGAGCGATTTGAAGTCGTGTACGAGTTCTACTCGATTAAAAAACGTCAGCGCATCCGGCTCAAGACTCGAGTCCCGGAATCGGATTGCATCGTGGATTCTCTGACGGATCTCTGGAAAGGTGCGGACTTCATGGAGCGTGAAGTCTATGACATGATGGGCATTCGCTTCCGGCACCATCCGGATCTCCGCCGGATCCTCATGCCTGACGACTACACCGAAGGGTATCCGTTACGAAAAGATTTTCCGCTTCGTGGCAAGGGCTGGCGTGACACGTTTGAGTTCTTGGACGAAACGGCCCGGTAGGCATAGACGATGGCCTTTGAAGATCAACGAACAACCGTTTACAAGGTCGACCCGGCCCATCCGGAGAGCGAGACCCTCCCGACCTTGCGCACAGAGGAACTTCTGCTCAATATGGGTCCCCAGCACCCCGCGACCCATGGAGTGCTGAAAGTGATCCTTGAGTTGGAGGGCGAACGCCTCGTGAAGTCTACTCCGGTATTGGGATTTCTGCACCGCGGAGTGGAAAAACTCGCGGAAGACGGCACCTATCACCAATTTATTCCCCACACCGACCGGCTCGACTACGTCTGCGCGATGTACAACAATTTCGCCTACTGCCGCGCGGTCGAAAAACTCATGAGCATCACCGTGCCGGATCGCGCAGAGTATCTGCGAACGATCGTGGCAGAGGTCCAACGTATCATCGGCCATCAGTTCTGGCTCGGGACCCAGGCGCTCGACATCGGCGCCATGACCGTCTTCTTCTATTGTTTCCGGGATCGGGAAATTCTCCTGGATTGGTTCGATGAACTCTGCGGCGCGCGTCTGACGACCAGCTGGTACCGCATCGGCGGTGTCGAGCGGGACTTGACCTCCTCGCTGCTCGACAAGTTGAAGCAATTCCTGGATTATTTCCCGCCAAAAATCGACGAGTATGTGATCTTCCTGGAGACGAATCGGATTTGGGTCGCGCGGACGAAGGGTGTGGCGGTTATTTCGGCGGAAGACGCCGTCAGCTTCGGCCTCAGCGGGCCGACGCTCCGCGCCTCGGGTGTCGACTACGACCTTCGTAAGGCCGAGCCCTATTCGGCTTATCCTAAGTGTGAGTTCAGTGTGCCGCTTGGCAAGAACGGCGACACGTATGATCGGTACTGGATTCGTGTCCAGGAACTCTATGAAAGCGTGAAAATCATTCGGCAATGTCTGGAGCAAATGCAGGACGGCCCCATTATGGCCGATGTGCCCAGCGTCACGTTGCCGCCGAAACAGCGAGTCTTCACGAATCTGGAATCCATGATCCAGCAATTCAAGCTCTTCTCGCAGGGCTTCGACGCCCCTCCGGGAGAGATTTACTGCGGCACCGAAGCGCATAAGGGCGAGTTGGGGTTCTATATCGTCAGCACGGGCGGCGGAAAACCCTACCGCTTGAAGATTCGCGCCCCTTCGTTTATTCACATGGGCGCCTTCGACCATATGTCCAGAGGTTATATGATCGCCGATGCGATCACGCTCTTCGGGAGTTACGACATTGTGATGGGTGAGTGCGACCGGTAGACAATGATGAGCGACGAACGATGAACGTTGAATATAGCCAAAAACTAATAGCTCATGTGTCCTTGTTCATCGTTCTGCATTCATCGCTCAGCGGTGGAGTTGAAGAATGGGTTTGAAGCCAGCAACTAATCCAGAGGTAGAGGCCGTCTCGATTGAGCTGTCGATCGACGGGAAGACCGTGACTGCGAAGGACGGAGTCTCGCTCTACGACGTGATATCGAGCACGGGCAAGATCATTCCGGCCATGTGTTACCACTATACCTTCGATCCCTTTGGCTCCTGCGGCATGTGTTTGGTCATGCAGGAAGGCAAGAAGGCCCCGGTCCGGTCCTGTACCGCCAAGGCCGCCGCCGGCATGGTGATCAGAACCGGGGGCGACGATCTCTTCCAGGCCAGGAAGAAGGCGGTGGAGAAGCACCTCTCGGTTCATCCTCTCGACTGTCCGGTCTGCGATGCCGACGGCCATTGCGAACTGCAAGATATGGCCTTCCAGCACGGGGTCACGAACCTGGCCAACGCCAAACAGAAATTTATTCCGGAGGATACCCGCAGCCCGGTGCTCGACTTTAATATGAACCGCTGTATTGCCTGCGCAGAATGCATCAACGTCTGTAAGGACGTCTTGATGATCGATGCGCTGCAGTTCATGAAGAAGGGCGGATTCAATCAAGTCGTGCCGAAGGGAGACCTCGCGCTTTCCTGTGAATTCTGTGGAGACTGTCTTGCCGTCTGTCCGGTCGGCGCTATTACGAACAAGTTCTCCAAGTATTTGTACAAGCCGTGGCAGATGAAGAAGACCACGACGACCTGTAACTACTGTGGGGACGGTTGTCAGATGCACCTTGAGACCAAGGATGCTGAAGTCGTCCGTGTGACCTCGCCGCTGTCATGGAAGAATAAATGGGGCGATCGGGCCGATACGGCCAAGGGGCACGGCGGGCTTTGCGTGCGGGGACGTTTCGGGTTCGAGTATATCGATAGCGCCGCACGTCTCAAGCAACCGCTCCTTCGCAAGGGCAATCAGCTCGTTGAGGTTCCTTGGCTCGAAGCCATGCACCAGGTGGTGGAACAGTTCTCTGAAATCCGCCGCAAGCATGGGCCTGACGCGATTGCCGGTCTGATCACCGCCCGTTGCACTAACGAGGAGCTCTATCTTTTTCAGAAACTTATGCGAACCGGGTTCCGGACCAACCAGTTCGACAGCAGTGCGCGTTACGGCCACCTCAACTTCGTCCATGCCTCCCGGCATGCGTTGGGGATTGGGCGGAGCCCGAACGACTGGGAAGACCTGACGAAGGCCAAAGCCATCATCGTCATTGGTTCAAACCTTACGGAGACCAACCCGCTCACAGCCGTACGGATCAAGGAAGCGATTCGTGTCTATCAGGCGCAGGTGGTCGTCATCGATTCCGCCATCACGAATATGGCCAAGCTGGCATCCCATCCCTATCTCATCAGCCCTGGAACGGAAGGGCTCGTGATCGACGGACTCGTGAAGGCCACTTTGGAGCTGGGGTTAATCGATGAGGGGACCACGGGGAAGCACCCGAAGGCTTTTGAGGCCTTGAAGGCCGCGGCGGCCCATGTGTCATTGGAGCAGGTAGCGGCGCGGACGGGCATGCCGGTTGAAGCCTTGAAAACCACTGCGGCGATCTTCGCCGAAGCGCCACGCTCCATCATCCTCTGTGCCGAGGGCATCGTCCGACAGCCTGACGGATATCAGAACGTGTTGAAACTGATGGATCTCGCCTGGGTCACCGGCAAGTTAGGCCAGCCCGGCTGCGGCGTGAATACGGTGACGGAAGAGCCGAACGAGCAGGGTGCCGTCGATATGGGGGTTGCCCCGGAGTTCCTTCCCGGTCAAGCTTCCTTCAATGATCAGGTCGCTCGCGACCGTTTTGCGAAGGCTTGGGACGTCACGCTCCCGGCGGCTGGGTCCGGCGCCAATCTCGTCGAGATACTCAAGCGCTGCAAGAGCGGCCAGATCCGTGCGCTGTATGTGATCGGAGAAAACCCGCTCTCCACGTTGCCGGCATCGATGGAAGTCCGTGCGGCGCTGGATCGGCTGGAGTTACTCGTCGTCCAGGACCCGTTCCTGACCGAGACTGCGCGTATGGCTCATGCGGTGTTGCCGGCTTGTACCTCTGCGGAAAAGGACGGTACCTTTACCAACCTGGAAGGCCGTGTTCTGCGCGTCCGCGAGGCGCTGGATCCGGTCGGGGAAAGTTTGCCGGACTGGCACATCATGACGGCATTGGCCAACGCGCTGGGCTGCCAATGGGAATATGAATCGTCGAACGATATTCAAGCCGAGATCATGAAGTTGTTGCCCGGGTATTACAATCTCGGACAGCCTCGGAAGGTCGTGCCGACGGTAGATCGCTATCTGTCGAACGGTTATGTCGGCGAAGTGGCAGCGCGTTATCAAGCCCAAGTTGCGTCGGACGCGAAGGCCCAGCGGCCCTATGGGCTGCTGATGGGACAGATTCTATATCATTCCGGAAAAATGTCCACGGAAGCTCCCGGGCTCATCAAGATCGCTCCGAATACCGGTCGGCTCAGGATGAATCCGGAAGATATGAAACGGCTTGCGGTGAATGAAGGGGGCAAGGTGCGGCTCACGTCGGATCGTGGTTCGCTGCAAGTGGCGGTGCAGCCGGATCAGTCCGTGGCCCCGCAGACCTGCTTCTTCCCGGAGCATTTCAACGAGCCCCCGGTCAAAGATCTGATGTCGGTTCAGGTCGATCCGACTACCGGAGTTCCTTCGTTTAAGCGTATCGGCGTGACGATCGAAAAAGCATAAGGGGAAGCAGGGGAAATCGATGCGTGTCACCGTACTGATCAAGAACATTCTCCATGCCGCGTTGTTTTATGAAATCTGGGACGCGATGAAGGTGACGTTCAAGCATATGTTCCATAAGCCCATTACCTTCCAGTATCCACGGGAGCAACGCGTTCTCCCCGATACACACCGGGGGGCACTGGCTCTTTTGCGCTATGACGATCATCAGGAACGCTGTGTCGGCTGTGACCTCTGCGAAGCCGCCTGTCCATCCCGCTGCATCAAGGTCATCAGCTTGGAAGATCCGGATCGTCCGCTGCAGCGGTTCGCCAGCGAGTTTTACATCGACATTACGAAATGTGTCTTTTGCGGCTACTGTGTCGAGGCCTGTCCCGTCAATGCCCTGGCGATGACGAAGATGTACGAGTTCTCAACCCACGATAAACGCACCTTACTATTCGACAAAAAGCGGCTGTACGAGATCGGTGAGCGTCATCTCGACGATGCAAAAAAATACTTATACGCGCATAATCAGGAACAGAACGTTGAGGAAAGCAGGGAATATCGGTATTACTTCCCGCAATCGGTACTCAAGCCGACCCAACCAGCACCCAAACATCTGGGCTAAGTTGATCCATGGTTCTGGTTTTTTTTACTTATTTCGCACTGGCCAGTATTGCTGCAGGTGTTTTTACTGTCGCGCTACGGCACCCGGTGCATTGCGGCCTGGCGCTCCTGGCCTTGTTGGTCCATGTCTCCGGACTCTTCATTCTTCTCAACGCCGAGTTCCTCTGGGCCGTACAAATTATCGTCTACGCTGGAGCGATTCTCGTCTTGTACCTCTTCGTTCTGATGCTTCTAAACTTGAAAACCGACGAGCGATACTTCCACTCTTCGTACTTGTATTTTCTCGCTCCAGCAGTCATCGGATCACTGTATGTCTTAGCCCTTTTGATCCGTTCACCCTT
>JAUXQT010000058.1 GCA_030682135.1 Nitrospirota bacterium | reverse complement strand
GCACGAAGAGCGTTGGTGAAAGGGTTGGTATGGTTACAGATCCCATTAGCGATCTATTGGTTAGAATTCAAAACGGACTTCGGCGTCGGCACGAGTCTGTGAGCATGCCGGCCTCCCGTCTCAAGCGAGAGCTCCTTCGTGTGCTCCAGAACGAAGGCTATATTCAGAGCGTTCAGGCGGATATGGCTGATGGCCATCCTGTTCTGAAGGTGCAGCTGCGATATGTGGATGAAGTGCCTGTCGTTACCGGAATGCAACGAGTCAGCAAGCCTGGCCGCCGGGTGTACGTGGGAATTAAGGATATCCCACGAGTTAAAAACGGTATCGGCGTGGCCATTTTGTCGACCTCAAAGGGGTTGATGACGGATCAGGAATCTCGCCGCGCCGGTCTTGGCGGTGAAGTTTTGTGCTCGGTGTGGTAATGGTGAGCGCCAATCAGATTGTCATTTAGTAGCCGGTTGCTAGAATAACGAGGAATCGATGTCACGCATAGGAATAAAGCCGATCCAGATTCCAGCAGGAGTGGATGTTAAAGTTGCCGGTCCTGTCATCTCCGTCAAGGGGCCGCTCGGGAAACTCGATTGGTCGCTGTCTCCAGGTCTTGGGGTTACGATTGCGGATGGAGTGCTTACGGTCAATCGCCAGAATGAGGACCGGCATGTCCGTGCGATGCATGGACTGACCCGCGCCGAATTGAGTAATATCGTTCAGGGTGTGACGAAAGGTTACGAGCGTAATCTGGAAATCACGGGTGTCGGTTACAAGGTTGCCGTGCAGGGACGGACAATGAGCTTCAACGTCGGCTATATCAACCCGGTCACCTATCCGATTCCCGTTGGCATCGATGTGAAGGTGGATAAGCAGACGCTGATCAATGTGAAGGGAACCGATAAGCGATTGGTGGGCCAGGTTGCTGCAAACTTGAGAGCGATCAAACCGCCAGACGTCTATAAGCAAAAGGGCGTTCGCTATGCCGGGGAAGTGTTACGTAAGAAGGCTGGAAAGACAGGGAAGTAAGGTGATTCATGAATAGTGCAGATAAAGCAGATCAGTTAACACGTCGGAAGCAGCGGGTGCGCAAACGTGTCGTCGGAACGGCCGAGAGGCCTCGTCTCAACGTATTTCGTAGCAGCTCACATATCTATGCCCAGATCATTGATGATCTTAAGGGAGCGACATTGGCCGCGGCATCTTCCTTGGATAAGTCTCTGCGCACGTCGGTGAAATCCACCGGCAGCATCGACGGGGCAAAAGCAGTTGGAAAGTTGTTGGCCGAACGGGCGAAGGCTGCCAAGGTTCAGGCGGTGGTGTTCGATCGTGGTGGTCGAATGTACCACGGACGTGTGAAGGCATTGGCTGAAGCATCGCGCGAAGGCGGTCTGCAGTTCTAGATCGTACCTCGATTCCATGACGGTGCCGGAGCGAGGGGAACAAAGAGGAGAGACGTTACGTGCGAGTTAATCCAGATGAATTAAGCCTGAAAGATAAAGTCGTCTTTATCAACCGCGTCGCGAAAGTCGTTAAGGGTGGAAAGCGATTTAACTTTTGCGCACTGGTTGTTGTCGGAGATGGACAGGGGTGGGTCGGCATCGGGAAAGGGAAAGCCGCTGAAGTGCCTGTCGCGATCGCGAAGGCGGTTGAGCAGGCCAAGAAGAACCTGGTGCATGTCGCCCTCACGTCTGGAACGATCGCGCATGAGGTGCATGGGCTCTTCGGCGCCGAACATGTTCTCTTGAAGCCCGCGAAGAAGGGGACGGGGATCATCGCCGGTGGCGCAGTTAGAGCGGTGGTTGAGGTTGTCGGCGTGCATAACGTCATCGCCAAGACGCTTGGCCGTGGAAATCCATTTAATGTGGTTCGTGCCACCCTCAACGGCCTCTGTCAGCTGAGAAATGCTGAGGACGTGTTGAAGCTGCGCCGTGGTGCGGTGAGTGACGCACAGAACAGAGTGAGTGCCTAATGCCTACACCGAAAATTCCCAAGGTCACGAAAAAAGGGTTTGTGATTACCTTGCGGCGAAGCCCGATCGGCACCCCGCAAAAACATCGACTTGTGTTGAGCGGCCTCGGTTTGAGGAAGATTAGACAGACCGTTACTCGTCCCAATACGCCACAAGTACGAGGGATGATTGACAAAGTTGGATATCTATTGGAAGTGCAGCCACAATGAACTTACATGAGCTCGGTCCTGCAAAAGGATCCAGGAAAAAACGCAAGCGTATTGGACGTGGTCCCGGTTCAGGTCATGGGAAAACGGCAGGTAAAGGCCACAAGGGTCTGTTAGCCAGGTCTGGTGGCCGTGGCCGGCAGGCTGTCGGGTTCGAGGGCGGTCAGATGTCCTTGATTCGCCGAGTGCCGAAGCATGGCTTCACGAACATCTTCCGTAAAGAGTTTTCAATCGTGAATCTCAAGAGCTTGGCTGAGATGACGGTGTTAGGCACTATCACGCCGCAAGCGCTGGTCGATGCCGGATTGGTCAAGCGTAAGTCATTGCCAATCAAGATTCTTGGAAACGGCGATCTCACGAAAGCGATTGTCGTGCAGGCGCATAAGTTCAGTAAGTCCGCAGAGGCAAAGATTCAAGCAGCTGGAGGGAGAGTCGAGGTCATCCCCGGTGTTTGAGAGACTCCTGACCAGTTTTCAGAATATCTTCAAAATTCCCGAGCTGCGCACCCGGATCCTCTTTACCATGGGGATGTTGGTGGTGTATCGGATCGGGGCGCATATCCCTACGCCTGGAATTAACGGCGACGCCCTCTCGGACTTCTTGCAAAAGCAAGGCGGCGCGTTGCTGGGATTTTTAGATATTTTCTCCGGCGGTTCTCTTTCACGCCTCACGATCCTCGCCCTGGGCATCATGCCCTATATCAGTGCATCGATTATTCTCCAGCTATTGACCGTGGTCGTCCCGCACCTCTCCAAGTTAGCGAAAGAGGGCGAGCGCGGACGTAAAAAGATTATTCAATACACTCGATTCGGCACGATCGGCATTGCGGTGATTCAGGGCTTCGGCATCGCCGTGGGGCTCGAGCAGATGAATCAAGGCGCATTCGTGATGACCGCTGGGTGGGGTTTCCGCCTGATGACCGTCATCACCTTGACCGCGGGTACCGGTTTCCTGATGTGGCTTGGCGAGCAGATTACCGAGCGGGGCATCGGAAACGGTATCTCATTGATTATTTTTGCTGGTATCGTTGCAAGGCTGCCGGCAGCTGTCGCTCAGACATTTGATTTATATAAGGTCGGTCAGTTAAGCTTCGTCCTCCTGGTTGCCTTGGCGCTTTTGATGGTTGTGGTGGTCGCGGCGATTGTCTTTCTGGAAAGTGGACGGCGAAAAGTTCCGGTTCAGTATGCGAAGCGTGTTATTGGGCGAAGGGTTTTTGGCGGACAAAGTACGCATATTCCGCTGAAAATCAACACGGCAGGGGTGATCCCTCCTATTTTCGCGTCATCGATCATTGCGTTTCCGGCAACCATTGCTGGATTCTTTGAGACACCATGGGTGAAAGCATTTGGAGCTCAACTCGCACCCGGGTCGTTGCTTTATACGTTAATGTATGTCGGACTTATTTTATTTTTCTGCTTTTTTTATACTGCCGTCGTTTTGAACCCTGTGGATATGGCAGATAATATGAAGAAGTATGGCGGCTTTATTCCAGGAATTCGTCCAGGAACGAGAACATCAGATTATATTTATAAGGTGCTGACTCGTATTACATTTGCTGGGTCGATTTACCTCGCGATTGTGTGCGTCATCCCTGAATTTCTGATCTACAAGCTGAATGTGCCTTTTTACTTTGGCGGTACGTCGCTGCTGATTGTGATCGGTGTCGGCCTCGATACGGCACAGCAGATTGAGTCTCATATGTTGATGCGAAATTACGATGGATTTCTCGGTAAGGGCATGGCCCCTCTCCGTGGACGAAATGGTTAAGGGGACATGATGCGGGTCGTGTTTCTCGGTGCGCCTGGCGTAGGTAAAGGGACTCAGGCTGAGCGTATCGCATCGCAATACCGCCTGGCGAAAATATCGACAGGGGATCTGCTCCGGGAAGCCGTTCGCAATCAAACGAAACTTGGTCTCGAAGCGAAGAGTTTTATGGATCAGGGCCAATTGGTTCCTGATTCTGTTGTGATCGGACTAGTCAGGGAAAAGTTAGGCGATTCAAGCTGCGCGAACGGATTTGTTCTGGATGGATTTCCACGAACTGTCCCGCAAGCGGAAGAGTTGGGTAGAGTGCTTGCGGCAAAATCTTCCGGGCTTGACTTGGTTGTAAACTTTCAGGTTTCTCGTGAAGATGTGGTTCGTCGGTTGAGCGGACGCCGGAGCTGTCCAAAATGCCAGGCGACGTTCCATGTTGATTTTGCGAAGCCTAAAGTGGATGAGGTGTGCGACCGTTGTGGTGACTCGCTCGTGCAGCGCAACGATGACCGTCGTGATGCGATTGAGACGCGTCTGAAAGTGTATGACGAGCAGACAGCCCCACTCGTTCGCTATTACGAAGAGCGGCGTCTGTTGTCCTCTGTCGATGCGTCTGGCTCGGTAGACGTTGTCTTTGAGCATCTCGCAAAGGTGCTGACGCCTTTTCTGGCGAGATGATCATCCTCAAGACGCAGGATGAGATTGCCGTGATGGCTCAGGCATCACAAGTGGTGGCAGAGGTGCTCGGGATTCTGAAGAAGGCAGTTCGGCCTGGCATCACGACCGATGAATTGGACCGATTGGCCGAAGAAGAGATTCGATCGCGTGGTGCGCGCCCGGCATTTAAAGGGTACCGGAGTTATCCAAAGACCCTTTGTGCTTCAGTGAATGAGCAGGTTGTTCACGGGATACCCTCCAAGCGAGTGCTGAAGGAGGGCGACATTATCGGGCTGGATCTTGGGGCGATTGTTGACGGATTTTACGGTGACTCTGCGGTCACAGTTGCGGTGGGTCAGACGAGTGAACGAATTGCCCACTTGGTTCGAGTGACCGAAGAGGCGATGTACCTCGGAATCAAGCAAGCGGTCGTGGGGCATCGGCTCTCAGAAATTTCGCATGTGATCCAGCAGCATGTGGAATCTTCTGGCTTCTCGGTCGTCACAGAGTTCGTCGGTCATGGCATCGGTCGGCAGTTGCATGAAGAACCGCAGGTACCGAACTACGGGAAGCCAGGGCAGGGCCCGCGGTTACAGGCAGGGATGGTTCTGGCAATCGAACCGATGGTCAATATGGGTAAGGCCGCCGTCAAGGTGCTTGAAGATCGATGGACAGCGGTGACGGTGGATGGGAGTCTTTCGGCGCATTTTGAGCATACCATTGCGATTCAGCCGAGTGGTCCTCCCCGCATTTTAAGTCAGTTATGATTCCGGTTTGTGCAGAAAGGATAGAGGTACGTGCCGAAAGAAGATGTTATTGAAATACAAGGCACGGTGAACGAAACGTTACCCAATGCGATGTTTCGAGTGTCGTTAGATAATGGTCATAAAATTCTTGCACATATATCAGGAAAAATGCGTATGCATTTTATCCGTATTCTTCCTGGCGATAAGGTGACTGTCGAACTCTCGCCGTACGATCTGACGCGCGGGCGCATCACCTATCGGTTTAAGTAGGAGCGTGTAACAGACATGAAAGTGAAATCATCCGTCAAGCCGATTTGTGCCAAATGTAAGGTGGTTCGACGCAAGGGCGTGGTGAGAATTCTCTGTGAGAATCCACGTCACAAACAGCGACAAGGGTAAGGAGCGTCGCTGGAGGACTGGACCGGTCACCTGTTCGCGTCGCGTGGGTCTGTAGGGCTTTCGCAGAGCGCGCGTATTAGAGCTTGGCCAGGTACTCAGCGACGAAGAGTGGAAAGCCGTAATCGTAAGGGGGACGTATGGCACGTATTGCCGGAGTAGATTTACCAAAGGACAAGCGGGCGGACATCGGCCTGACCTATGTCTATGGCATCGGGCGGGCGGCCGCAGTCGACATCCTGGGTAAGGCGGGGATCGATGGAGCGATTAGGGTTAAGGATCTGAGCGAAGAGCATATCGTCAAGATTCGTGAAATCATTCAGGAGAGTTATCAAGTCGAAGGCGACTTGAGGAAGACCTTCTCGATGAACATCAAGCGATTGATTGATAGCGGTACATACCGTGGTTTGCGCCATCGTAAAGGGTTGCCGGTCCGTGGCCAGCGGACCAAGACGAATGCGCGGACGCGAAAAGGCCGTCGCTCCGGTGTGGGAAGCAAACCGAAACCGCCTACGCGATAGGCGTAGCGCGTGACCGTTACCTGAGTAGGGAGCCTGTATGAGCGTCAAAAAAGGGAAGAAGAAAGAGCGGCGGATCGTGACGAGCGGAGTGGCCCATGTCCAGGCCTCGTTCAATAACACGATCGTCACCATCACCGACATGAGCGGAAACACCATCGTGTGGGCCAGCTCAGGAAATCAAGGGTTCAAGGGATCGCGCAAGAGCACGCCCTTTGCGGCTCAGCGTGCTGGTGAGGCTGCTGCGCGTAAGGCGATGGAATGCGGAATGCGGCAAGTGGACGTCTATGTGAATGGACCTGGATCCGGCCGAGAGTCGGCGATTCGATCCATTCAAGCGGCTGGAATGCGGATCAATATGATTCGTGATGTGACCCCGATTCCTCACAACGGCTGTCGTCCGCCTAAGCGTCGGCGGGTCTAGCGAGGAATGTCGGGAGAGTCGAATACACGAGAATTGTTGGGCGCACCCACGTGGTGATGTCCGGTAACCGGAGGTAGAGCAGTGGCAAAGTATCGCGGTCCCGTCTGTCGGTTGTGTCGTCGAGAGGGTGAGAAGCTGTTTCTGAAAGGCTCACGCTGTATGACGGAGAAATGCGCCATCGAGCGTCGTGCCTATCCTCCTGGACAACATGGGCAAAAACGCCCAAGGAACTCAGAGTACAGCACCCAGCTCAGAGAGAAACAGAAGCTGCGCAGGATATATGGTCTGATGGAATGCCAATTCCGCGGTGTCTTTGAGAAGGCGGAACGGCAAACTGGCATAACCGGCGAAGTGCTTTTGCGATTATTGGAATGCCGCTTGGACAATGTGGCCTATCGATTAGGGTTCGGGGCATCAAGGAAAGAAGCCAGACAACTCGTGAGTCACGGGCATTTAACCATGAATGGCCGGAAAATCAATGTGCCGGGCGCTCAGGTCAAGGCTGGCGATATCATCAGCATTCGTGAGCGAAGCCGCGCGCTGATCTCGATTCAAGCTGCCTTAGAGGCGGTGGATGGCCGAGGCATCCCAGAGTGGTTAGAGCTCGACAAGACGGCGTTCAAAGGTGTGGTTCGTGCGTTGCCGTCCAAGGATCAGATTACACTGCCGGTCAACGAACAGATGGTGGTGGAGTTGTATTCCAGGTAGGTGAGGATTTGTGGACGGGGGTTAGCTCTTTGCGGTGCGCTGGTGCCGTTCAGTGGCTGTCTACTCGATGAGATGAAGGGGGAGTCATGATTAAAGCAATGAAAGACTTTCAAATCCCGATGCGGGTGGAAGTCGACAAAGATACGCAGACCCAAACGTTCGGCAGATTTACGACTGAAGCCTATGAGCGTGGGTTCGGCACGACTGTTGGTAATGCCTTGCGACGCGTGCTGTTATCGTCGCTGACCGGCGCTGCGGTGACCACAGTGAAGATCGAAGGGGTTTTGCACGAGTTCTCCACGATCCCCGGTATTACGGAGGATGTGACTTCTATTATTTTGAACGTCAAAGGATTACGACTCGCGGTTCATACGGATAAGCCTAAGACGTTGCGTCTTAAGAAGAAGGGGCCGGGAGAGGCCAAAGGGTCTGACATTATTCATGATGCAGACGTGACCATCTTGACTCCGAATCTGCATATTGCGACCTTGGACAAAGACGCTCTGTTCGATATGGAGATGACGGTTAAGCATGGCCGTGGCTACGTGCCAGCTGAGCGAAACAAGGAAGAGGGATTGCCCATTGGTGTCATCGCCATCGATTCCGTGTTTTCGCCCATCAAGCGTGTGAACTTTCATGTGGAAAATGCTCGTGTCGGTCGCATGACCGATTATGATAAGCTCACCCTGGAAATCTGGACGGATGGAACAATCTCTCCTCGTGATGCGTTGTCTACTGCGGCTGGCATCATGCGAGATCACGTCGACATCTTTATCAACCCCGATGAGCGAGTCGAAGGACGCGCTGATTTAGGGAGCGACGAGGCTCAACGTGAAGTGAACAAGCATCTCTTCCGCAGTGTGAACGAGTTGGAGTTGTCGGTTCGTGCCGCGAATTGCTTGAAGAACGCGAACATCAAGACTATCGCCGATTTAGTGCAGAAGAGCGAAGGTGAGATGTTGCGCACAAAGAACTTCGGCAAGAAGTCACTCAATGAAATTAAGGAAATCTTGACGGAAATGGGTTTGGGGCTCGGCGTCAAGCTGGATGCGGTGCAGCCCATTAGCGGTAATCCGAAGAGCGAGTAACGAAACAAGAGGCAACTCGTGCGTCATAGAAAAAATGGCAGAAAGCTCGGACGTAACACCAAACATCGATGGGCCCTATTCCGGAGCCTTGTCACGTCGCTACTCGAACATGAACGTATCGAGACGACTGAGGCGAAAGCGAAGGAAATCAGAGGGTTCACGGACCGGATGATTACCCTTGGCAAGGAAGGGTCATTGCCGGCTCGTCGGCAAGCGCTTGCCTTTATCCGCAGCAAGGATGTCGTGTCAAAATTGTTTAGCGATGTTGCCGTTCGGTTTAAAGACCGTACAGGCGGTTATACGAGGACAGTCAAGACGAGGCGGCGCATCGGCGATGCGGCGAAGATGGTTGCGATCGAACTCGTCACACGTCTAGAAGTATCGGCGGTGAAGAGTGAAGTGCCTGCAGTCGCAGCTCCCGCGAGTCCCACTGCCGACTAGGTCTCCGGTCTAGGGGATCTAGTCGCGCGTGCGACGTCGCTGCATTGGTTCAAATCCTTTCCTGTCACATTACCCTCATCCTTACCAAGTGAACTTATGCCGCAGTGGCGGCATGAGTTTACTTGGTTTTTGTCCCATGCTACTATCGTGCCAGTTGAATCTTCGTTAGTTAAGAAGGAAGCGCGTATAAAGTGTGGCAACGTGTGATACGGCGCGGGTTGTTAGCACTGAGTGGGGTGTTGGCCTGCTTTCTGATCTATCTGCTTATGACGCATGGGACAGCCGTATCCACTCCGACTGCAACGGCGCCTGGCTCTATGGACGCTGCTGATGCGACGATCTCTAACTTTACCTTTACCCAAACAAAGGGCGATGCGGTGCAATGGCAGGTGCAGGCGCACGAGGCCCGGCTTTTTGAGCGAGACAGGCGGGCGATGCTTCAGGTCGTTGCCGTCACGCTATTTGGCCAGCAGGGGAAGGAGTTGACGGTGACGGGAGATGAAGGGGTTCTGAATACAGAGACGAAGAACTTTCTCCTCTCTAACCGGTCAGAGCCGCTTGTGATTCATACTGAGAGCGGGTATGTGATCTATACCAATCATCTTGCTTGGACGGATGAAACCAGAGAAATACGTACGCAGGACGCGGTTCGCATCGTGGGGCACGGCTTAGAGGTAACGGGACGAGGGTTGATTGGACATTTGGACAGAGAAGAGTTTGACGTACTTGAGGACGTACATGTGGATTTGGCTCCTGCTTCTTAATTTGTGTCTGTTTGGATTAGCCTCATTGCGAGGATCGGCTGATGCGGCCCTGCCTCAAGGCGGCGCCGAGCAGGCGGTCAGTACGACCATTACGGCCAAGAAAATGACCGTGAAAAATCAGGATAGCCAAGCGGTCTTTGAGGGATCGGTTGTCCTGACTCGTGGGTCGCTGGTTGTCTATTCCGATCGTATGGTGGTGCTGTTTCGCGCGCAGGAGGCTCCCGCGAGTGATGACAGGAAGGGGCGTGAGGCGGTGAAGGGTGCTGTGCCTTCAAAAGGGCCCGACGCGGTACCGGCAGTCTCGAATCGTTCGGTCAATCAGATTGAGGCGACCGGACGGGTCAAAATCGAGAAAGATTCAGGGAGTGCGACTTGTGAGAAAGCCATCTATTATCATGACGGGGATAAGATTGTGCTGACAGGCAACCCGGTGGCTTGGGAAAAGGGCACCCGAGTCAGTGGTAAACAAATCACGATGTTTTTAGCGGAAGATCGGAGTGTGGTCGAGGGCGGGTCGCATGTGCGAATCGAGTCGGATGAGGGAGACGCCAAGTGATGGGGTTGGCTCAGGGGAATGTTGCATCAACCGGCTCATCAGTAAGTGGTATGAACATTCTAGGTTTGCGCGCTACGGGGCTTGTGAAAAGCTTTCGGGCCCGCAAAGTCGTGAAAGGCGTCTCGATCGAAGTGCTTGCAGGGGAAGTTGTCGGACTACTCGGCCCTAACGGAGCTGGCAAAACGACCATCTTCGATATGATTGTGGGTCTAGGGCAGCCAGATGAAGGAACGATTTCACTTGGCGATGAGGTGATCACGGATCTGCCCATGTACAGACGTGCCAGGAAGGGAATCGGGTACCTTCCTCAAGAGTCGTCGGTGTTCCGGCGCTTGTCGGTTGAGGATAATATTCTGGCAATTCTTGAGATGCTGGACTACTCTCGGGCGGAGCGTCGTGAACGGGTTGATGCCCTACTGAAAGAATTGGATCTGAGCCATATCAGAACCAGCATGGCCTATGCCTTGTCCGGTGGCGAACGTCGGCGGTTGGAAATTACCAGGGCGCTTGCGACGAACCCGTCCTTTATGTTGCTGGACGAGCCCTTTGCAGGGATCGACCCGATTGCCGTGGCGGACATCCAACAGATTATTACCCGCTTAAAAGAGAAAGGCATCGGTATTTTGATTACCGATCATAATGTCCAAGAGACACTGTCTATCACTGACCGGGCCTACATCATCAACGAGGGGCTGATCCTTGAGGCCGGGTCTCCAGAGTCTATTGTGAAAAGTGAGAGGGCGCGGGCCATCTATTTAGGTGATCGGTTCAAGTTGTAACGCGTGAGAGTGTGTTTCTATGAAGCTCAGGCTCGATCTCAGACTTAGTCAAAAGCTCATCATGACTCCGCAGTTGCAGCAAGCCATTAAACTGCTGCAACTGTCTCGGCTCGAGCTTCAGCAGAGCTTGACGCAACATTTGATGGAAAATCCTCTTCTGGAGGAGCTCCCAACAGAGGCGGATGACAGCGAGGCTGGGACCGCTGAGGAAAAGACAGAAGATGCGGCGGTGGCAGCAAATAGCGAATCGCCAGATGCGGAGCAGTCGACCGTAGAGGAGCGCGATACGCCGGACGAGGCCTCGGCTGCGGGGTGGGAAGAATACTTTGGAAGTGATCGTAGGATTGGAGGATCTGAGTCCCAGTCGCCCTCTCAGGATGAGTTCCCTTCCTATGAGCAAACTATGGCGAAAGCGACTTCCTTGGAGGACCATCTCCTGTGGCAGCTTTCGTTTTCAGGGTTGTCGGACCGAGATAAAGCGATCGGACGGTCGATCATCGGGAACCTCGATGATGATGGCTACTTGCGTATGTCGCTGGAGGAAATGGTCAGCGGGACCGACTTCACTCCTGTCGAAGCGGAATCGGTCCTGAAAGATATTCAGAGTTTCGATCCGACCGGTGTGGCAGCCAGAGATCTGTCGGAATGCCTGCTCTTGCAAATCGGACATTTGGGGAAGAGTCCCATGGGGTCGTTGGGGGCTCGGCCTGGCGCTCTGAAGGGGTCGATTGTTGAAGCCATTGTCCAGCACCATCTCAAGGATCTGGAGAAACGGCAGTATGCGAGGATCGCAAAAGCGTTAGACGTCACGGTGGAAGAGGTTTTTCAGGCGACGAAGGTCATTGAAGTCCTTGAGCCTAAGCCTGGGCGACCGTTTATCAACACCCAAAACTATGTGATTGTCCCTGACGTGTTCGTCGTCAAAAATGAAGGGGAGTGGGTGGTGGTCCTTAACGATGATGGCCTCCCGCGTATGCGAATCAGTCCGTACTATAAGCAATTGATGGGGGCAGGTGAGAGTGGGTCGGCGGAGACGAAGGCCTATCTTGATGAGAAGCTGCGAGCGGCACAGTGGGTCATTCGGAGTATCGAACAGCGGAATAAGACGATTGTGAAGGTCGTATCGAGTATCGTAAAGTTTCAGGAGCAATTCTTTGAAAAAGGCGTGCAGTATCTCAAGCCGCTGGTACTCAAGCAGGTGGCTGAGGATATTGGGATGCACGAATCGACGATCAGCCGTGTGACGGCGAATAAATATATGTATTGTCCGCAGGGCATGCTGGAGTTGAAGTTCTTCTTCAATGCGGGCCTGCAGCGAGCGGATCAGCCGTCCGATATGATGTCGTCCGTCACGGTGAGAGAGATGATCCGGGTCATGGTGGCGGAGGAAGATCCTGGTCATCCCCTCAAAGATGAAGAGATTGCGGCCCGTTTGCTTACGAAGCAAGTGGTGATTGCGCGACGGACGGTGGCGAAGTACCGGGCGGAAGAACATATCCCCTCGGCAACCCAGCGTAAGCGGTTTTTTTAGGCCTCTTTTATTCAGCCTCAAGCGCGTTCCCACCGCGTGTTTGTTCTTCCCTCTGATGTGATGGCGGTTTGCGTTCGTCCAATCGTTGAGTGCCTACGCTGGCTGAGGCCAGTGAGTATGAAAGGATACATGCCGATGAAAATTACAGGTCGACATCTCGTGGTGACGGCAGCTCTCAGGGCGCATGTAGAAAGCCGGTTTGAGCGTCTGGTGCGATATGACCTGACGTTGAGCCATCTGGAAGTGATTCTGAGTGTGAGCAAGCTTCGGCATGCAGCGGAGGTGGTCTGTACCGTGCAGGGGCGGCGAATTCAGGCAAAAGCCTCGACCTCTGAAATGTATGCAACGATCGATCAACTTGTGGACCGACTGGATGTACAGCTTCGAAAGCTCAAGGAACGTCAGGTCGATCATAAGGCATCAATCAAGAAGTCAGCGCGAAAGACTTTGCGTCCGGCTCTGCCTAAGGAGGAGCTGGGGCCTGAAATTGAAGTGATTCGTCCGGCTCGGATTGTGATCACCTTGAAAGAGGCGACGCGTCGGCTGGATTCTCTGCCTGGTTCGTTGCTGGTGTTCACCGAACGATCCTCAGGGAAATTACAGATTCTTCAGCGTGTCGATCGCGATCAAGTCGTCCTCATCGATCTTTCGTAAAGGGTAGGTCTGTATGGCCGGACTCAAGTTGGTGGTAGTCAGCGGTCTTTCTGGCTCAGGGAAGTCGCACGCCCTCAAGTGTTTCGAAGATGCCGGGTACTTTTGCGTCGACAATTTACCGCCGGCGCTTCTGCCGACGTTTGTCGAGTTGTGCCATCAGCAGGGGGGGGAGATTAAGAACGTCGCGCTTGGCATCGATGTCAGGGAGCGCGTGTTTTTTTCTGATCTCGTCGGTATCCTTGAGCGGGTCAAAGTGCTTGGCCATTCGGTTGAGCTCATGTTTTTTGAGGCGCGCGAAGAGGTGCTGGTTCGGCGCTTTTCGGAGTCTCGGCGGCCACATCCACTCCTACCACATCTTCCGGTGTTGGAAGGTGTCCGTTTTGAGAAAGAACGACTCGCGGAGCTGCGACGCCATGCCGACCGTATTATTGATACCTCCGACTTGACGGTGCATGAATTACGAGAGTTGCTGGCCCGGCGGTTCGGACAGGAAGGGACGCCGCGCCGGCTGACGATTTCTCTGGTGACGTTCGGCTTCAAGTTCGGTGTGCCCTACGACATTGATCTTTTGTTCGATGTCCGGTTCTTGCGGAATCCGTTTTTTGTCCCTGACCTCAAGCCTTTGACCGGGGAAGATCCTCGAGTGCGGAATTATGTGCTGACCGATCCTGACGCTGTCGCGTTCATCGGGCAGCTTGAAGGCCTTTTTAAGTTTCTGATCCCCCTCTTCGAGCGAGAACGCCGCAGCTATGTGAACGTTGGGATTGGTTGCACTGGCGGACGTCATCGGTCTGTGGCTATTGCCGGGCGGCTCCAGGAAAGTTTTTCCGCATTTGGATATCAAGTGACTATCGCCCACCGCGATCTCAATAAGCAGTAACCCTCTCCAACGCTGTTGCGGCCCCACTTCCACGCTTCCACCGGCGCGTTTTCTATTCTTGTGTGCCTAAAAGTCATTTGCTTGACAGGTAGAGCATATGGACTATACTTAGCCTGTGCCTGAACAGAATCACCAGTAGGTAAGCCCAGTTCAAGTGCTCGATGATCTGTTGGTTGTTGTGCCGTTCTCCAGGTAAAGGGATTGAGCCATACAGGTGTCATTTATTTGGCGGCAGCTGTTAGGCGGACGTTATTCCCTTCGATGAACGGTGACATGTTCCGGCATGAATGATAGTCGCCACAGTCTAAGCAGGTTCATAGGTTTTTCAGGGGTAGCCCTATATATCTGAGGCCTCAATGTTGAGTTCATTTACTTCGTTTAAAGGTCTTGCCGAAACCGATCTGTTCACCATGTTCACCCCTAAGCGGCAGCTTGTGGGGTTGGATATAGGGTCGAGTGGCATCAAGCTCGTTCAATTGAAGGAAAACCGAGGACGCTTCATTCTCCAGAAGTTCGGGTTTAAACCGCTCGAGCCGGAAGTAATTGTCGATGGTACGGTGATGGACGAGGGGCGGGTGGTATCGGCGATTAAGGAATTGTTTGAGGAAACGAATGTCAAGGTGAAGCAGGTTGCGGTATCGATTTCCGGCCATGCCGTCATCATTAAGAAAATCAGTCTTCCTCCAATGCCCGATGAGGAGCTGGAGGGACAGGTGAGACTGGCTGCAGAGCAATATATTCCCTTCGATATCAATGAGGTGAACATCGACTTTAGTGTGTTGCCTTCTCCTGAGGCTTCCTCCGATGGACAGGGGGAGATGTCGATCATTCTTGTCGCGGCCAAAAAGGATAAGATTAATGAGCTGACCGAACTCGTCAAGGGGGCCGGGTTGTTTCCGCTCGTCATGGATGTGGATGCCTTTGCGATCGAAAATATGCACGGGATCAACTATCCCGTCTCGCAGGAGGATACGACGGCGCTCGTCAATATTGGCGCGAGTGTCATGAATATCAATATCGTTCGAGGCGGTACGTCGCTGTTCACGCGCGATATTCCGATTGGAGGAAATCGCTATACAGAAGCCATTCAACGAGAGCTGGGTATGTCTTACGAAGAGGCAGAGGAAACGAAAAAAGGCGAACGTTCGGCTGGGAGCAATCAGGCTGCGGTGATCACGGTTATCGATAGTGTCAATGCTGAGGTTTCGTCTGAAATCGCGCGGACCATCGACTACTTCAAGTCAACTATGGCGGATGCGGAGGTTCAGCACGTTCTCTTGTGTGGAGGAGGCGCTCAGGTCAAGGGACTGGTCGCCCAATTGAAAGATCGCATGCAGGCTGACGTCGAGGTGGCCAATCCGTTTAGTGAAATCGATACATCGGGAAGCGATTTTGATCAGGACGCGTTGGCTTTGCTGGCACCGCTAGCTGCTGTAGGGGTTGGTTTGGCCCTTAGATCGGTAGGCGATCGATGATTCGGATTAACCTATTGCCGGAGCCGAAAGGGCGTAAGTCCAAGCCGCAGTATGATGTCAGAGCACAAGCGTTGTTGGGTGTGGGATTGGTGCTCATCACGTTGGCTGGCTGTTGGTGGTATTCGGCCTCGCTTGATGAAGAAATAAGTGTGCAGCAGACCAAAAAGTCTGACATGGAGAAGCAGGTCGCGCAGTTGAAGGAACAAGTCAAGCAGGTTTCAGACTTTGAAAGCCGGAAGAAGGTGTTAGAAGATAAAAATCGCATTATCGATGAGTTGGAGAAGTCACGAGTTGGCCCTGTCAGGGTGCTCGACCATGTCAGTCAGAGCCTGGAGCCGCTCAAGGTCTGGCTGGTAAGGGTCGCAGTTACGGGGAAAGAGATTGATCTTGAAGGACGAGCGGCGACCAATGACGATGTGGTGGAATTCGTCAACAACTTGCGCCGCACCGACTATTTTTCCAATATCAATCTTCATGAAAGCCGGGCTGCCGTGGAGAGTCAACTCAATATTTATCAGTTCAAACTGGGGTTCCGCCTTAAAGGTTAAAATCTATGAACCTGTCGTCTGTTAATCTCGACGTATTGCGGTCAATCCCCCTGATTCAGAAGGCGGGGCTGCTTCTGATGGTTCTTGCGGGGATTATCGTGGGCTTCTATTACTATGTGGCGGAGCCTAAGTCGACCGAAATTGCAGGGCTTCAAGGCGCGATTGGAACACTCGATGGCGAGATTCAAACCTTGACGATTAAGGTCAAGCATCTTGATGAACTCATTGCTGCAAGTAAGCAGCTTGAGATCGAGCTAGCGAAGAAAAAAGAACGATTGCCGCCTGAAGAGGAGGCGGTCATGTTGCTGAAGCAGGTGTCCGATTTAGGCGTCCGGCTTGGTCTCGATATCAAATTGTGGAAGCCAAGTCCCAGGACGGAAGATGCATCGAAACTTTTCGTGCGAATGCCGGTAAACGTAGAGGTTTCAGGCGGGTACCATACGGCTGCCTTATTTTTTGACCGTATCAATGCCTTACCCCGGATTGTGACCGTGTCCGGCCTTAAGATGGGAGCCCCCAAGTTTGAGAAGGGGCGGGTTGTCACCCAGACCGTATTTGATCTGGTCGCCTACGCGGCACCACAGGAAGCCAAGCCGCCTGCAGTGACTCCGGCGATTCCTCCGAAGAAATAGGGGGTAGAGTGTTGATGTGTATGGGGCAGTGCGCGATGAATGCCATCTGTGAACATTGGCGGTCGACCATGAAGACAACAGGATTAACGCTCATTGGATGTGCCAGCCTGCTCATCTCAGGTGGACTGGTGTTTGCTGAGACAGGTATGAGTTCTCATGCCAGACAGATCAGCCCGATGCGGCAGGATGCGTTGAAAGCTCCCTCTCTCAATGATGTTTCAAGGCACGCACCCTTTCCATCCATGGCGGCGGCAGCTATCGGTGAGAATGCTCAACCGACTGTGCCCAATTCATTGGGAGAGCCGGTAGGGGCACATTCGTACGACCCTTCTGGACGGCGCGATCCGTTCGCGCCAGTCCTGCAACAGTTGGGGCTAGGACCAATTGATCCGACCTTGCCTCCCCTTCAACGGGTTGGGCTCACGGAGATGAACTTAATTGCGGTAGTCTGGGGAGCGTACGGTTATACGGCGATGGTTCAGACACCGGATGGAAATGGCTATGCGGTGCGTCGCGGAACGCGCATCGGTCCCAATAATGGGGTAGTCAGTGCAGTGACGGAGAAAGGCATTGTGGTGCAAGAAAGGTTTACAGATGTGTATGGGAGCAAACAGGAGCGGGAGTACGTCAAGCTCCTTCACCCGAAAGAGGGCGCAGAATGATACCTAAGCTGACCATGACCACTACATCATTTGTCCGT
>JAUXQT010000052.1 GCA_030682135.1 Nitrospirota bacterium | reverse complement strand
AGGGCCTTCTCAGGCCGCGCGTTGCGCGAGCAAGAAGACCACCCAATCCGCACCGCCCTATTCTCCGGATTGCTGAATCAGCTTCGCCACCAGACCCGTCCATCCCGTTTGATGGCTCGCCCCGATTCCTGCTCCATTGTCCCCATGAAAATATTCGTAGAACAACACATTGTTCCTCCAATGTGGATCGTCTTGAAAGGTCTTCGTGCCGCCGAAGACCGGACGTTTGCCTTCCGAGCTTTGGAGAAAGATGTGCGTCAAACGGTGTGAGATCTCGGCTGCCACTTGCCAGAGGGTGGAGTGACGGCCCGATCCGGTCGGACATTCCACCAGATATTGATCGCCGAGAAAATAGTGGAACTTTTGCAAGGACTCAATCAGGAGGTAGTTGACCGGAAACCAGATCGGTCCGCGCCAATTCGAATTGCCCCCGAACAAGCCGGTCCCCGACTCCGCCGGCTCATAGTCCACGCGATGCTCATGGCCCATGACCGACACCACATAGGGATGATCTTTGTGATAGCGCGAGAGGGCGCGAATGCCGTAGGGAGACAAAAACTCTTCTTCATCCAGCAAATACCCCAGCACGGACTTCAGGCGATCGCGGCTGACGAGCGAGAGAAAGCGCCGCACCCCGCCGTCGTAAGACTGCATTTCCAGATGCTGCGAAAAGTCTGGCCGGTTTTCGATAAACCATTGCATCCGGTGCTTGAAACGAGGGAGGCTGTCGATGAGCTCCGAGTCGAGCGTCTCCACTGCAAACAGGGGAATAAGCCCCACCATGGAGCGGACCTTCATGTGCGTCGTTTCGCCGTTCGGCAGGTGCAGCACGTCGTAGAAGAACCCGTCCTCGCGATCCCACAACTCGATCTTCTCACCGCCGATGTTGTTCATGGCGCGGCAGATGTAGACGAAGTGTTCGAAGAATTTACTGGCGACGTCTTCGTAGGCCAGATTCTCACGGGCCAGCTCGAGCGCGATCGTCAGCATGTTGAGGCAGTACATGCCCATCCAGCTGGTGGCATCCGACTGTTCAATATGGCCACCGGTCGGCAATGGCGCGCTCCGGTCGAACACCCCGATGTTATCCAGGCCGAGAAAGCCGCCTTGGAAGATGTTCTTTCCCTCGGCATCTTTGCGATTGACCCACCAGGTGAAGTTCAGCAGCAGTTTGTGAAACACGCGCTCCAAGAAGCGGCGATCCCCGACGCCTGTGCGTTTCTTGTCGATCTTATAGATACGCCAGGCCGCCCAGGCATGGACCGGCGGATTGACGTCGCCGAAGGCCCATTCGTAAGCCGGGATCTGTCCGTTGGGATGCATGTACCACTCACGCAGCATCAGGACGAGCTGTTGTTTGGCAAAGGTCGAGTCGACGAGCGCGAGCGGAATACAGTGAAATGCGAGATCCCACGCTGCATACCAGGGGTATTCCCACTTGTCCGGCATCGAAATGACATCGGCGTTATAGAGGTGCGTCCAATCCGAGTTGCGGCCGTGGAGACGCTCTCGCGGCGGTTCCTCTTCTGTCGGATCGCCTTTGAGCCATCGGTTCACATCGTAGTGATAAAACTGCTTGCTCCAGAGCAGACCGGCAAACGCTTGCCGCTGCACCCGGCGCGCGTCCTCCGACAGATTGCTTGGGGCAAGACGGTCATAGAACTCGTCCGCTTCCTTGAGGCGTGTCGCAAACACGCAGTCGAAGTCTTGCTTCGCAAAGCCCGTGCTCTTTGCCTCGTTGGTCAATCGCAAGCGAACGGTCTTGGCCTCGCCGGGCGCGAGTGTGAGCACATACTGGGCTGCGGCTTTGGTGCCGAGGCGATCCGGATTCACGGCATCCTTTTCACCCTGCACGATATAGTCGTGGAAGCTGTCTTTCACATACCGGGCGCCCTCCTGATCGCCATAGAGACGGCGGGTATTGGTGTCATTTTCGGTAAAAAGCAGAGTCGGCTCGCCTTCGCAGAGTAACCGGCGCAGGCCATAGTACTCATGCTGCGTCTCGATCACGCTCATCCGGTCTACCGGCTCACCTTGCTTGAAACGGGGGCGGCGGATGTCGGATCCCCAGGACCAGGTATTGCGAAACCAGACGGTCGGCAGCAGCGTGAGTTCGGCCTGCTCGGAGCCACGATTCACAACCTGGATACGGATGCACAGATCTTCAGGCGACGCCTTGGCATATTCCACAAAGACATCAAAATAGCGGTTGTCGTCGAAGACCCCGCTGTCGATCAATTCGAACTCCGGTTCTTGCCGCCCCCGACGGCGATTCTCCTCGACGAGCCGCGTATAGGGGAACGCCGCCTGCGGGTATTTGTAGAGATATTTCATATAGGAATGCGTCGGGGTCGAATCGAGATAGAAGTAGCACTCCTTTACATCCTCGCCGTGATTGCCTTCGTTGCCGGTAAGACCGAACATGCGTTCCTTCAAAATAGGATCGCGTCCGTTCCACAGAGCCACGGCGAAACAGATGAGTTGGTGGCGATCGCAGATGCCGGCAAGGCCGTCCTCGTTCCAGCGATAGGCCCGCGACCTGGCATGATCGTGGGGGAACGCCTCCCAGGACGTCCCGTGAGGACTATAGTCCTCACGTACGGTTCCCCAAGCCCGTTCGCTCAAATAGGGGCCCCATCGTTTCCAATGGCGCTGCCGCTTGGCGTCCTCTTCGAGACGCTGCTGTTCTGCCAGGATTGGTGGGGGAGAAGCGGGATCGGACCGAGAATGAGAGGCCATATGACTCCTTCGGTAGAAACGGGATACAACTAGAGTCGGCCTGAGGCAGATAAGGGTGTAACAGGCTAGTCCCGAGCCCGGGCGACAGTCAAGCCGAAGCCCTCCCCGACAGATCGTCGAGGAGGGCTCGCACTTTTTGCCTAGAGCATAGCACCACTACTTGGGGAAGGATTGTGGCGTGGCGATCTGCTGCCATCCCTCACCATTGAGAGACCGAAGCAGAGCGACGAGGCCCTGCTTCTCCTGCCCGGTGAGTTCGAGCGGGATGATCGTATTGTCCTGATGGGGGTTCTTGATCCCGCAACTCGACGACTTTCTCCGCGGTCACCAAAAGCAATCAAGCTGAGTACTCAAGCGCTTCATTGAGCTTGATAACGATTGTATTTCTTCCCGAAAGCGGTTCCAAGTCGGCGACAATCTCACAGATCTTGTCGCCGAGTATGTCCTCGAGGTGTTTCCTCAAAATATCTTGGCCCACAGCGAACAACGCCTGATGCATCTGCCTGAGTTGAGCACACCCATCCTCGGTCTGAGCGAGCCGTTTCTCAGCAGGAATCGGCAAGGCTCTAGCCAAATCCACTTCGATGACATTCTTGAGCAACCGAACCTGGAGAGACGAATAGTGCGATTGCATGAACTCCTTATGGAAGTTCAGCACAACCAACATCACGGCATATTCGACATCGGCCTGGCTCCGAATGCTGAGCATTGGACACCTCCTGCAAACCGTTCGGATAAGACCGCCTTGCCCTTCTGATATTCAACGCGGTCTTGGGGGAGTGATGTATGCGCCCCAACTCCCGACACACGCATCACTCCCACCCGGCGATATTCGACCGTCCGTGCTCCTCGAACGCGTGAGTAGCATCTGGATGACATCCCTGGCTAACACGTGAGAGCCCTGACTCCCCTTCGCCGTGGCTTCAACCGGCTTGCCACTTTGCGAGAAACTATTCGCCCTTAGCTTTCGCGAGCAGCCGAGCGCCCTCTTCCCGATGATCGGCTGCCATTCGACGCAGCTCCGAAGCCTCTTTCCATCGCATGCTTGCCGCAACCGCCAGCGCCGACCGGCGGAACCCGTTGATATCCATCAACGGAGTGATGGCAGCCGCAGTCCGTTCGAACTCAATCGCCTGAGCCTGAACCGTATCGGCTTGGAGATCGTAGTAGTCTGCGATCTCTTTGAGTTCCTCCGCCGTCCAGGCTGCGCTTTCTGGATGAGCTGCCGCTGCTTCCGCCACGATGAAAGGCACAGAGGGATCGATGGTCGACCCTCTGTGCCACACTCCAGCCGACACCAGCATACCCGCGAGTAGTCCCAGAACGAGATACTTGGGTGCTTGCATCGTCACACCTCCAAGGTCAGGCCGTCTATGAGCAGTCGCCACGGAGCGCAGCCGATATTGGCCCGGCGATCAGTACGCCTTGCTGAATCCGGCTTCGCCGTCGTAGTTCCATAACTTCTGCGCGGCAGACCACCACCAGCCCTTTTTCGTCAAGGCGTCCAAGAAAGTGTTCACGTCCGCGTCTTGCACGTCTTTGGTCGCCATAAACCTGCAGCGATACCAGTTGACCTGCAGCAGATCGGGACTGACGAAGCCGGGCCAGACCTTCGTGCCACGGTTCGAAATAAATTCACATTTGAACGGCCCGATGTCGTCGAACTTCGGGATCCCCTTCTCGGTGATGATGTACATATCGATGCCGACTAATTTGATCTCACGCTTCTTCTTCGTCGCTTTCGCAATGTCAGTGCATGTAGGCATGGGCGTTCTCCTTGTTCATTCAGCCAAAAATCTCGAACTCAGGCCTTCGCGTGCATCTTATCCACGATGGCTTGCGCATACTCGTCTGTCGTTGCCGTCCCGCCGACGTCGTACGTTACGTGCTTCCGCTCGTCGAGAACGGCAAACATCGCCTTTGTGATCCGATCGGCTGCCACTTCTTCCTTCATCCAGCGGAGCATCATGATTCCGGAGACCAGCACGGCCGACGGATTCACCTTCTTCATCCCCGCATACTTCGGCGCAGAGCCGTGGACCGCCTCGAAGATTGCGCAATTGTCGCCCACGTTGGCACCCGGCGCGAATCCCAAGCCGCCGACCAATCCTGCGCAGAGATCCGTCAGGATGTCCCCGTACAGATTCGGGAGCACCAAGCAATCGAATTGCGCAGGATTTCTCACGAGCTGCATGCAGCAATTGTCCACGATGATGTCGCCGGACTCGATATCCGGATATTTCTTGGCGACCTCTCTAAAGGCATCGAGAAAGAGACCGTCGGTCATCTTCATGATGTTAGCCTTATGAACGCAGTAGATCTTCTTGCGCCCATTGGCTTTTGCCCACTTGAAGGCAAACTCGGCGATGCGATAGGAGCCAGGCCAGGTGATAACCTTCAAACATTGCGCCACTTCGTCTGACACCATATGCTCGATGGCGGCGTAGCAATCTTCGGTGTTCTCTCGAAAGTTCAGGATGTCGATTTTGTCCCAGGGCCGCTTGAGCACTGGAATCAACTTGGCCGGCCGCACATTCGCATAGAGATCGAACACCTTTCGGAGTGTCACGTTCGCGCTCTTGTGGCCTGTCCCGATCGGCGTGGTCGTGGGGCCTTTCAACGCGATCTTGTTTCTGGCGATGGCTTGGACCGTCTTGTCAGGCAACAACGTGCCGTGCTTCTCCAAGCAGTCCAGTCCGATCTCTTCATACTCCCATTTGATATTGACGCCGCTCGCATCGATCACCAGCCGGACCGCTTCGCAAATTTCCGGACCGGTTCCCTCTCCCGGCAACATCGTCACTATGTGCTGTGTACCCATTGAACAACCTCCCTTAAGCAGCAAGGGGGATCGGACCATCCGTTCCCATGCCTGGTCGTATTTGCAAATTAGATTCCAGCCTGCTTGATGGCTACGCTGCGAACAGACAACCGAACTTTTCTGGAAAAATCTGGGAATCTGACGATAAGAAGATCGCGGCAAGTGTGCGTCTTTCTCGATGAGGCAAACTCCCAGTGCATCGACGCACGAGACGCACCGAGAGCTGTGCGTCTATGCTCTAACGCCAGATCCATTACGACTTGGTTCGACTGGAAAGACGTTCAGGAGCAGAAAGGAGAGGAGGAGCGGCATTCGTAGTGCAATATTTCTACTAAATAAACTGTGAAAGCCAATCCCTATTCATTCGCCAACACATTGATGCGATGTGCCAAACAGCCGGCGCTAAATCCGTTATTGATATTCACGACCCCCACACCGGAGGCGCAGGAGTTCAGCATGGTGAAGAGTGGGGCGAGGCCGCCAAAACTGGCCCCATAACCGATGCTGGTCGGCACGGCAATGACGGGGCAGTTGACCAGTCCGCCGATGACGCTCGGAAGCGCCCCATCCATACCAGCCACAACCACCACGACACGGGCTTGCAAGAGCCTGCTATGACGGGCAAGCACTCGGTGCAGACCGGCCACACCCACGTCATAGATGACCTCCACCAGGCTCCCCATCACTTCAGCCGTCACTCGTGCTTCTTCCGCAATTGGAGTGTCGGCGGTTCCTGCCGTCACGATCAACACATCTCCCTTCAGCCTTCTTGTTACATCATCGATCGTGACGGCTCTGGCCGACTCGTGATACAGGGCGCGCGGGTCCAATCGCAGCAGGGCGCGCGCGACCTCGGGCGTAACCCGAGGCACCAGCAGATGCCGATGCTGGGCCAGCAGCTTGCGCGCAAGACTGATAATCTCTTTTGGGGTTTTTCCGTCACAGAATACGACAGCCGGAAACCCTTGCCGCGAAGACCGCAACATACCCTGAGATGCGCGATCGCCGCTCTCAGAGGGCTTCCGTGAGCGTACGCTGGTAGCTCGTTCAGACTTCCGTATCATCCCATTAGTTTTCGTGGTGCGACGCGAATAGAAATACCATGACCTGCTCGCCGGTAGAGAGGGAGAAATCCGTCAAAACGTCGATTGCTTCCATGCCCGTGACTGCTGCGACTTCATGCAGGAGGATGTGGCGCTGCTGAGTAAACAGCGTCCGATACAGCAGCTTCACCAGCGCCTGGCCCTCCTCCGTCCGAGCGAGTTGCTGTTCCGCCGCCGGCAGCACGCCCTGCGAACGGACGATGATCATGTCGAAGGCCACGAGCACGCGGATGCGCTCGGCGAAGCTGCCAGCCATGAACTCCAACTCAAATCGGCAAACCGCCTTACGAACCGCCTCTTCGAGGGCCTCCTGTTGCTGCAAGGTCTCGTTGCGCATCATCTTCAATGCCCGCCCGAAGAACGAGCCCTCTCGCCCTACCGGGGCAGGCTATTCTCTCACTCGTGGCTGCTGTGGCATAAAGGCGCGACAGCCGTTAGTCGATTGACACCGCACAGCGCCGAAGCCGGTCCATGATCGCGACCCCCAGGCCCTGTTCGTCGCAGGGCTCGGCATACAGGTGATCGAGCTTCAGCGCGTCCAGCCGGCGCAGTGCCGCGAACAAATTTCGTGCAGCCTCTCGCAGATCGCCTGAGGGCGAGAGCACTTCGATCGCGCAGTACCTCTCGTCCGCATGACCCAGCGCTGACATGGCCAGCAGCCCGGCGCGCTCGTGGCCATGCACAACCGGTCTTGCCCCTTGAGCAGCCAAGATAGACATCGGCGTACCAGTCGCATAATGGCGAGGGAGTTGGCCCGGCGCGGTCACAGCCCGGCTGGCTGCGGCTCGCACAACCGGCCCAATGACTTCCTGGATTTCCGCAAGCGTGATACTGCCAGGTCGCAGGAGTTCCGGACAGGTTCCGACCATCGACACAATGGTGGACTCCACGCCAATCGGGCACGGCCCTCCGTCGAGAATCAGGTCCACGCGATCACCGAGCCCATCGAGTACATGCTGCGCACAGGTCGGACTCACGTAGCCGAATGGATTGGCGCTCGGCGCGGCGATCGGAACTCCCGCTTCACGGATCAGCGCCCGCGCCACCGGATGGGCCGGCATCCTGACTGCGACAGTCGATAGCCCTGCTGTCGCGAGATCGGGAACCTCCTCTCGTTTCGGCAGCACCAATGTCAGAGGACCGGGCCAAAACGCATCCATCAATCGGTGATCGCCCACGCTGATCGTCTCGACCAGACGATCGAGTGAGACACGCGTCGCGACATGTACGATGAGGGGATCGAACGACGGTCGTTGCTTCGCCTCAAAGACCCGCGCCACAGCCTCGGGATTCAGCGCATCGCAGCCGAGCCCATAGACCGTTTCAGTCGGAAAGGCGACAATGCCGCCCTTCCGAATGATTTCTGCTGCCAATCGAATCGACTCACGATCTGCTGCCGGGAGCACCTTTCCTGTTGGAATCATCGACCTCCCGTCAAGATAGATTCGTTCTATGAGTGCGACCGATGACTGTTCCACGCATACAACAGCACCAGGATGCCGGATCAATGGAACACAACCACCACTTCATTGCCGATCAGGATTACACATGGCCTCTGTAGAACACCTGCAACGGACAACCCTTGAATGGGAGCCTCCGCGACTGCGCTACTGATTGGTACTGGCGTCGGGCCGGTTGTTATTCCAATAGCCCGTATCGGGCAGTCCCTTGGCTTCGATCGTAAACTGGCCGGCCTCACGCGTCACCCACTGCTTCGGCGAGCAGCAGGTGCCATCGGGAAGCACATCCCAGGAGCCTCGCCGGACGACCAGCGGACCAGTCGCGAGGTTGTCGAAAAACTCTCCCCGCTTCCCGATCCCATAGAGATTCCGATGCGGCACCGTCACCACAATCTCCGTATCGCTCCAGGACTGGACCAGAGCTGCAGCCCCGTTGAATAACACTTCCGTTCTGGACACGTTCGACAGGACGGTTGCGCTCGTATCGACCTCGTTGATTTCCACATCGAGTCGTCGCTTATACGCTTTCTGGTTGAGGCCCAGTTCCGTATGTTCGGCAGTCTTGAGAAACGTCCCAAATCCTTTTCCCTTGATCGTCACCCGCTCATCCAACCCGGCCGATTTTGGTTCATACGACTCGATCACCGGCGTCACCAGCGTAAAGTCTCCGGCGTCCGTCGCCACCACTCCCCGTTCGGCGCAGCAAGAGCCATCCTGGTTCGGCTTGTTGGCACTGCGATAGATCACGACTGGTCCGCTTTTCGCGCTGAAGGGCACCCAGACATCGATCCGGTCGTCGTTCCAGCGATAGATGACGGCCGGCACCCCGCCGATCTCCACGCGATTTTCGCCTGTATTGAAGTCCATGAAGCTGTAGGGTGTGGAGCCGCTTTCGGAGTAGAACCCGAAGTGCTCTCCGTTGATGCGGAGCAGCGTGCCGATGGGCGCACTCGCCGGACTTATCGTAGTGGCCTTGGGAACATGGACGGTGAAGTTGGCCAGGGTCCGCTCGCGCCCTTGGCTCTTCAGCACCAGCGGGCCAGACTCAGCCCCGAGGGGCACATGGAACACGATCACATCGTCTTTCCATTGCGCAATCGTGGCTGGTTTTCCACCGATGAGCACCGCGTCGTTCGCCCCCCTGCCGATGCCGACTCCCTGCCCGAACAGCACGACCTTCGTGCCGGCCGGCCCACTGACGGGGTCCACACGGACTGAAGGAATCAACGAGATCGGCACCGCGTTGCTCACCACATGCTTCACAGGCGCACAGCAGGAGCCATCCGGCAGCGGATCGAAAGAAGCCAATCGAACGACGACATTCCCGGACATCGCATTCGCGGGAATCTCGACTTCAATCCGGTCGTCTGTCCATTGCCGAGGGCGCACTACACCTCCTCCAATGACCACATCGTTCACCCCGAACATGGTATTCGAATCGCGCGAGCCCGCTGTCCTGCCAAAATGGCGCCCTATAATCTGGAGCAGCGTGCCTCGCTCTGTTTCCGTCGGTGTGATGCGCTCAATATGCGGCTGCACGATCGTCAACGTCCCGGCCAATAACTTCTTCTTGCCTGCCACCACCTCAACGGGACCGCTTGTCGCCGTCAACGGCACCTTCACCTCGATCAGGTCCGGCTCCCATCGCTGTACGAGAGCCGGCACACCGTTCACCGTGACTTTATTGCTCTGGACAGATTGAAAATTTCCAAATCCTTTCCCGCTGATCGACAGAGTTGCGCCCGGAGTCGCATGGTCCGGTTGAAGCGTAACGGGCAGTGCGGATGCGCCAAATCCAGGCGGGACTTCAGAAATACCCAGCGCTGCGATAATCAGCGCCAAGCCCCACATCTTCCTGGTCTTCTGGAAGGGCCAACCTGGTCGACTCACAAACGTCTCAGCCCGATCTTGCACAGGCTCATCCATCTCATCCTCCTTATCTCGACACCGCACTGTTTCTTTTTCTTGTTTTCAGCTATCCGCAAACCCTACAGGAGGCACAGACACAAAAAAGACGTGCGGCGACAGGGTCTGGGGTTCAACCGGCGTGGTCAAACATTCCATGGCTTCCCGACTGTGCTGCCGTCACCCCGTTGGAATATTTCTAAACAAAAGAAGGATCGGACCGAATGGCCCAACTCACAACTCGATTGCATGCGCTGGCCTGGCGTTCATCGCATGCCTCCCTGCTCGGATGACTGCCGATGCTTGACGGATTCATGCCACCACTTGAGATACCGCAGCTTGTGCAAGGGGACGGCAATAGCCCCCGAACTCCAAGCACCCAGTCACGACGACGAGTCCCTGTGGCCCAGCTCCTTGGACTGCCCTGTGAAACGCATCATCGGGGTCGGTCACAATTTCCGCCGGAGCCGGCGTGCAGGAGCGCCAGATATCGGCAAGATCCTGCGGGGCGGCCGCACGATCCTCTCGATACCGGGTGAAGATCGCTTGGTCAGCTCCTGCATCGGCCAGATGCCGGATGATTGTCTCGACCTTTTTTTCTCGCGGAAGCGAGATGACCAGGATCGTCCTGCGGCCGTCACGGATGCTTCGGATAGTCGAGGAGAGACTTGCGGCGGCCGCTGCATTGTGGGCCCCATCGATGACGATCGTCGAATGCCCGGCGAGCACTTCGCAACAGGCCGGCAAATGAAGCTGCTCGAACGTGCGGCGAAGGACCGGTTCATCCAATGTGGCGACCAGACCACGGCGTCGGAGGACCTCATACGCCGCGACCGCTTGTGCGGCGTTCGTGGCCATGAATGCCGCCGGCGAATTGACGGTGATGCCAGGCCACGTCATGGCCCCGACACGGATCGTGCAAGTTCTCCGATAGCCGACCAGGTCGAATTCGGTGGCATCATATTCGTGTCCGATTAACAGAACCGGCGCCTTCAGCTGCTCCGCGCGGGTGAGAACCAGCGACCGAGGCCCCTCTTGCATGGGCCCGCACACGACCGGAGTGAATGGCTTGATAATCCCCGATTTCTCTGCCGCAATCTGTTCGAGGGTGTCCCCGAGGAGCTCCATATGATCGTAGTCCACGTTCGTGATCACCGAGACCTCCGGCGCAATCAGGTTGGTGGCGTCTACTCGCCCCCCGATTCCGACCTCCACCACGGCATAATCTACCCTGGCTGCGCGGAATGCGAAGAAGGCCACGACGGTCAGAAATTCAAACGGGCTCATCGAGACACCGGCTTCGTCCATCAGCGACTTAAGCTGGTTACAGGCATCCACCAACTCCTGTTCGCCGATTGGCTGGCCGTTGATGAAAATTCGTTCTCTGAAATGCCCGAGATGAGGGCTCGTATAGAGTCCGACCTTCATGCCGCCGGCTTGGAGAAGCGCTGCGGTCATGCGACTGACGCTGGTTTTGCCATTGGTGCCGGTCACGTGCACGGATCGATAGGCTCGGTCTGGACGTCCGAGTTCTTGTAAGCATCGCGCAATAGCTCCGAAGCTGCAGGTGCCATCCGAAGGCCGGCCGAGCAAGATACAAGCAGTTTCGAGTTCGCGAAGAAAATCCGTGACCTCCTGGTACGAGGAGAAGGGCACGGCCCAATATGGCGGATACTGCTTCGACTCTCTGTCCGGCATACAGACCTCCTTCGTGCGCGCGCCAGCCTATCGCTTACATCTGCTCGACGCCGACGCCCGCGATGTGATCGACAGTCTCCAGGGTGATGCTGTCCCAGCCTCCCGCGCCGTCGTAGCGGTAGTACCGCCGTTCCATCGGTTCATAGGCGATCAGATTCAGCCATCGATTGTTGAACAAGCGCTCCAGCAACGGTTGGCGATTGATGATGGCAGAGATCCTGCCTCGCGGGGCTTCGATGATAGCCGTGAGGCGCACGGGCTCGTGGTACGACCGTGCGCCGTTCATGACCGTTTGAACGGGCAACCCCATACGGAGGTCGCTTTGTCCTCCCGTCATGACTCCGATCCGCCCCGTCACATTGTGATACACCTTGCTGCCGCTGCCATAGACATCGGGGTCCACCGTCGAGAAGTAGTACTCCATATTGATCCACTGGGCCACGATCAGCGGCGCTGTCATGATGATCTCCAGCAGCTTTCCGTCTGTGTCGGGGCGATGATCGTAGGAGTGCAGGAAGGAGCGTCCCGCAAGATCGATCCCCTGCGTCAGATGGCGGCTCCCGATAATGAACAGGCTGTTTCTCGCCAATCCCCACTCCGGACGCACTTGCGCCCAATCCAGGCTGCGGAGCTGAACGTCCTGCATCGAATTGCGGCGGTCGTGCCGGGTGGACGTACCCTGTAGCGCGATCCCGCGTTCCGCGGCGGCCATGGATCCGGTTTCGTTCACGTCTTCCAGCACCTGCGCCAGCTCCTTGCGGTGCGTCGG
>JAUXQT010000047.1 GCA_030682135.1 Nitrospirota bacterium | reverse complement strand
AATGTGTTTCCGATCGGCGCGATCACGAAAGGCTCCGAAGGGAAGGAACTGGCGGAGATCGGCGATTTGCGGCGTGCCGGTTGTGTCGCCATTTCGGATGACGGGAAGCCGGTGATGAACAGTTTGGTGATGCGGCGAGCGATGGAGTATGCCTTGGCCTTCGATGTGGCGGTGGTCGATCATTGCGAAGACCTGCACCTTGCCGAGGGGGGCTGTATGAACGAAGGGGCGATCTCAACCGAGTTGGGGCTTCCCGGAATTCCCTCTGCGGCAGAAGATGTGATGGTGGCACGTAATGTTGCCTTGGCGGAACTGACCGGAGCCCGGCTGCATCTGGCTCATATCAGCACAGAGGGCTCGGCCAGGATGGTGCGAGAAGCCAAGTCCCGTGGGCTGAGAGTGACGGCCGAGGCCTGTCCCCATCATTTTACGATCACGGAGGAAACGGTTCGAGGGTACAACACCTATGCCAAAATGAATCCTCCGCTTCGGACCTGGAAAGATGTGCAAGCCATTAAGGAAGGTCTTCGCGACGGGACCATCGATGTCATTGCCACGGACCATGCGCCGCATGCCACGCAGGAAAAGCAGCTAGGTTTTGCCGAAGCGCCGTTCGGCATTGTCGGACTGGAGACCGCGCTGCCGTTGACCTTCGCCTTGGTCGATGAAGGGGTCTTGTCGTTGGAGGCAGCGGTCGACAAGCTGAGTACCGCTCCCGCGAAGGTATTTGGATTGGCCAAAGGCACGTTGGCGGTCGGGGCCGATGCCGATGTCACGATTGTCGACCAACAGGAATCGTGGGAGGTCGATCCGGCCAAGTTTTTCTCGAAAAGTCGAAATACTCCCTTTGCCGGATGGAAGGTGAAGGGGCGAGTGCGGACGACCATCGTCGGTGGCCGGATCGTGTTCGAGGCCAGTCAGGCGGAGAGCTAGTGCCACGCCACTTCCGCTGGGGCCTGGTCTGTTGTTTGACCTGTGAATGGCTGGCCTTGGGCATATGGGTCGGCGGATTGCTGGTGCTCATTGGAGCGGTCATTCCAGCGGTCTTTAATACGTTCGGCGGGCAGGACTCAGGCGGGTTCTTTCTGACGCGAGCGTTTGAGGGATATAATCGTTTCGTGATCGGATCGCTGGCAATTTTGTGTGCCGGAACATGGTATCGCTGGTGGAGTGGAAACCCGGCGGTGGTGGTTAGTCGGAGCGAGATGGCGTTGCTCGTGGGGATGTCGGTGATTGCCGGGGTCATTATTCTCTGGCTGCACCCACAGGCTGCCTCGCTTCAGGCGCAGGCCTTCGCCGTAAAAGATGAGGTCGCCAGGAAGGCAGCATTCGAAGCATTTTTCCGTATACATATGCCGGTTCGATCGCTATACATGGTGAATCTTGTACTGGGAATCCTACTGATAGGAATCAAGGCCAAACGGTCGCTGCATCGGCATGGAGCGCTCACGTGAAAAAAGCGTTATTAGCATTGGCGGATGGCACGCTCTTCGAGGGGCGCGCATTGGGATATGAAGGGGAGACGGTCGGCGAAGTCGTGTTTAACACGGCCATGACCGGCTACCAGGAAGTCTTGACCGACCCCTCCTATAAAGGTCAGATCATTACCATGACCTGTCCCCACATTGGAAACTACGGGGTCACACCGGAGGATATCGAGTCGAGGCGGATCTGGGCTGAAGGATTCATCGTCAAAGAGGCCAGTTCGCTCGCTAGTAACTGGCGCAGCAAGCAGCAGCTCCAAGGCTATTTACTGGATGCGAAGATCGTTGGCATCGAAGGGCTGGATACGAGGGCCCTTACGCGCCACTTGCGCGAGCATGGCTCGCAGCAGGGCCTCATTACCCATATTGAGATGGATACCCGTCTGGCTGTGGAAAAGGCGAAGGCGGCCCCCAGCATCATCGGCCGCGATCTGGCGACTACCGTCACCTGCGAGCAGTCCTATCGATGGACGGAGGGATCGGGCGAATGGATTCCTGCGCTCGGCGATAAGCCTCGCGTCGCTGCGACCAGGCGCTGGCATGTCGTGGCCTATGATTTTGGGGTGAAACAGAATATTCTTCGCCAACTGGTGGATGTAGGCTGTGCCGTCACCGTTGTGCCGGCTTCGACCACCGCGAAGCAGGTTCAGACGCTCAAGCCGGACGGGGTTTTTCTGTCGAACGGGCCAGGGGATCCTGAGGGGGTACCGTACGCCATCGCGGCGGTGCGGGAGTTGATCGGTCAGTATCCGCTCTTCGGTATTTGCTTAGGACATCAGATTCTTGGCCTCGCGCTGGGGCTCAAGACCTATAAACTAAAGTTCGGCCATCATGGGGCGAATCATCCCGTCATGAATCTCCGTACGAGACAAGTCGAGATCACGTCACAGAACCACAACTTCGCCGTGCAAGTCACGCAGCCGATCAGTGCCATTCCAGATCGGCCGCCCGTCATCGAGACGTCGTTCGGGAAGGTCGCAGTGACACATCTGAGTCTGAACGATCACTCCATTGAAGGATTGGCCTGTGTGGATCGTCCGGTGTTCTCGGTGCAGTATCACCCGGAGGCCTCCCCCGGGCCCCATGACTCGGCCTATTTATTCACCGAGTTTATTCAGCTGATGGAGAAACAGCATGTATAGAATGTGTGTCACCCTTGGTCGGCTGTGCCTCCTTGCGGCCATCAGCCTGCAATCCGGTTGTATTACGGTCAATCTCATCGAACCATCGGGGCCGGTGCAGGAAGTGCAGTTGAGCGGCACGGGAGATGGTAAAGTGCTGTTGCTCGACCTGTCGGGTGTGATCAGCTCACAAGATAAAGACGGCCTCGTGTCGCAACCCAATATGTTGGCCACGTTCAGGGAAGAGCTGACGAGAGCCTCCAAGGATGAGAAGATCAAAGCCGTGGTCGTTCGGATCAACAGTCCTGGGGGAACCGTCACGGCTTCGGACATCCTTTATCACGAGTTGCGTGAGTTCAAGCTCAAGAAGAAGGTTCCCGTGATTGCCTCGATGATGGATGTTGCGGCGTCAGGGGGCTACTACTTGGCTATGGCCGCGGACAGCATTTTGGTCCATCCCTCGACGGTGACGGGCAGCATCGGTGTCATCATGTTGACCGTCAATGCCCGAGGCCTGCTTGAGAAAGTGGGTGTCGAGGCGAATGCCATCACCTCAGGCCCCCGTAAGGATATGGGCTCACCTTTTCGAGTCATGACACCGGAAGAGCGGGGGATCTTTCAGAGCGTGATCGACTCCTTCTATCAGCGGTTTCTGTCCGTGGTACAGGAGGGGCGTCCCCATCTGACGGCCGATCAAATCAAGAAGTTGGCCGATGGACGGATTTATTCGGGAGATCAGGCCAAGGCGGCAGGTCTGATCGACGAGATCGGTTATCTTGATGACGCGCTCGAGCTGGCCAAGAAGAAGGCGGGTCTGACCGAGGCGCGGGTCGTGACCTATGGGCGTCGTGGGGAATATCAGAATAATATTTACTCGCGGCTGTTCGGGACGAGTTCTGTGAGTATGGCCGGATTCGCTAACTTGGATTTACTGTCGATGGTACGGGGTGGTACGCCACAGTTCATGTATCTCTGGATGCCGTAGGGTCGTATGGGATGTTCGGCTGATCACAGTTCAGCCTCCGTCGAGCGAGCGTTAGCGACGCCGATCGGGCGCCGGGCGATGCTGGCCCTGGGCGCCCATGGAGCCATGAGCCTCTGTACGGCCCTGGGGGCTGGCGCGGCCCTGAGTCTGTTCGGCAGTCTGGCCGGTTGTTATCGCGCACCGGGCACAGCCAGAGATCAAGTGATTTTTTTCTCCGAAGAGAAAGAACTGCAATTCGGATTGAGCGCGTTCCGCGAGGTGTTGCGCTCGGCGCCTCTCAGTGACAATGCCGAAGTGAATGAGTTGGTGCATCGGGTGGGACGGAAAATCGCTGACGCCGCGAACAAGCCGGAGTATCAGTGGGAATTCGCGGTCATTCAAGACGACAAGATGGTTAATGCGTTCGCCCTTCCAGGCGGGAAGGTTGCCATCTTCACAGGAATTCTCAAGACGACGAAAGACGATGCTGGTTTAGCAACGGTGATGGGGCATGAGGTCGCACATGCGTTGCAGCGTCATGGGGTCGAGCGAATGAGCCGAAGTATCTTGGACCAAATTGCGCAATTGGGCGCATTGGGCGCGGCGGCTTCAGGGCATGCGAATCCCGGTGCGATCCAGGGTCTGTTGGGAGCTTACGGGGTTAATGTGTCGTTGCCATTCAATCGTAAGCAGGAATCAGAAGCCGACTACATCGGACTTCGATTGATGGCACAGGCCGGGTACGATCCGCGTGAAGCGGTTCCGTTTTGGGAGCGGATGAGCGGCTGTCCGAGGCAGATGATCGGGAAAGTCTGCTTTCGCTCGCAGCAGGCGGTTCCTGAGTTTCTTTCCACCCATCCGTCCGATTTGACACGTATCAACCAGATTGAAGCCTGGCTTCCCGAGGCGCTCCAGTATTATCATGGGCCCGGGGGAGGAGCGGTTCCTCCGCCACCAGCGCCATACAGGCCGACCATCGGGCCCATGCCACAAACTAGTTAGCCGACCATAAAACGAGGTTTTCGTGCCAAGGCGAACAGATATCAAATCCATTTTACTCATCGGGTCTGGGCCGATCGTGATCGGTCAGGCCTGTGAGTTCGACTATTCCGGCACGCAGGCCTGCAAAGCACTGAGAGAAGAAGGCTACCGGGTCATTTTGATCAACAGCAACCCGGCGACGATCATGACCGATCCAGAGTTGGCCGATCGCACCTATGTAGAGCCGATCACCGCTGAGGTGGTCGAGAAAGTGATCGAGCGTGAACGTCCTGACGCACTGCTCCCAACCATGGGAGGACAGACCGCGTTGAATGCGACGATGGCCTTGGTCAAGCGGGGGACGCTCGAAAAATACGGAGTGAAGTTAATTGGCGCGTCCGCCGAAGCGATTCATAAGGCTGAGGATCGCGAAGCCTTCAAACATGCGATGCAGCGTATCGGGTTGCGCGTGCCAACGAGCGGCACGGCGCATACCCGTGAAGAAGCCATCAAGATTCTTGATCAGACTGGATTTCCGTCGATCATCAGGCCTTCATTCACCATGGGTGGGACCGGCGGAAACATCGCCTACAATCGGGAAGAGTTCGAGAAGCTGATCGACTGGGCCTTAGCGATGAGTCCGGTCAGTCAAGTGCTGATCGAGGAATCGCTGATTGGCTGGAAAGAGTATGAACTTGAGGTGATGCGGGACCTTAAGGACAATGTTGTTATCATCTGCCCGATCGAAAATCTGGACCCGATGGGCGTGCATACAGGCGATAGCATCACGGTTGCGCCGGCCATGACGCTGTCGGACAAAGAATATCAGCGCATGCGGGATGCTGCGGTTCGGATTATGCGCGAGATCGGTGTCGATACCGGCGGATCGAACGTCCAGTTCGGCCTGAATCCTCAGAATGGCGACATGGTGATTATCGAAATGAATCCTCGTGTGTCGAGGAGTTCCGCACTGGCTTCCAAAGCGACAGGATTTCCTATCGCCAAGATTGCCGCGAAGCTTGCCGTGGGCTACACGTTGGATGAAATCACCAACGACATCACCGGTGTGACCAAAGCTTCCTTTGAACCCACGATCGATTATGTGGTGGTGAAGATCCCTCGCTTTGCATTCCAGAAGTTCCGAGGAGCCGATCCAACTCTCACGACACAGATGAAATCCGTGGGCGAAGTGATGGCGATCGGGCGGACCTTTAAGGAAGCCTTGCAGAAAGCGATTCGTTCGCTGGAGTTGAACATGAATGGGTTCTCTTCGCGGGAGGGGTTGGATCGAGGCATCCCTGAAGGGTTCGATCGGCCACAAGGGCTGGAGCGGGTACGCCAACATCTGCGGACCCCGATTTCTGAGCGGCTGTGGCATGTCGCCGATGGCATGCGTCTCGGTCTGTCCAACGACGACCTCTTTGCCCTCACGATGATCGACCCCTGGTTTCTAGAACAGGTCCGGGAGCTGATCCAATTTGAAGCCTTGCTGGTTGGCCAGGCGGGGAAGAAATCATCCGCGCTTGAAGAGTCGTTTCTGTGGCGAGCCAAAGAGCTGGGATTTTCAGACGATCGGATCGCGCAGCTCATCGGGTCCACCTCGGCCTCCGTCCGGAAGCAGCGGACCCGTGCAGGCCAGGGCAAAAGAGGGGTGACGTATAAACGCGTCGATACCTGCGCCGCAGAGTTTGAAGCCCATACCCCCTATCTCTATTCGACGTACGGAAGCGAATGTGAGGCGCGCCCGACAGACCGGAAGAAAGTCATCATCCTCGGGGGAGGACCGAACCGTATCGGACAGGGGATCGAGTTCGACTACTGTTGTGTTCATGCGGTGATGGCGCTCCGCGAAGAAGGCATCGAATCGATCATGGTGAATTGCAACCCCGAAACGGTGAGCACCGACTACGATACCTCGGATCGGCTCTATTTTGAGCCGTTGACTGAGGAGGACGTCCTCAACATCGTGGAGCGCGAACAGCCGTTGGGTGTCGTCTTACAGTTCGGTGGGCAGACGCCGCTTAAGCTCGCGCTCCCTTTGTCCAAGGCCGGGGTGCGAATTCTGGGCACAAGTCCTGACGCGATCGATCGAGCAGAAGATCGAGAACGATTCCGCGACCTCTTGAATAAGCTCGGGCTCCGCCAAGCGGAGAGTGGCATGGCCCGATCCGTTGACGAGTCCCTTCGGATCGCCGCGCAGATCAGCTATCCGGTCATGGTGCGGCCTTCGTATGTGCTGGGCGGGCGATCCATGCAGATCGTCTACGACGAATCCGGCTTGTTGGAATATATGAGGTCGGCCGTGAAAGCCTCGCCGAAACATCCCGTGCTGATCGACAAGTATCTTTCTGATGCGATTGAAGTCGATGCCGATGCCATTTCAGACGGCACGAATGTCGTGGTGGCCGGAATTATGGAACATATCGAAGAAGCCGGAGTGCATTCGGGGGACTCGGCCTGTTCGTTGCCGCCCTATTCACTCGATCACAGTGTTGTCGAAGAGATTCGTCGACAAATGAAGGCGTTGGCCCTGGAGCTTGGTGTGATCGGTCTGATGAATGCGCAATTTGCCATTAAAGACAAGACGATCTATGTGTTGGAGGTGAATCCTCGCGGCTCACGCACCGTGCCGTTCGTGAGTAAAGCCATTGGTGTGCCGCTGGCCAAGCTGGCGATGAAGACCATGGTGGGTAAGACCCTTCCTGAATTGGGGCTGGTCGAGGCCCCTGCGCCCGCACATCTGTCTGTGAAAGAATCCGTCTTCCCTTTCAATAAGTTTCCGGGGGTGGATGTTCTCTTGGGCCCTGAGATGAAGTCCACCGGAGAAGTCATGGGCATCGATCAGGATTTCGGATGGGCCTTTGCGAAGTCTCAGGCAGGCGCCGGTGCGCCCCTGCCGAAAGGTGGCACAGCCTTCATCAGCGTGAAGGAGAGCGATCGTCCTGCGGCGTTGGAAGTTGTGCAGCAACTGCAGCGGCTGGGGTTTGCCATTGAAGCCACGAGTGGAACGGCAGCCTATTTGCGCGACCACGGAGTCCAGACGGAGACCGTGAATAAGGTCAAGGAAGGCCGCCCGCATGTCGTGGACCATATTAAGAACGGTCAGATCGCGTTAGTGGTGAACACGGTACGCACCGCGTCGGCCCATGCTGATTCCTTGTCGATCCGTCGGGAGGCGCTTAACAAAGGGCTGGCCTACTATACGACCATCCGGGGAGCACGAGCGGCGGTCATGGGTATTGAAGCGATTCTCAAGACAGAGCTGACCATTCGGTCGTTGCAGGAGTATCACGGCACCGGAAGCGCAGAGCGATGAAGGATGAGCGCTGATCGTTGAGTGAGAGATTATGATTCGTTTCTGTTTGCCATCGTTCATCGTTCATAATTCAGCGTTGTAGTTTGGAGGAAGAATGCCGACACCGATCACGAGAAAGGGGCACGAGGCGCTCCAGGCAGAGCTCGATCGTTTGCGCAAAGTCGAGCGTGCAAAAAATATCGAGGCCATCGCTGAAGCTCGTGCCCATGGAGACCTGAGTGAGAACGCAGAATACGATGCCGCCAAAGAACGCCAGGGATTTATCGAATCGCGCATTATCGAGCTTGGGGCGAAGCTGGCCGACGCCCGCATCATCGAAACGGCCGGGCGGGTTTCCGAGACGATCGTGTTCGGCGCGACCGTGCTCCTCATCGAACAGGAGTCGCAGTCGAAGCGGCAGTACACGCTGGTGGGACAGGACGAAGCCGACATGAAAGTGAACCGGATCTCCATTCAGTCTCCGGTCGGCAAGGCGCTGATCGGCAAGCGCGTAGGCGATTTCGTCGAGGTCAAGACACCGGTGAAGATGGTTGAGTACGAGGTGGTGGAGATTCGTTTCGAGGAGCTCTAGTGCCGCACCCTCAGGGGCTCATCACGCTGTTGACCGATTTCGGCGATCGGGACTCGTTCGTGGCGAGCATGAAGGGGGTGATTCTTACCATTCATCCCAATGCCCGTATCGTCGATCTTTCCCACCAGATCATGCCCCACCAGATCGAAGAAGCGGGATACGTCCTGCATTCCTGTTACCGTTCGTTCCCCGATGGGACGATTCATGTGGCGGTCGTCGACCCCGGCGTTGGAAGTGCCAGGCGGCCTCTCCTGGTCGCGACGTCTCGGTGCTATTTTATCGCACCAGATAACGGACTCCTCACTCGTGTACTGCGAGGCGAGCGTCAGGTGGAGATTCGGCAGATCGAGCAGGCGGCATATCGCCTTCAATCGGAAGGGGCCACGTTCGATGGCCGTGACCTCTTTGCGCCGGCGGCGGCCTGGCTTGCGAGCGGGCGGTCGTTCGCGTCATTTGGTCGGCTCGTCGATGATCCTGTCGAGCTCCAACTCGATGAGCCGGTATGGCGTGATAGAGAGTTCGTCGGGCGGGTTGTGTCCGTTGATCGATTCGGCAATCTTATTTCCAACATCACCGCGAAGCATCTGGACGACGTTCGAGCGGTCACGCAGCGAAAGGCGCCGAGAATTCGTATCGCGGAACACAGCATTGAGGGGCTGGTTGCCTGCTATAGCGAAGGGCGATCCAACCATCCCTGTGCATTGATGAATAGCCATGGATGGCTTGAATTATTCATCCGGGAAAGCAGTGCCGCCAGAGCCTTCAATGTGAGGGTTGGAGAGCCGGTCCGTATCACCTGATATGACTGCCCGCAGAGGTGTCCGGTCGCCACTCTAACAGCCGCCACAAGTATGGTCCTTCCCCCCCCCTGAAGGGAGTAGTTTTCCCCCTCTGATGGCGAATAGTCACAGTTCCCTTTCGACGATATATTCGTAACACCGTGTGAGTCCTGATCGTTTTCCTCGTCTGGTCGTGACGTGGGGGGCTTCCGCGTTGTCGGGGATTACAAGTTGATGGGGGACCCATACGTGCAAGATCGTCGCCTCTTTGCGTTAGATTCGGCACGTGGGATGGCCATGCTGCTGGTCTGTATCGCACATTTTGTGGATATATTTCATTTCAGGCATCTACTCCTGGAGGGTCCGACCGAGAGCTGGATTGTCGATACGCTTACGCTGGCCTGCAGGGCTGCATCACCGATGTTCGTGCTGATCAGTGGGGTGTTGCTGGGTTATCAAGCTGAGGTTAAAGGCGCTCACTTTGCGGCGTTTCGCATGCACGTGCTTGATCGGGCGTTGTTTCTAGTGACGATCGGCCACGTGCTGATTGCCTTGTCGTTTGCCGCACTATGGGGCCTTGGTCCTGCTATGTCTCAGGCCTATATCACTGATACCGTTGCATTCTGCGTGATGATCGGGGTGTTTGTGGTGCCCGCCATCGGCAGGCGGATTCGCTTTCTGTTGGGAGGATGCCTCTCCATCGGAAGTTGGATCCTCTGGCTCTACTGGAATCCGGAAGATCCCCTGTATCAAGTGATTAGGAGTGTGCTTTGTGGACCAACCCAGGACCTCGTTGTGGCACAGTTCCCATTGCTTCCCTGGTTAGGGGTGTATATGGCCGGGAGTGGAGTGGGTGCATGGTTGAAAGATCTTCCTGTTCAAGGTTTGAGGCCCGTGAGTCGGCGTCTTCTGAACGTTTCTCTTGGGATGATTGCCACGGCGATCGTGCTCAAAGCGGGGATTGTACTGCTCTCCTTATTTGGCGGAGTGGCGCTCGATCCTGGGTGGCGCCCGTACCTGTCTCTCTACCAGAAATATCCTCCAGGTTTGGTCTATCTACTGGTGTATGGAGGCGCGGCCTTTCTCCTTCTTGGCGTCCTGTTTGCGCAGACAGAACAGTCATGGATAAGAGGAGGCATGAGAGCCGTCGAGCCGATCGGGCGGAATGCGCTCCCCATATTTATTGTGCAATTTTTCTTGTACTACACGTGTATATACTTGTTGTCTGCAACGGTGACGAGAATGCCTCTTGCGATGGCAGGGGGGCTGTTACTGTTGTCTCTTTGGGGGATCTGGGGGGTTGCACGGCTGTGTCAGCGCTATAACATTTCTCGATTCTTGACAACCGGTCTGCCGAGGCTTCTCTCTCGGCGGGACAATCGCCGCAACATTATCCGCCACGCCGCTTGGCGGTCTGCCTGATGCTCAGCGAGGGGGCCCATCATTGGGTGCCTTGAACTGTTTATCCATGAAGCTCGTGTAGCCAAGATGGAGTCAGTGTGCTGCGAATCCTTGCGAGTGCCGTTTCCCTGCAGCATTCTGACCCTCCCCGATTGTACCGCCATCTCCATTGGGTCGAAGGCATCATCGGAACATCCAATCGCAGCTCGTCTATCATCGGCACTATACAATCCGTGACGACGCGAAACGGAATATCTTTGAGTACATTGAGGTCTTCTATAATCGGAAACGCCGGCACTCGACCCTCGGCAATGATTCCCCGGTCTGGTATCAAGCGAGAACGGCGGTGGCTTAACCCGGTGCCCACGGATTTGGGGAAAGGTCAATGCCCAAGGGCGGGAAGTAAGGGCTCATGAAGAGGGTGTGCAACTGTCTTGCAGTTACGCGTTCGGTTGAAAGCGCCCGCATCAAGGATGACAGCTTTTTGTTGTTTCTGGACGAAGAGCACGAGGGGCGGCCTGGTGGTTTCCCAACGTGCGCGCGTCCAACGAGGGGAGTCTGCGACCGCGCGTTGCGCGAGCACAGGGAATCGCCAGGCTGCACGTCCGTCTTTTCGTTCTCGGTCTTAGAGGGAGCGTCCAGGCTGCCCTTGACTGCGCGCATTGGACGAGCACCGCATTATCGTGCGCGTCCAGCGAGCAAGGAGGGCTGCTGGCCGCTCCCTCTCCTCCTCTTGTTCTATGGGCGTGGCCCAGATGCCAGGGCTAGTGTCGCGGTTTCGATGGACGCTTGCAGGATTTCGACCATGCTGGTGAGTTCATGCAGCGACGTGCTGAGGGGCGGCATGAGGATGAGGATGTTGCCGATCGGGCGGAGTAAGAGCCCTCGGTTGCGCGCTTCCATCGTGACTCGATGGCCCATTCGCGCTTCGAGCGGATAGGGTTTCTTTGTCTTCTTGTCCCCCACTAACTCGATGGCAACCATGAATCCCCGTTGCCTGATGTCCCCCACATGGGGCAGTTGCCTCAGCGGTTGAAGTAGCCGCGTCATCGTTTTGATCTTGGGTTGCAACCGTGCGAGCGTCTTCTCTTTCTTGAACACGTTGAGGTTGGCCAGCGCCACGGAACAGCCGAGCTGGTTTCCCGTGTAGCTGTGGCCATGGAAGAACGTTTTGAATTCTTCGTACTTGCCGAGAAACCCCTTGTAGATTTCTTCAGTGGTCAACGTGGCGGCCAACGGCATGTAGCCACCGGTGAGACCTTTGCTGATCGCCATCAAGTCCGGCGTGACGCCCTCATGCTGGCAGGCGAACATCTTGCCGGTGCGGCCAAAACCGGTAGCGACTTCGTCAGCGATCAAGAGCACATTATATTTCGTGCAAAGTTCACGGATTCTGGTGAGATAGCCCGGTGGGGCCGTAATCATCCCGGCGGCGGCTTGGACGAGTGGTTCGATGATGAAGCCGGCCAGTTCACGGTGGCGCTTCTTGAGGATCTGCTCAATCGGATCAAGGCAGGCCATCTGGCAGGAGGGATAGGTCTGATTGAGGGGGCAGCGATAGCAATAGGGCGGATCGGCTTCCAGAGTGGGGAAGAGGAGCGACTTGAATCTCCCATGAAACAGCTCGATGTTGCCCACGCTGACAGCTCCGAGGGTGTCACCATGGTAGGCCAGCTTCAAATGGAAAAAGGTATTCTTGGGACCGGCTTCGGGACGCCGTTGCTGCCAGTACTGGACTGCCATTTTGAGTGCGACTTCCACCGCGGTTGATCCGTTATCAGAATAGAACACCCGTTTTAGGCCTTTCGGCATGATGCGAATGAGTTCCCGCGCAAGCTGAATGGCCGGGGGATTGGAGAGGCCGAGGAAGGTCGAATGCGCGATCTTGTCGAGTTGTGTCTTGATGGCACGGTCGAGCGCCGGATGGCGGTGCCCATGCAGATTGACCCAGATGGAGGAGGTTCCGTCGAGGTATTTCTTCCCCTCCGTATCGATCAGGTAGGAGCCTTTTCCCCGCTCGATGATGAGTGGCTCCTCCTGTTCCCATTCCTGCATTTGGGTGAAGGGATGCCAGAGATGCCGGTGGTCCCAATCAATCAACTGTCGAGTAGATGGTTTTCGTGCCACGATGGAGGAGCTGCAGAAGAGCTGATGGCGAATGGCGTATAGCGAGAAGTCAGAAAAAATGGACTCGTGCCATTCGCTATAGGCTATCAGCCATATGCTCTTATCCGATGTTATTGGCGCGGTGCCCGCGGATTATACGAGGGGGCCGTTGCTTTGACAACCTGGGGGGCGGTAACTATAATGAACCGATTTTACTGGGAAAAGAGTTAGCATTTGCAAAGCCTCATACGCAATTTTTCGATTATCGCCCATATCGATCACGGCAAATCTACCCTCGCTGACCGGATCCTCGACGCAACTGGCGCGGTGACTGCCCGAGAGGCCAAGGAGCAGATCCTTGATGCGATGGACCTGGAACGTGAGCGTGGCATCACGATCAAGGCCCATGCCGTTGCCATTCGGTACAAGGCCAAGGATGGGAAGACCTACGCCTTGCATTTGATCGATACGCCGGGTCACGTCGACTTCACCTATGAGGTCTCACGCAGTCTTGCCGCATGCGAAGGAGCGCTCTTGCTCGTCGATGCCACTCAAGGGGTGCAGGCGCAGACGATTGCCAATGTGAATTTGGCCATGGCGAACAACCTCACCATCATTCCCGTGATCAACAAGATCGACCTGGCCAGTGCCGATGTTGAAGGCACCAAACAGTCGATTTCCGATGTGCTGATGCTGGATGCGACCGATGCCCTCTTGATCAGTGCGAAAGAGGGCAAGGGTGTGCCGGAGGTGCTGGAGGCCGTCATCGAGCGGATTCCACCGCCTTCGGGAGATCCCGATGCGCCGCTGAAGGCGCTTATCTTCGATTCCTGGTTCGACAATTATCAGGGCGTGATCGTGTTGGCCCGGATCGTCGATGGCTCCGTGCGGCCCGGCATGAAGATCAAAGTGATGTCGAACGAGCGGGTCTTTGAAGTGATGGAAGTCGGCCAATTCAGCCCGAAGCGAACCAAGAAGACCGAGCTGTTGACCGGCGAAGCGGGTTACCTGTGCGCCAACATGCGGGAAGTCGCGGACGTCAAGATCGGCGATACTCTCACGGATGCGGTGACGCCCACGAGTACGCCGTTCCCCGGTTATAAAGAAGTGAAGCCGTTGGTGTTCTGCGGGCTCTATCCCACCGACACGGCCCGGTACGAAGATTTGCGGGATGCGCTGGTCAAACTGCGGTTGAACGACTCCTCGTTCGTCTATGAGCCGGAGACCTCGCTCGCTTTGGGGTTTGGATTCCGTTGCGGCTTTCTGGGTCTCCTCCATATGGAAATCATCCAGGAGCGGCTTGAGCGTGAATATAACCTGACACTCCTGACCACCGCGCCGACCGTCGTCTATCGTGTATTGTTGACCAATGGAGACGTGCTGGAGGTCAATAATCCCTCACAGCTTCCGCCCCCTAGCAGCATCGAATCGTTCGAGGAGCCGTTCATTCTGGCCTCGGTCATTACGCCCGAACGGTATATGGGGGCCATCATCCAGCTCTGTCAGGAACGTCGCGGCATTCAGCGGGGCATTCAATTCCTCGACCCGACGCGGGTGACGATCAGTTACGAGATGCCGCTCAATGAAGTCATTCTCGATTTTTACGACAAGCTCAAATCGCGCACGCAGGGGTACGCCTCTCTCGATTATGAGCTGCTCGGCTATCGCCAGTCCGATCTCGTGCGTTTGGATATTCTCTTGAACGGTGAAGCGGTCGATGCCTTGTCCTTCATTACCCACAAAGAGCGGTCCGTTCACCGCGGGCGTCAGCTCGCGGAGAAAATGAAGGAACTCATTCCCCGGCAGATGTATGAGATCGCCATTCAAGCGGCGATCGGGAGCAAGGTCATCGCGCGCGAGACGATTGGCGCCATGAAGAAGAACGTGCTGGCGAAATGCTATGGCGGCGACATCACGCGGAAACGCAAGCTCCTCGAGAAACAGAAGGAAGGGAAGAAGCGCATGAAATCCGTGGGGAACGTGGAAGTGCCGCAAGAGGCCTTCCTCGCCATTCTGAAAGTCGGTGACGAGTGAGCGGGGAGACGAATCGTCCCTCATCGGACGACCTCACCTCTGCGACCGCCGATGGGCAGGCGGATGCAGCGGGAGCGCCGGCGGTGTTCGACGAGCCGGCGGTGTCGCAGCTTGGCCGAAAGTCGCTCTTTCGGGAATATGCGGAAGCCATCGTGGTCGCGATGCTCCTGGCCTTTGCGATTCGGGTGTTCGTCGTCCAGGCCTTCAAGATTCCTTCAGGTTCGATGATTCCGACATTGTTGATCGGGGATCATATCCTGGTCAGCAAACTGTCGTATGGCATTCAATGGCCCAGCCAGTGCAAGTTTTCCGCAGCGTTCCCCCCGGTCAATTGCTACGCCTCTCAGGCGCTCATTGAATTCGGCAAGCCGCAGCGGGGAGACGTCATCGTGTTCCGCTTTCCCGAAGATGAGGAAAAAGATTTTATCAAGCGCATTGTCGGGGGGCCTGGCGATACCGTGCAGGTTCGGAATAAAGCCATTGTGGTGAATGGGACGGTGCTCGACGATAAAGCCTTCACGCAACGGATCGACCCGGGAATCATCGATGGCACCATCAATCCGCGCGATAACTTCGGGCCGGTGACCGTGCCGGAAGGCGCCTATTTTGTGATGGGCGACAACCGAGACCAAAGTTTGGACAGCCGGTTTTGGGGGTTCGTGCGCGAGGAGAAAATTCGCGGCAAGGCATTCCGCATCTACTGGTCGTGGAGCGGACAGGGTCAATGGACGGAGTGGGTCAGATGGGATCGATTCGGCAAAGCCATTCAGTAGGAAAAGCCACGAGCCAGGCAGCGGCGGGCTCCGGGGGACAGGGCCGTGGAGGCGAGGCCTCTCCCAAGGCCCTGCGGCAGTATATTCAGCGGTTCCCGCAAGCCAGTGTGCTCGTCATCGGCGATCTCATTCTCGACCATTATATTTGGGGCCGTGTGAGCCGCATCTCGCCGGAAGCCCCTGTCCCGGTCGTCCAGGTCGACTCCGAATCCTTGAGGCTCGGCGGCGCAGCGAACGTCTTCAATAATGTGCTGGCCTTGGGGGGCAAGGCGGATTTGTGCGGCGTCATCGGCTCCGACGAAACCGGACGGATGCTCCTCAAAGAGTTGGGGGGGACCCGTTCAGGACGTGGCGGGGTCGTGATCGACCAGGACCGCCCAACCACCAGGAAGTCCCGCGTCATCGCCCACAATCAGCAGATCGTGCGGTACGACGTCGAGCGCCGGGCAGAACTGAAACCGGCGATGCAGCGGCGGATTCTCCGCTATGTCGAGTCGCGGTTACGGGAATTATCCTGCCTCGTCGTGTCGGACTATGCCAAGGGTGTGGTTAGCGCGACCTTGATGACGGACCTCACGCGGCTTGCGGCGCTTCGCGGGATCCCCTTGATCGTCGACCCGAAAGTCGAACACTTCAGCTACTACAAGGGAGCGACGGTCATCACGCCGAACCACCTTGAAGCGACCCAAGCCGCCGGGGTGCATGGCGATGACGATCAGGCGAGCGATGAGGCCGGTGCGATCATCCGGCAGCGTTTGGGCTGCCAAGCGGTGCTCATTACGCGGGGCGAAAAAGGCATGAGTCTGTACGAGGGAGACGGCGTCTCCTGGCACATCCCGACACAGGCCCGCCAGGTCTACGATGTCACCGGAGCGGGCGATACGGTGATCGGGACGCTGGCGCTCGCGCTGTCGACCGGCGCCTCGATGAGAGACGCGGCGGCGCTGGCCAACTATGCGGCGGGGGTCGTCGTCGGCATGGTGGGCACCGCGACCCTATCGGCACAGCAACTTTCGGAGGCCCTCGGCAATGACTGATACGGCTGCGTCCGTCATGGTGGTGATTCCGGCTCGGTTTGGATCGTCGCGCTTTCCAGGTAAACCCCTCGTCATGCTGGGCCAAAAGCCCATGATCCAGCATGTGTATGAGCAGGCCGCGGCCTGCCCAGGTGTGAAAGAGGTGTTGGTTGCGACCGATGACGAACGGATCCGGCAGGCGGTAATCGGATTCGGCGGGCGAGCCGCGCTTATCGGCGGAGATTTTCGGACCGGCACCGATCGCGTTGCCGGTGCAGCGCGCAAGTTTGGAGGCGACTACTTTTTGAATCTGCAGGGAGATGAGATTCCGCTTCAGCCGGACTTGCTCTCGGATCTCATCGAGCCCTTCATCAAAAGCGGCGCCGGAATGGGTACGCTGAAACGTACCATCGATTCCACGGACGACCTGCACAATCCCTCAGTGGTGAAGGTGGTGACCGATCTAGCTGGTAATGCCCTGTACTTCTCTCGCGCACCGATCCCCCTGGTGCGGGACGATTCTAGCGGCCAGGCCATCGGAGGGTTGCATTACATTCATTTGGGTCTGTACATCTTCCGGCGCGATACGTTGCTGAAGTTGGCGGCTCTTCCCACAGGACGGTTGGAAGATGCGGAAAAGCTCGAACAGTTGCGCGCCTTGGAGCACGGCATTCCGATCAGAGTATGGGAAACCAAACATGCTTCCCTGCGGGTGGATACACCGGAGGATGTCGGCCAGGTGACGTAAAAGCTTCAACAGTTTGACGCCATCAAGAAGGAATTGGGTTTATTGAAGCCGGTTCCACCCAAGTCTTAATGGTGGCAAACATGTCAGAATTTTACGATCCGACAAGATGGGGGCCACGATGAGCAAGTTCATTTTTGTCACGGGCGGAGTGGTCTCCTCCCTGGGGAAGGGGCTCGCCTCAGCCTCGATCGGCAACCTGCTGGAAAGCCGGGGGTTGAAGATCACGTTCCTCAAGCTCGATCCCTACATCAACGTCGACCCCGGCACGATGAATCCCTATCAGCATGGGGAAGTCTATGTGACGGACGACGGCGCGGAGACAGACCTGGACCTGGGTCATTATGAACGGTACACGTCTCTGACCCTGACCAAAGAAAATAACTACACGACCGGCCGGATCTACCATTCGGTCATCAGCAAAGAGCGTCGCGGCGATTACCTCGGCGGGACCGTGCAGGTGGTGCCCCACGTGACCGACGAGATCAAGCAATGCATCATGCGCATCTCGCAGGGGATCGACGTGACGATTGTGGAAATCGGCGGCACGGTCGGCGACATCGAGAGTTTGCCCTTTCTCGAAGCGATTCGGCAGATGCCTTACGACGTCGGCCGTGAGAACGTGCTCTATGTCCATCTCACGCTGGTGCCCTACATCGGAGCGGCGGGAGAGCTGAAGACCAAACCGACGCAGCATTCCGTCAACAAGCTGCGGGAGATCGGTATTCAGCCGCATATCCTCCTCTGCCGGACCGATCGGTATCTGCCGCCGGAACTTAAGGCCAAGATCGCCATGTTCTGCAACGTCGAAAAAGACGCGGTGATCACGGCCAAGGATGTCGATACGATCTACGAAGTGCCGATCGTGTTCCGGAAGGAAGGGTTGGACGAGCTGATCGTGCGCCTGCTCCATCTCGAGACCGGTCCTCCGAACCTGCGCGAATGGGATGCCATGGTCCAGAAGATCAAGCATCCCAAGCATGAAGTCTCCGTCGCGCTGGTCGGCAAGTATGCAGGATTAAAGGATTGTTACAAGAGTCTCTCAGAATCGCTTGTCCATGGCGGCGTCGACCATGAAACGAAGGTGAACATCGAGTGGATCGAGTCGGAGGAGATTGAACGGCAAGGGACCGAGCGGATCCTGCGCGAGGTCGATGGTATCCTGGTGCCAGGCGGGTTCGGCGCGCGCGGGATCGAAGGAAAAATCGCCTCGATTCGCTACGCCAGGGAGCATCAGATTCCGTTTTTCGGCTTGTGCCTTGGTATGCAATGCGCGACGATCGAGTTCGCTCGGAACGTCGCCGGCTTGGCCGGCGCCAACAGCGCGGAATTCGATGAGGCCTCCCCCTATCCCGTCATTCATTTGATGTCGGATCAGCAGTCCGTCAGCGACAAGGGCGGGACGATGCGGCTCGGGTCCTATGTCTGTAAGCTCGGGGAGGGAACCCTCGCGCAAAAGATGTACGGAGTGGGCGAGGTGCGTGAGCGCCATCGGCACCGGTACGAATTCAATAACGCGTATCGTGAGCAATTGCTCGCCAAGGGCCTTGTACTGAGCGGGCTGTCCCCGGACGGTCGGCTCGTCGAGATCGTCGAATTGAAAGACCATCCTTGGTTCCTGGCGACGCAATTCCATCCGGAGTACAACTCGCGGCCCCACCGGCCTCATCCTCTCTTTAGTGGTTTTGTGGGGGCAGCGTTACGCCGCAAATGCGGCCACTGAGGTGAGATGCTGAAACCGGCTTTCAGCTTCGTTCTCGGGTCGACAAAATCCTCAACGTACCCCTGAGGGTACGCCTCCGGTTTTGTCTCGCCTGCGGCCTCGCTGAAAATCCTGTTTGAGCATCTCACGGGAGACAAGATTAGGAAATTCATGGCACACGAAATCACAATCGGTTCCTTCACAGTCGGTGCAGGCCATCGGCCCTTTCTGATCGCCGGGCCCTGTGTCATCGAGAGCGAACAGCTTGTGCTGGAGACGGCAGCGCGTATTGCTGAGATCACCAAGTCTCTGGGCATCCCCTATATTTTCAAGTCGTCCTTCGATAAGGCCAACCGGACCTCGATCACGTCCTATCGTGGGCCTGGTCTCGAACAGGGCTTGGCGATTCTGAAGAAGGTGAAGGATCAGCTGGGACTACCCATCCTGACGGACGTGCATACAGAGGAACAGGCGACCGAGGCAGGGAAGATTGTGGATGTGCTCCAGATTCCTGCCTTTCTCTGCCGGCAGACGGACTTGCTCATCGCGGCAGCGAAAACCGGAAAAGTGGTGAACGTCAAGAAGGGACAGTTTCTCTCGCCGCAAGAAATGGGCAATGCGGTCAAAAAAGTCGAAGAGTCGGGAAACAAGCGGATCGTCCTGACCGAACGGGGCTCCTCGTTCGGCTATAACAATCTCGTCGTCGATATGCGGTCCTTCCCGGTCCTTCGAAGCTTCGGCTATCCGGTGGTATTCGATGCCACCCATAGTGTGCAGTTGCCGGGTGGTGGGGGAACGAAGTCCAGCGGCCAGCGCGAATTTGTCGAGCCTTTGGCCTGCGCGGCTGCCGGGGTCGGAGTCGATGGCTTCTTCATGGAAGTCCATCCCAATCCGGACGAGGCCCTCTCGGACGGGCCCAACATGGTGCCGCTACATCAGCTCAAAGCTTTGCTAGAACGGGTTCTACGGATATGCGACGCGTCACAACCTCGAAAGTAGCCAAGCCGAAAGGCGTCAGAATCGCGACGCCGAAGACCGTAACCAGCCTTGAAGTAGGCCGGCGCGTGCTGGGCATCGAAGCCCGTGCCGTCCAGGCGATGGTTCAGCGTCTCGATCGTGGTTTCTCGGATGCAGTGGACCTGCTCTATGCCTGTAAGGGCAAGGTGGTCGTCTCTGGCATGGGGAAGTCCGGTTTGATCGGTCAGAAGATCGCCGCGACGATGGCCAGCACCGGGACGCCCTCGTTCTTTCTCCACCCGGCTGAAGGGCTTCACGGCGTTCTGGGTATGTTGGCGCGTGGCGATGTGCTCATCGCGATTTCAAATAGCGGCGAGACGCAGGAGATCCTGCAGCTCCTGCCATTTATGAAGCGAATGAGCATTCCGGTCGTGGCGATCGTCGGCCGCATGGCTTCGACTCTGGCGAAGAACAGCGACGTGGCGCTAGATGTGTCCGTGACAGAAGAGGCCTGTCCCATGGGATTGGCGCCGACAGCAAGCACGACCGCGACGCTTGCGATGGGCGACGCCTTGGCCGTGGCCTTGCTGGAGAAGCGCGGATTCAAGGAGCAGGATTTTGCGCAGTTTCATCCGGGTGGAACGCTCGGGCGCCGTCTCTTGGTGAAAGTGCGGGACGTTATGCATGTCGGCGCGGAGCTCCCGCAAGTGAAGGACAGCGTCTCAGCCTCGGCAGCCATGCTGGAAATGTCTGCGAAAAAACTCGGTATGACCACGGTCGTCGATCGAGCCGGTGCTTTGGCGGGAATTATTACTGACGGAGATTTGCGGCGGTTTCTCCAACAGGGCGGGGACTTCTCCAAG
>JAUXQT010000036.1 GCA_030682135.1 Nitrospirota bacterium | reverse complement strand
GGTAAGGGGTGGCTGGAGAACAAGCTGACAAGTCCGAAATTCCGCAAAGGATTTGACGAGGAAGTACAGAAGTTGGCCATCGGCGAGCAGCTCTCCCGATTGCGCCAAGAGGCGGGACTCACTCAGGCGCAAGTGGCACAGCGAGCGAAGACCACGGCCTCAGCCATCAGCCGTTACGAAAACGCGGAGTACGATCGCTACGAACTCCGCACGCTTCAGAGGATCGTCCGTGCCTGCGGAGGGCGACTCGGCATTACCATGGAGCCTGGACCAAACACCCACCGGGCTGCCTAGGCAGGTCTCCACGCGACTCGCAGGGGCTTGTCTGTCAGGTTCCTCTGGTTTGTCTGATCTTTCTGGTTTCTTTGGTGATGTTTCGGTCCGATCAACCAGACAAACGAGACAGGCAAGATAGACCAGACAGACCATTCTCTCGTCCCGCTCGCCTCGCGATCCCACCCAGACAGACGGTGTCGTGTCAGGCGACGGCTTTCAAGCCGCGCTCCTGTACCAGGTGGAGCAACTTGAGGGCAGTGCCTGTGGGCCGTTTCTGGCCGATCTCCCATTTCTGTACCGTCGACAGGCTCGTGTTCAGCAGCGCGGCAAAGACCGCCTGGCTGACCCGTGAGGCTTCACGGATCTGCTTGATTTGCGCCGGCTCCAGCGGTGCGATGGGTGGCAGGCACAGGCGGTCGAATTCGCGCAGCGTGACCTGATCCATCACGCCGGCCCTGTGCAATCCCTTGGCCGTGCTGTGAACGGCGTCAAGAATGGCCGATTTAGTTTTTCGCATCGCAATCCACCTCCATCAATTCCCCGGCGTCTTGTGCCTGGCCGAGCGCCGACACCGTCAATGCCAGTAGGTGTGCGGCTAATTTCTTCAACGCGTCTTCTTCATCCTTGTCGATGTTGCTGCGCTCGTTCTTCGGAAAGCCGTACACGAACACCCAGCGGGTTCCCTTGTTGGTGGCGATCAGCGTGCGAAAGCCCCCGCGCTTCCCTTGTCCAGGTCGAGCAATCCGCTTTTTTAGCAACCCGCCACCGAGATCCGCGTCATACAGCCCTGTCGCCATCTCGTGCACGGCAGCGCAGAGACTGGACGTGGTCAGTCCTTCTTTGCGCGCCCAGCGATCGAACCACCGGGTTTTGTATACCGCCATAGGACAGCCTCACCGCTTCACTATATAGCACTAAGTGCTATATATGGCAAGCCAAGCCTATGGTTCGCAACAGGAGGCAAAGGAGAGGGAACGACACCGATGCTGATCCCTTGCTCCCGGAATGCGCACGGGTTTGTTTGTCTGGTCTCTCTGGTTCTTCTGGTTGAATTTCCGATCCGGCCAACCAGATAGACCAGATGAACAAGACCAGCCAGACAAACCAGCCCAACCATCTCCGCTCCCACCCCTGACGTTTCACCGTTCACGCCTCACGTCTAACGTCTTCCATGGCCCCACGCCCGGCTCCTCCGGTCACCTCCGCGAAAGCTAAAGAGGGGACCGGTGACCGAGTGCGCCTCGCTCCGTCGCCTCTCGGGGCACCCCATCCACGGCGGTCTGAGTGGAAGCCTTCTGGAATTCCCTTGGTCACGGTTGGGTAACCGTGACGCGTCGGTCAGTTCCAGCTTTCCTTCTCAAGACGCCGGGTGGGGGCCCCGCCACTACGGCGAAAGTACGCGGAGCGCACTCGGTCACCTGGATGAGGAGTGTAAGAGGATTTCGGATAACCTCTGGTCATGGTCCCAAGCACAAAGGTATCCCTGTAGGGGGTGGTTGGTCGGAGGAAAATGGAAAGAGGAGGAGATTTGTGGATTGACGATATGTCAGATGCGACATATGATCTTTGGGGGATCGAAATAAAACGGTGACGAAGAGAAAAAGAAGTGCGAAAAGGAGTCATGAGAAAAGGGAGAAAGACCAAACTGGAAGCCGCCGGATGGGTGGTCGGATCCGTGAAGGAGTTTCTCGGGTTGTCTGAAGCAGAGGCGGTGCTCATCGAAGTGAAGCTAGCGCTCAGTCGGAGTCTCCGGGAGCGGGGGAATAAACAGGGCCTCTCGCAAGTCCAGCTCGCGGAACGCCTCCAATCCAGTCAATCGCGAGTGGCGAAGATGGAAGCCGGCGATCCGTCAGTGTCGATGGACCTCTTGGTCAGTGCCCTCTTACTCCTTGGGGCCAGCTCCACCGATCTTGCCAATGCCATTCGAGGAGGGACCGCCCCGCCGCCTAGGGCGCACCAGTCCGCGCATCGCCGTCGGTCGGATGACTTTCGAGTGAGACTGCGCTAGACTTCCTTTCAACGATACTGGATGAGAAGTGGGGTGGGGATCGCGACAGAATGAGCCAATTTCACCTAGTTTTTCGGGTTCATGCTATTCAGCGGATGTTCCAACGGAGAATCAGCAAAGAGGAAGTCCGGCTGGTCGTTGCAACGGGGGAGACCATCGAAACCTATCCTACGGACAAGCCCTTTCCAAGTCGGCTGATACTGGGGTGGAGTGGCTTGCGCCCTCTCCATGTGGTGGCAGCCGATAATGCGTCGGCCCAGGAAGCGATCATCGTGACCGTCTATCAGCCGGACATCGAAGAGTGGGAGTCGGGATTCAAGAGGAGGAAGCGTCGATGATGTGCGTCATTTGCAAAACCGGGGCAACTCAGCCGGGCACAGCGACGGTCACGCTCGAGCGCGAAGGCGCAACGGTCGTCATCAAAGGAGTTCCGGCGCGGGTCTGTACGAACTGCGGAGAGGAGTACGTGGAAGAAAGCGTTACGGCTCACCTGCTCAAGACTGCCGAAGAAGCTGTCCGCGCAGGAGTCCAAGTCGACGTCAGAACCTACGCGGCCGCCTAGGAGTCTATCCAGTCTTTCTACTTCCTCAGGTCTTTCAGGTCCCTCTGGTTGAATATCCGATCCGGCCAACCGGCCCGGCTCTTCCCATGCCGCGCTTCGCGCTCAGCACTTCCGGCCACCCCTAACGCCTCACGTCTCACGCATCCCATGCCTCGCTCCGTCTCCTCTCGTGGCACCCCTTCCTTGGCGGGGGGAGGACAGGGATGCCTTCGGGCTTCGCGGCGGGATGAAGGCTGATGATCTTCTGTGCTCGCGCAACGCGTGGGAAGGGAAGGGTAGCCTGGTCGTCCTCCTGCTCGCGGAACGCGCACGATCGGAATGTGCTCGTTCAACGCGCGCAATCGAGGATCGACCAGGCCACCCTTTGGAGAGAGAAGCAAGCGAGCTTGGA
>JAUXQT010000035.1 GCA_030682135.1 Nitrospirota bacterium | reverse complement strand
GGTAAGGGGTGGCTGGAGAACAAGCTGACAAGTCCGAAATTCCGCAAAGGATTTGACGAGGAAGTACAGAAGTTGGCCATCGGCGAGCAGCTCTCCCGATTGCGCCAAGAGGCGGGACTCACTCAGGCGCAAGTGGCACAGTGAGCGAAGACCACGGCCTCAGCCATCAGCCGTTACGAAAACGCGGAGTACGATCGCTACGAACTCCGCACGCTCCAGAGAATCGTCTTGGCCTGCGGCGGGCGACTCGACATCACCATGGAGCCTGGACCAAACACCCACCGGGCTGCCTAGGCAGGTCTCCACGCGACGCGCAGGGGCTTGTCTGTCAGGTCTTTCTCGTCTGTCTGGTTCATCTCGTCTTTCTGGTTCCTCTAGTGGGGTTTCCAATCTGCCAGGCCTGATAAGCGAGATAGACAAAATAGACCAGACAGACCATCTCTCGTGTCTCGCCTTTCCCGCTCGTCCCGCAAGCGCGATAGACCAGACAGACCTCCCCCGTCCGACCAACTAGGCCGACCAGATCAACCAGATAGACTCTCCCCTCATCTCGCCTTTCCCGCCCGTCGCGCTCGTCTCCCTATCAACCAGATGAACCAGATAGACGAGATAGACCAGACAGACCAGATAGACCATCCCCGCGCCTCGCTCAGCCCTTCCGATGAGGCATCCTTATGGGGGGATCGGTGACCAAGTGCGCTTCGCTCCGTCGCCTCTCGTGGCACCCCATCCTCGGCGGTCTGAGCGGAAGCCTTCTGGAATTCCCTAGGTCACGGTTGGGTAACCGTGACGCGTCGGTCAGTTCCAGCTTTCCTTCTCAAGACGCCGGGCGGGGCCCCGCCACTACGGCGAAGGTCGCGGAGCGCACTCAGTCACCTTAAGGGAAGGTAAGTGGATTTTGGATAACCTCCGGTCACGTTCGCGAAAGCCAAAGGCATCCCTGTAAAGGGGATGATTTGTCGGAGGGAAAAGGGTATCCTTCGGCGCAATCGCTTTGCCCTCGTCGGTTGTCTAGGACACAAAGAATGGCCAAGAATACGAAGCCTGCTACAAAAAAGAACCAGACAGCTCCCTACAAGCATCCTGAAGCCAAGAGCCTCATGCGGCCAGAGGTGGGGACGCAGGCGCAGTTTAAGAAGAAGAAGTCGCCCAAGACTTACCGGTATGATTCCTCGCTCTCACCCGCATTGGATTGGGATGCCAAGAATCCCGCACGTGAGCAGGGAGAGAATCTTATCAAGCAAGTCCTCGATGCCAAGAGCCTTGAAGAAGCGAAGGCCGCCGCATCCAAGCTCAAGAGCCTGAGCAAGCCATTCCTCAACTGGGCGGGAAAAGCCGAACGGCTGTCGTTCGATGTGCCGACCTTGCCGCTCTTTATCCACGAACGGCTTTCCACCAAAGCCATTATCGAAACACTGGCCGGGCATAAGACCGACAAACAAGAAGATATGTTCGCCCTGTTCGGCGATCCGCAACATTCAATTGCCGATCAGGTCTTGAAATCCTACGAGTACCAAGATGACTGGACGAACCGGATGGTTCTGGGCGATTCACTGGTGGTGATGAACTCGCTGCTGCATTACGAAGGGTTGGGCGGACAGGTCCAGATGATCTATATGGACCCGCCGTATGGCGTGAAGTTCGGGTCGAACTTTCAGCCCTTTGTCCGCAAGCGGGATGTCTCACACAACGACGACGAGGACATGACCCGCGAGCCTGAAATGGTCCAGGCCTATCGGGATACGTGGGAACTCGGCCTACATTCATATCTTACATATCTACGTGACCGGCTCCTACTCGCTCGCGATCTCTTGACACCTAGCGGCAGTATCTTCGTTCAGATCAGCGATGAGAACTTGCACCATGTACGGGAAGTGATGGATGAAGTGTTCGGTGCGGAGAATTTCTGCTCCCTAGTAACATTCGTTAAAACCACAAGCGCCACTACTGAGCTGCTCGGGACCACTTCCGACTATTTACTTTGGTACGCTCACGGAAAGCCGACAGTAAAATATAGGCAGCTATACACTTATAAGGATCTCATTGGAGATGGGGGCAGTGGTTACAATCGCGTTCTTCTTCCAGATGGAACTCGACGACTTCTTTCGGTAGAAGAGAAGCGTAACCCCGATCTCCTACCTCTGGGTTCAAAAATTTACTCCCTGGATAACCTAACGAGTTCGAGGCCCGCACAGCTCGGTGATGTCCGTGAGTTTGCATTCAAGGGAAAGGTCTTTTCCCCTGGAAAGGGAACTTTCAAGACAGATAAACCGGGCCTGGAAAGTCTCGCCAAGGCAAATAGGCTTGAGGTTGCAGGAAACACACTTCGGTATGTCCGTTTTCTAGATGATTTCTTAGTCTCGCCGTTACCCAACAACTGGTCAGATACAACAATTGCAGGATTTGCCGCTAATAAGCTCTATGTGGTGCAGACAGCGACAAAGGTGGTGGAGCGCTGTCTCCTCATGACCACTGACCCGGGGGATCTCGTGCTCGATCCAACTTGCGGAAGCGGCACCACGGCATACGTCGCGGAACAATGGGGCCGTCGCTGGATCACTGCCGATACCAGTCGCGTGCCGCTGGCTCTGGCTCGGCAGCGGCTCCTTACAGCCACATTTTCTTGGTACGACTTGAAAGATGACAACCGCGGTCCGGCCGGAGGCTTCACCTACAAGCGCAAGCAGAACAAGAAGGGTGAGGAAGTCGGTGGCATCGTCCCACACGTTATGCTCAAGTCTATCGCTAACAACGAGCCTCCGACTGAAGAAGTACTGATGGACCGGCCAGAAGTTGAAAACGGTGTCACCCGTGTGACAGGGCCGTTTTGTTTTGAGGCGACGATTCCGACGCCAGTGGATTGGGAAGGCGATGGCATTGAGGATTCCTGTTTGAGTTCTACCGAAGCCTACGGGTCCTTTGTAGATCGGATGCTCGAAGTGTTGCGCAAGAGTCCGGTGCTGCGATTGGAAGGCAACAAAACCGTTACCTTCAAGAATATCCGCCCACCGGCGAAGACGCTGTCGCTATCCGCTGAAGCGTTGGTCACCAATGGCCAGGAGAAGCCTGTCGCCTTTGTCTTCGGCCCGGAGAATGGCGCCGTCAGCGAGAAGCTGGTGTATGAGGCGGCGCGCGAGGCCCACGCAAAGAATTACACCCATCTCTATGTGATCGGTTTCGCCATTCAACCCAACGCACGCACTCTCGTGGACAAGTGCGCCGATGTGATGGGCGTCCCTGCCACCTACGTCCAGGCGACGCCAGACCTCATGATGGGCGATCTGCTCAAGAACATGCGATCGAGCCAGATTTTCAGCGTGTGTGGGCAACCGGAAATAAGCGTGAAACGTGAAAAGGAAAAGGTGAAAGGTGGGGAGGATCTCTATCGAGTCGAGCTACTCGGTCTGGATGTGTTCGATCCCATCACCATGGACGTAACGCATCGAAGCGGTGACGATGTGCCGGCCTGGTTCCTCGATACGGACTACAACGATCTCTGCTTCCATGTCTCGCAAGCCTTCTTCCCTCGTACCAGCGCCTGGGACAATCTGAAGAAAGCGCTCAAAGGCGAGTATGAAGAATCCGTGTGGGATCATCTTTCCGGGGCGACGAGCGCGCCGTTCCAAGCGGGCGAGCACAAGCAGATTGCCGTCAAAGTGATCGACGATCGGGGCAATGAGTTGCTGGTCGTGAAGAAGCTCAACGGGGCTAGGCGATGATTGAACGGGTCACAATCCGACGATTCAAACGCTTTCAGGATGTGACATTTAATCTCCCAGGCCATATTGTCCTGGCAGGGCCAAACAATTGTGGCAAGACGACCATGCTCCAGGCCATCGCGGCCTGGGATCTTGCACTCACTCGCTGGAAGCAGCTCCACGATTATCAGCGCCACCGAGGGTTCTATACCAAGGCTCCCATCGCGAGACAAGCATTCACCGCGGTCCCGTTACGAGCCTTTGATCTTCTTTGGAATAATCGTACCTATTCAGGCTCCATCGAGATCGAAATCCGTCACTCCAAGGGTTGGTGGGTGACGATGGAGTTGATGGCCGACAGTACCGAGCAGGTCTATGTTCGTCCCAAGCCCGATGCCGATCCTGAAATGGTGCGGCAGGCTGAACTGAAAACGGTCTTTGTTCCTCCGATGACCGGTCTCAGTACAGCTGAGCCCGTGTATCAACGGCCTAAAGTTGATCAGCTTTTAGGCCAGGGGAAGCCCGGCGATGTCATTCGTAACCTGCTGGCGGAGGCCCACCAGTCTTCTGCATGGACGAAGATCGAAGATTCTATACGTCGTCTTTTCAACTATGAAATCCTCCCTCCCGATTCGAGTGGAGCCGATATCATCGCGGAGTACCGTTTTCAAACTAATGGACCTCGGCTCGACATCGCTAATGCCGGCAGTGGGTTTCAGCAGGTCTTGATGCTTCTCACATTCCTCCATGCCCGGCCTGGATCGACCTTATTGCTGGACGAACCAGATGCCCATTTGCACGTCATCTTGCAAGATGCGATTTATGGTGAACTGCGATCAGTGGCAGCCAAGACCAGCTCTCAATTGATAATTTCCACGCACTCGGAAGTCATCATCAATTCTGTGGATCCAAGAGAGCTTTGCATGCTCCTGAATCATCCGAGATTACTCGACAGTGTGGTCGAGCGCACACGTCTTGCGGATTCACTAGGGATTCTGACTCACACAGATATTATGCTGGCCCAGGACGCCCCCGGCATTTTGTATGTCGAAGGTTATACCGACATCAACATACTCATTGAGTGGGCCAAGATTCTCGGCCATCCGGCTTACCAGACGTTGACGACAAGGCTGTTCTGGAGGCCTTCGGTGTGGGAGCCTCGACCAGGAGCCCATGGTGTGAAAGCAGAGGATCATTACCAAGCCATTCAACTTGTTCTTTCCGGACTCCCAGGCTTGATGTTGCTTGATGGGGATGACAACCCGCGGGTCCCAGAAACTCCAATCACGGGCCAAGGGTTACAACGGCTCCGATGGCGGCGCTATGAGATTGAAAGCTATCTCATTCATCCAGCTACATTAGAACGCTTTGTGGAAAAAGAGGTAGGTGCTGGTGCGCAATCTGTAGAAGCCAAGAAGGATATGAAAGCTTATTTGGGGGAAACCTTCACCTCGGCATTTCTTCAGGACCCATTGAGGCCGAACCCTCTAGTGGACGCGTACTTGCAGCAGCGGAAAGCGAGGACCGAGGTGCTTCCTCCGATCCTCGCTGCGGCTGGGCTGCATGCTTTTCCCTATACTCGGTTCAATGAGATTGCCTCCGTCATGCTACCGGAGGAGATTCATCCTGAAGTCATAGAGAAGCTCGACGCTATTCAGCGCGCTTTTAGTTTATGAGCGCTTACGAAGTCCCACAGCCCATCCTGAATTCCCCCTTCGAAGAACCTCAAGAGCATTGGCATATCGTCGAGGGCGAAATGCCCGAGCAACGGCTCGGACGTCGACCGTCGATGTATTTCTATCGTGATCCCAAGGCGAAACCAGAAAAAGAATATGGCACCGTTGCTGGCACTGCCATTGAGCTGAAGCTGGTCAACCGCATCAGGGCGCAGGTTAAGAAGTGGCGATCGGATGGCTATCCGGGCGTGACGAGAACGACCCATGAGCTGTTGCAGTGGTGGCGGCGAGATGGGCGAGCGCAGCGTCTGTTTTTCGCACAACTCGATGCGGTTGAAACGATCATCTTTCTCATTGAGGCTCGTGGAGATTTGCGGCAAGGCATCGATGTGCCGCAAGAAGAGATCAGCGCTGAGAAACGCGCGCAAGGCTTCGCGGGGTTTCGGCGATATGCGAGCAAGATGGCGACAGGGTCCGGCAAGACCACTGTGATGGGTATGCTGGCGGCGTGGAGCATACTCAACAAGGTTAATGACCGAAGCGACGCGCGATTCTCTGACGTCGTGTTAGTGGTCTGTCCCAACGTGACGATTCGTAATCGGCTTCGGGAGCTGGCTCCCGAAGGAGGAGAAGCGAGTCTGTATCGCACTCGTGATCTCGTTCCGTCTCACTTGATGCCGCTGCTTTCGCAAGGCCGAGTGCTTGTCACCAATTGGCATGTATTCGAACCTCAGGCCATTCAAACGGGCGGGGTCGGCGGGAGGGTGAATAAGGCAGGCGTAGAAGTTCGGACACGAGAGACCATCACTATTAGTTCGAAAACCACGACAGCTCGCGGCACACGCTATCTCACGTTGGAAGATTTTGAGCGGCAGGTTGCTGCTGGTTTGTTGATGGTGATTACAGAGGAACGGGAGAAAGATGGGGCGCTGAAGAAGGTCACGGTGGAGTCGAGACGGTATGTTGAGAGCGATACGGCTCTCGTGAATCGCGTTCTTGGCCGCGAAGTGGGGGGGAAGCAGAACATCCTCGTGATGAATGATGAAGCGCATCATGCCTATCGTATCGTGCGTGAGGAACGCGAGGAGAATGAGGACGATCTCTTTGGGGAAGACGAAGAAGCTGAAGATTTCTTCAAAGAGGCGACGGTCTGGATTAACGGGCTGGATCGCATTCAGAAATTGCGTGGCATTAACGTCTGTCTAGATCTCTCCGCTACTCCGTACTTTCTCGGTCGAGTTGGCCAGGACACCAATCGACCATTCCCGTGGGTGGTGAGCGACTTCGGGCTCATCGATGCGATTGAGTCTGGCTTGGTGAAAATTCCTCAGCTGGCTGTTCGTGATGCGACCGGCAAGGAGATTCCTGGTTACTTCAACATCTGGCATTGGATTTTGCCACAGCTTACTCCGGCTGAACGTGGCGGGAAAAAGGCGAGTCCTAAGCCTGAGGCCATTCTTAAGTACGCACATCATCCTATCGCGATGTTGGGTGGCCTATGGGAGAAGGAACGGGACGAGTGGGTATCCCATCGCGATGAGCCACGTCCGCCAGTGTTCATTCTGGTGTGCAAGAACACTCAGATTGCCAAGGTCCTCTACGAATGGCTGGCGGAAGATAAGGCACCGACAGGGATTCCGCCTGTGAAGATCGAAGGATTTAAGAATATTAATGGCCGACAGAACACGATTCGCGTGGACTCTAAAGTGGTTGCTGAATCGGATTCCGGTGAAGCGAAGAATGACGAAGTGCGTTGGATGCGATTCACGCTCGATACGGTGGGGAAGATTACTTGGCCGGCGGATCGGTTAGGAAGGCCTCTCTATCCGGAAGGCTTCAAGGAATTGGCCGACAAACTGGGCCGCCCAGACCATCCACCAGGTCGTGATGTGCGGTGCATTATCAGTGTGGGCATGCTCACGGAGGGATGGGACTGCAACACGGTGACGCACATCATCGGTCTTCGTCCTTTCATGTCGCAGTTACTGTGCGAGCAGGTTGTGGGGCGAGGCTTGAGACGAGCCAACTATGACGTTGGTCCCGACGGCAAGCTTACAGAGGAAGTGGCGAAGGTTTTTGGTGTTCCCTTTGAAGTAATCCCATTCAAGGCCAATCCACAGGGTCAGCCGCCGCCGCGCGTCAAGCGCTATCATGTGCACGCCATCCCAGCGAAGGCACAGTTTGAAATTACATATCCGCGGGTTGAAGGCTATACCCAAGCCATTCGCAATCGGGTGACGGTGGACTGGGGGAGTGTTCCCTCTCTCGTCCTGGAGCCAGGCCGAATACCGCCTGAGGTAGATGTGAAAGGGCTTCATGTTACCACGGGGGGCAAGCTCACTCTCAGTGGGCCTGGACGAGCGGATGAGGTTACCCTAAACGAGTTTCGTGCAAAACGTCGCATGCAGGAGCTGGTGTTTGATCTCGCGAAGACGGTCGCGCGAGAGTATACCGCTCAGAAACAGTGCACGATTCCGCCGCACAAACTGTTCCCTCAGCTCGCGAATATCATCCAGTTGTACCTTGATACGAAAGTCGAGGCTCGGCCACCGTCTGACAAAAAAGATCTTTTTCTCGCTCCGTACTATGGGTGGGTCATTGAACGGTTATTGGAAGCTATTCGACCTGATACCACACAAGGGGAAGCTCCAGAAATTCCTCGGTACGAAGCAACTCGCGGACCAGGTTCTACTGGGGATGTGGATTTTTGGACGAGCCGTGACGTGCGTGAAGTCAATAAGTCTCATCTTAACTACGTGGTGGCGGACACCAAACAATGGGAACAATCGGCGACCTATTACCTGGACAAGGATAGGACTGTCGAGGCATTTGTTAAAAACTCCGGGCTTGGGTTCGCGATTCCCTACTTGCACAATGGGCAGATGCACGACTACGTGCCAGATTTCATTGTTCGGCTTACTGGTGAGTCAGCTTGTCATCTAATTTTGGAGACGAAGGGGTATGATCCTCTTGAAGAGGTGAAGCGAGCAGCAGCTGACCGGTGGGTTGCTGCGGTGAATGCTGACGGTACGTATGGACATTGGTGTTTTGCCATCGTCAAGAAAGTTTCTGATATCCCGTCGATTGTTGAAAGTGCTGCTGGGAAAAAGTAATCGGAGATGCCAAGAAGGTCTCATCGCTCCACTTGTGATGGGGTATTCTATTTCTCCATCACTCTCTTTAGAACAAAACAAAGGGCTCGGGAATCTTTTCTCGCCGCACGCCATCACCGACGACCTCGAAGCCGCTTTAGCCCAGGTACGATGATGTGCGAGGGGGCGTGAAGGGGCTGATCTTTGAGAGTGCTGAGTTCTGAGTTCTGGGTTCTGAGTGCTGAGATTAGAACGTGGATGAATCAACGTCTCATCGCGCTCTGCGCTACGCTGTTGCAGGCTGGACCTTGGGTCTGTGCGGGACGTGCGGGAAAGGCGAGAGGCACGGCATGGAATGAGCCTGGCTGGTTGGCCGGCCCGGAAATCCAACCTGAGAAACCAGATAGACCAGAAGAACCAGACAGACCAATCGGCCTCGCCAGTCCTGCTTGCGCTCTTCTTCGGACGTGGAGTAGGCTGGCTTCTCGACAACCTTTCCTCAGTGAGTTATAAGATCACTATGTTGGCTAAACGATCTGCAAAAGCACCGGCACCTCGGCCACGGTACGTGACCGACCGCGCGGGGAAACGAACCGGGGTGGTGCTGTCGCTCAAGCGGTATTCTCGTCTGATGGAAGACTTGCACGATCTCGCGGTGGTGGCTGAACGGCGGGCTGAAAAGCCCGTGAGCGCTGACGACATGAGAAAGCGGCTTCAGAAACGTGGCCTCGTATAGCCTCAGCTTCAAGCCCTCCGTCGAGAAAGATCTTCAGTCTATTCCGCGTTCCATTGCCTCTCGCATTCTTGACCGGATCGACCGCTTGCCGGCTCATCCTAATCCACCGCAGTCTACGAAGTTGTAAGGTGCTGAACGACTGTATCGTCTGCGTGTGGGCGATTATCGGATCGTCTATGAAGTCGATTGCGAGGCCGGACAGATTACGGTGCACTATGTCCGCCACCGGCGTGAGGTCTATCGGACGCTTCGCTAGGAGTTGGGGCAAGCAGTCTTCTCCTCTTTCGCCGCCTGTCGCACATTTCTACACCTCGCCAGCAGCTGACGGTCCATCCCCACAGTCCGCAGACTGGTCTATTGGGTTTGTCTGGTTCTTCTGGTTGATCTGGTTGGATGAGGGGCGTGCGGGACGTGCGGGACGTGCGGGAAAGGCGAGAGGCGCGGCATGGGATGAGCCTGGCTGATTGGCCGGCCGGTTGGAAACCACAACCGGAAAAACGAAACAAACCAGACCGACCCTCCCGCCATCAGGCACTTCCAGAAATATTGATGCCGATGTATTCTTATTCGGCGATTCACTCACATACACGCGATTGATCTCCCTTCGCCATACGATATACATGTTCACGTTGTAACGGGATGTCTCTGAGAGCGCACTGGATGACTGATCGACATGATACTTCCCAATGCTGAACAGGCCTTCGTGGATGTGCGAAAACTGCGCGACTACTGTTTCAGTGCCGAACATCCTCGCGGTCAGCATAAGGCTCGCGTCTTTAACCGTGCATTGGGGTGGACGGCTGACCAGGCAGAAGACGTACGCCACCAGCTCTTAGAGGCTGCCCTGCGCGATGAAGCTGGTTTTCTCGGTGCAGATGACTATGGACAGCGGTATGCGTTAGACTTTCTGGCACAGGGTACGGGGAAAGTGGCAATGGTACGGAGTTTGTGGATCATTCGACACGGCGAGGACTTCCCACGATTCACCTCTTGTTTTGTTCTTTAGCAGGGAGCAGGCATCATGAATCGAGAAATTCGTGTACTCGATGTAGTGGCTCTGACCGAGGATATCCCTGATCGCGGCTTACTGCGTGGGCAAGTGGGGACCGTGGTTGAGTCACTTGGTCCGGATGTGTTTGAGGTGGAGTTTGTGGATAATGAGGGACGAACCTACGCGACTGTCCCGTTGAATACCCGCCAACTGCTTGTTTTGCATTATCAGCCTGCGTGATGAGTGATCCTGTTGCCAGGAAGAGGGAGCGCTCCCGGGAGTCGTTTCTGTCGGTAATCGTGTCGCCTCAGTGTCGCACTTCTTCTGATTTCGCCTCTGCTGAGCGAGGCCCATTTAACAGAAGCTGTCACGATGAAATAGGTTGCTGGGGTGCTCTTCGGAATGGCGCTGCTGGGTGGCCTGTTCCTCTTTCGCCGCAAGTCGCGCCGCTCTGCGCACCGCCCGCATCTCAGCTTCCATCCCCATACGGATAAGGCTGGCAATCTCCTGTGTTTCGCCATGGGACCGGGCCGATCCTCAGCCGATCGTTCTTCTCCCCCAGACGCCTAAGCGCCCCGCTGCTACTCTCTTAGTCTGAATCGTGTCTTATCTACGCCTAAACATCTAGCCGATATAGAATGAATCCTCATTCGTCATCCGAAGAGGGGGAATCAGCGTATGTCTGTTTCAGCATGGAACACCAATCGTCAACTACGTCGCTCTCAGCTTAAGACCCCACCGCTCCGGCTGCCTGGACAGTCACTAGAAGAACGCATCAGCGAGCTGCAAGATACATTTATGCAGGACTCGATCGTCACGGTATTCTTGATCCTTATCGCAGGTATCGAATGGTTGCGTTGGTGGATGCCGACTCCGTCCAATCCATTCCCGTCAACCACGCTGGCGGTTGCTGCCATCATTTATACCTGGAGGAAGAGACTCCCTTTTGTGTCGATGATCAGGAACCTCCGATTAGGCCGAGATGGAGAACGGGTAGTGGGAGAGCTGTTGGAGCCGCTTCGGGGAAAGGGCTATAGGGTCTTTCATGATATCCCTGGTGCGAACTTCAATATCGACCATGCCATTGTGGGGCCTGCAGGCATTTTCATGATTGAAACGAAAACGAGAAGCAAATTAACGGGTGGCAGCCATAAAATGTTCTATGACGGTCAGGCCATTCGTCTTGAGGATGGCCGTTCGTTTCAAAAGCCGCTCAAACAAGCGCGCGCTCAAGCTCAGTGGCTCGCCAATTTGCTGAATGATGGTCGGGGAACAACCTTTACGGTCCGACCGGTTGTGGTGTTTCCTGAATGGTATGTGGAGAGGACTGGGCCTCGAAGCATGCAAGATGTGTGGGTGCTCAATCCAAAGGCTCTGGGGAAATTTCTCGACCACGAGCCGCAGGTCCTGTCGACTGACGCCATCAATGCGGTATCCCATGCTCTGACGCAGCACTGCCGCCGGCCGATCACAGAGGGATCTGAGGAGTAAAGCTCGAAGAAGAAAAGGGGCCAGGCTACTTAATTCGAAGCCGTCCCGTCAGTCACGCCGCCTCACGTAACGCCCGCATCTGAGTTTTCGTCCCCACCGCGCCGCCGATGGCGAATCCCAAATCGGATGGCTTCCCGCCAATCGCGCCTGTTCACTCATCGCCTGCAATGGCCTCTGCCTGCCTTGTCCTCTCCGGGCCATCTCATCCTTATCAAGGTTGGCACGGGAATGATCGTTGGGCGTCTATAGAGATCCTGCGATGCGTGCTCGCCTTACCACGAACGTCCCTGTTAACATGAACATTCCTCACCAACCTGTAGCCAAGGATAATCCATCGATGTCGACGCCCGCACAATCGAATGCCGTACTTGTCGCGATCCGCACCCCTCGCGTGACCGTGGAGGAGCTGGAGAGTTCGCTGCAAGAGCTCACCCGTCTGGTGAACACCCTCGGGCACCATGTCGTGGGCCAGGTGACGCAAAAACGTAGTTCCGATAAATATGCGGCGGTCCTGGGTCAGGGAAAACTCGCCGAATTGGCACAGTGGACCGGTGGTTCCGGGACAGTCGCGGTGGCGTTTGAACGGCCGATGCACAAAGCGGCGTCGAAGCGCGAGGCTGCGGCCTCGGACGTCACGGAGGAATCGGAAGACGACGAATCGGATGACACCGGCGAGGCCGCACCTGGCCCTCGCGAGCAGGCGCAGATCGTCATCGTGGACTGTGATCTGTCGCCGTCCCAGTTGAAAAATCTTGAAAGTGCCGCCGGGGTTCCTGTGCTCGACCGTACCGGCGTCATCATTGAGATTTTCAGCCGGCACGCGCGGACCAGAGCGGCCCGGCTCCAGGTGGAGATCGCGAGGCTTAATTATCTTGCGCCGCGTTTGCGGGAAACCGGTGGTGGCAGCGAGCGGCAAGGCGGGGGGGTCGGAGCCAAAGGGTCAGGAGAGACGAGTCTTGAGCTCGATAAGCGCAGAATCCGCGATCGCCTGAAAGAACTCAGGACCGAATTGGCGTCGATCGGGGACGAGCATCAGACGCGCCGCGCGAGACGGGAACACGAATTGACGGTCGCGCTCGTCGGGTACACCAATGCCGGTAAATCCTCGCTGATGCGCGCGATGACGGGCATCGATGTGCTCGTGGCCGACAAGCTGTTCGCCACACTCGATACCACGATCCGGCCCCTGTATCCTGACACGCGTCCCAAAGTGCTCATGAGCGATACGGTGGGATTCATCAAAAAGCTCCCGCATGACCTGGTGGCGTCGTTCAAGTCGACGCTGGATGAAGCGGCCAGTGCCTCGCTGTTGCTGTTTGTCGTCGATGCCTCAGATCCCTCCTTTCGGTCCCAGCTCGACGTCACGCGGACGGTGTTAGCCGAAGTCGGCGCCACGGATATTCCCAGCCTCGTGGTGTTGAATAAACAAGATCGTCTCGGACCGGACGAGCTCGCGGCCCTGAAGGCGGAATATCCGGACGCCTTTTTTCTGTCTACGAGAAGCAAGGACGATCTGCAGGCGCTCCGTGAGCGCATTATGCGGTTCTTTGAGAGCGAGATGGTCGATGAGGAATTGCATATTCCGTTTACGGCTCAAGGGGTCGTGGCAGAGATCCGTGCCAAGATGCGGATCTTGTCCGAAGCCTATGATGCCGAGGGACTCACGATACGGGTGCGCTCGACCCCTGAGAACCTGGCTGCTATCAAAAAGAAGCTCGCGCGATGAGCGCGGATTGCGCCATCAACCGACTCTCCTCTGACTGACTGTACCTATCACGCTGCCGACTGGTCTCTCTGGTTTGTCCGGTTCTTCTGGTTCATGTGGTGCATTTGGTTGGATGAGGAGCGCGAGCGGGACGTGCGGGAAAGGCGAGAGGCACGGCATGGGATGAGCCTGGCTGGTTGGCCGGATGGAAACCACAACCGGAAAAACCAGAAAAACTAATCCAACCAGACAAACAAAACAAACCAGACAGACCATCCCGCCATCAGGCGCTTCACAAAATATTGATACCGATGTATTCTGCCGCAGTGAAGGCCGATGCTGTTGCTCATGCTCGTTTCCGAGGTGGCCTGTAGATCCGTGGAGTACGGCTCGTGAGTGCACAGCCCATTACAGATTATGTGTTCAGTGACCATGCTCGGTTTGAACTAATGCGGCGAGGCTTGAGCGAGGAGACCGTCCGTGCGATACTTCTCTCACCGGGGCAACGCATTGACGTTCGACCTGGCCGCGTGGTCCTTCAATCGAAAGTTTCTTCAGGACCGCCTGGAACGGTGTTTCTGATTCGTGTCTTTGTGGATGTCGATCGGCGCCCGGCACAGGTGGTGACCGCATGTCTGACCAGCAAGATCGAGAAATACTGGAGGAATCCATGAAGGTGTCGTACGACAAAACGAGCGATACGCTGAGCATGATCCTGAAGGACAATACGCCTGTTGCGGAAAGCGACGAAGATAAGCCTGGTGTGATTCTGGATTATGATGTGGCTGGCAATCTTGTCTCCATTGAAATTCTGGATGCCTCCAAGCGGGTGACGGAAGCACGGAAGGTCGAGTTCCAAACCACTGGATAGCGCCCGCCTGCTTTCGGCAACTGCGCCGTCTTTTCTTCGTTTCTGTCGAGAGGTAGAGAGGGAGATTGAGGGGCAGGCCTGAGTTTTGACTGATTGGCATTGGATTGTGACCGCGTATGTGGCTCGGCAACTTTCAGGATGAATTGTGATATGGAAACGGGCCTGACAGTTGAATACGACAAGACCGGCGATATTTTGTACCTCGGTAAAACCAAAGCCTATCCGGAGCAGGACTCTGAGGAGTTGGACTACGGGGTCATTGCGCGACTCAATCCACAGACTCACGATCTTGAGAATCTCGAAATCCTCTTCTTCTCATCCCGTGTCGCTAAGGGGGAGACGTTCCACTTGCCGGTCACCGCTGAGTTTCACCTGCCCAAGGCTGGGTGATGCAACGCGAGGTGATCTGTTCTGCCTAATCCCCGATCAGGCGGGAGAGCTGTGATGGCCGAAAAGGTAAAGGTCTGGTTTGATCCCGAGGCGGACTATCTTGAAGTCCAGTTCCGTGAGGCCCCGGGTTTCATGCGGGCCACGGCACATGATGCGCTCATGGAGCGGGTCGATGAGCAGGGCCACGTGCTGGGGTTTAGCGTGCTTGGCGTCAGTCGATTTCGCAAAGACCATCCCTTGGAAGCTGAACTTGTCGCTGGCGAGTAACTCCCTCAGGAAGCAAACGGTGCCGGGGATCTTTTCTCGCCGGAGCGGTAGTCAGGCTTCTATCCCGGGCGCTTGACGAGCTTCTTGGGTAGATTAGAGAGGACGGTTCCATAGCGTCGCCCGCGAGGAGCTTGCCGCACGGTGACTTCGACATCCTGGCCCAACAAGGACAGAAAATGAACCAGCCGTTCGACCGAGAACCCGGCCATCTGGCCGGCGAGTAGTTTCGAGATCTTGGCTTGGTCAATGCCGAGTTGGGTTGCCGCTTCCGCCTGCTTCCAGCCTCGTCCTCTGATCGTGTCCTGAAGCGCCTGCAATAAACTGCTTTTCAGAATCAGCTCCGCGGACCGTTCTTCGGAAAACCCTAGATCGCGGAAAATATTTCCACTGCCTTTTGTCACCGTGGCACGTTTCATAGGCCTTCCTCCCTTCTCCACTTGAGCAGTTCGGCATATCGGCTCTGTCCGAGTTCTAGATCCGCCCTCGCAGTCTTCTGTGAGCGCTTCTCAAACACATGGAGCACATACACGGCTTCTTCGAACTTGGCCACATAGAAGACTCGATAGGCCCCGCTTTCATCCCTGACCCGAATTTCCCGAACTCCAGGTCCGACCGTCGGCATCGGCTTCCAATCATCCGCTTCTTTGCCTTGCTGAACTTTGAATAACTGAAAGCCAGCCGTTTCCTGTGCGCTGTCGGGAAGTTCGCGAATATCATCCCGTGACGTTCCGACAAAATGAATCGACTTCATCCCGCACCTCTACGCGGCCATCCCGAGCTATATTATGCTATATTTGGCATATACGCAAGAGACTCGCTGAGTTTCGACCGGCAGACCGCTTCAGGCCATGTATAAAACGAGAAGGTGCCGGACTCTCTTCTCGCAGCACACAATCCCGTTGACTGTGCAAGGGTGCGTAAAGGGGTGGAGCCTATCGCCGGAGGAAGGCGAGCCAGCGCCAGAGGTTGAGCAGGCTGGCTAGGGAGGCAGCCACGTAGGTGAGCGCGGCTGCGGTGAGGATGCGGCGAGCTCCTTGCTCGTCTTCAGGCGACAGGTAACTACCTTGCCGGAGTACGGGCAGGGCACGTCTGAAACTGGCGTCCCACTCGACCGGGAGCGTGACGAGGTGGACCAGCGTGGAGATTCCCATCGTCGCCAATCCGGCCACCATGACGACGACACCCGCGACCGGGGTTCGCGCGACTGCCGCCGCGATTGGAATGCCCATCATAATGATCACTCCGACCTTTTCCGCTCCCTGCGCGATCCGCACGAGCCTGGTCCGCTCCGCGAGCGGTTGGTAGCCCATATGGTCTTGCATGGCATGCCCGACTTCGTGGGCTGCCACGGTAATGGCCGTGAGCGATTTTCCCCCGAAAATATCGGGCGTCAGGCGGACGGCTTTGGTCACAGGATCGTAGTGGTCCCCCAACTCGGTCGGTTCGACTGTGATGTGTTGCATGTTGAACCGATTGAGCAGATGCCGGGCTAACTCTCCGCCGGTTCCTGGGTAGTCCAAGCGGGGCGCACTATGCCGGGCAAAGACCCGCCTGGTCCAGAGCTGCGGACCTACAATGACCACCGCGGCCAGGAGCACCAGCAAGACAAGACGTATCATCTATCCAGATCTCCCTCCCGCTTTTGTCGGGCCGGGCACTCGGCCAAAGCCGGTAGCACACTGGTTGATGGGATCGATCCCTTTCCCTCACAGGCTAACACAATGGACTGATGGGAAGAACACACCGGCCATTCGCCATGTTTCATCGCCCCTCCCGCATCTGACGGTCCGTCCCTATTGGCCGCCGATGGGTTTATCTGGTTTGTCTGGTTCTTCTGGTTGATCTGGTTTCTCTGGTTCACTGAATAAAACAAGCCAGACCAACCAGACAAACAAAACAAACCAGAAAGACCAGAGGAACCAGACAAACCATCCCATGCGCGTGGTGTGATCTGCTCCCATTGGTTTTCTTCTCCCTACAAGTGCGCTATCATGCGTGCATGTGAGGTGGCCTATGATGGATGAGCAACTCCTTCTTAAACGTATTACGGTCGACCCGAAGATTTTCGGTGGAAAGCCGATTATCCGGGGCCGCCGCCTTGCCGTGGAACATGTGCTCGGCATGCTGGCGGCCGGGGATACGACGGACACGATTCTTCATGGCTATCCATGGCTGGAGCGCGAGGATATTCAGGCCTGTCTGGCCTACGCGCATCGGATTGTCGGTCACGAGCGAATTGAACCGTTTCCTCTTGAAACTGCCTCGTGAAACTTCTCCTGGATACCTGCATCGCAGGTGGGACAGTTGCCCCACTGATGGCAGCCGGGCACGATGAAATCTTGGCGCGGGCCTCTCTGGAAGGCCGTATCCTCATTACCCTCGACAAGGATTTCGGTGAGCTGGCTGTGGTGCGAGAACAGGCGCATGCCGGAATTATCCAGCTGGTGATCTTGTCGGCTTCTCAACAAGCGACCGCTTGCGTAATGGCCCTCAATCGCTACGGGGCAGAATTGCAGGCGGGAGCGATTGTGACTGTTGAGCCAGGGCGCATCCGCATCCGTCCGGCGACCTCACACCCTGAATCCTCCTAACCTCATCCGAATCTGACGGTCCGTTCCCGCAGGCCGCCGACTGGTCTATCTCGTGTGTCTGGTTTCCCTGGTTCTTCTGGTTCATTTCGTTTCTCTAGTTCACGTCGCGAAACCAACCAAACAGACCAGACCAACCAGATAAACCAAACGGCTTGCTCCTGAACTCACGTCCCGATGCAATTCCCGCGGCGAATCGAGTAGAGTGTGCGGATCATTTGTCTTTGTTTGTTGGTGAGGAGGCATCATGGGAGTATTTCGTCGACCCGAGTTGATAAAGGATAATCCGGTTGCGCCGCAAATGTATGTCGGGCCCCGGCGGAGGCTCGCCCGTGCGGCGTCGACGTCGCAGGTTCCTCTGCAGGGTGACATGGCGGAGACGCTGCAGACTCTGACGGCCGCCGCGAAAGGGTTTGTGGCGATTGTGCCTGCATCGAAGAAGAGCCAAGAAGAACGGGATGCGCTCCTGGCAGCGATCACCCAGGCGCAACGTCTCTTGTCGGGTGAGGACCTTCCTCGGTAGGGCTGCAACGCGGGCGCGAGGGGCTTCGAAGAAGGAACCTGTGCCGGGAGTCTGTTGCTGTCGGGGAGGTTAGGGCATCTTGCAGATCGAATCGAGGGCGGCCAATCTGGTCCGAAGATAATTTCTGATGTTGTTCCACTGCACATCGCCGCTCACCATGCCGATCGGTGTTTGTGCATTCTGGAAACGGTCCCTCGCGGCCGGTCCGCCAATGTGTAGCAGCACGGTTTTGGTCTCTGCGGCCCATTTTCCTGCTTCTTTTTCCCATCGCGCGATGAATGCATCTCTCTGATCTCGAAATGTTCCGGCTCTTCTGCTCTGCCAGTACTCCTTATCGATGCGTTCTCTGAGTGCATAGCCCTGTTTCAGCTGCGTGGTGCATCTCGCGCCTGGTCGAGTGACGGCTGCTTGCCCCTCGGTGGTCCCTGCGGGAGGTTGTACGCCATTGTTCTCAACGGCTGCACGATCCTGGCCCACGGTTCGTTCTTCAGTGGTTGCTGTCTTGGGTGACGCGCTGCAGGCACTGAGCAGGAGACAGAGGACAATCCCAAGCAGTCTGTTCGATATTGAGCTGTGCTCATCGTGCAGATTCACGCCAGAAGGATAGCTATTTCGCCTGGCTCACGCAAGCACCGATCGAGCGGGAGCTGGTTCATCTGGTCTATCTCGTTTTTTGGTTGTTTGAACGAGAGAAACTAAAAGAACTAAATAAACCGGTCTGCGCGTTGCGCGAGCACAGGAGACCATCTAGCCCGCATTATTCATGACAGTTCGTTGCGAAATCGCGCAGTCGCGTTGCGAGACGGGCACGCGGAGCCGTGAGAGCCCGAGGCGTACTTGAACAGTACGCCGAGGGAACGAACGGTGAGCCTGCCCGCCGCGGGCTTGTCATAGCAGCGAATCCGCGATTGCAGCAGAAGTGCTCATGAATAATGCGGGCTAGCTGAAGGAAGCCACCACGGCTTGGGCAAGACAAAAGAGACTCATCGCGAAGGAACCGTAGGCTGTCAGATAGGCAAAGGTCCGAACATGTGTGGGCCCCCAAATCATCTTGACCACTGTGGGAAAGTAGATCACCGATGTCCATTCCGGTGGATCGGTCATCCAGCGCCACTGCTGTCTCAGGCCGTAGGCCAATACTGCGCCATAGACGCCGCCGCTCGCACAGACGACAATCTCCATAATTTCGACAGAGCGGGCTTCTTCCATTCTGATTTCCCCCATCGATGAAGCCAGCTCATTCTACGTTGTCAGGGCTTGGCGGGTCTATGGCTGCTCCGTGAAGCGAGGGGCGCGAGCAGCGGAGGGTATGGGATGAGGAGTACATAGTGGAGTGGATGGACAAAGAACGCTGGACCGCCACGCGCCCATGTGTGGCGACCCGATCGCGGGACGAAAGTGCATCGGTATGGTACCGTTAAGGTAGTTGGAGCAGCTGGATTCAATCAACAAGGCGGCCCTTACATCTCATGACTAGTGCCGGGTTATGTCCCCACTGCGGAGCAGGTATTCGCGCTCTGGGCGTCCTGCGCGTCAGCAGACGTACGCCCTATCGCTGTCCAGACTGCGGTGGTGAGTCCGTCATTCCACCGAGCAATGGCATGCGAATCGTTCTTGGCTGGGCTGCGGCTGTAGGGCTTCCTGGCGCCCTGCTCGAATATCTTCAGGTTCCGCAGCTCGGACTCTTTCTTTTCTGCGCAGGCGCAGCTGCTTCACTCCCACTGATCTTCGCTCGATTCTGCCGGTTCGAAACGAAAACATAGGAATATTCTTCATCGCGTAATTCATCCGTGTTTGTCGAGAAGAGCACTAACAATCCAGCCTGTGTCGTCACCGCCGCCGTTACGAACTTCCATTTCCCGTAGTCTCACCGGCTCTCGCTCATCTAGCCCGCATTATTCATGACGGTTCGTCGCGAAATCGCGTAGTCGCGTCGCGAGACGGGCACGCGGAGCCGTGAGAGCCCGAGGCGTACTTGAACAGTACGTCGAGGGAACGAACGGCGAGCCTGCCAGCCGAAGGCTTGTCGTAGCCGCGAATCCGCGATTGCAGCAGAAGTGCTCATGAATAATGCGGGCTAGCCTGTCCAATGACCGTGAATGGCTATTCATGCGGATGCATGGTAGAGTGAAGGTGTCTCATGGCGGCGGGCCTCGCATGAAACATCACATCACACGGCCCATTTCGGATGTTGTTGTTCCCGAGAATCTGATCGGAAGTCTGACCTAGGTCGCCTTGTTGTTTGCGCCTTCGGCCCTCTCCTTCCCCTCGTGAAGTTGTTCTCGTGTTCCCCACAATATCAATTTTCAGAAGGAGGACCCCCATGGGTTCCAAACTGTATGTTGGCGGGTTGCCCTATGCGGCAACTGAATCGCAGCTCACCACCTTGTTCGCAGCACACGGGACCGTCGAGTCCGCGCGTGTGATCACCGACAAGTTTACCGGACAGTCGCGAGGCTTCGGCTTCGTCGAAATGGCCACGCAGGCAGAAGGTCAGGCGGCGATTTCCGCCTTGAACGGCACACAGATGGACGGACGCCCGTTGACTGTGAACGAAGCCAAGCCACAAGAACCCCGCACCGGCGGCGGTGGTGGCGGCGGCGGACGTGGCGGCAACGATTTCGGCGGTCGCAGCCGGTTCTAGGCACTCCGCGATGCAACGAGCGGGGCGTCTCATCCGAGGCGCCCCACCTTCACCCAGAGGATCACATCCATGACACAGTCACAGCAGCCAGCATTGCCGCGTACAGAGGCCACCCCGAATTATCTGACCACGTTCCTGTTTGGTCTCGTCGCGTGTGGCGCGCTGATTGGAGTTCCAGTCTTTGCCTACTCGTATGGATTCACCTGGCTGGACTGGACCATGTTCGCCGTGCTGTATGTCGTGACCGGTTTGGGCATTACTGTTGGCTACCACCGTCTGCTGGCGCACCGCAGCTTCGATTGCCTTCCTTGGGTGAAGGCGGGATTACTCATCGCCGGGGGATGGGCGCTCGAAAACTCGGCGCTGAAGTGGGCCGCGGACCATATCCGCCACCATGCGAATTGCGATCAAGAGGCCGATCCGTATAACGCCCAGCGGGGATTCTGGTACAGCCACTGCGGATGGCTGTTCATCAAGGATACCCATGCGGATGACAAATACGCGTCGCGTTTGCGACAAGACCCCCTCGTGATGTGGCAGCACCGCTACTACCTGCCCATCGTCCTCTCAGGTTTGGCGCTCCCGTTCGTGGTGGGATTTCTGTACAACGGCTGGATCGGGGGGCTGGGATGTTTTCTGCTTGCCGGCGTCGGACGAACCTTTGCCGTACTCAATTCGACATTTTGCATTAATTCGGTCTGCCATCTCTGGGGAAGCCAACCACATGGTCAGGCTGATTCCAGCCGGGATAGCTGGTTGGTCTCGCTCCTGACCTTTGGCGAAGGCTACCATAACTATCACCATAGCTATCAAAGCGATTACCGCAATGGCCCACGCTGGTACAACTTCGACCCGTCGAAGTGGCTGATCTTCACGCTCTCCCTCCTCGGCCTGGCCCACTCGTTACGTACGGCCTCCAGCGACAATAAGTAAGGGCTGGCGATCACGCGGGGAGGAGGAACATGTTCTCACCCGCTTGCGCTCAGACATTATGTTGTGAGCAACTGTGCGCATCGCACGAGGGCCTTCTGAGGCCGCGCGTTGCGCGAGCACCGAAGATCATCAGCCTCCAGCCGCTCTTCTTTTAGGGGGCGAAGAGTTCTGCGAGGAGGGTGAGGACCTGCGCTCTGGTCACTGCGCCGATCTTGCCGACGCGCTTGACCAATCGAGCCTTGTCCACGGTTCTGATCTGATCCAGCACGATCTGCCCAGATTTTCCCTTGAATCGAACTGGGACGCGGGTGGGGTAGGGGCGGCCTTTTGTGGTCATGGGGGCTACGATGACGGTGTCGATATGGTGATTCATTTCGTCAGGGGAAATGATGAGGCAGGGGCGGGTCTTGCGGATTTCACGGCCCTCAGTGGGGGCGAGGCGTACGAGAAATACCTCGAATCGGGCGACTACCACGTCCAGTTTTTCCGATCCCACTCAGACGTGGCTGCTGTTTCACGATCTATAAGCTGGTCATCTCCGTGGCGATGCATCTGCTCGAAGGCCTGGTCCCAGCCTGCCCGTGCTTTGGTCGCTGAGCGAACGAGCAGTTGTCCTTGTTGCACAATGAGATCGATCGTCCCGTGCAACTGACATTGCTCGATGACGGATTTGGGAATCCTGATTCCCTTGGAGTTTCCGATTCGCACGACCTGTGCCTTCATGCCGTCCCCTCACATTCAAGGTAATTCTATCGTGTAATTACATTGTGCCTATATGAGTTGTCAACATAGGAGCTTGTCTAGCCTGCCTCCTCACATTCCCTTCAAGCTCGCGCGCTTTTCCTCTCCAGGAAGGGCACCATGTTGGTCCCACTTCGGCGTCAAACAAGGCAACAGATGCTCCCTCCAAGATCGCTTGCTGTCTCGTAGGGATGGGGCCTGAGTGATCTTCCATTGCGCGCGTCGAACGGTGGCAGGTTCATCTGGTCTATCCCGTCTATCTGGTTTGTCTGGTTGATTGGACCGGAAATTCATCCGGAAGAACCAGACAGGCGAGCCTATGCGCGTTCCGCGAGCAGGAGGGCGACCAGGTTGCCCGTTTTCTCCTTCCTATCCCCTCGCGTTGTTCTCCACTCGGTGCTTCTTCTATACTCCGTCTATGCTGCCTCCTTCCGATCTATCTTTCGCCGAGTCGCTCACCAGTGAGCGACGCCAGATCTTCTATGAGCGCCATCGGTTCCTTGCGATCCTCATGATTCTCGTCGTGCTCTTCTCTCCCTTCGCCGGGGTCTATGTGACCGGGTTGCTCGGAGCAGGGATTGGTGTGCTGCTGTCCATCGCGGCCTATTATCTGACGCCCTATGTCTGGCTCAAGATTGGAGGCTGAGACTCGGCTGGATGGTTTCTCTGGTCTCTCTCGTCTGATTTGTTTGTCTGGTTGGCTGGACTGGACATTCATCCAAAAGATCATCGGGCATCTTTCTCAGCCTTCCTTTCCACATTTCCTAGGCGGATGCCTGCTGTCGGTTCTACTGAGGCCGTCGAACGAGGCCCTTCTGAGGGCGCGCGTTCCGGGAGCAAAGAACCGACGCAGGCGTCCTCTTCCTCCCTCCCAGCTCGCTCGGTACCTCTCTCAAGGGATGGGGGCTGATTGATCTTCCACTGCGCGCGTCCAACGAGGGCCTTCTGATTCTTCACCTTCTCTATAGGGAGTAGGCACACTGTCCTTCACTGCGCGCATCGGACGAGCACATTCCGATTGTGCGCGTTCTGCGAGCAAGAAGGACGGTTGCCTGCTCCCTTCCCCCCTTTTTCGTCCTTGATCCCCCTCTCCCACCTGTATAGAATGGCCCAACTTTTCAGGTAGTTAGCTGTACGGATCGATTCTGTAATACTTCGAGGTTTCCCATCGAACACGTGATCGTGATGGATGGAAGCCAGAGGAAATGGGTGTCCCCCAACACCCCTAACAGGAGGAGACCACAGTGAGCGACTCATCCATCATTACCTTTGCGTTAGTGGCGGCGGTGACCGGCATTGCCTACGGCCTCTATTTGGCTATGTGGGTGTTCAAGCTGGACGCCGGCAATCCGAAGATGCAGGAAATCGCGAAGGCGATTCAGGAAGGCGCGAGCGCCTATTTGAATCGCCAATATCGGACCGTCGGCGTGGTCGCAGCCGTGCTCTTCGTTATGTTGTGGGGCGCAGGAGCGATCTCCGATAAATTCGGCTTGCTGACCGCGATTGGATTTTTGATTGGTGCAGGCGCGTCGTCGTTGGCCGGGTATGTGGGCATGGTCATCGCGGTGCGGGCCAACGTGCGGACGGCCCAGGCGGCCCATCAGGGCATGAATGCGGCGCTGACCGTGGCGTTCCGCGGTGGCGCTGTGACGGGACTGTTGTTGATCGGCTTAGGCCTGCTGGCGATTACGCTCTTCTATGTGGTGGCCTCGCAGATTTCAGGGCAGGAGAAGGCGATCCATGCCTTGCTCAGTCTCGGGTTCGGTGGAAGTTTGATTTCGGTGTTTGCCCGGGTGGGCGGCGGTATCTATACGAAGGCGGCGGACGTCGGCGCAGACCTGGTGGGGAAAGTCGAAGCGGGAATTCCTGAAGACGACCCGCGCAATCCGGCGGTCATTGCGGACAACGTGGGTGACAATGTCGGCGACTGCGCCGGTATGGCCGCGGACCTCTTCGAGACCTACGCGGTGACGACGGTGGCGGCGATGGTCTTGGCCTTCACCCTGTTCAAGGGAGTGAGCGCGCCGATTCTGTATCCGCTGGCGTTAGGCGGCGTGACGATTTTCGCGACGATCATCGGTATCTTTTTCGTGAAGGTGAGTCCGGGCGGCGGGATCATGCCGGCGCTCTATAAGGGCTTGTTTGTGGCGGGCGGCATTGCGGCGGTAGCCTTCTATCCCGTGACGACGACGATCATGTCCGGTGTGGGTGGAGTGAGTGGCATGAGCTACTACCTCGCTTCGTTGATCGGCTTGGCCGTGACGCTTGCCCTCGTCTTTATCACCGATTACTACACTTCCAAGAGTTATGCGCCGGTGAAGGCCATTGCCAAGGCGAGTGAAACGGGCCATGCGACCAACATCATCGCCGGGTTGGCGGTGGGGATGGAGTCGACGGCCTTGCCGGTGGTGGTGATCGGCGGCGCGATTCTCACGAGCTACTGGATTTGCGGCGGCGCGGCTTCGGGTGGTTTGTACGGCGTGGCCACTGCAGCGGTCTCGATGTTGTCGATGGCCGGTATCGTGGTGGCGATCGATGCGTTCGGTCCGATCACGGACAATGCGGGTGGCATCGCGGAGATGGCCCATCTCGGCAAAGAGGTGCGGGACATCACCGATCCCTTGGATGCGGTCGGCAACACGACGAAAGCAGTGACCAAGGGTTATGCGATCGGATCGGCCGGTCTTGCGGCGGTCGTGTTGTTCGCGGAATATGCGCGTGAGGTGGCAAAAGGGAGTGGGGCGAGCACCTTCGACTTGTCCAATCCTTCCGTTCTAGTCGGGCTCTTTCTGGGCGGGATGCTGCCTTTTATCTTCGGGGCTCTCTGCATGAAAGCCGTGGGAGAGGCAGCCGGTCTCGTGGTGGAAGAAGTGCGGCGGCAGTTCAGGACGATCAAAGGGATTATGGAAGGCACCGGCAAGCCGGAATACGGGACCTGCGTAGACATCGTGACGCAGGCGGCGATCAAGAAGATGATGGTGCCGGGATTGATCCCGGTCGTCTCGCCGATTCTCGTCGGCATGATCCTGGGGCCGCAGGCCTTGGGCGGCATGCTCGTCGGCAGTATTGTGACCGGTCTCTTCGTCGCGATCTCGATGACGAGCGGCGGCGGCGCCTGGGACAACGCCAAAAAGTATATTGAAGAGCAGGGCCTGAAGGGGACGGATACGCACAAGGCGGCAGTGACGGGAGACACGGTCGGCGATCCCTATAAGGATACGGCCGGTCCGGCGATCAATCCGATGATCAAGGTCATTAACATTGTGGCTTTGCTCATCGTGTCGCTGATCGTTTAAGAGGATGCTGAAAAAGTCCGCCAGCTTCGTTCTCGGCTCATCGAAATCCTCAACGTACCCCTGAGGGTACGCCTCCGGTTTCGATTCGCCTGCGGCCTTGCTGGACGGAATTTTTGAGCATCCTGGGAGTGGTTGTCGGCGCTCGTGAAGGGCGAGCACGGAAGCCATCAGCATTCAGATCCGTGCTGATGACTGATAGCTACGGACCGACGCCACTTCACGTTTCTTTGCTTGGCTTGACGGCTGAAATGACCCTGGAGTAAGGTGATCGCAGGGATCACGTTGGTGCTGATCCACGAGGGTTTCCCAGAAACACGGGAGGTGCTCGGATGGAGAAACAGGAGCGCAAGCAGGAACCCAGGCGTGAGCCGCAGGGGAAAGAAGACGTTAAGGCCAATCCCAAGGTCGTCGAGGCCGGCAAGAAGATGAAGGAAGACATCGACAAGCTGGTCGATGAAATCGACGACGTGCTCGAAAAGAACGCGGAAGAATTCGTTAAAAACTACGTGCAAAAAGGGGGGGAGTAGCTCCAGGATTCTGGCAGGCTGCTCCCTCTTTTTTATTCCCCTGCAGCGCCTTTCGAATCAGGCGTTCTTTCGTCCCGCATCCGCAAACCTCACATCCCTGCGTTTGACAACAGAGAGCTGAGAGGCTAGTATCCCTTTAATTCTCAGATAGTTAGCCGCTCTTTCGCCTCTGAATCGTGTAAGGGGTCCTCATGAAGTCCAAGCTTTGGGTCTTCCGTGATATCAATCTGTTGCAGCAGGCTTCGTTGGTTCGGGCCCTCTCGATTTCTCCTGCTACCGCCTCGTTGTTCCTGGCTCGCGGTGTGACAACACCTGATGAAGCGACGTCGTGGATGTCGCTGCAATCACCGCACGATCCGTTTTTAATTCCCGATATGGAACAGGCGGTCGAGCGGCTCCACCGCGCCGTCACGACTCAGGAGCCGATCTGTTTTTACGGCGACTACGATGTCGATGGCATTACGGCGACCAGCGTCTACATGTCGTTCTTTGGCGGGTTGGGTGCCAAGGTTCGCGCCTATGTTCCGCATCGGCTCCGCGAAGGGTATGGCCTCAACATCGGCGCCGTGCAGCGGTTGCATGACGAAGGCATCTCGCTCTTGGTGACGTCCGATTGCGGCACGACCTCACATAAAGAAATCGCGTTGGCGGCGCAGCTCGGTATGGATGTGGTGGTGACCGACCATCATCAGAGCGATGAGCAGATGCCGCCGGCTGTGGCGGTGTTGAATCCTCATCGAGTCGGGGCACTCTATCCGTTTCGCGGTCTCTGTTCCGCCGCGCTGGCCTACAAGGTAGCGCAGGCCTACCAGCTGCGCTACGGTGTCGCCGGGGTGCCGTTGGAGTCGTTGCTCGATCTCGTGGCCTTGGCGACGGTCGCCGACGTGGTGCCGCTCCACGATGAGAATCGGAATTTTGTGCGCGAAGGGCTTGTGCAGTTGTCGCGTGGCGCGCGCTGCGGGGTTCGGGCGTTGAAGCAGGTGGCGGGGGTGACGCGGGACTGTACGGCGGAAACCATCGCCTTCAAGCTGGCGCCGCGTATCAATGCCGCAGGGCGATTGGACGATGCCATGCTGGGCGTGCGGTTGTTGACGACCGACAATCCGGTCGAGGCGCAGCAGTTGGCCGACCGGCTTGAGCAACTGAATCGGGAACGGCAGCGCATCGAAGTGGATATCATGGCGGAGGCGCTGGCCTCGCTGAAGGATCAAGAGCTGCCGCCCGCCTTGATCGTGGCTTCTCGGCATTGGCATCTCGGGGTGGTCGGCATTGTCGCCGCGCGTCTGGTCGATCGGTTTCAGCGCCCGGCGATTGTGATGGCGATCAACGAGCAGGGTATTGCCAAGGGTTCGGCGCGGACGACCGGCGGGTTCGATCTCTATCAAGGATTGGCGTCCTGCAGGGAGATGCTGGAGGCGTTCGGCGGGCACCCCAGTGCTGCGGGGGTGACGATTCGCGAGTCCCGGATCGACGAGTTTCGTGCGAAGTTCTCCGGCGTGGTGGCAGGGTGGAATCATGAAGGCGCCAAGGTTCCGACTTTGAACGTCGATGCCGAGGTGCGGTTGAACGATGTGAATCTGCAGTTGCTCCAGGAAATCGGTTCCCTACATCCGTTCGGGGCGGGTAATCCGGAACCCACGTTTGCCGTGACCCGTCTTGAAGTGCTGGATGCGCGCACGGTCGGTGAGAAACATTTGAAAATGACGGTGCGGCAAGGCACCTCGCTGCCGTTCGACAGTATTGCCTTCGGGATGAAGTCGTTGCTGGAGCGGGGTATTCCGTCTCGGACCCCGGTCGATCTGGCCTTCACGCCTGAATTGAACCATTGGAACGGCCGTGACCGGATTCAGCTCCGCATTCGCGATGTTCGACCGAGTGTGATGGAGTGAGTGAACCATGGTGTACGAAACCGTCACAGACCTCGACCAGCTGTTGGATCGGATCAGAACTTATGCTGCCGATGCCGACCTCGGCCTAGTCCGCAAGGCCTACGACTTTTCTGCCAAAGCGCATGAAGGGCAGCTCCGGCGGTCCGGAGAACCCTACCTGCAACATCCCATCGCCGTCGCCGGTGTGCTCTCTTCCCTCAAAACGGATGTGGTCGCCATCGTTGCGGGGCTCCTGCACGATACCCTCGAAGATACCGTCGCCACGGCTGACGAACTCGAACGGGAGTTCGGGAAAGACGTCGTGCATCTGGTCGACGGGGTGACCAAGATCGGCAAGATCACGTTTCGGAGTTATGAAGAAAAGCAGGCGGAAAATTTCCGCAAAATGCTGCTCTCGATGGCGGACGACATCCGGGTCGTCCTCATCAAACTGGCAGACCGGCTCCACAACATGCGCACCTTGGAACATCTCAGCCCACCCAAGCGGAAGGAGATCGCCCAGGAGACGCTGGAGATCTATGCGCCGCTGGCGAACCGCCTTGGGATCGGGTGGATCAAAAACGAACTGGAGGATCTTTGTCTCAAGCATCTCAAGCCGGAGGTGTACGAGGCATTGCGCGTTCGTGTCGCGAAACGGGACGAAGACCGGCAGCAATATATCGAGGAAGTCGGCCACCTCATGCAGAAGGCCATGCAAGAGAACGGATTGGCCGGACAGGTCTACGGCCGGCCCAAACATCTCTACGGCATCTATCAAAAGATGAGTAAGCAGTCGATTACCTTCGAAGAGGTGTACGACCTGACGGCGTTGCGGATCGTGACCGACACGAAGATGAATTGTTATGCCCTGCTCGGCGTCATCCATTCTCTCTGGCGGCCTGTGCCGGGGCGTTTTAAAGACTACATCGCGATTCCGAAATCCAACCTCTATCAGTCGCTGCATACGACGGTGGTCGGTCCGAAAGGAGAACACGTCGAATTCCAGCTCCGTACGGAGGACATGCATCGTATCGCCGAGCATGGCATCGCCGCGCATTGGAAGTACAAGGAGCAGGGACAGGTCGCCGATCGCGACACCAAGGCCTTCGGCTGGCTCCACCAGTTCGTCGAATGGCACGAAGATTTATCCGACAACCGGCAGTTCATGGATTCGGTGAAGCTCGACCTTTTTCACGATGTGGTCTACGTGTTCACGCCCAAAGGGATTGTGAAAGAATTACCGAAAGGGTCGACGCCTGTCGATTTTGCCTTCGCGATTCACACCGAAGTCGGAGACCATTGTGTCGGCGCCAAGGTGGATGGAAAGATCGTGCCCCTCAAGCATGAACTGGCCAGCGGAGATATGGTTGAAATTTTGACCTCATCGACGCAAACGCCGCACAAGGACTGGCTGAAGTTTGTCCGCACTTCGCGCGCAAAGACCAAAATTAAACATTGGATCAAGCTCGAAGAACAGAAGCGGAGCATTGAGATCGGCCGTCGTTTGCTGGAGTCTGAATTCCGGCGTCAGGGGATGGCCCCGGCGCAGATGTTCAAGTCGGCGGAGCTGTTGGACGTGGCTCGGCAGTCTGGATTCGAGAGCACCGAGGAGTTGACTGCCGCCGTGGGCTTCGGCAGCCTGGCGACATCGCAGGTCATTGGCAAACTCATCGTCCCGCCGGTTGGAACACCGGAACCGGTTCAGGAGCGTTCTGCCCCGCACAAATCGGTGGGTGGAAAGAGCGACGACACGGGCGTACAGGTCAAAGGGTCGCGCGATCTGTTGATGCAGCTGTCGCGCTGTTGTCATCCCGTGCCAGGCGATCGCATCCTCGGCTATATCACTCGTGGCCGCGGGCTGACGATCCATGCCGTCGATTGTCCGAATCTTGTGGCGTTGGACTACGACAAAGAGCGGTTGGTGGAAGTGGAGTGGGACTCGGCCACGCCCGGTACCCATTCGGTGAAAATGTCTATTGTGGCCGTCGATAAGACCGGTGTACTGGCGAATGTGTCTTCCGCGATTGCTGAATGTCATGCCAATATCAGCCGCGCCGAGATTACGACGCGAGAGGATCAGAAGGCCGTGCTGGATTTCGTCGTGGAAGTCTCAGGCACTCAGCATCTCGATCAGGTTCTGAAAGCGGTTGAGCGGGTCGATGGAGTCATTACCGCCAGGCGCATGCGGGCCTGGCAGGAACGATCCTAAGCGTCTGTCTTGTTCAGATGTCTATTTGGTCTATCTGGTTTGTTTGGTTGCCTGAGACCAACCAGACAGACGTGACAGACCAGATGAACCAGAGAGACCCGTTCCGCCCATTAGGGAACCTTGAACTGAAGCTTCGATCCCCGCTGCAACTTCAAACTCTCTGCCCGGCCCCCGGCGAGTTCCAGGACATAGAGCGACTCGTCATTCGGACGATATTGCGGGCAACTGTCGTCCGTTCTCGTGCAGATCGGGACATTCTGTTCGATGTGGACGATCTGTTTCTTTTCGTTCATCCAAATAATATCGAGCGGGATCTTGGTGTTCTTCATCCAGAAGGTCCAGGGCTGTGCCTGTAAGAACGTGAAAAGCATGCCGCGATCGGCGCCGAGGTGTTCCCGGTACATCAATCCTTCGGCGCGTTTTTGGGGCGTGTCGGCTAACTCCGCATGGATCATGATGCCCCCTGGGATGGTAATCGGGATGAGCCCCGGTATCACCGGATCAGTTCCTGCTTGGGTTGAGCCGGGGAAGGGCAGGAAGAGGGTGAATAGCAGCGTCAGTAGCCGTAGTTGTTGCATCGGTGCATCCTATCGGCGAGGCAGGAGTGAGTCAAGCCGGTTGCTCTATTCTGGGCCTCTGGCGGCTGGGGGCATCTTGCAATCGCGCGGTTGGCTATGGCATCCTCGGCCAGCTTATGCAAGGGAGGGGCGCATGAAAGAGGTACGAAAAGTCCATTACGTCAAGGGTGTGTTTGTCTGTCCAACCTGCAGACAGTCGTATGTGCAGGAAAAATGGATCGAAGCATGGCGTGTTCGCTGCCACAAGTGCGACTATCGTGGGGCATTGACGGACGTCTCCGTCGAAGAGCGGATGGAAGAGGAAATCGTCCGGCGTTGATCAGGCGCCGATTCTGCGCGCCCTGTTCTGCTCGTTGTACGTCGATGCGTTCCGAGTTCCCCTCCGGTTCACGACTCCGCTTGCCTAGCACGCTATTTCTTTGTCTCCTTCTGTTGATACCGGGCGTTGGATCTGGTGAGGCTTTGGCCGAAGAGCCGGCTTCTCCGGTGAAGGTGCTCGTCACCTACCATTCACATTCAGGCAATACCGAACGCATGGCTGAGGCGGTGGTTGAAGGTGCCAAGAGCATTCCCGGCACCGAGGTGCTGCTCAAACGCGTGGGCCAGGTGACGGCGGATGAGCTATTTTCTGCCGATGCGGTCGTGGTCGGCTCGCCGGTCTATTGGTCGAATATGTCTGGTGAGGTGAAGACCTTCTTCGATAACTGGCAGTTTAAATTCGGGGTGTTTCCTGAGTTGAAAATGAAGAACAAGGTCGGCGCAGCCTTTGCCACGGGTGGGCAGGTGTCCAGCGGGAAGGAAGTGACGATGCTGACGATCCTTGCCGCGATGTTGGGCAACCAGATGATTGTTGTCAGCGGAGGCGGGGCGTTCGGCGCCTCTGCCACCACTGAGGGTAACAGCCCGGGCATCGACAATCAGGAATTGGCCGACGCCAAGGCGTTGGGCCGGCGTGTGGCCGAGGTTGCGGCGAGATTCAAGGCCGGTTCAGCCAAGTAGAGTCTTCCGTATGGCTCCCACTCCCTGTTTCGAGCGGTGAGCGGCCGGACGGACGAAGGAGCCAGATAGATTGCAGATCGAGTCGTCTTCTGTTTTCGTGCCTTGATGCCGCTCCTCTCTCCCCCTTATAGTGATGCACTATGCGGAAAAAGACCTCATCCCGTCGCGGGCAGGGGGATCGTCCCATGTCTGAACAGGGGATGGTCCTTCCGCGTCCTACCCCCGAATCAGCTGCGCTCTTGGCCGCCTTTCGCGCCATATCGGCGAATGCGGTCTACACGATGGCTCCGAAGGCCTCTGTCCTCAAGGGCTACGACTATTATCAAGAGCAGCGGCTCCAGCATTATGTCTGGAGCCAGGACCGCACAACGCTGACGGCGCAGGTGGAAGGGACCAGACTCTACGAGGTCGTCTTCTCTATCGTCGACGGGTTCTTGTCGGCCTCCTGCGATTGCCCGGCATGGGACCCCGGCTGGTTGTGCAAACATGTGTTGTGCGCCTATTTCACGACCAAACATGTGCTCTCACCGCAGCTATTCAGATTGCCGGGAGGTCATCACAATGAGCTGCTTGGGCTCCAGGCTGAATTGCTCGGCAACATCCCGGAGCCGGTCAGGGCGGTCAAGCCGGCTTCCACCGGAGCGGCCCGCAAGGAATCGGCCTATGAGATCGTCATTGATGCCAGCCATCTGCCTCCGCAGCTTCTGATCCGGAAACATGGGGTGCCACTTTCCGGGGAATGGGGCTCTGACATTCCGTCCGACCTGGTTCCTCTTCTCAATGTGTCCCGGCACATGTCCGGGTTCGGGGAAGACCCCTTGCTGCACTATCTCAGAGTGCACGACAGTCCCTATCCAATCCTGTTGGTCGCCGGCGACGAATCGATCCCGCTTCACTGGAGTCAGTCGGTCAAGTGCCGGAGTAAGACGGAGATCGATCTCGCTGGCGACCAGATCCGGGTCCGCGCTGTCTGTCTTGCCGATGAGATCCCCCTTGAGCGGATCGTCCGTTTCAGGACGTTTGTGGCCGATATAAATGGAGGGAGGCTGCTCTATTTGAAAGACGAGCAGGGCTGGGCGTTGTTCCGCTCGTTGCGGCAACGTTTCAAGGGGGGTGAGCCGTTTGTCGATCCCTATGCCGATCTTGAGGAGGGGGCGCGTGCGGCGCCGTCATCAGATGAGTCGGGGTACGGGCGATCGCAAGGAGCGGATGAGGATACGGAATTCACGCTGTCGCTGGAGGAGTTTCAGCCCGCACAAATCGATCTGGCATACAAACAGATCAATCGGATCGTGCGCGATCTGCGGCTGAAAGTGGAGGGCCAGGATCTGCCGGTCCATCGGCCTGAGCTTTCGCCTGCGGATGATGCCCATGCATATGCCCTGATTCTGAATCCTCCGTCCGGCACCGAAGGCCATCCATCGACCTCATGGACGCTGCAGGCGCAATGTCGTCGCGGCGATTTCCGGTTTGCTCCGAGCCTCGCAACGTTCGGGTGTCTTTCGGCGCTGGGACAGGGCCTGACCCTGTCCGGCGCGTTACGCACATCCAAACGAAAAACCCTGATGTACGAGACCTTCTTTAGCCTGCTGTCTGTGCGTGAGGCGAAGGTGCGAGACCAACGTATCAAAATGGCCCTCGGCCTGGACGGTTGGCCACGTGCCGTCAGCGACGAGGCGGCACAGTGGCTCAATCAGCATCTCTCCGGTTATGCCAGGGCAGTCGTGCGGCTGCAGGTTCACGCAGGGCGATGGGAACTGCAGCCGGTGGACAAGGCCCGCGAGGCGCAGCTGTACAGGATCCCGTTCGAGGTATTCGGCCCGGAGGTCTTTCGAGGCATGCCGCGCTACGATGAGATGACGGTCGATGGGCCGCAGTTGTTCCAAGGGTTGCCGGCTCTCCTGGACAGACTGACAATCGCTGGCATCGAATTGCTGTATCAGGATCAGCCTATCAAGCCTGCTCAGTGGGATTGTTCCGCCCAGGTCGATCATATCGAGCCTGAAGGGAGTGGCATCGACTGGTTTGAAATCCGTCCTGAAATCCGGTGCAACGGCGTGGTGCTGGACGAATCGGAATGGCGGGCGGCTTTCCTGCAGGGTGGGTTGATCGATGCCCAAGGTGGGTTACGGGTGCTGGATCGCCAGACGATGGAACGGCTGCGTGCGATCCTCGCCTTGACCGGCGAGCCGCTGGCAGATCAGGGCACCACGAAGATTGTGCATGTGCCGCGCCTGCAGATCCTCGACTGGCTGGCATTGCGGGAGCAGGGGATTAGGGTCTCGTTGCCTGCCGAAGACGAGGCCGTGCTGGCGCGTCTTATGGGATTTACGCAGATTGCCCCACGTCCTCTGCCGGAGGGTGTGCAAGCGACGCTTCGCCCCTATCAACGGGATGGGTATGCCTGGCTCGCCTTTCTCTACGAGCACCGTTTCGGCGCCTGTTTGGCCGATGACATGGGGCTGGGCAAGACGCTTCAGGCGATCTGCCTCCTGGCTGCCATTCAGGACGGGCACATCAAGACGGCGGTGGGAGTGAAGGGCCCCCATCTGGTTGTCGTGCCGACGAGTCTGCTCTTCAACTGGGAGCAGGAACTGGCACGCTTTGCGCCAGGATTAAAAGTTCATGTCTATAGCGGCAGTGAGCGGACGTTCGATGCCAAGGATGGCGAGGTCGTGATCACGACCTATGGGCTGATTCGCCGTGACATCGAACGATTGGAGCGTTTGGCCTTCCATGTCATCGTGTTCGACGAGGCACAGGCCGTGAAGAATATTCAGGCCGACACGACGAGCGCCGCCCGCCGTCTCGCCGGACGATTTAAAATCTCGCTGACCGGCACCCCGCTCGAAAACCATCTCGGCGAGTATTTCTCTGTGATCGACCTCTGCATGCCTGGATTGCTCGGCGAGTATAGCCGGTTCAAGGCCGGTCTCAAACGTGTTCAGGGCGCGGCATTGGAGCAGTTGCTTCGCCGGACTAAGCCCTTCATCTTGCGGCGGACCAAGGCAGAGGTGCTCCACGACTTGCCGCCGAAGATCGAGAGCGAGGTGTTCCTCGACTTGACCGATCGGCAAAAGGCCATGTACCAGCAGACGGTCGCTCAGGTCCGCACCACGATCGACGAGGCCTACCGGACGAAGACGTCCGGCCAGGCGCAGTTCATCGCGCTGACGGCGATCCTCAAGCTCCGCCAGGTCTGCCTCTCGCCTCGCTTGCTGACGAACCGGGACGAGGAGTCCTCTCCAAAAATCAGTTTCTTGATAGAACGATTACAGGTATTGCTGGACGAGGGGCACAGTGCGCTGGTGTTTTCCCAGTTCACCAGCTTTCTCGATCTGGTGGAGGAATCCTGTGTCCGGCACGGACTGCCGTATCACCGGTTGGATGGCTCTACGGTGGCCACCGCGCGCAAAACTCGCGTGGCGGCGTTTCAAGGCGGCAAACAGCCTGGCGTGTTTCTCCTCAGTCTCAAGGCGGGGGGGCAGGGGCTGAACCTCACCAAAGCGAGTTATGTGTTCCATCTGGACCCCTGGTGGAATCCGGCGGTGGAAAATCAGGCCTCGGATCGCGCGCACCGGATCGGACAGCAGCGGACGGTTTCGATCGTGCGGATTCTCATGCGTCATAGCATTGAGGAAAAGATGATGGCGCTCAAGCAGCGGAAGCTCGATCTATACGATGCGGTGATGCGTGGTGTGGTGCGCGGATCAGGGCAAGGGGTCTTGAGCAAGTCAGATTTTGAATTTCTACTCTCGCCGAATGCATCCTGAGGACATGGACGCGTTATTTCAATCGCGAGTTGACGAGGTGTCGCACGGTCTTGTGGAGTAGAGGCGCGAAGCTTGGCTCTGCCTAGTTCCGCACGGCGTTGGGGGAAGGCGCTTGGCAGGCGCTCGTCGCGATCTGCACATACTCGTGGATATTCTTCGAGCAGCGACCACAACAACCTACCTCTTTGAGTCCAAACTTCGCTTTGAGCTGGCAGGGCATGACGATGCCGTTTCGTCCGGCTTCGCGGACATCTGAATCGGTGATTCCCTTACAGAGGCAGAGGTACATGGGTTGTACTCCTTATCGGTCAGTAGAATTCTCTCTCGCCAGTAACGATTATGATAACCGTTATCAACTGAACGAATCATATGCCCTTCCTCTCTTTCTGTCAAGAGAGGAAGGGCGTGGAGAGAGCTTGATGGAGGAGTGGACGGCTAAGGCGTTGCGAAGTCTATGGTTTTAGAGCGTTTGCTCCAGCTGGTCGACCATCTCGCGGATCGTATCGAACCCCGATTGCCAGAAGTCTTCAGAAGCCATGTCGACTCCGACTTTGGCGAGAATCGTCTGTGGCGCCTCTGACCCTCCGGTACTCAGCAGTTCCAGATATTTAGGGACAAATGTGGCCCCTTCTTTCTGATACATCCGGTAGAGGGCGAGGACCAATAAGTTCCCGAAGCTGTAGGCGTAGCAATAGAAGGGGCTGGCAAAAATATGGGGAATGGTCAGCCATTCCCATTGAAACTCATCCGGAACCTTGATGCCCTTTCCAAACTGCTGCCGCACCTCGGCCAGATAGGTCTTGGCCAGATCTTTCACGGTCGCACCCTGGGCGATCATGTCATGGGCCTGATTTTCAAATTGAACGAAATAGGCCTGCCGGAGGACCGTGGCATAGATGTCGTCCAGTTGGTTGAGCAGGAGTCCCTGCCGTACCTTCTTGTCCCGTTCCTGGTTCATGAGGGCATCGGACAGGATGCGCTCCCCGAACACCGAGGCTGTCTCCGCCAGCGGAAGGGTGGAATGGAAGGTAAACATGGAATGGTGGGACGCCAACATACCATGGACGGCATGGCCGAGTTCATGGGCCATGGTCGCAATATCGCGCGCCTCGCCGGTGAAGTTGAGCAGCACATAGGGGGTCATGCCAGGGACGACGCTGTAACAATAGGCGCCGCCGATTTTCCCGGGCCTCGCCCGTGCATCGATATGGCATTCACGAATGACTCGCTCCGCCAAGTCGGCTAATTGCGGTGAGAATCCCCGGTACGCATCCAGCACCATCTTGATGGCATCCTGATAGCGGTAGGATTTTTGCTCTGTGCGGTGTGGCGCATAGATGTGATAACGGCTCATCGGTGTGATCTTGCAGAGGCGCGCCTTGATACGGAAGTAGCGCTGGAAGATGCCCGCGTTTTTTTGACAGACCTTGAGGAGCGATGCCACGGCTGCATCGGGAATGTCGTTGCCCAGATTGCGGGTGGCAATCGGGCTGGTGAAGTGGCGCAGTTGAAGATTTTCAGCTTTCCAGTCATTGACCAGGGTCTTGTAGATTTCGCCCAGCAGATCGTGGTGATCGGCATAGACGCGGTATAACTCTCGATAGGCGGCTTCACGCAGCCGGCCTTGCGCATGGCGGAGATACGCCGTCAGTTCCTCGCGCGCCATCGTTTTCCGCTTGCCGTTGACGGTGAGCGTGAAGGTGAAGGCGTTCGTCACGACATCGTACAGCGAATGGACGGCGCTGCGGCCTGTGATGTTCTTGATGTTGACGATCTTCTCTTCCGGTTCGGACAGCGTATGGGGTTGAAACCGGCGAATGGTTTCGAGGTGATACCGGAGCGAGCCGGTTCCGGCCATGAGCCTGCTCGCATTCCCCTCATCGACGCTCTGCCACCAGAGGTCGAAAAACACCATTCGATTTTGGAGCGCGGTGAGCCGCTCCTCGACCTTGTCCTTAAACGAGCGAGCGGCGAGGTCTTTGGTGTTTTCGGAGAACCAGAGGTAGGCGTAGGCGCTGAGCTTGGATGAGGCAGCCGCGATATGTTCACTCAGCGTCAGCAGCGGGTGGAAGACGGCTGTCTCCATGGTCGGACTGAACTGGGGACGCGCCGCTTCAAATTTCGCGACGTTGATGTCGATTTCGCCTAGCAGGGTCTCGAAATGTTTCACCGGATCCTTGGCCAAATGGGCGAGGTCCCAGCGCTCGGCATAGGCGGATTTCTGCTGCTTCGCGGAAGAAGTCTTGCGCGCGGTCTTAGTTTTCCGGCCGGTCTTCACTGGCATAGGTCGCATCTCCTTGGTCGTGCTCGTACGGATCAGGCGGTTGGGCTCGTGCGGCTAGGATCATACCATTCCAGCCGATCCGGTCGGGGGAAATTTCTCATGCCTCAGACGGAGAGAATCTTCCCTCGCGATGGCATTCTCGGTATGATGCGACAAGATTAATGGAGACGTCATGACCGACCAGGAACTCAATCGGGCTGTCCAATATGTTACCGCCAGCACGTCCTACGGGCGCGACATGGTGGCGGATATTCTCAAAACTGGGCTGAGCGAAATGACTGCGCTGGCGACGGAATCGTCGGAACGGTTCGAACGGGATGTGCTGTTGGAATATGTGTGCCAATGGACCATCAAACGCACGGCCCAGCCGGAACCGTTAGTCAGAGAGATCCTTGGTTGTGCCAGCCGCTGGCTCGACGAAGTATACGAGGAAATTGCCAAGCGCCAACCGGAAGCCCTCGGCCTCTCATCCGATGATGATGACGATGATGACGACGCAGAGCCGGTCTAGCAGGATGCTGAAAAAGCCCGCCAGCGGCGTTCTCGCCTCGAAAGCATCCTCAACGTAGCCCAGAGGCTACGCCTCCGGTGCTTCCATCGGCTGCGGCCTTGCTGGACGGCCTTTTTGAGCATCCTGCGGGGCCGTGTTTTCTTGTCATGAACAGGTAGAGGATTGGATCCAGGCAGCCTGGTCTAGCATTGTCATTCATGAAGAGTAAGGCCATTCAGTAGGGCTGTAACTTTAGGCAGGCAGCGAGCTTGTGAGCAGTTCGAGATTTTTCGTCACCATCATGTCGCCGTTTTTCGTGGACACATCGATGGCGGTCGCGCAGACGGTTCGGCATTCCTCGATGCGCCCGAGCTTGTGAAGGGATTGGGCCAGGGCATAGTAGGCGGCTGAGTAGGTGGGCTTCACGATGACGCATTGTTGCAGGGCTTTGGCCGCTTCTTCGAAGTTCTCATCTTCCATATAAGCTTTCCCCAGACCAAACCAGGCCACCTCGTCGTTCGGATCAATGGCCAACACTTTTTTGAGCGGTTCGATGCGGCGATTTGCCATGTCTTCCTCCACGTATGCGTGACGATAGCAGCGGCAAGCGCTCGTTGTCTATGCGCTTTCCTGCATGCTACGATTCGCACATGTGATGAGTGATGCGTGAAGGGTGATGAGTCGGGACGTTCCCGGCTCTTGCCCATCACCGATCACCCATCACTGATCACCGATCACTGGATTCATGCATGGCTAAGACTGGTCTCGTGTACCATCCGGCATATCTCGAACACGATATGGGTGCAGGACATCCTGAGTCGCCCAATCGGCTGCGTGCCATCATGCAGCGGCTGGAGCAGGGTGGCACGGCGGCCCGGCTGACCAGAATTGAACCGCGAGCTGCTGAAGACGAGTGGATCACGCAGATCCACGAGCCGTCGTATCTTGCGATGCTCAAGTCTCACGCACCGGCCAATGGGCGGATCTCGCTCGATCCCGATACTTCCATGTCTCCCGGTTCGTTGACTGCCGCCTATTTGGCAGCCGGTGGGGCGTTGGCCGCGGTCGATGCGATCATGTCTAACAACGTGGATCATGTCTTCTGTGCCGTGCGACCGCCCGGGCATCATGCCGAGGCTGGGCGCGCGATGGGTTTCTGCCTCTTCAATAATGTGGCGATCGCTGCACGCTATGTGCAGAAAAAGCATGGCCTCGCGCGCGTACTGATTGTCGATTGGGATGTGCATCACGGGAACGGTACGCAACATAGCTTTGAAGCCGATCCTTCCGTGCTGTTCTTCAGCACGCATCAGTTTCCGCACTATCCTGGCACGGGCCGGGCGACGGAGCGGGGCAGAGGGGCGGGGGAAGGGTTTACGATCAATGTGCCGATGGAAGCGGGTGAGGGCGATGAGGAGTATCGTGCCGTCTTTCAGAAATCGTTGGTGCCGGCGGCCGATGCCTTCAAGCCGGAATTCGTGATCATCTCAGCCGGCTTCGATGCGCATCGGGACGATCCTCTTGCGAGCATGGGGCTGACCGAGGAGGGCTACGCGGACCTCACTGGCATTGTGGCCGGCATCGCCATGCGCTATGCCCACGGGCGCATCCTCTCCTCGCTCGAAGGCGGATATCATCTGACCTCCTTGGCCTCGTCGGTCGAACGACACATTCAGGCCTTGTTGGCAGCATGAAGACGCCACTCAAAATTTTGCTCGGGTCCGTCCTGGCCGGTGTATTCCTGTATCTGTATTACACCGAAGTGAAACCGGTTGTGATTTTCGGGCTGCGCGACGAATATGCCCATGCGATTCCGCTTCAACAGATTCCGGAGGGTCTGACGAGCCTGAAGGCCGAGTCTTGCGGTCAATGCCACCGCGAGATCTACGACGAATGGAAGACGAGTATCCATGCCCATGCGTATGAAGATCCGTTTTTTCAAGCCTATTGGAAAAAGGATCAGAATATCTGGGTCTGCTTGAACTGCCACACCCCGTTAGAAAATCAGCAGCCGACGTTGGTGAAACAGATTCCGCGGGGGCGGGTGGAGAAGGCAGTCCAAGAGCCTAATCCCCACTACGATCCTGAATATCAGAAAGAATCGGTCACCTGTGCGGCCTGCCACGTGCGGGACGGCGTCATCTACGGCCCGTTCGAAGATTCCGCCGCGCCCCATCCGACCAAGTTCGATCCGAACTTTCGCACCGCGCAGGTCTGCCAGCGTTGCCATAACGTGGTGTCCGGCCCGGCGCAATTCTACAAGGTCGGCCCTTGCGGGACCTATGCGGAATACGAAGGCAAGTTCTTCATGCAGGAGCGGGGCTTCATCTGCCAGAGTTGCCACATGCCTGAGATCGATCGGCCGGTGGCGACGAATGGTCCGATCCGGCGTGGCCGCCAGCATCTCTGGCGCGGCGGGCACGATCCCGATATGGTGAAGCGGGCGGTGGGAATCCAGGTACGGGCCGATACCGTTTCGCCTAAACCGGGCGATCGCGTCGGATTTACGCTCACCTTGATCAATGCAGGAGCCGGGCATAAGATTCCGACGGGCGATCCCGATCGGTATTTCACCGTGGAGTTTTCCGTGGAAGATCGGCAGGGAAAGATCCTCGATCGGCAAACGTCGACGATGGGCCGTTGGATTCTCTGGCAGCCGGCCATCGTGGAGTTGTATGATAACCGTCTGTTGCCATTGGCCAGCCGGGAATACCAGTTTGTGTACCAACTGCCGGCGCAGGCCGAGGGCTTGAAAGTAAAGACTCGCGTGCAGTACCACATCTTGACCGATAAGCAGCATGAGATGTTGCAGGCCAAATATGGACTGACGGGGAACGACCCCTATCAATTCGTCGTGTACGAGCGAGAGTTTCCTCTGTCCGGTGCGCTGGCGGCGTCGCTGAGCGAGAGCAATCAGCTCTCGGCAACCAGCCGTCAGCCTGAGGGGGTAAGTTGTAAGGCCGGAGCTGAGGGCTGATCGCTCAAAGCTCACACCACAAAAGGAACGACATGACACACCCGTTGTTGATCGATACTGAAACCCTCCAACAGAACCTGGGGCAGCCAGGCCTGGTGATTATCGATGTGCGTGGGCGGGCAGCCTATGAATTCGGCGGCCATGTTCCAGGCGCCGTGCATTCGACTTGGCATGAGTACAGCGATCCCCAGGCCGTGCCGAAAGGATTGCTCAATCCCGATCGCGTATTCATGGAGCAGAAGATTCGCGCGCTGGGTATCAGTTCGGACAGCGATGTGGTGATCTACTCGAACCCGTTCGACAACTGGGGTGACGAAGGCCGCATGTTCTGGATGTTGGAATATTTTGGACATACGAAGCTGCGCATTCTCGACGGCGGGTGGGTTAAGTGGGTGCAAGAGAAACGCCCGTTCGAACATGGGTGCGTCACGCCCAAGCTCGGGACGTTTACCGTCAAGCCGGTCGCTGCCGTGATTGCCGCGAAAGACGAATTGAAGCAGCTCGTGAAGCAACCGCATCCTGGCACCGTGATCGTCGATGCGCGCAGCCTCGAAGAATACCTCGGGAAAGAGGTGTCGGGGATCCCTCGGCCCGGGCACATTCCCACGTCGATCCATCTGGCCTGGACGGGGTTTCTTCAGCCGAATGCCACGGTGAAAGATTTGGTGACGATCACCGAGAGCTTGGCCGACAAAGGTCTCAAGCAGGATCAAGAAGTGATCTGTTATTGCACCGGCGGCGTCCGTTCTGCCTGGCTCTATTTCGTCCTCAGGCTTGCAGGCTATCGCAATGTGCGCAACTATCCGGGATCCTGGTGGGAGTGGAGCCGGGATTTTGCCTGTCCAGTGGAAAAAGACGCCAAGGGATTGCAGCATATCTTGAACGTCGATCCGCAAGTCAGAGCTTCTTGACAGTCAAAAACCGGCTGTGTAAGGTGAAGGACCGAAGATACTGCGGATCTCTTTTGCACGTCGAAAGAATTTTAACCACTGAGGAGGACTCCATGAAAATGAGAACCCATCGCGGAGCATTGGTCGTCGCAGCGGTTGCCGCGCTTGTTGGTTTCCCGCTGTTCAGTGGGCTCGCGCTTGCCGATAACAAGCATGTGAGCGAAGCCGTGGAGCATGCCAAAGAAGCGGTGGCGCATGGCAAGCAGGGACATGCCGATGCCCTGGTGCAGCATGCTGAGGGTGCCCTCAAGCATGCCGAGGCGGCTGGCGTGAAGAATCCGCATCTGGATGAAGGCGTCAAACATCTCAAGGAAGCCGTGGCCCATGGCAAGGCCGGTCATGCCGATGTGGCCACCCAACATGCCGAAGGTGCGGTGACCCATTTGTCCGAAGTGAAGTAATTTAGGCTATGGGCAAGAGGCGAGGGGCGATCTGCGGCCTTTGTCTCTTGCCCCTCGTTTTCCCCCTGGACCCTTGCCTCATGCCGCTAGCCCTATAATCTATGCGAGTCGGGTATTTTCAGTTCGCCCCAGAGTTCGGCGAGGTCTCGCGCAATCTCGATACGATTGTGGAGACACTCGATCGGGCTGAGGCCGACCTGATCGTGTTGCCTGAGTTGTGCGCCTCTGGATATCAGTTTGTGTCGCAACAAGAAGTGCTGACACTGTCGGAGTCGGTGCCGGATGGCCCTACGACGCAACGGTTGATCGACCTCGCGAAGAGGCGACGGATGGTGATCGTTGCCGGCCTTCCTGAGCGTGCCGGGTCTGTTTGTTATAACTCTGCCGTGGTGGTCGGCCCGTCCGGATTCATCGGTTGTTATCGCAAGACCCATCTGTTTTTTGAAGAAACATTATTCTTTGCGCCAGGCGACACGGGATTTCAGGTGTGGGATATCGGCTCGGCTAAAATCGGCGTGATGATCTGTTTCGATTGGTACTATCCTGAGGCGGCTCGCACATTGGCACTCAAGGGAGCCGAGATCATCTGCCATCCCTCGAACCTCGTATTGCCGGATTGCCCGGATTCGATGCCGGTTCGGTGCCGGGAGAATCGAGTGTTTGCCGTCACGAGCAATCGGATCGGGATCGAAGCGCGAAGCGGAAAAGATCCGTTGACCTTTATCGGAAATAGCGAGATCGTCGCTCCACGCGGGGCGATTCTGCATCGTGCGCCGCGTGACCAACAAGAACTCCATGTTGTCGAGATTGATCCTGCCGAGGCGAGAAACAAGGCTCTTACTCCCTATAACGATCTGCTCCGTGACCGCCGCGAATCCCTCTACCGCTAGCAGGATGCTGAAACAGGCCGCTAGCTTCGTTCTCGGCTCATCGAAATCCTCAACGTAGCCAGGGGCTACGTCTCCGGTTTCGACTCGCCTGCGGCCTTGCTGAACGGCCTGTTTCAGCATCCTGCGCGTCCCATCTGTAGGGTTTAGTTTTCTATGCCGCTTGCGCCTCACATGTCCGCACGGTAGGATCATATTTATGAAGGCTCCACTGGGAAAAGGCATCTTCCTCATTGCCGCACCCTCTTTGCGCGATCCGAACTTTCGCCAGACCGTCGTATTGCTTTGCGAACACGGGGCCGAAGGCGCATTGGGTGTCGTCGTCAATCGCCCGACGGCGATGTCGGTCTCGGAAGCGTTACCTCAAGTGCCGATCCTCGAGGGGCAACGGCACGTCCTCTTCTCCGGAGGGCCGGTGCAAACGAACCAAGTGATGATGTTGTATCGCTTGGATCAATTGCCTGAGAATTCTCATCATGTGTTCGATGGGATCTGCCTCGGCGGGGATACAGACCTGGTCGATCGTATCTTGACCAACAGCGGAGGGCACGATGCATTCCGCGCCTACCTCGGGTACTCCGGCTGGGGCCCAGGGCAATTGGAGTCTGAAATGCAGACCGGTTCCTGGTTTACCATTCCGGCAGATCCCAATGCTGTGTTCGACAAAGATCCCACCCGTATCTGGCCCGACATTGTGAGCACATTGGGTGACGATTACCGCCATTATGCGGATATGCCCTTCGATCCCTCCCTGAACTAGCAGGATGCTGAAAAAGTGAGCGGGGTGGATGGGACGATCCCTTTGCTCGCGGAACGCGCGGCCTCAGAAGGCCCTCGTTCGACGCGCGCAGTTGGGATCATCTCATCCACCCCTAGTGAGAGCTTCGCTGCGGCCTTGCTGGACGGCCTGTCTGAGCATCCTGCGTGAGGGATGGCTACTAGGAAGTTATCTGATCGTCTTCTCCTTTTTCCCATTCCATTGCAGCCTCCTTGCGCAGGGTGGTACCCTGCGTCCTCGTGCGGTTAGTTTCCCGGAGTCGCCCGATATGCTCAAACGGATTGGCTGTTGGATGGGGCTGGTGCTCCTTGCCGGTGCCTGCTCCGGCTGCGGCGTCCTCTATACCGTGGTGAAGTCGGAATCCAAGCTGGACCGGCTGGCTGTACCGATGACGAAGACCGAGGTGATCGAACAGGTCGGTCGGCCGGATCGCGTGTTGCGCGACGATGGCCGTCTGCTGGTCTGGGAATATTCCCTCACGGCCCGCAAGCAATGGCTCTATGAGTTGGCGTTTTGCCCGATCTCGGTCTGGATCGGCGGCTGCATTTTCTATCCCTTCACCAACGTTGCGTCAGAACATCAACGCGAGTATCCCTATCACATCGTGCTGGTGAACGACGAACTCTGCGCCTGGGGCGCGCCCTCGGCGATTCTCCAACGGCGCAGAGCCTGTGCCTCGTCCGGCACAGCTGCTCTGGGCACTGGCGGCATGCTCGGACGTCCTGAGCCGGTGGTCACCGGCGTCGGGCCAATCAATCGGGATATGATCGATCGCTATCGCACGATGGCCGTGATGCCGTTCGTCGATGCGGGAACCACCCCGGGATCCGGTTCGCGTGCCGCCGGGATCATGACGACCTTACTCTTGGATCTGGATATCAATATTGTCGAGCGAGCCAAGCTCGACGAAGTGTTCAAGGAGCAGGTCATCCAACTCAAGTATGCCGACGATGCCGAGGTGCTGAAAGTCGGGAAGCTTGTCGGCGCCCATGCGATTATTGTGGGTGAAGTCCAGCAATGGGAGCGAACCGAGGGGGAGCAAGTCAGCCGCGTGTCGCTGGCTTTTCGGATGATCGACGTGGAAAGCGGTGTGGTTTTGTTTAATGGCGAGGGGCATAGTTCCGATGCCACGGCCGATGATCCCGAGGGTTTGGCCCGCGTCATTGCCCATCGCATTCTCGCCCGGTTCGGTTCGCAAACCGGCTTGATCGGGTCGGGACGAATTGGCGTTAATTGGGAGTTGCAAGAAATCGCCGGGGCTCGTTATTACTTCGTGCGGGAACTCCGGAGCGGCCTGCCTGCAGAGAAAGCGGGTCTCAAAGTCGGTGATCGAGTCGTGGCCTGTAATGGTGCAGCGCTCTCGGCGGTATCGTCTGATCGGGACGCGAAACGGCTCTGTCAGGTTGAGACAGGGCAGACCTTGAAGCTCGACATCAGGCGAGCCGGCGCTCCGTTGGAGCTCAGCATCGTAGCGGGGTCGAGACCGGGGTTATGATTGTCGGAGATCTTGCGACCGTCGGTTCGTTTCGGCAAACTCTGTGAGTGGGCACGCGGGGTGCTGTTGGTGAAGTCCTCGGATCCCTCGCGGGGGTATGCCCGAAGCAGAAATGCTCTCGAGTTTTCTTCTGGGAAACTGAAGGGAACAGGAATCATTTATCGACTGCTGGTTTCCCGCAAATGCTATCCACTCCTTTGCGAGGCCTTACCTTTGTTAGGTGCCGCTCGCATCACTAAGTAGTGGCCCGTGTTAGCTTGCGTAGCAGTGCGCGCCGCAGCCCCAACCTCCAAGCGAAAATATATAGCAGACGGCGGATCAGAGTAGGTGCCTTGCCGAGGAAAATCCAATCGACCACTTCTTTGTTGATACTTCGCTGTGAGAACTCCGCCTTGCCTCCTCGAACGACCGAGACCGCAAGACAGTGAGTATATTCCGATTGCAGAAGCCTCGCCGCCGCTGCCCTCCGACCTTCGAGCTGAGGGCCATCGACGAAGATCACGGAGTCATGATCTGCAGGGAGTTGTCGATGTGCGGCATTGATGACGGCTCCAATAGTACGAAAGATGGCGCGCTCCATCCACGGGCTGGAGAGGCGTAAATAGTAATTCTCTGGTTTGATTTCGGTCGGTGTTGAGCCGACCCGAATCCTTCCGTACTTAACGATGCAGCCGTTCGAAGCAATCTCTGATCCAATCGGAGAAATTCTCAAGGAGAAGGGGCCGTGTTCCATCGTTGTTCCCGCGGATCCATTCTGCACCTCGCGACATGCATGCTCGGCAGTAACTCGCAGATCACCACGAATCGTTCCGTTGACAGTCACTTCGAGTCGCACATCCTGTGGAATCCCCGTTGCATGCATCGCGGTGTCGAAGGCATCGGTAATACGAATCAGACGGCTTGCCCACTCTTGAGTGCGAAGGTGGAGCCGCTTGCACTCGCAGACAAGGCGGCCAATTGGGGTATTCAACTCGAAGTCCGGCCGTTTATCTCTCCCAAGCACGGTGTACTTCGGTGCAAATCGTAGTGCCTTGATGTGCGGTTGATCAAGACACCACCGTGCCATCTGGGCCTCGAATATCGAGTCATCGAACTGTGAGGGGTTGTCAAATCCTCTGAGAAGTTCATTGAATCCATCGCATTGAGCGAGAATCGCGAGTGTGTGGCCGAGGTCAACGGCCTCCACAACATCAACCAATCGCTGGCTCTTATCACCTGTTGGAATAATGAAACCACCGTAGCGCCAGATCATCCAGTCCCGTGTGCCGAGGCGGTGCACGAGCGACTCTAGAGCGTCGACGATCTCCGTCAGGGCCAGCTGGTCCTGTCTGCCGGACGCGACGTGGTATTGAGCCAGTCTCTCGCGGCCTAACGGTGTACGGATATCAAATTCAGGATTGGCATCCATCTGGTGTCGTGTGGTTACAGTGCGCGAGTGCGCCTAATAATGATTAGGCGGATCCGTGTAAGAGCTGGTTCTTCGATTTTCTATCCGTGTGATACGCTATCGATTTTTCCGGATAATACGCCCGAAGCATTTTTATAACAATCAGCTGGAGCGCTAGAACAATTTTCTGCTAAATCTTATGCAGATTAGCGTAATGCCAACTCGTTGAGTGAATTTACATTCCGTCCAACGGACTAGTAAACGTGCTGTCTTTGGTTAAGTGTACGAGAGCAAATCATGGTCATCAAGTATCTCGCCAAATTGTTGGGACTTTGGCTTGCATTACTACGGTAAAGCCTTGGCCAAGAATTGCCCCGTAAATGAGCCTGTTGCCTTCGCCACCTGCTCCGGTCTCCCTTCTGCCGCGATCTGTCCGTCTGCCGAGCTGCTTCCCGGGCCTAGGTTGATAATCCAGCCTGCCATTTTTAATCACGTTGAGGTTGTGTTTCACCACCACGATGACGAGATTGCCGCTACCCACGAGCTTCTGCAGCATCGCGAGGAGTTTCTTAATATCTTCGACATGCAGTTCGGCGGTTGCGTTCATACGGCCTTTCGTCGGGATCGTTGATTCAATTTAGACTGGTCTATATGCTGGACTCAATGAGTCTGTAAGGCAGGAATAACGTCATGAAGATTGCAGTCGGTTCGTATGAAGCAAAAATCAAGCTTCCTGAATTGCTGCAGCAGGGGGCAGTGCGTGAGCTTCGTCCCTGATAACTCGGTTACCATGAGTGCAGCACCCTCTCTGCCAGTTTGTCTGCGAGGGGATGGTAGAGGGATATTCAATCAATGATGTAGAATATGCGCTGATAAAGGAGGCATTTATGGGGCAAGCACTACACACACTGGGCATTGACAGCATGAGCGTCGCAGACCGCATCGCCTTGGCTCAGGATATTTGGGATTCGGTCGCCATTGAAGTTGGACTCCTCCCACCCAGTCCATCTGAGAAAGCAGAGATCGATCGTCGCCTTGCCGATGATGAGGCTGCACCGGATGACACGATTTCTTGGGATACCATCAAGTCTGACTCGCAATCACGCTGGAAAAAATAATGCGTCAGGTTGTTTTTCGGCAACAGGCGCGCCGCGAGTTTGATCAGGCTGGTGATTGGTATGAGAAGGAACGTGCAGGGCTTGGAGCAGACTTTCTCGCTGAAATTCAGAGTGTGATTGATCGCATAGCCAGTCACCCTGAACAATTTCCAATTGTGCACCGCGATGTGCGCAAGGCTGTCGCACGACGATTTCCTTTTTGCGTCTATTTTCGCGAGCGGGAACTGAGCATCGTTGTGTTGGCTGTGTTTCATGGTTCTCGTAAGCCGTCCCTGTTGGAGCAACAGACGAAGTGAGGTGGGAACACAGGTGTCAGTGACCAAGGTTATCAATGGCCGGCATGAGCGCGCCTGCGAGGAATCGCCCAGTGTGGGACGCCGCTATCTTCGCCACCTGTTCCGGTCGTCCTTCTGCCACGATCTGTCCACCTGCCGAGCCGCCTTCCGGCCCTAAGTCGATAATCCAATCCGCCGATTTGATGACGTCGAGGTTATGTTCGACCACCACCACGGTATGGCCGCTACCCACCAGTTTCTGCAGCATTGCGAGGAGCTTCTTAATATCTTCGACATGCAGTCCGGTGGTCGGTTCATCCATGATGTAGAGCACATTTTTCGCAGACGAGACTTTGAGCTCGGCGGCGATTTTCAACCGCTGGGCTTCGCCGCCTGAAAGGGTCGTGGCGGCTTGGCCGAGCCGGAGATAGCCCAGCCCGATGGAGGAGAGCAGGTGGAGTTTCTCGGTGAGCTTGGGTGAGCCGCTGAAAAATCCCAGCCCGTCGTCGACGGTCATTTGCAGCACATCATGAATCGTTTTCCCGCGATAACGAATGGAGAGGACGTTCGGTTTAAATCGCTTCCCGTCGCAGGCTTCGCAGGTCGCATAGATATCTTCGAAGAAGTACATCTCCAGCTTTTCGACGCCGCTTCCTTCGCATTTCTCGCACCGGCCTCCGATGGTATTGAAGGAGAAGTGCCCAGGCGTGAGCCCGCTTCTGAGGGCCTCGCGTTCGGACGCGAAGAGGGCGCGAACTTCATCGAACGCTTTCAGGTAGGTGATCGGATTCGAGCGTGGCGTTCGGCCGATCGGTTCTTGATCGATGAGTTTGATGCCGGTGAGATGTTCGACTCCTTTAATCGCGCAAAACTTGCCCATGGGCAGTGACTCAATACGAAAGGCTCTGGCGATGGCGCGATACAGCGTGTCTTCGACCAAGGTGCTTTTGCCGGATCCTGAGACGCCGGTGACGCAAACCAGCATGCCGAGCGGAATACGGACGGACAGATCTTTGAGGTTATTCTCGCAGGCTCCGGCGATGACAAGAAATTTCCCATTCCCTTTCCGTCGGGCGCGTGGCGTGGCAATCTCGTCTTCGTTACGCAGGTAGCGTGCCGTGATCGACCGCCGGTCCGCGATGAATTCCTGTCTGGGCGCTGCGCAGATCACCTCGCCGCCTTTTTCGCCGGACAAGGGGCCCATCTCGACGAGATAGTCGGCTGCCAACATCATCTGGCGATCATGTTCCACGACGACGACCGTATTACCCTGGCTCGCCAGCTCTCGCATGATGCCGGCGAGTGTGGCGGTGTCACGGGGATGGAGTCCGATGGTCGGTTCGTCGAGGACGTAGAGCGTACCGACTAGACGGGCACCGAGTTGGTTGGCCAAGGTTGCGCGCTGAGCCTCTCCTCCCGAGAGCGTGCGGGTTTGACGGGAAAGGGTGAGGTAGCTGAGGCCCACGCGGAGGAGAAAGCCGAGCTTGGCTGTTAACTGTCTGAGGATGTCGCGGGCGACCTGTTCTTCATAGGGAGAGAGGGGGAGAGACGTGACCCAAGCGGCAGTCGCTTCGATCGTGAGTGAAGAGAGCTCATGAATGTCAGTGCCCGCGATCTTCACATACCGCGCGTCCGGTCTGAGGCGAGACCCCTGACAGGTCGGACAGGAGACCGGTGTCCGGTAGCGGCTGAGCATCACGCGCACATGTAGTTTGTAGCGCTTTCCCTCCAAGTATTCGAAGAATTGTTGTACGCCCTCCAGTTTGCCTTCTCCCTGCCAGAGGATCTGCTGGATCGTCTGTGGCAGGTCTTTGTAGGGGATCGTGAGGTCGACTCCACGCCGCTTCATGGCGAGGAACATTTGCTTTTGCCACCAATCGCCGCTGGGTTTGCTCCAGGGTTCAATCGCGCCTTGGGCCAACGACTTGTCGTGGTCGGGGATGACGAGGGCGGGATCGTACCGCAGAATATTGCCGAACCCTTTGCATTCGGGACAGGCACCGAGCGGATGGTTGAAGGAAAAGAGGACGGGCCGAATCGGTTCGAAGGTTCTGCCACATTGTTGGCAGCGAAAATCTGTGCTGTAGATTCGTGGGCCCTGGTCGATGACCTCCACGCGGCATTGGCCCTCGCCTTCGCGAAAGGCGGTTTCAATCGCTTCGACGAGGCGGGATCGGTTGTCTTCCCGGATCACGAGCCGGTCGAGGATTACATACAGTTGGTCCGGCCTGACTATGGGAAGGCCGAGTGTGTCGTGGAGGTCGAGGATGGCCTCGCCGCACTGCACTCTGGTAAAGCCGCGGAGCAACAGCGATTGGAGAAAGGCCTGGTCCTGTTTCGGCGCCGGTGCTTTGACCGGAAAGAGGATCATGGCTCGTGTGCCGGCGCAATGACTCAGGAGGTCGTCGGCGACGCTGCCAGGATGAAAGCTGCGTGCATCGATAGAACAATCGGGGCAGACCGGATGGCCCACTTTGGCGAACAGGAGGCGCAAGAGGTCGGCAATTTCGGTCGTGGTTCCGACCGTCGAGCGGGCGGTGCGGATGGGATTCTTCTGTTCAATCGCAATGGCGGGCCGAACGTTGATGATCCGGTCGACATCGGGCCGGTTGACCTTATCGAGAAACATGCGGGCATAAATGGAGAGCGATTCCACATAGCGCCATTGGCCTTCGGCGAACAACGTGTCGAACGCGAGAGAGGATTTTCCCGATCCTGAGACGCCCGTGATGGCCGTGACCTGATTGTGGGGGATACGGAGTGAGATGTTCTTGAGGTTGTTTTGGCGTGCGCCTTCGACGATGAGATCGCGGGACGGAGCAGGTGGCTGTCGGATCTGTGCCATAGACCGGTTGAGAGGAAAAGAAGAAGCGGCATGGTAACAATCCGGCTGCAGGGGTTCAAGGACGGATCGCGCGGGTGGGGAACAAGAACAGTTCCTCACGGATTCGTCTGACTATTTTCTGGCAATTTCTCTTTGCCTCGATTACGCTCGGCGTGAGTTTGGCTCACGGGAAGAGACGATCGATCATGACACATGCTGCGATTCCGGTGGATTACTTGGGCCTGGGGCGTCAACTGGCTGGGTTGCTGGGTGCGAGCCTTGAGAGTGCCTCAGGCGATGCGATGAAAGAGCTGGCGCGGGCCTACGATCCCTCGGCCACCGAGGCCCGCATCAGCGCCGAGGTCTTTATTTTTCATAAATATCTCGTCGTGCAAGCCTGTGTCGGCGCCTTTCCCGAGTCGCATGTCGAACGGGTGATCGGGGGACTGTTCGCCGCGTTGAACGAAAAAGCCAGAGGGCTTGAGTTTAGCCAGGAACGGCAGAACGCGATGGAGCAGATGTGGCAGATGAGGGCCAAGCAGTTCGATGCGCCCTTTACGAAGGATCGGGAGCACTTTCTCGACGAAGCCGCGGACCCGACCTATTGGAAGCAGTCTATTACCAGGTTTTGCCAGAACGTCTGTGAAGTGGAGCAGCCGCCCGATATCTGGGCCGGCGGCAAGGGGCCATCACACGAGGCGAGTCACTGCGTCACCGTCGCGATCGACCGGCTGGTGTCGGCCATGAGTGAAATGAACCGATTCCACTTCAGCCATCTCGCCTAGCAGGTTGTTGAGAACAATACCAAGCCACTGCAAAAATGCGCATGCCAGAACAGTTGTAGACGTCGTTATCAGTGGTCTCAGGCTGTTCAGAAAGGCCGCTCAGCAAGGCCGCAGCAAGCGGAGAGGCGAAGCGTACTCGCGGCAGTACGTTGAGCCTCTGCGCGCCGCGAGAACGCCGCTGGCGGCCTTTATCAACAGCCTGCTAGCAGCATCCTGCATCCCACTCTGCTGGTCGCTTAGGCCAAGCTAGCCATCGGATTTCTGCTGTCGCGAAATGGTTTTTCCTGCCCTGCTTGTCCACAACCTCGTCCTCTTCGATTCAATCCCTATTTAACAACGGCCGTGGTCTTCCGTGCGAGGTTATCGGATAGCGAGCTTCAGCAGCCCGATACAACTGAAATACAATGTCATAGACAAGGCCATGGCTGGCCAGAACCCGACGCGTGGGACGCCAAGAATCATGGTGATGACGTATACGATCCAAGGGGGCACAAACCACAATAGATGCTTCGCGTATCCCACCAACGACTCGCTGCCCCCATTGAGATAGATCAGAATGAACGTCGCGCCCGTGATGGCAGGAAAGGTGCTGGCAAAGGCGGCGAGAAACGAACGGCCTTGCGAGCCGAGATAGGTCGAGATACTGACGATGGTGCCGCCCAATAGAAAATACACGGTATACTTCACAAATTCATTCACGCTGTAGTCTCCTCAGGTTCCATGAAATGCCTCCGCCGCCTCGAGGGCTAAGGCCTCGCCCTGTCCGGTATACCGGGGCGAGAAGTGAAAGACAACCAGGTCTCGCACCTGGGCTTGGCGTGCCATGAGTCCAGCCTGTCTGGCTGTCAGGTGATACCGGTTGTGGGCTTTCGCTGCATCAACGTCCAGGTAGGGCGATTCACAGTAGAGCAGGTCTGCGCCGCGAGCGAGGGCAATGATTTTGGCTTCATTCTCTTCATCGAACCTGGCATCGACGACGTAGGCGATCTTTTGCCCGCGTGAAATGGTGCAGAACCGTTCTTTGATCTCGCCCAATATCAATTCCCGTTCTTCGAGGCGGTGCTCATCATAGAGCCTGGCCGTGAAGCGGAACTCGTCAGGCTGGCCCTGCCAGATGTACTGTTTCACGTCTTTGAGCCAGAAACCGACCGGCAGGTTCGCATCGTGGAGCTTCTGCTTATTCACATTGATGTGGAACTGTTCCTCCAAAGAATAGGCGAACGAGGGAATGCGATGGTTCAAGGAAACCGCGCTCACGGTGAACATGGGATCGTTGAGGACAATGAATCGGCCTGTGGCTGGTTCCGGCACGAGAGGGAGGGATGGTTGTTCATCCAGGCGGAACCCGTCGGTTGCGCGGAACAGTGCCCGCCTGATTTCCTGGGGGTGAAACTCCTGGACGTCGAGGGTCAGCGGATAGCCATCAACCAGATTCCATGTGTAGCCCTGCAATTTTCCCTGCACATTGTTGATGAGTCCGGGAGGGCCGAAGAGTCGGACCGTCTTGCCTCGCCCCAAGGCTACTCGTAGCACTGCATCGAATCCGATGAAATGGTCGACATGTGTATGTGAAATGAAAATGTCGCTGGCACGCAGGAGCCTCTTTGCTCCCAACCTGTCGTTGTGGCCTAGATCAAATAGCAGGGCTCGCTTCGTCCAGCGGATCTCCACGTAGACTCCTGGGTCCCCGAAGACGTCATTCACCAGAAAGCTGGGAAATGATGGGTTCATGAGGCGCTCACGGCATCAAGGTGGCACGGATGGCACCATACATCACCAACACCTCCACCGCGTGGGCGACGATCGTGACATAGAGGTTTTTGGTTGTGAGCCAGATGATTCCCCAGATGAGACCGTCCCATAGCGCGATCCAATGAAGGTGCTGGAACGTATTCACCATGAAGGGGTCGAAAGCAAATATCAGTGCGCTGGTGAAAATGGCAAGGGGCGAGAGGCGGGAGGCAAGATCGGATCTCCAAAGCTGCGACTCAAGAGTGGCCAGTCGCCCCAGCATAAATCCTCGAAAGTTCAGTTCCACAAAGAGCGCGATGCCGCAGATGAACCAGGGGACCATGACGAGGAGAGGGAGTTGGGCATGCGGTGTGGCAGTAAGGAAACTGATGTCATAGCCCAGATGCGGATAGACGGAGAGAATTACGAAGGTATTCAGGCCACCGAGCAGCAGGCCTGTCATGAGTCCCCAGCATAGACCATTCCCTATCTTTTCTTTCTCCAGCCCCAGCCGAGAGACGATGTTGCGGTTACGCGAGGCCCAGAGGCCAAGGGCAAGATACGCGATCAGTTGCGGCGCGAATTGGAGAAATGGTTGTGCCTGAAGCGAGGCGGGGAGGGCGTAGAAAGCGAGGGTCGTGGCGATGGGAAGCAGCGCGAGGGCCGCTCCCCGTTCGTCGGCCTGAGCCGCTGTCGCATGAAGACCGGGCTCAGGCGCCATCATGGAGGCCGTTAATTCAGTTGGAAATTATAGCGTTCGAGCGTGGTGGCTTTGTGCCGCGCGAGGTTGGAGAGGGATTTATTGTAGTCGACGGTCGCGCGTAACTCATTGCCTTGGGCCGTCGCAAGATCGCGCTGGAAGTCGAGGACGAAGCGAGTGGTGCTCAGTCCTACCTTCAGCCGCTCCTGCTCCGCCTGCAACTGTTTTTCGGCCATGATTCTGGCCGATCTGGTGGTTTCAATCCGCTTGAAATCCGTTTGGACGCGGCGGACCGCTTCGCGCACACCCACGATGATCTGCTGCCGCACGCTCACGAGGGAAGCTTCGGCGTTTTTCGCTTCGAGCTGCCGCTTGCTATAGGTGCTCCAGGCTGAGCGGTTGCCGAGGGGGTAACTGAGGACGAGGCCCGCGCCATAGTTGTAGTAGTCGCCGCTCAGGTTCTTGTTCACCGAATCACCGTAGTCTTTTCCCAGCCCTGCCATACCCATGGTGCCTTGGAACGAGAGGGTCGGGAGAATCTGATTTTTGGCAAATTTGGTGTTGAGATCGCTCGTCTCCATATTCTTTTTTGCCTGGACGATTTCAGGCCGCTGCTCGATCGCCTTGTCGATGGCTTCCTGCAGGCTGATCGGTTCGAGGGTCACGGTCGGTTGGTCGAGTGGGGTCAGGCGCAAGTCTTGACGCAAATCCTCCTCCGCCGGGTTGAGTAATCGGCGCAGTTGATCTTCCTGGTCCCGAATCGTTTTATCCGCAACCAGCACCTGCTCGACCCGCGACGCGACGGCCGCTTCGGCTTGCAGGACATCGACGATCGACATGATACCGGCCTTCGCTTTCGCCCGGTTGCTGGCCAGGAGTTCCTGTGCCGCTTTCAAGGCGGCCTCAGCGACTTTTAGATTCTCGTTGGCAAAGACGACTTCCCAATAGGTTTGCTCCACGGTGGCCAGGACAGTGAGGACGCGGTCGCGAAAGATATGTTCCTCGACGATGGCATTGTTCTGCGCCACGCGAATAAAGGTCTTGGTGACGTCGAGGCCGGCGTTGCGGAGCAAGGGTTGTGTGAGCGTCAGTGCGAGGCCGCCTGTATAGGCCGGGTTGAAGAGGAACCCGGTGGCCACATTCTGATTGACGATTGTTCGAGACGGGCTATAGTTCAGGTCGACGTTGCCGCCGGTGAGCAAGTTCGTCGTGGCATCGAGTGTGACGGATTGGTTCCGTTGGTCGAAGGTCGTAATGTCGTTCAACGCCCCGCCGGTTCCACCGAACACCGGCCGGTTGAGCGGGTTCACCGTTCGATTGTACTGACCGTTCACGCTCAGCGTCGGATCGAACTTGGCTTGTTCGACCGTAATGTCAGTCTGCCGGCTCTCCTTCGTCTGGCGGCTGATATTGATGTCTAGATTGTGTTTCAGTGCTTGAAGCGCCGCGTCGGCAAGGGAGATGGTCTCCCGACGTTCAGTCGGTTGAGTCTTCCCGACCTCCAGCCCCCAACTGAGGGCAGGTGACAGGAGCAGGCTTATGCCGACGGCATAGCCGCATGTGCGCCACCATCTCTGTGTCCTGGTACCCTGCTCCATAACGCCCCCTTTGATCGACAAAGAATATTGGCCCATACTATAATGAATCTATGCAAGCCTGTCATGGACTAAGTGTAATCAACGGTCAGGGCCACCGGAGTAAGATGCGCCTTCTGGCGATTGCTGCGCTGGTCCTCTCACTGTTCTCGCTCCCGTCGCTGGATGCGTCCCTCTGGGCTCAATCCGTTTCCAGTGTCCGCTCATTCGACGGGGGGGTCGCGCCTCTGTTCAATCTGACCGGCCCGGGTAATCTCTATCTCGACAATCAAGGCACACAGGGATTTCTCTACAATCCCGGGAATAATTTTCAAACCTTCAGCTTTCGGAACCCCACGACCGGTCAGGCCTGGAGCGGGGCTGTGAGCACGCTCGGGCCGCAACTCTCGATCGGGCTCATCCAAGGCGGGAACCAAAGCGGGGGCGCGCTCGTCCTCCCTGGTCCTCCCCGCCAAACCGCGCCACTGCCATCGATTCAGTCCACTATTCTCGACGATATCCCATAATCTCAGGTGCGGGGAGAGAGGCTAGAGGCGAGGGGGGAACCTCTCACCCCAAGCCTCGTGCCTGTTCTATTCAGTATTTGCCAGTTGCCAGGTGAGGGCGAGGACATAGCGAGCCACGTTATGCAGAATTTCCTGATTGATTGTGTCGGCGCTGTCGGTGGGCTGATGGAAGTGTGGGTGAACTCCGCCGCTCACGACCGTGATGGTTGGGACTCCCGCCTCTTTGAACGGCACGTGATCGCCGCCGGGGAAGAATCCATAGAGGTCCAGTTTGTCGGTCAGCCCTGCCGTCTGTCCCGCCTCTACAGCGAGGCTCTTGTCCAATCCTGTTACGCCGACCGTCAGCCTTCCGTTTCCAATTCCCGCATGGTCGATGTTGATCATGGCTCTAGTCGAGCCGATGGGTACGACCGACCGCTGGAGAAAGAGCCGAGAGCCGATGAGCCCCTGTTCTTCTCCGCTAAACGAGACGAACAAGACCGTCCGCTTGCTTCGTACTTCTGAGTTGGCCATGGCGCGGGCGACTTCCAACATCACGGCCGTGCCGGAGGCATTATCGTCGGCGCCGGGAAAGAGCAAGCCTGACTGCCGTCCGAAATGGTCACGATGCGCACCGACCACGAGGACCTCATCTGTCTTTTGCGGATCGCTCCCGGGCAAGAGGGCGAGCACGTTCATGAGGACGCCTTCTTCCAGGCGCGTCTGCCAATCGAGAGAGGCGTAGCGGCCGGTGTTGATCGATTGTACGGCAGGGGAGCGATTCAACTGTTCTTGCAAGGCCTGCAGCCGATTTGGTTCTGCCTGATCGGGAGCGGTGAGGATCTGCAAGGCGAGACCGGTATTGATCCAGGCCCCCGGGATGGTGTCCGATCGAGGAGAGAGGCCATAAAAGGCTCCGGGCTTTCCCGTGACGCCGCGGCGCGACTCATAGGAGCTGAGCATCGGTCCAGTGGCCGTGAGATAGCCGATTGCGCCTTTCTGTCGTGCGAATCGCACCTTGTCTGCATGGCTGACGGTTCCCTTGTAATGGGTCGGCGTGCCGCGGAGGAAGAGGACTATGGCGTTGGCCGTATCGACTCCGGCGTAGTCATCGATGCCTTGCGTTGCGTCCACGATTCCATAACCCACAAACACGATCGGCCCGCGCACTTCGGCGGAGGGTGAATCGAGGATGGGGAGGTAGTCTGTTCCGAGTTGCTGGATGAGCGAGTCACTGCCCGATGAAATACGGAGGAAGGGGTCCGATGCAATGGTCGACGCTGTGACCACTGCGGTCATCAATCCGCTGAGGACTCCAAGGTCCGGCCCGCTAGGGATGAATGGACCGAGGCCGGCGTTCGCGGGTGAGAGGCCTGACTCCTGAAACCTTTTCGTGATCCATGCCGCCGAGCTGGCGTCGTTCGCCGTGCCCGTTTGACGGCCGTTGAATGAAGGACTGCTGAGCATGGTGATGTCGGCCAGCATCCGTTCACGAGAGAGGCTGTTGAGCGCGCGCAGCCATGCAGGATGATGTTCCACGGATTGTGCGAAGCAGGGTGTACCGACAGAGAGCAGAACGAGGAGGATTCCCAGACCTGTGACGACAATGCAGGAGCGAGAACCGCGATACGTTGAGCCGTTCATAGGGTGAGCCTTTCGAGGTGCCGCAGGACTATACCATAGCCTGACAGGTCCGTTGCAGAGCGGCTTTGCGGCCATGTACTATGCCTGTCCACGAGGATAGACAATCGATGACAGACTTAGCGAGAGCAGACCGTGCCCCCAATCGGCTGATTGCCGAATCCAGCCCCTATCTGCGGCAGCATGCGACGAATCCGGTGGATTGGTATCCCTGGGGCGAGGAAGCCTTGGCGCGGGCGAAGGCAGAGGACAAGCCGATTTTGTTGTCGATTGGGTATTCGGCCTGCCACTGGTGTCATGTCATGGCCCATGAATGCTTCGACAATATCCAGATTGCCGAGCTCATGAATCGGCACTTTATCAACGTGAAGGTTGATCGCGAAGAGCGCCCGGATGTGGACGATATCTATCAAAAGTCCGCGCAAGTGTTTTTGGGGCGGGGTGGTGGGTGGCCGTTGACGATGTTTCTCACCCCCGATCAAGAACCGTTTTACGGGGGTACGTATTTTCCGCCGGCGCCCCGCTACAACTTGCCGGGATTTCCCGAAGTCATGAACGGGGTCGTCGAGGCCTACCGGAATCATCGCGACGATGTCCGCAAGAATGTGGAGAAGGTGAAGGCCGGGTTGCTGCGGGTGGGGACGCCGAAGCCGTCGGGCGATCCCTTGACGGATCGATTGCTCGATGAAGCGGCGAAGAGCTTAGGGCAGTTCTTCGATCCGGTCCATGGCGGATTCGGGGAGGGCCAGAAATTTCCAACGGTCCCCCCGCTCAACTTATTGCTGCGTCAGACGGCCCGTACGAAAGACCCTTTGCATCAAGAGCACGTGCTCTTACAGCTGAGAACGATGGCAGCCGGAGGAATCTACGATCATCTTGGTGGCGGGTTCCATCGCTACTCCGTGGATGGCCAATGGCTGATTCCTCACTTCGAAAAGATGCTCTACGATAACGCTCAGTTGGTGCGGATCTATCTCGATGGATGGCGTCTGACCAAAGAGCCTCGGTTTCGTGAAGTCGTGGAAGAGACGCTGGAGTACGTGCGTCGTGAACTGACGCATCCGGACGGTGCGTTCTTTGCCGCGCAGGATGCCGACAGCGAGGGGCGTGAAGGAATCTATTTCGTCTGGGAGCCTGGAGAGATTGCTTCGGTGCTGGGCGCTGACTTGGCTGAGCAGTTCTGCCGGCATTATGGCGTGACAGAGAGCGGAAATTTCGAAGGCAAGAACGTGTTAAATCGGCTCGGTGACGTTCCGCTCACCTCCGAGGCTCAGGAGGAGTTGGAGGTGTTGTTGCGGTCTGCCAGGGTGAAGTTGCTCGCTGTACGGGAGCAACGCGTGAAGCCGCAGCGGGACGACAACATTCTTACAAGTTGGAATGCGATGATGGTGTCCGCCTATCTCGATGCCTATCATGCGTTCGGGATTCCGTCCTATCTGGCGGCAGCAGAGCGGGCGCTCACCTTCCTGCTCGACTATGCGGTTGAAAGCGGGCGAGTCTATCGGACGGTCACGGCAGGAAAGGGTCGCCTGAACGGCTATTTAGACGACGCGGCCTGTCTGGCTGCCGCCTTGTTGGATGCATTTGAAGCGACGTCGCACCGGTGGTATCTGGATCAGGCCCGCGACGTGACAGACAGCTTCTTGGAACGATATTGGGATGAGGTTGCTGGTGGGTGTTTTTATACGAGCCGCGATCACGAAGTCCTGCTCCATCGCATGAAATCCGGGACCGATAGCGCGATCCCTTCGGGTAATGCCATTGTCGCCTCGGTCTTGTTGCGGCTCTTCTCTTTCACAAGAGAGCAGCGGTATCATGATCTGGCTGAACGCCAGTTCCAGGTGTTCCGGAGCGTCATGGAGCATAACGCCTATGGCGCATCGGCTCTGCTCTGTTCGTTGGACTGGTACCTGACGACACCGCAAGAAATTGTTGTGGTCGGCACACGCGGCGAGGCGATGACGGAGTCGTTGCTCTCGACGGTCCATCGACGCTATCTGCCGAATCGTGCGGTGCTCGTGGTCGAAGCTGCTCGTGCTGGAGACTCTGACTTGCCGCTGGCCGCGGGGAAGACGAGTGTAAACGGGCAGCCGACTGCGTATGTCTGTCAGCGGCAGACCTGCTCGCCTCCGGTGACGGAGAGCCAGCAATTGGACCTGTTATTGTAGGGAGGGCACCGTGAGTGTAGGCGATTCGGGGAAAGGGCTCTACGATCATCTCTATCGTCGTTTTTTCGACAATCGCGAGTCGCATAAGGGCTACGAGTTTCAGCATGCGCCTGGTGGAAGCGCGCAACCGCCGGTCGTGAAGTTTCGCGATCGTCTTCGCTGGTGGACCTGGGACCGCTGGCAACGAAGAAAAGCCATCTCGGCGGCGCGCGACCGGTTTCAGCAGGATATTCTCGATATTAAGAAACGGTCGCCGAAGTAGGAGGCAGATGGAGAGGATCGAGGTGCGTGAACATGGGAGTGCAATGACGCATAAACCTGTCTGTATCGTGGCGGTATTCCTTGCCGTGGCTGTGATGGCTGGCGAGTGGGGTGTCTCTGTCGAGCGGTCCCATGCCATTCAGGCAGAGAGCCAGTCGGAAAAAGAAGCCAACCTGAAAGCTCAGGCCAGAGAGGGCTTGTTTAATCGATGGACGTTCGATCAGCAAAAGCCGGGCGAGGCGCCTCTCGGATTTGCGATGCTGGGGTTTGGCGAGGGGCCGGTTGCGGACTGGACGATTAAATCAGATCCCGACGCCCCGTCAACCTCCAACGTCCTCGCCGTAAGCTCATCCTGTCAGGCTGTGAGTTGTTATCGACTCATCGTCGCCAACGGGTTTCAGTACGAATATCCGGATGTGTCGGTCAGGTTGCGATTTCCGCTCGACGCGGTGACGGGAGTAGGCGGAATCGCATTTGGAGTCACGGACGCCACGCATTTCTATGCGGTGGTGGTGAATCTTGCGGCGAAGACGCTAGACGTCAGTCGGATCATCGATGGGCAGGAGACGAGGCTCGGGCGATCGGCAATTACGCCCAAAGCGATTCCCTGGCATTCGCTGAGAATCCAGCGGAATACCATCATCAGCAAGGATTTTATCGAAGCGTTTTTTGACGGGCAGCTGGCCGTAACGGTTGAGGATCAATCGCTGGCGATCGGTCAAGTCGGGCTTTTGGTTCGTGGACAAAGCGCGTTAGATTTTGACAGCTTGCACGCCATCCCGCTGTTTTCTCAGCGGCCGCTGTCTTCCCCAGCGGCCTATTAGATCGGCGCATGGCATTGCGCAGGCTCGCGGCATCACTTGCAATTGAGGGGGTTGAGGAGTAGAGTACCTCCTGTGTGTCATCGCGCAAGGCCTGGTGGTGATACCGCAGAGAGTGACAAGGCCTTAGACAGATGTTGTTTTGGTTTTGTGTAGGAATTTGATCGGAAGCCAGCCTTGAGTCGCCATGGTGTTTGCGTCTTCGGCCCATTCCTTCCTCACTTTGATCTCAAGTCCAAGACAACACATATTCTCAAAGGAGGAGCCCAATGGGTTCTAAGATTTACGTCGGTGGTTTGCCGTATTCTACAACTGAACAACAGCTGAGCGATTTGTTCGCTGTTCATGGAGCGGTCGCTTCATCCAGAATCATCACAGATAAGTTCACCGGCCAGTCCCGCGGGTTCGGATTCGTGGAAATGTCCTCGGATTCGGAAGCGCAGGCGGCAGTGGCCGCATTGAACGGCACGGAGTTGGGTGGTCGCACGTTGACCGTCAACGAAGCGCGTCCCCAGGAGCCGCGCACCGGTGGTGGTGGCGGTGGCCGAGGCGGCGACCGGTACTAATCCGTTACGAGTGTTTGACACGTCGGGGCTGCCTATCAGGCAGCCCCGCTTTTCCTTCCTTGAATTGCCCATCATCTCGATGCGTTTCTCGGCCCTCTGATCAGGCCGGACCGTGCAGTCCCTGGAAGTTTGCCCCGTACAAGGAGTTCTATGTCTACGTTTGCTGATATGAATCTACAGCCTTCCCTTGCCCAGCGCCTGTTACAGGCAGGCCTCTCGACACCGACCCCGGTGCAGCAGGCTGCCATTCCCGTGGCGCTGGAAGGTCGGGATATTATGGCGCAAGCCAAAACTGGGAGCGGAAAAACGCTCGCGTTTCTATTACCGATTATCGAACAGGTCATGCGTCGGGAGGCCTCGGTGCCTGCGCCAGGCCCCTATGTCAAGTCTGCCGGTCCCAGCCATTCTTCAGGACCGAAGTTTCTCGTGCTGGCGCCCACGCGGGAGCTGGCGCTGCAGATTGAAATGGAATTACGCAAGTATGCTCCAGCGTCCGTGACCTCCATGTCGGTGTATGGCGGGACGCCGATCGAGCGTCAGTACCGTGCATTGCAACGACCGCCGATGGTGGTGGTTGGGACGCCAGGCCGGTTGCTCGACTTGGCCGGATCCGGTCACTTGAAGTTGGGTGGCGTGACGTTTCTCGTGATGGATGAAGCCGATCAGATGTTGGACCGCGGATTCCTGCGCGATATCCAACGGATCATTCGTCTCCTTCCGGCTGAGCGCCAGACCCTGTTGTTCTCCGCGACATTTTCAGGGGATATTCAGACGCTCGCTCAGAGCATGCAGCGCGATCCCGCGCGCATCTCTGTCGACCCCGGGATCAATACCCCGACCACGATCGTGCATGCCTACTATGTCGTGCCAGGAGACCAGGTGCGTACGCAGCTGGTGCATACCTTGCTCCAGACCATGAAGGGTGGGGAGCGGTCGATGGTGTTCTGTGATCAAAAGTATAAGGTGCGACGCTTAGCGGCCCATTTGGGCGGAGAACCGGCTTCGGTCGGTTCGTTGACCGGCAATCATAGCCAAGCGCAGCGGGAACGGACGCTCGGCGCCTTTCGGGCCGGCAACATCCGCTCGCTTGTGGCGACCGATGTGGCAGCCAGAGGCCTCGATATTCAGGATGTCATGCAAGTCATTCACTATGAATTGCCGACCAACCCGAATTCGTATGTCCACCGAACAGGGCGGACCGGCCGCGCAGAGAAGGAAGGGTCGACCTACCTGATTCTGTCTCAGTCCGAAGAGCGAGAGTATCTTCGCATGGTGAGACAGTTGAAGATCGAGACGAAGAAACTCGCGCTTCCTGTGTTTGCTCCGCTTCCGGCTCCGGCCCCGATGCCGACCAGCGACTATCAGGATCCTCGCGCGCGGCCCCGCCGAGGCGCGGAACCAGCTGGTCGACGATCCCGCCAGGGTGAGAACCGTGGTTCGGCTCATCGGCCAGGAGCCTCAGTCGGTGGGCCTTCCAGACATTCACGATACTAAGCCATCCGCCGCCGCCGGTCCCGCAAGGGGCCGGTGGCGGCTCGTCATTCCGTCACTGCCTGCCCTGTGCGCCACGCTGTTTTCGATGGTAAGATAACGGCCGAAAGGTCGTCCATGCCGCCGTTTCAACTCGAAGCCCCATTCAATCCCTGCGGAGATCAAGGCCAGGCCATCGACAAGTTGGTGGCCGGAATTACGGCTGGCCGGAAGCATCAAACGCTGCTCGGTGTCACCGGGTCTGGCAAGACCTTCACCATGGCCAACGTGGTGGCGCAGGTGCAGAAGCCCACCTTAGTCCTCGTTCATAATAAGACGCTGGCCAGCCAGCTCTATCAAGAGTTCAAGCAGTTTTTCCCCCGCAACGCGGTGGAGTATTTCGTCAGCTATTACGATTACTACCAGCCGGAAGCCTACATTCCCCAAAGCAACACGTACATCGCGAAGGATGCATCGGTCAACGACGCGATCGATCAGATGCGGCATGCTGCGACGTCCGCGCTGCTTCAACGGAACGACGTGCTGATCGTCTCGTCAGTCTCCTGTATTTACGGACTGGGGTCGCCCGAGGTCTATCACGAGATGGTGGTCTTTCTCGAGGAAGGGATGGAGGTCAGGCGGGAGAAGATTCTGGCGAAACTGGTCGAGATTCAGTATGCCCGTAACGATACGGATTTTCACCGTGGCACCTTCCGGGCTCGCGGCGATGTCATCGAGGTTTTTCCTGCTTCAAATGACGCGGTGTCCGTCCGCATCGAGTTATTCGGCGATGTGGTCGATGCCATTCACGAAATCGACCCCCTCACGGGGAAGTCGCTGGGGAAGCTGCCGAAGGTCGCGATCTATCCGAATACGCATTATCTCATTGCGCCGGACCGGTATGAGCGGGCGATTACCGGTATCGAAGAAGAGCTGGACGAGCGTGTCGCCTATTTCAAAAAGCAGAATCAGCTCGTGGAGGCCCAGCGGATTGCGCAGCGGACGAAGTTCGACCTGGAGATGATCAGGGCGATGGGTTATTGCCATGGCATTGAAAACTACTCGCGGCATCTAAGCGGTCGTGCGGCCGGTGAGCAGCCCCCCACCCTTATCGACTACTTCCCCAAAGACTTTTTGCTGATCGTGGACGAGTCCCATGCGACGATTCCCCAAGTCGGTGGGATGTACGAAGGCGACTACTCACGAAAACGCACCTTGGTCGAATATGGATTTCGACTGCCGTCGGCGGTTGACAATCGCCCACTCAAGTTCGCCGAATTCGAGCGCTGTTTCAGACAGGTGGTTTGCGTCTCCGCAACCCCCGGCCCCTATGAATTAGGGCATGCAGCGGGGGAGATCGTCGAGCAGATCATTCGCCCGACCGGTCTCATGGATCCGGTTATCGAGGTGCGCCCGGCCAAAGGACAGGTCGATCATCTTCTCGGTGAAGTGCGGACTGAAACGGCCCAGGGAGGGCGTGTGCTGATCACCACCTTAACCAAACGCATGGCGGAGGACTTGAGCGAGTACTATCACGACCTCGGCATCAAGGTCCGGTATCTGCACTCTGATATTAAGACATTGGAGCGGGCTGAGATCTTACAGGACTTGCGGCGCGGCACGTTCGACGTGCTGGTGGGAATCAATCTGTTGCGCGAAGGGTTGGATCTTCCTGAGGTCACATTGGTGGCGATCCTCGATGCAGACAAGGAGGGATATCTGCGATCCTATCGGGCCTTGATCCAGACGGCTGGGCGGGCAGCGAGGAACCTTCGTGGCCACGTGATTTTATACGGCGATGTGGTGACAGCTTCTATGCAAATGGCGATCGATGAGACCGGGCGGCGGCGCACGATTCAGGCTGCCTATAATGCCAAGCATGGCATTGTGCCGACGAGTATCAAAAAGGATGTCTTGTCCCTCGAATATGCGGTGTCCGAGCTGGATTATGTCCAGCTCGATTTGGCGGCCGAAACGCCGGCCAGCTATGGAATTGAGGAGTCTACTGCGCAGACCATCAAACGGCTGGAAGTGGACATGAAGGTCGCCGCGAAGGAGTTGGAGTTCGAGCGGGCCGCCGCTCTCCGCAATAAGATTCGCGCGTTGAAGTTGAGAGAGTTAGAGTTGAAATCTGAGATCTAGCAGTTGGCGGAAAGATTGTTCCGGCAAGCAGCGGTTCAATAGCCTGTACGTCAGGGAAAAGAGGGGAGCGGTTTCGCAGGCTGCTCAAAAAGACCGTTCAGCAAGGCCGCAGCCGATGAAAGCAACGGAGGCGTAGCCTCTGGCTACGTTGAGGATGCTTTCGAGGTGAGAACGAAGCTGGCGGGCTTTTTCAGCAGCCGACCAGAGTTGCTAGACGTTTTTGTAGAGGTAAATCCCCAGAAACATCCCGAGGAGACTGAGGAGGTTAATCTTCAAGATAAAGCCGAGGGTAAACTTGAGGAGGACCAGGTCGATCGTCAGCGGGGGATTGATGCCGGGGGTGAAGTTGCTGGCGAATATCGCCTGAATGGTGCCCTGTGGAGCCATGACTCTGAGGATTTCTCCCAGTACTCCGCCCAGGAGTCCACCGATGAGCACGAAAATGAGCAGAATCCAGGGTGACTTTCTCACGGCAACGGCCTCATAACTCTGCGTAGTCTCACGGAGATAACGGTAGGACCATAACGAAAGGTCGAGAACATGTCAATAATATCTCCGCCTTCCTCTCCCTTGACTTCATCCTGCCAGGTCATTTAGACTCCCCGATGCTCTTTTGCTAGAATTTTCGAGGTGATCGGAGATCTGGGGTTAAGGCTTCGATTGCCTTTTTCTTTGTGACGTTATGCTGGACGCGCTCAGCGAAAAATTCGAAAAGATCTTTAAGAAACTACGCGGTTCTGGGGTCCTCACCGAACAGAACATCGCGGAAGCCTTGAAGGAAGTTCGCCTCGCGCTGCTCGAAGCCGATGTCAACTTCAAGATCGTCAAGGACTTCATCGAGCGGGTTCGGGTAAAGGCTGTTGGGCAGGAAGTTCTCCAGAGTTTGACCCCCGGGCATCAAGTGGTCAAGGTCGTGTGGGACGAACTGCGAGAGATGATGGGCAGCGAGCGAGCCGGAGTGGCTCTAGCCTCGCATCCCCCCACTGTCGTGATGATGGTCGGGCTTCAAGGCGCCGGAAAGACCACGACCTGCGGTAAGCTCGGTCGGTATTTTAAGGCTCAGGGGAAACGGGTTCTTCTGGTCGCGGCGGATCCTCGTCGCCCGGCAGCTGGCGATCAGTTGGCGAGTCTGGGGCGTGACCTCGAGATCGACGTGCATCGGGCGGATCCGGCTCAGGCGGCCCACACGGATGTCGTTCGCATTTGCCAGGCTGGCGTGGAGCGGGGCCGGGCGCAGGGATACGACCTCGTTCTGCTGGATACCGGCGGGCGTCTCCACATCGACGATGAGTTGATGGGGGAGTTGGTGGCGGTGAGAGCTGCCGTGCAACCGCACGAGGTGCTCTTAGTCGCCGATGCGATGACCGGCCAAGATGCCGTCACGATGGCGAGCCAGTTCGATCAACGGATCGGGCTGACTGGCGTCATTCTGACGAAGGTTGAAGGTGATGCCCGTGGCGGGGCGGTGTTGTCGATCCGGGCGGTGACCGGCAAGCCGATCAAGTTTTTGGGTGTGGGTGAGAAGCTGGACGCGTTGGAGTTGTTTCATCCCGATCGGATGGCCTCGCGCATCCTCGGCATGGGCGACGTCCTCTCGCTGATCGAAAAGGCGCAAGAAACCTTTACGCTTGAGCAGGCGGAGGATGCGCAGAAGCTGCTGAGCAGCCAGACCTTCACGCTCGAGAGTTTTCGTGTTCAGCTGGGACAGGTCAGTCGCATGGGTTCGCTCGACCAGATTTTAGGCATGCTGCCGGGCGGTCAGAAGCTCAAGGGGGCGATGGAAGGGCAGATGCCCGAACGAGAGATGAAGCGAGTCACGGCCATGATCGACTCGATGACGACTCGTGAACGGCGCGATCATACCCTGATCAATGGCAGCAGAAAAAAGCGGATTGCGCGTGGAAGCGGGACGAAGGTGGAAGAGGTGAATCGGTTGATTAAGCAGTTTCTTTCGGCGAGGAAAATCGCCAAGGTTATGGCAGGGTCGGGAGGGCGCCGGCAGTTGGCGCAACTTCTGCGCTCGATGTAAGGGGCGATCACAATCATCACAGTGTGTTGTACAGAAGGAGGATTCTAGTGGCTGTTCATTTGAGATTGACGAGGACAGGACGACATAAGCGACCACTCTACCGCGTCGTGGCAGCGGATTCCCGGAAGCCGCGCGACGGGCGGTTTCTGGAAATTCTTGGGATTTTCGATCCCTTGAA
>JAUXQT010000024.1 GCA_030682135.1 Nitrospirota bacterium | reverse complement strand
CTCGATCAGATCGGATAGGCCGAGCGGGCCGGAGACAGCGTTGAGCTGGTTGGCCGAGAGACGGAGGTTCTGTGCGAGGATTTCGCGGATTCGCTCCGGCATCTGGGCGCTGACTTCCAGCCGTACGGCCGATCCGAAGTGCCGTTGCCGCAGGCTTTCTTGAATCGCCAGTAGGAGGTCGGCGGCTTCGTCGACTTCAATGTCCGGATCCGCGTCGCGCGTGACCCGGAACGGATAGGCTGCCACCACCTCACATCCGGGAAATAACAGATCCAGATTTGCGGCGATCATTTCCTCGATCCACACGAAGGTGCAGGGGACTTGGTTGGTGCCTTCTTGGTTGGAACACGGTTCGTCCGGCATCCGGAGGAGGCGTGGAAACAGGCGCGGTACCTTCAGTCGCGCAAACCGTTCCCCGTGATCTACCTGTGTCACGACGATTGCGAGGTTCATACACAAGTTGGAGATGTGGGGAAACGGATGTGCGGCGTCGAAAGCCAGCGGGGTGAGTGTCGGGAGGATCGTTTCTTGAAAATACTCGCGTAGGCGCCGTGCGCCGGAGGGCGGAATGTCCGCATAGGGCAGCACCTGAATTCCGGCTTCTCGCAGGGCTGGCTGCAGGTCCTGCTCTCAACAATTCATCTGTTGTGCCAGCAGCGTCGCGAGGGCTTCTTGAATGGCCCGAACTTGCTCCTCCGGCGTATGGCCATCCGGCGGAGCCTCGACCGAGCCGGTCTGCATCTGCCAATACAAGCCGGACATGCGGATCATGAAAAATTCGTCCAAGTTGCTGCTGAAAATGGACAGGAACTTGAGCCGTTCGAGGAGGGGATGGCGGCGGTCCAACGCTTCGTCGAGTACCCGTTCGTCGAAGCGTACCCAGCTCAGTTCGCGGTTGATATAGAGGGAAGGGTCTGTCAGATCCATCACGTGTCGTTTTGTCCTAACGATGCGGTACAAGGGTAGGGGATCAATCTTTAGTCGAACATCGGTCGGCGCTAGGATAGGCAGATCGTATGCGATGCCTCAAGAGCGCTTCATTAATTATGTGTTAACTTTTCTCGCACGTTTCGCGCCGGCTCTGCCCTTGCGCGAATTTCCGTTAACAGAATCTTAACTTGAATCGTGTCGCCTTCCTCAGTATATTCACCCCTCTGGGAGTGGTTCTTACTTCATCATGGGGGATGGTGGTTATGAGCTGGACGACTCGTGCCTGGACCGTTGCGTTCTGTCTGTGGGCTATCCCAACTCATGCCGCCGTTCTCGATCCCTGGGCCTTCACGTCGCTGGGTACGCTGAACGCTTCTGAAACCATCTCCATCAACACGGACACACTGCAACTTACTGGTGGAACGTCGTACACCGGCGTGCTCGATCCGGTATCCGGTGCAAGCATCTTCGCGTTCGATGACATTACCGGCACAAGCCTGTCGATCTATGGAACGCGCACCTTGGGTTTGCTCTCAACAGGAAACATCGCATTCACTGGAACGATCGACTTGCTTGGCAGCGGTGGTCTTGATATTGGAGCGGTGGGTGCTCTGGCCATGAAGAATCTCTCGGCGCTTGGCAGTGGGGGAGATATTGTATTGCACGCCAATCAGATCACCATATCCGGATCGATCAATTGGGTCCATCGCTCACTCACTATTACGAGCCCCGAGGACATCGTCTTTCTTGGAGGGGCTGGTCTGCTACCGGCTCCAGGCGGCCCTCTTCCTGTTCTTGGTCCTGGCGGTGTCATCACGGTCGCGCCTGTTCCGTTGCCCGCCGCACTTCCATTGTATGCAACCGGGCTTGGGGTCCTCTCTCTGTTCTTGAAGCGTCGGAGACTCGTATGACGCCAAGAGCAATCTCTAATTTCATCCTCTCGACTGAATAGGCGGTCCGACATGCGACATGGCTTGACGATTCCGGCCAGTATTGTTGCCATCCTGCTCTCATATATACCTGCTGGTTATGCACTGGAGTTTACCTATGCGACCGTCGATGTGCCCGGGGCTCTGGTCACGAGCTTGACGGGAATTAACAATGTCGGCCAGATCGTCGGCGTCACAGAAGCGCCCTCCCAAGCCTTTGTGGGCTCAGGTGGAACCTTCACCCCTCTCTCGTTTTCAGACGGGACGAGTACCAGCGCGCTCGATATCAACAATAACGGCCACGTTGTCGGATCATATTTTGACGGGACCAATCCGTCTCAAGGGTTCCGATACGATGGAAGTGCGTACACCCCCATCAACAGTGCGGACGGGCGCTTCCTCTCGGCATCCGGCATCAACGATACCAACTACGTGGTGGGAACTTTCCAAATGACCGTCGGAACGTTCACCGCTCAGCAAGGTTTTCTGCTGCACCCGGACGGGACCTTCTCCGTCCTTTCGGTGCCGGACTCCATCTTTACGGATGCGAGAGGCATCAATAATGCGGGCCAGATCGTCGGCCGGTTCGGAGCTGGCGGGTTTGCCGAACGCGGCTTTCTCTACAGCGGAGGCGTCTATACTCCAATCGCAGTTCCCGGTGCACTCTGGACGAATGCAATGGGCATTAATAGCGTCGGTGATATCGTTGGAAGTTTCCATGACGGGACGGCCGAACATGGTTTCCACTATTCCAACAATGTGTTTTCGATTATCGATCCGGAATCATCGGTCCTCACAAATGCCTGGGGGATCAACGATGCCGGGCACATTGTCGGCACGTTTTATAGCCCCACCGGGGGCTACCATGGCTTTGTCGCATCCCCGGTGCCTCTGCCTGCAGCCCTTCCGCTGTTTGTGACCGGTCTAGGCTTCGTGTCTCTGGTGTTGAAGCGCCGGCGCTTAGCCTGAGGCAAAGAGCTGTGCTCTCAGGGAGGATATGCCGTTTGATACCGCCTTCTTGTGAGTGTTTGTTTCTTTCCGCGCCTCGTTCATCGCGCTTGTTGGAGCGGTACTCGGGAACGTGCGGGGCCGTTGCTTGATTTCGCATTCTGTCACTCATGTCGGTCACGTCGTCGAAATCTCCAGTGCCATGTCAGGCCATGTGTGCATTCTCAGTCTATCCGATCAGGATAAGAATCATCCGCTCATTGTTCGAATTCGTCCCATCCGCTCATGCGGCTGCCGAAGACCAGCGTCCGCTGGTTTGTGGTGACGGTGATGAGCCCCTGAGCGTTGTCCACCTGCCTGATGTGCTCGTGCACCCCGAGCGGTTTCGAGGAAAAGTCCCCGAGCAGCGGGCCGAATCCGATCAGCCGTTCGTTGGTGACGGCCACCGCGCCGTAGTCGTTGCTGTGCATCCGTTCGACTCGTTCACGCACTCCGAGCGCTTCTTCGAACCAGATGCCGTTCGCCCCGCGAAATCCGTAGATATGGGTATCGGTCCTCACCAGACTGAACGTGGGCATCATCCTCCGCTCGACAATCTTCTCGCGCACATCGCGATCTATGCCGCTCCAGGTGAGGGTCCGGCTTGAGAATCCGAGCAGCCGCCGCGAGGTAACGACGAGGGCATTGATCCCTTTGGCTCCAGAACCGACGACGATCTCCTGCACATCCAGAGGGATCTCCCGACGGCCGCTCAAGGGGCTGGTTGCCACGGCCTGCCCCCCTTCGATCCAGACGGAGACATCATTGTCCAGTTCGAGAGTCTGTGCGTTGGCCAAACTCAGAGGCCAGGCCAGCGCAAGCATAAGCAGTGGAAAGACAGACTGGGTTCTTGAGGCTGGTCCGATCCCTATCACGAGTCATTGTACCCCAGATTGGAGGCGGATCGAAGGACGGGAGTGTGCTCGACTTCGTGAAGCGTCATCCCTTTCGGTCTGGCACAGGACGAACTCCTACTATCTGGCGGCGGAGATTTGAATGATCAGGTTTGTGAGCCGTTCCTTGCCAATGCTGTCGAGCAGATCATAGGTTCGAGACTGGGTCCGGTCGTTCTCTCCAGCGTGAACAGTCAGTCGTGATTTTCGGCCCATGATGCGATCGATCCACATTTATGCATCTGCCCATCTTCCGACTCGAGTGTCATCTGGTGGGTGCCGAGGTCATGGCACATGCCACGACCTCGGCACCTGCGGAAGTGATCATTGAGGTATCCGTCCAGCCATGGACGATCTTCTCGCGCAACAAGTCCGTGGGCGTGAGCTTGATCCCCATAGTTCTCAAGACTCCCGATCCGGCTCCTGCTCTCGCGGCCTAACGGCCGCCTTCGTCTTCATCCTCCTCGTCGCCGACATCCTCGGTGGACTCTGTTACGATTTCAAAAATGGCGACGGTGTTGCTGACTTCGTGCGAGACGACCAAGAGGGGTTTGCCGTTTGGGCTGTCCTTCTTCTTGATGAAGAACAGGCCTTCCGGGGACAGATCGACCGGCGCAGTGGTCACGTAGGTGGCGAACGTCGGCGCCGTCGGCTTGGAGATATCGTACACCATCACGCCGCCGGTTCGTTCGAGACCGATAAAGGCGTAGGTTCTGCCGGAGACCTTGCCGATGGCGAGACCTTCCGGTTCCGGGCCCTTGTTGTCGCTGCGGCTGTCGAAACTGTCTGTCGTGCCCTGTGAGTTGAAGAGCGTGGGGACCAGCGCCGCCGTGCGTTGCTCAAGTTCGTCGCCGCTGTCATACACCAGCGTGCCGTCCGCGCGGCGAATGGAGAAAGAGCGGCCGCCGGGCACATAGAGCCGTTCGAACTCCGTGTCGGCATCGAGCTCCTTGGCACCGTTCACATTGGTGACGGTTAGCCGGCCGAGATTGTCGTTGTTGCGGAGACCGGCTGCACCCGTCGTCACGTCAGCGTACCCTTGGGCGGCAAACGCTGCGGCATCCAGGGTGAGTGACCCCACGCGCGCCTCTTCGGTAAAGCCCGGTGGATAGTCGCGGGTGTCGCCTTCATTGGCGGTGACGAGATAGGTCTCTCCCTTGACGCGATAGGAGGCAATCGTGTCTGGCTCGTACATGCCGAGCACCGGCCAGTTGCGGATATTGATGATGCCGCTGTTGCTCGAGCCTGGCACGTCCCGGTCGCTGGCATCGAATCCGTTTCCAGGTAGCGAGTAGTCTTTGAAGCCGAGTCCGACGATCTTGGTAAAGGTGGCGGAAGGAATATCCAGAATGCCGATCGCGTTGTTTTCTTGTAGCGTAACCCACGCAGTTTTGGAATTGTGAGACACGGTGATGTATTCCGGCTCAATGTCCTGCGCAAACGTGGCGTTGGGCCCGTAGATGCGAAGGCTGGACGGATTCTCCTGCGGAATGGCGGCACTGAACGTTGCGGTCCGGACGTTGAGCTGGGTCAGGCTGGAGACATCGCGCCGCATCTCGATGATGCTGACCGACCCTTCGGGGTCCACGGAGGGCACAGGATTGTTGTTGTAGCTGCTGGGTTCGCCTTCATTTGCGACGAGCAGCCACTTGCCGTTCGGGGAGAACACCAGCATGTCGGGCAAGGAACCGACGGTGAGGGTATTGAGGAGCGCGCCGCTGACGTTGAAGAACTTGACCGTGCCAGGGTCCGTTTTCACAGGACCTTCGACGGCGACGGCGACGATGCCATTGTGGACGGCCACGCTATTGGGTTTTCCTCCGAGCGGAATGGTTTGGACCACAACGGGCGTCTCGGGGCTGCTCAGATCGAGGACGTCCAATTGTCGAAGATTGAGATTGATGCTGAATAACCGTTTGGATTTGGCATCGAATGCCGCAATTTCGGCCCGCGGTTCATCCGGGGCAGTGCTGGCCCCTGCGCTGTAGCGACCGATCTGTTTTAGCGTGATCGATGTCGAGTCCGACGCCTCGGCGAACATCGGTACTCCCATCACACTGAGCACGCCTATTCCCACGATCATCCGTCCCAGTTTCATAGATTTCCCCCTAATGTTGCATCACGGTCATTTGTCTATCGTACGGACAGTCACGCCAACATCCCACATTGTCCGCTTCACGAATATTTGTACTATGGACGAGACCGATTAGTGGGAGATCAACGAAGAGTTAATAACGAGTTACGCCGAAGGGCCATGAGGGGCGGAGAGTGGGCGAGAGCGATCGATGCCGCAACATCAGCGCCTTCTGGCCGCGCGCATGTCCGTTCGATCCGTATGAAAGTGCGTAGCGAAAATTAGAATAGGTCGAATTGAATAGGGCTGGCTGGTGGGCTCTCTCCGGCTGCGTTGTAGGCCGTTACTGTAAGGTCGTACCGTTCCCCGATCGGCAGGTCTACTGTAATCTGGGGCTCTGAGCCGGCATCGATTGTCTGTCGGACCGAGGTGGATAGGGCGGTGATGTAGGCTCTGTATCCAGCCGCATTGCCAGATGAGGAAGGGCTCCACATGAAGGTTACCGTTCGTGTCGGGGACCTGTTTTCCGATCTGAGCGGTTCAGCGGCAGACCCATTCACCGGCGTATCACGCTGAGTTCCTCCTCCGATTGTTTCATCAGAGGCTGGATCCCTCTCTGCTGGCGCCGGCCCATTCGCCGGATCGACGGCATCCCCGGATGTCGAAGGCGTGAGCGGACTGTCGTTTCCACCGATCGGTGGTTGAGGCGTCTGCGATACGGAAGGATGTGAAAGAATCGTCCCTTGTGAGCCCGTGGCAGGCTCTTGAAAGTCGCCACAAGACACGAGCAGCAGGCCTGAGAGGAACGGCCAGAGAACTGTGTGGATGGTTAAGCGCCGGAGCATGGATCCTATCGATAAATTGAACGCCTCGACACATTCGTGGACAGACTGTGCTCGGTAAATACTTAGAGGCACACCTGTTACAGGAACTTCATGGTTGATGTAACAGGATTGTTAATAGTTCTTCGACGAACGCAGAAAAGGGCGTCAGCGATACCCCAATCTTTGAGAGGCATCGTTTACACGACCTTGAGATCCCCGGAATCGTTTGGTGACAGTACGTGGGTATGCTCCTGGTAGCCATGTTGGGAACATGATGCGGATGTCGTCCTGTTTCCAGCGGCCTTGTTCTCGACGCCGTGGTGGAGCGGTTGGAAGTTGAACCGGGCGATGGAAGAAAAGGAGGGGAGTCCGTATGTTTACCGGCATGAGGGGAGCATTCTTTTTGTTCGTCTCTCTCGTCTTTTTCCTGATGATTGTCAGCCTGCTCGGGTTGGGAGCTGTGATGAGACCAGTCCGGTGGAGTGAACGTCCGAGACATGCGGGATAAACGTCCTCTTCTTTTCAGTGCTGACCGCTCGCCCGCACTCCATCAGCCCGTTTGATTCAGTGCAAGAGCGATTGGAACCCTCACGCAAGTCATTGATCCCGTTGACCATCCTGGGTCTGAAACCCGCCCGTAACAGTGGCCAGCCATACTGCGTATTGCATCAATGCAAGGGAATATATCCGAATCAGGAGGGAGATCATGCACGACAACATCGTACAGATGGCCGGGCAGAAGACGATTGCGATCGTGGCGCATGACAATAAGAAGCAGGATCTGCTGGCCTGGGCCAAGTTCAATCGTGAGGCGCTCGCCGGCCATCACCTCATTGCGACCGGGACGACAGGGAAACTGCTCCACACGGAACTCGGTCTCCCGGTGATTCGGCTCCAGAGCGGACCGTTGGGCGGGGATCAACAAATCGGCGCAAAGATTAGTGAAGGCGTGATCGACGTCTTGATCTTCTTCTGGGACCCGCTGGAACCGCATCCCCATGACCCTGATGTGAAAGCGCTGTTGCGGATTGCCGTGGTGTGGAATATTCCCATCGCTTGCAATCGAGCGTCGGCGGATTTTCTGATCTCGTCTTCTCTCATGCCGCAGGAGTACGAGCGCCTCGTGCCGGACTACGATGGCCATCGGAATCGACCTGTCCATCTGGACGCGGCCTAGCCAGGCAGTAGAAAGATCAGTATTTACCTCATGCTAGCCGTGAATTTACCTGCCTGTAACGTGGGTCGGCGAAGCTCATAGTGCGTACTATGTACGACAAGAGTCATTGACGGCACAAGTCGGTTGGTTGCCGGTTTTCTCAATCGAAAGGAAGGCATGTACAAAGGAAAGTTGTCGGCGTTGCAAGAGTTTATGAGCGAGGTCAGTGCCCTGGCGTTTCATGCCGTGATCGTGGCGCTCAGCGCCGGAATTGCCTGGTCGCTGCCGAGCATTGCCAGGCAATTCCTTATGTTCTGGTCGCGCGTCGAACAGGAGAAAATTCTGCTGCTGACCATTGAGGTCGGCGTGGCGCTGGTGCTCATTGTGATTTCCAATTATCTCTGGCGCGCGCATCAAGACCGCCGGCAGGCCGTGATGGCCAGGGGCGCAGGGCTGGTCTCGTTTTTTCCGTTGCACGATCCTGGGGCAGGCAAAACCATCCGTGACCTGAAGCAGCAGCAAAGTTTGGGTCGCACAGTTCTCGCTATCGGGGTGACCGGCCATGGCACGGTCGTGGGCGATAAGGCTGAGATGCACGTCTTGTTGGAAACCTGTCTCGAAGCGAAATTAATTCTCTTGAATCCCTTCTCGGAAGAAGCGGCTCGTCGGGCCCAGTCGCTCTCGCATCCAGACATTTCTCCGAACCGTTTCCGGCAGGAACTGCAAGACACGATTGCTCTGATCAAGCGGTTTCGCGCCAGCGGAAAGGTCATCCGGTTGAAGCTCTACTCCGACCGTCCGCATCTGAGAATGGTCATCCTCGGCGATTATCTCTGGCTCCAGCATTACCACACGGGCCTCGATGTCCGCTGGATGCCCGAATATGTCTTCCAACACAACCTCGACCATCACGGGCTCTATACGCTCTTCTATCAGTACTTCACGAAACGCTGGGAGAATCAGGAGATTCCCGAATACGATTTTCAGACGGACGAACTGGTCTATCGGGCGAGGAACGGCAGCGAGTTGCGCAGAGAATCGTTCGGGCTCGGCGACTCGGCCGAATTGATGGCCACGGCAGCGGCGTTGGCTGAGCCAAGTCTGGCGGTGGCTCAGGCCGGAATCTAATGTTTGAGATGTGGATACGCCGCCCGGCGTCGGTGAGATGTGAATTGCTCCCTGCGTATGGTTGCTGAATCGATTGCTCGGCAGTCATACACCCCACATTTCACCGTGTATGTATTGCCTTCGTCAGTGCCCGCCCATCGGGAAGAACGACACTGCGATGGAGATGGCGATCAGCACGATGATGATCCACTCGAGCACTTCCATGCGGCGGGTGGTCGCCCGGTCCGACATCTTCCCGTAGATGCTTTCCAACGTCTCCAGCTTGCGCAGAATGCTCGCATCCCAGGCTTCCAGGTGGAACCGTTGGGACGCGAGGCGGTAGACGCGCGCCAGGTACTGGTCGCCTAAGAGCTTCAGGGTATTCGTCACTCGCTCGAAGAGAAGCGCGCCATCGACTTGCAGTTGCGCGATATGCGTGGTGTCCTTGTCGTGCGAACCGGGGAGGGGTAATACGCGCGGCTTTCGTGCGAGGGCCGCATACCCTTGATCCAGCGCCGTATCGAGCTGCTCATCGAGCATCCGCATTTCCAAGAGTTCGACATTGGCAAATTCCAGCACGGCTCGCACGTCGTCCATGTCTTTTCCGAAGAGGACGGCCGAGTGCCAATCGATGAGTGCGGCGTCTTCGACTCCGTACGAAATACAGCAGGACGTGGCATCTCGAATTTCCTGATCTGCGAGCAGAGTCCGTTCGCCGCGCAGCACTTGCGCCAGTTCCGCTTCCCGGCTTGTCCACAGTGGAAGTCCCTGCGACGGCGAATAGGATTCGATCGAGAAGATGATGTAATCTTCGACCTCTTTGGCAATTTTCGGCCGTTCGATCGACGGATGAAGCGCCTGAACCAGTTGTTCCACCCGCTTGCGGGACTCTGTGAGCAACGGCTCGTTTTCGTAGAGCGATTCGCTGAGCTCCAGCAAGCCCTCGAAGGGACCGTTGAGCGCAAACCGGTACGTGATGGTGACCGCGCCGAAGTCATAGACCATGACTTCGACCGTGGGGCTGGAGCGATATTGGCCGACCGTGAGGCTTCCGCCTTCTTGCATGAGGCGAAGCGGGGCCGGCCGGTATTCGAAATATTGCGGGGATCTCGTTTTATGCCGGAGGCGGCCACGTTGCGTGTCGGCTGTGATCCGGCGGTTCACTTCCTCCAAATTGATCGACCACCCGATATCGTAGGCAAATACCGCATAACAGGTGCCGCTGTTGATCGTGAGTGACGGGAGCGGTGCAGCGTTCATAGACATCCTCTTCATGTCCTTCGTGGGAATGAAGGGCCAAAGACAGCCCGGAATCCGATCGGTCGATTAAGGGGAAGTCAGCTCCTGCACGATACCCTGGCTGTCGTAGCGGATACGAATTTCTCTCCGCAACAGTTCCGTCCTCTCCCTATTCAGATCAAGGGCGCCTAGACCAGGATCGATCCGTTGCATGCTGGTCACGGCGGTTCCTGAGGGGCCGATCTGAGCGGTGGGAATTTCGAGGCGAGGAGCCGGCGCGATCGGGCGGTAGACGGCGGTGTCCCCACCGGGAGACGCGATGACCATATCGGGTGGCCCGTATCGTTCGATCACATCATGCTTCGTTGTTGTGCCGACACGAATCCAATCCGGATGGCCGGACGGCGAGACACATCCTGCGAGAAGACCGAGCGCAGCCAGCGTCATCGTAGAGCTATACCGAAGCGAACCGAAGATAGATCTCACCGCTCGATTTCTCATCTGCGACTCTCCACACCGCGACTGAATCAACTCTACTCCTTCTACCTGAGTCGATACAAACAGCCTGTTCTGCTGCCAGGATACCGGCACGAAACGATCGATACAACTTTGGTAGAGCTGCGCCATCGGATTTCCAGCCACGCCAAGGTTCTCCTCCAGAAGGTCGCATCTCTTAATACCCCTGTTACGCGTTCTTGAGGCCGGTCAGATCGGAACGTAACGGCTTGCTGTGACACTGCGTCCTGTGGGAGTGCCGAGAGCGTGGCGGCAAGAAGGAGACTGCAGCTTCTTGATGCTGTGCGATTCCCGGCTTGATCGGACATCAGGAGAGCATGTGATCCTGGATGTCTCTCAGTCTGCGACCGTTCCTAGCCTTTCACGCACCCAACTGGAGGAGGGCGGAGATGGCACAGTCGTTCGGGCAGAGGGGGCTCAGTCAATCACGAGTGGCGACATTCACAATGGCACGTTCGCTGCAGCTGGTTTCATCCGGCGCGGTGAGGAAATGTGGAAAGGAGTCGATGATGGCAAAACTCAAGAAGCGATTGGTGAAATGGGGATTCGCGGCGGCGAAAGTCGGTTTGGCCGCTGCTATTCTTGCGGCTCCGGCTGTGTCTGCCCAGGCGAATGAATTCGAAGGGTTCGAGGGGTTGGATTTTGGCGCGCTCGTCCAGCGTGGACTGGAGCGGTCTTCCATCGTGTGGTTTGGAGTCGGCAGGCCCCTGAAGGAATCGGCTTCACCCACGACAGGAGATTATCGAACACCGACTCAAAGGGCTTCGGAGCACGTGTTGCTGGCCGATGGTCTCAAGGCCGAGTACGTGACTCGGATAGCCGCCAATGCGGCGGACATGTTCGCGTTTTGGCCGAGTGACGAGAGTCCGACACACCTGATTTTCTGCATTGAGGGAGGGCGTCAAGACCTTGGGACCTTCCTGCCGGGTGGCTTGGTCAGAAAATTCAATCCTGCCGTGCAGCGCATCAAGCTGTCGGACGGCTCGGTGGAGACGATCCTGCGCGGGACGATAGCGTGCGACGGCATTCGCCGGACTCCGTGGCAGACGATCCTGGCGACAGAGGAGGCCAGTGACGGCGGGGCCTATGAGATCCTCAATCCGCTGAACGTGATGAATCATACCATCACGGATCGTGCGCTTGGTTCCATCGTCGATGAGAACGGATTACCCTCCATCTCGATTGTGAAACGAACGGCGTTGCCCAAGATGGCGTGGGAAGGAATCGGTGTGACGCCCCAGGGCGTGGTCTATGCCGGAGATGAACTGCGACCGGGCACCCCGGCGAACGCCGACGGCGGCGCCATGTTCAAGTTTGTTCCGGCGATCCCCAGGGCCACCAATACCCCCATCGCCACGCTTGCAGAATCTCCGTTTGCTGCCGGCAATGTGTACGCGCTTCAGGTGTCCTGCCAGAGCGCCACGCAGCAATTCGGGCAAGGCTGTGAAATCGGGAATGGCGCCTGGATCAATGTGAGCGCGGCGAATGCGCGGACCGATGCCAATACCATGGGAGCGACCGGCTACTATCGTCCGGAAGATCTCGAGTTGGATGACATGTACGAGGGGCCTGGTGTTCGTTTCTGCTGGACGAATACCGGTCTGGCCGAAGGGGGCAACTATGGGGAAGTCCTGTGCGGTGTGGATTCCGATCCCCTGACTGCGAGCGCGACTCAGCGCACGGTCGTCGTGAACCGATTTGTCGAAGGCGATCAGGACATGAACCAGCCGGACAACTTTGCCTTCCAGCCGAAGACCGGGAACCACTATGTCATCGAGGACAATCCAAACGGAGACATCTTTGCCTGTTTACCGGATGGCGCAGATCGTAACCTCAAAACCGACGGGTGCATCAAGATTCTGTCGGTGAAGGACTCGTCCGCAGAACCGAGCGGCTTTAAGTTCACGGCCGACGGGCGGACGGCCTATCTGTCGATTCAGCACAGCAGCGACGGCTTGATGCCGAAGATCGACGATTATGCGACGGACGACATCATCAAGATCACCGGGTTCAAGATCCCGTTCCGGTTTCAACGCTGAGACGCGGCCGTCCACGCGTCTCCTATTTGGCTAACAAGACGTGCGCGCCGTAAGAATCGGCGCGCACGTCGGACTCACACACTATGTATCTCTCTCCCGATCGATCTCTGGTAACACCTCTGTCCGACCCCGAACTCGCGCTACGTCGTGAAATCCTGGTGACGGGACTGTTCAAGTATGTGGCGGAGATTCAAGAGCTTGAGGACGGCTACGCGTTCAAGTTTCGCCGCTCAGGATTGCTCAACAGGCGAATCGAGGATTACCTGCTATTCGAAGGGTTGCATGCGCCCCAACTGACGTTCGCACTGATCGAGGAATCGAACGAAGGTGCATTGTGGTTACAGGTGCGAGGATCGGTGAGCGCGAAGGCGAAGGCCACAACGGGTTATGTGCCGAACCATCCACTGATGCCATCTCCGGCCTAGGTTCTGGACCCATGCCTGTACCAATCCCTGGCTCGATGAGGTTGAGCCTAGGCGAGGGCCGGTTTATTCTTCTTCCACCGGTCGCTTCCGTAGATGGGCGTGCGGGCTCGACCAGGATTTTTGGGATGACGGCGGCGCTGGCGGTTTTGGACGATCACGCGGTCGATGATGTCTCCGCAGTGGAGGCAACGAAACGCCAGAACTCTGGTTCCCCCCTCACAGATGATCTCAGGCACTCTTAAGCCGGCACAACGGGTACAGGGCATAGATCCCTCCTTGGTTAGACGGTCGTGAGTCGCGGCGACTCCTGTTGGGAATCACGTGGGTCTGAATTGAGCGCCGTGCGTATGGACGCGCTCAAGGCCTGTTCGCGAATTGCGAGTACGACCTCGCAGACCGGCCCAAACTGAAAATCTGTGAGCAGTCGATCGAGCCGGACGGCTGTCTTGTCCAGATTGAAGTAGTGACGGAATTCTGAGAGGGCTGTGCCCCGCATGCGCGGTTGCGCGGCATCGATCTCCCAGGTCCGCATGGAGACGACGATCGGTTCGTCGAGCGCATCGATTCGAGAGAGGAGGGATTTCAATATGGGATAGTTGAACGCTCTGAGATATCCGCCACAGCCGATGGCCTTGCGGAATCCTCCAAGATTCATGCTGGAGGGTGGGATTTCCCAGAGACGGATGCCTTCCAACGCAAGCCTATGGATCCATGGGCTTGTGCCTGGTATCCCTGCCAGGTCATGGCGGATGGGAAGTACGCTGCTATCGTACAGAAATCCTTCTTCGGCTACGATTTGCAGGGCCCAGGGTGTGTGCGCGGTGATACTCAGGCTTGGCGCGCGAAATCCGACGACTTGGTGTCCGGTGACATCCTCCAGAATATCTTTGGCTCGGCGAATATCCGTTCGAAATAGTTGCGGAGTTTGTGCGCCGACCAATTCATGCCCATACCCGAGACAGGCAATTTCGTGGCCGGCGGCCGAAACCGCGCGAATGACCGATGGATGTTGTTCAGCCAACCACCCGAGCGAAAAGAACGTCGCTTTCGTTGAATGGAGAGCCAGGAGTTCGAGGATTCGCTCAACGCTCGCTTGTGCCCGACTGTGAAAGGATGACCAATTTCTCCGGCGCATGGAAGAGTCAAAGCGTGAAGCGTGAAAATGCTCTTCGAGATCGAAGGTCAAAATATGACGAGGCCGGCGGTCGATATCGTGCATCGTGGTCTCCTGTATGACGTTGCCGCCCGGGGCTTGTCCCTTCTCCTGGCGGGAAGGGACAAGCGCGGGGAGCCAGGTGCACGGCGAGGTAGCAGCTGGACTCCAAGGTGCGGGCGTGACAGTGGTGGTGTTCGGCATCGGGTTAATTCCTGGCGGCTTCTTGTTCGACGAGGGTGAGGCAAGGGACGCACAAGAGCGAATCCGGTTGCACCTTCAGCCTGGCCTCGGGGATCTCGTGCGCGCAGCGGGAACAGATACCATATGAGTGCGCATGCATAGACGTGAGCGCCTGCTCAATCCGTCGAAGCTTTTCGAGCGCGAGAATATTCACGGACAAGGCGACATCGAGCTCATGCTCAGCCGCGGCCTGGTCGATCGGATCGGGGAAGAGTTCCGGTTCTGTCATGAACATATGGGAGATCATGGTTTCTCGTCTGAGCACCGCTCGAAGTCGATTGAGTTCCCGCTGAAGATCCGCGAAGTGTGTACTGGTCCGCGGCTGGATGTTCAGGTGCTTCGGCGCAGCCATTTTTCTGGTACGGTTTGAGGAACTCGTGTGTGGCATCGGCGTGACCTCCCTGTGGCGATACTTCTACGCGCTCCAAGACACGGGGCGATCAGCAACGGATCAAATCTGTGTAACGCGGGTTTGGTGCGCCTGCGGGACGTGAGGAGAGAAGTGCTCGTGATCCTCGAAGTACATGCAGCGCGGAGGGTTTTCTTGTGGATGGCTATCTCTGAGGGAAGAAGTTAACGAACTTGTAACATGCCCTTGTGTTAGGCGTAATGGTGCAAGCTCAGAATGGTTAAGTTGAACTATGACAGGCTTTCGATGTGCGTGCTATCTTGAGCGACAGCCATGACCCGGGAGATTCGAGTGGGACCCACGATGATGCGGACGTTCAGCCTGTTGGTGGTGAGTACGCTGCTGTGTGTTTCGGTGGGTTGCGTCCGTCCCCAGAAGTTCATCGACGTCACATGCGGACATATGCCTGGCGAGACGCTGCTCGATCGGGAAGTGGCTATTCAATGCCAACAATTCAAGCAGGACGAAGCAGCCACCGCGGCGTATAACGAAGCCGGCTTGCTCCTCAAGTCTTACCGGGCCTGCTTGGAGAAGTATGAGCAGGCACCAGCGCGTGCTCGCGAATATTGCGGACAGTACGGGAAAGCGCTGCAAGACATCGGGCTGAAGATTAAAGAGCCCGTCGACAGTACTCCTCCGACAAAAAATGCGGCTGGGCCTCCGCCGAAAACCAAGTATTAATTCTATCTCCCCTGTGGACGGTTCGTCTGTTCCCCTCTGTGGCAGGACCGCGGCTCCCAATGCGTCGATTGACGGTCTTCGTCAAAGTAGACGCGATATCCCACACAGCGAGAATTTCCTGATAGAAATTCATAGTCCCAGGCCTCTATTCCAGGCGGAAGCCGTTTGAGCCGCTGTGGATAGCCGAATCGTCGGATCATGTCGTCCTGACCGATCTGTCCGATGCTGGCTTCGAATTCTTCTACTCGGGAATGACTACAAGACAGAAGGGACAACAGGAGGCAGCAGGAAAGGAGCAGAGACAGCGTCTTCGTCATGTGCAACAGTCGTCGGTTGGCGCTACTTCTCAGACGCGTGATCCGACAGTTTGTATCCCAACGATTTGACCGAGATGATGGCGTCATCGAGTAGCGGGATTTTCATCTTCAGCCGGCGGACATGCACGTCCACGGTTCGCGTGGTCCCATAGTAGTCGTAACCCCATATGGCATTCAGCAAGACATCCCGTGTCAGCACACGCCCGGGGTGACGCAGCAGGTGTTCGAGCAGGCCGAATTCTTTGGCCGTGAGTGCGACCTCTTTGCCCTTCACGGTCACTTCGTGCCGGGAGAGTTCCATGACGAGCGGCCCGAAGCTAAAGGACAATTGCTTGGGATCGTCTGTCCGTTCGAGTCGACGAAAGAGCGCTTTGACCCTGGCGATCAATGCTTTGGGGCTGAACGGTTTCGCCACATAGTCGTCGGCGCCGAGTTCAAGACCGACAATGGTGTCGGACTCCTCGGCTTTGGCCGTCAGCATGATGATCGGAAGCAGCGCGGTGTCCGGCGCGTTGCGGACTTTCTTGCAGACTTCAAGACCGTCCATTTCTGGCAGCATGAGGTCAAGAATCAGAAGGTCAGGATGCCCAGACTTCATGAGCGCCAGCGCTTCGGCGCCAGTCTGCGCAATACTCGCGTGAAACCCTTCCTTCTCCAGGTAGAGTTTCACGAGTTGGGCGATGTCCGCCTCATCTTCGACGATCAGAACCTTCTTGGGAGCAAGAGGCATGAAGTCTCCATCTGTGTTGCGTGAAGGGCTGAGTGCTAACGCAACCTGCGTCATGCCGTAGGATAAACCTCCAATGTTACGGTTGTATTAACTCAGCCCGCATTATTCATGAGCACTTCTGCTGCAATCACGGATTCGCTACTACGACAAGCCTTCGGCGGGCAGGCTCGCCGTTCGTTCCCTCGACGTACTGTTCACGTACGCCTCGGGCTCTCACGGCTCCGCGTGCCCGTCTCGCAACGCGACTGCGCGATTTCGCAACGAACTGTCATGAATAATGCGGGTTAGAATGGGTACGAGAGAGGGCAGAGGGTGACAGTGGGTAGTTCAGTTACGATGTCGCGCTGGGAGGAGGAGTGGCATCGCCGGCAGGAAGATGGTCGTGAGTCGCAATAGCTTCGTCGAGGACTCGGAGCGATTCATTGAGGAGATCTGCCGCACAGCTGAGTGTGACGTGAATTTGCTGGAGCGCCTCTTCCCAACGCCCTTCCTGCTGAAAGGTTTGAAAACGGCGATGATGTTCTTCCAGGATCGCTTGCTTCGCATCCAGCATCAGGCTATCGACAGCTGTCACAGGTGCCTCCCATTCGTGTAATGGAGGCCGCACGGTAGCAGACCTGTGACTCGCACAACAATGATACGAATGGGTGGATGATGTTGTGGTTCATCTGTGCATTATAAGTATATGATAATGCGCACATTTATAGATATGTGCGCATTGGTCTGTCCGGGCTATCCTACTTCTATCCCTGCCCGACAGATTGCCCCGTTCTGTTTCGTGTATCGGGAGATACAGCCTGGCTCGCCGGCTTGACGATTCCGCGATAACAGGTTTATCGTGCCTCGTACCATTCATTTATGGAGGAGAAGCTGATGCGCACGATTTCACGCTGGACCCCGCTGGTGGTTGGATTCCTACTCACAGGCTGTTCCTCAACCGAATGGGTCCACCCCAACAAACCCTCGTCAGAATTCACCAACGATTACAATAAATGCGGGATGGATGTCTCTCGGGATCCCAAGCTCCAACAGGGCAGTCAGCTCCTCGTCATCAATGCCACAGAACGCTGCATTCAAAAAGAAGGATGGCGGTTGATCGAAAAATAGACGCCGTACCTCTCTGCCTCTCGCTCCTCTTCGTCGAGCATCTTCTGTTCAGCTTCCTGTGCGTCATCTGCAGTCCGTCACTCCGGCGTAAGCCGGGGTGGCGGGCTATGGTACGCGGCCTCCGGAACAGCCTACTCGCTTCATTCACGACATAGTTTACAGAGACGTTACGAGGAATTCACAGGACTGGAATGTCCTTTGGGTAAGGTAGAGCCACGTGAATATGCAGAGTGCCCCATACACCACCATGGAGCCGGTCATGAAAAACACAGAAGCCTATCTGTTCGTGCTGACGATCTCTCTCTTGCTGGCCGTCCCGATCGTTCGGGCCATTCAAACATTACTGGCCATGCATGCACGAGTCATCTTCCCTGTGCTTCGAATGCAGACCGGGCAGAGCTTCAGTACATTGATGACGTCCGTCAGAAGCATGGATGTGGTCGTCTGCCCCCACTGCGCATCGTCCTTTGACCGTCCCATCGATTCGCGCCATACCACATGGACACAACCAAGGGAGGCCCTATGATCACCGTCGATCGGCTCATGACCCGTAAAATGGTCAATATCGAATCCGGCACCTCAGCCATTGAGGCGGCGAAACTCATGGCTACCCACAAAATCGGAAGTCTGTTCGTGACAAAACAAGGCCGCATCGTCGGCATCGTCACGGAGCCGGATATCGTCAGGAAAGTCGTCGGGGCGGAGCGGGTGCCCTATTACATCCCAGTGGAAGAGATTATGAGCAGCCCAGTCATCGGCATCGACGGCCGCCGGTCCGTGACCGACGCGGCAGACCTGATGGAGCAGCATGGCACGCGCCATTTAGCCGTACTCAAGGACGACTCGATCGTGGGGATCTTATCCGTCCGAGATCTCTTGCACCCGGTTTCAATCGATGAGTTTTAATCGTTCATGGCTCATACCAGAAAAGCTGTCACAAGATAGGGAACTCGCAGACATGGCATTCGATCTCTTCACCTCGCTCTTTACGATGGGCATACGCTTCGCATTGGTGCTCGGTGTGATGCTGTTCATCCTATCACTCGGCCGCGATGCCTGGAGCGTCTTGTCGGGGCATGAATAGACATATGATCTACACGTCCATGGAACAGACTCTGTCGAACGCCTGGCCTCGACGCTTCGTCACCACGCTCACGGCCTATGACATGACGCGAGTCTGGGAAGCCGGCACACGATTCATCCTGAGCCTGCTCACCCTGACGATTCTTCTCGGTCTCGCAGGCGGCGTCGTGAAAACGTTTCTCGACTTGCGGCTGCTCCTGTCCGCCGATCTTGAGGTCGCGCTCCGGCATATTATCGTCGATGCGCTCACGTTACTCGCCGTGGTGGAAGTCTTGAGAACGACGCTGACCTATTGCTCGGACGGACGAGTGCGCGTCACCTTTATCGTGGACACCGTGCTCGTCGTCATGCTGACGGAGATCATTTCGCGATGGTTTACAGGCGGGGAATGGCATCAATTCGCGATACTGGGCGGCATCGTCATCACCTTGGGGCTCATGCGTATTGTGGCGATCCGGTACAGCCCGTCGCCAACGGGCGGTACACAGCAAACCAGTCAGTCAGGGCCATCATGTTCACAATCTCACTAGGAGGTGCCTATGTCGATTAGTTCTCTTCTTGAATCAGATCGTGACATCCATCCGTTGCGCGGAGCACGTCACGAAGCCGATGCACTCACAGCAACCATTCTCGACCATCTGAGTGAACAGACGGTGATTTGCCTGGATACGCTTGTTTGCCTCATGCCTCATTATACCTGGAATCAAATTTTCAACCGTGTCGACCAACTGGCCCGATGCAACAGAGTCGTCCTGCGCCGGCACAAATTTGTCTACACACTCTTCTCGACAGATTTCGTGGCCTAGCCACGCCGTTCACGGACGCATACCTGCCAGCGCGCCTCATTCACAACCCCGCACAAGGTTCACCTTCCGCTCGTTCTTCACCCATGCCTCGCGCGACAGGCCAAACAAGGGTGTGGACCCTTCTTGCGTCGTCCCCATACGTACTGGATGTGAGCAATTACTCGGACTCAGCTCGGTAAGAGAAAAGTAAAATATTTTACTGCTGTGAGAGGCCGTTTGCAAAAGATGCCGGCGGAGTGGTGTGGCGGATGATTTTTCCCTCGACGAGATAGACCACCAGTTCGGCGATGTTCGTGGCATGGTCGGCCATCCGTTCGAGGTACTTGGCGATGAAGCTTAAGCGGATGGCGCGTGTAATGGTTTGCGGGCTTTCGAGCATGAAGGACAGCAGTTCACGGAACAGCTGTTCCATGAGATCGTCGACGAAGTCGTCGTCTGCCAGCACTTTCCTCGCGAGTGTCGCATCATCCTTCACGAAGGCATCGATGCTTTCTTTCACCATCGTTCGCGCCCACCGTCCCATTCGCGGGATGTCGATATAGGGCTTCAGCTGGGGCTCTTCGTTCAGCTCGATCGCCCGCTCGCAAACATTTTCCGCCAGGTCGCTGATGCGCTCGAGTTCTGTGGCGATTTTCATCGCGGTCGTGATCAGCCGCAAGTCTCGCGCGGCTGGCTGATGGAGCGCCAGCAGGCGGATGCAATCTTCGTCGATCTCCACATCCAAGGCGTTGACCTGGTGATCCCGCTCGATCACCTGTCTGGCCAGGGCCGAATCGCGGTTCACCAATGCGGTGAGCGCCTTGTCGATCTGATCTTCGGCCAGACCGGCCATGCGCAGGAGCTT
>JAUXQT010000033.1 GCA_030682135.1 Nitrospirota bacterium | reverse complement strand
CGGGTCACGCTCCTCACGAGAAGGAAGGAAGAGGCGCAACGGTTGTTCGGCTCCGCTGTGGCGGCCATCGAGTGGAATGGCACAGAGACGGGGGCCTGGGAGCAATCTCTCGAAGGGGCCGATGCTGTCATTAATCTCGCCGGTGCGCCCATTGCCGATGCACGCTGGACCGATGCCCGCAAACGGCTCCTCACGGCAAGCCGGGTCCTGACCACTCGTCTGCTGGTCGCAGCCATGTCCCGCCGGTCCTCGAAACCTCGCCTGCTGATTAACGCCTCCGGTATCGGCTACTACGGAGCCTGCGACGATCATGTTCTGGATGAGGGTGCTGCGCGCGGCCAAGGCTTTCTGGCCGATCTCTGTCTCGCCTGGGAAGCAGAGGCGCTGCGAGCTGCGGAGTTCGCTGTGCGAGTCGTCATGTTGCGGACCGGAATGGTGCTCGAACAAGACGGCGGGGCCTTGCCGAAGATGCTGTTGCCGTTCCGGCTCTTTGCGGGCGGCCCGATCCTGCCGGGGACTCAATGGGTGTCCTGGATCCATCGGCGCGATCACATCGGTTTGATCCAATGGCTGCTCACGGCACCAAACATCTCTGGTCCCGTCAATGCGGTGGCGCCAGAGGCAGTCAGGATGAGCCGGTTCTGCGAGGTGCTCGGACAAATACTCCATCGACCTTCCTGGCTTCCCGTGCCGGGCTTTGCGTTACACCTGGCATTAGGTGAGCTGGGGACACTCATGACCACGGGCCAACGGGTCCATCCGGCGAAAGCCCTCTTAGGGGGCTACGTCTTTCACTATCCGACGCTCGAATCGGCTTTGCAGGCGATCATGACGAAGAGATAGAGGAGCATCTGACATGGGTTCACTGATCTCCTATGTGCACATGCTGGCCGTCGCTGTACTTGTCGGCAAGGTGGTGCTCTTGTCGTTCGTGGTCGCGCCAATCCTTGCGAAGACGCTAGAACGAGAATCCTTCAGTACGGTCGTTCGTCAATTATTTCCTGCCTACTATGCACTTGGAATGGGTGCCGCGATCGTAGGAGTGGTCTCCGTGACCGGTTTGGGGATGATGCCAGACGCGAATCCGGCTCGGCATCTCATTGCCGCAATGTGGCTGATCATCCTGGCCGCCGAAACCTATTGCCGCGCTCCCCTCACTCCGCAGAGCAACGCCATGAGAGATCGGCTCAAGGAGCAGGAATCGCGTGGGACTGTCGATCCCATACTGCAACACACGTGGAATCGATTGCACCAACGGTCGATCTATCTGAACTCGATGGTGTTACTCGTAGGACTCTGTCTGCTGTGGCTTGCACAACAACTCTAATTCACAAGGAGGGAATCAGATGAACATAAATAGAGATAACATGGCCGCGATCTTCTTTCTCACCGCGCTCTGTGCTCTATCTGGCGGCACGAGCCAGGTGCTGGCCGCAGAGGGGCAGGACAAGCCCAAGAGTGATATGAATCGACCGTACGGAGATGAGGCCAATCTGCCGAACGGGGTAATCGGCGTCTCGTTGCATGTCGGAGCAGAACGGATCGGCGATCCGGCTTCGCTGTACGTGGCCCATGTCCATCCGGAGGGTCCGGCTCAGCAAGCAGGCCTCACGCACGGAGATGAAGTGGTCACGGTGAACGGTGCGGCAGTCACCGGGAAGACCTATGAGCAGGTTGTAAAGATGGTGCGCGGAGAAGCCGGTACCGTGGTGAAGCTGGGCGTGAAGGGAGATGGAGCCCTGCGAGAGCTTGCGATCACGCGCATCGGCAGCGAGAAACTCAATAAGGGCGAAATGGGATCCCATGGCGGTCCGGCACGATAGGGGTGACTCATGCTCAATAGCCTGAAGACGGTCGCAGTGCTTGGACTCCTGGTCATGCTTGGAGGGGGACCTGCGTTCGGGGAACCAGCCGCCGCTGTGGCCGGCTCGCCTCGGACCAGCCTGATGAAAGGGAATATCTACATGATGGCCGGCGATTATCGTCGAGCACTGGAGGCCTGCCAGAAAGAAATCGACAACGCACCTTCCGTCGAGGCCTATATCCATGTGACCTATGTGTTCCATGCGATCGATGCCTACTTAGACCATCTGTCTAAAGAGGAGCGATGGAACACCGTCGAGCAGTTGCATCTGAATCTGGCCTACAAAGATCCGCAGGATTTGATCGATCCCCCCGGTGGGCTGGCCCGCATGGCGAAGGAAATGATTCAGACCAGCGTCCAGCAACAGGCTGACGTGAGTGCGGCGATGGCCACCAGGCTGAACAAGAGCGAAGCCGATCGGCTGTGGCAGCAACAGACTCAATGGCGTACGGCAAACCCACAGACCTGGTGGACCGGTATGCCGGACGCATGGCGTTGAAGCGAGTCGAACGTTGAACGGTCGGCTTCCGTCTGAGGGAGGTAATGATGCGCACAAACAGAGTCGGCCTTGATGTCAAAATACTGGGTGGACTCTTTCTGATCTTCGGCACGGTCGATCTGGTCGTCATCGCCCTGTTTCCCTCCTATGCCTTCAAGCTGTTCGGGGTGGCCGTGACCGGCCCCTCGTCGTACCTCGTGAAGCTCCACTCGCCTGCCGTACACCTGCTCATCGGTTATGGCTTCCTCTGGCTGAGGCCCTGGGCCTGGGGACTGAGCCTGGCCTATGCGGGATTCGGCCTTGTGAGCGAAACCATGAATCAACTGTCGTTCGGCTTTCATCCTGTCCGATCGGGATTCATGGTCACGACGATACTGTTTGTGGCCTATGTGATTTGGAAACGGGCTCTGTTTACAGATGAAGACCAAGCCGCGAAGCATCACCAGAGGGTGTCGGAGGAGACGCACTGATGAAAGGGGTTGTCTGGCTCAGACGGGATTTGCGATTACACGATCAACCGGCGCTCACTGCTGCCTGCGCAGACTGCGACGAGGTGATCCCGCTCTTCGTCTTCGACGATCCCCTCCTGCGTTCCGGACAATTCGGCTCGTCTTGCGTGACGTTCATGGTCTCCTGTCTGGTAGAGCTGGCCGGTGCCCTGGCCGAGCGAGGACTTTCTCTACAATGGCGGCGGGGGAATCAGATCGAGGAGGTGCTCCGTTTCATCGAGAACGTCAAGGCCGATGCGATCTACTGGAATCGCGATTACGAGCCGGCGGCGATCCAACGAGACCGGAAGGTTCAGCAGGCACTCATGGCCCAGGGAGTGGCGGTTCGCACGTTCAAGGACCATGTGGTCTTCGAGGCCGAGGAGATCCGAGGGTCGACGGGAGATCCGTTGCAGCGATACAGCGCCTACCGCGCCAGATGGTGGGCGAAGTGGCATGCCGCGCCCCCGCCGCTCCTCCCCTCCCCTGCCAGGCTGCGAAAACAGCGAACCGGCACCTTGTCGCCCAGCGTTGCGCTGCCGACGGTGGAAGATCTCGGCTATCAGAACGTTCCCTTGTCGATCAAGCCGGGAGAGAAGGAGGCACAGCGGCGGCTTCGCTGGTTTCTCAACGGTCCCGTCCATCGCTACGTTGAAGGACGGAATCTTCCCGCGATCGACGGGACCTCGAAACTGTCTCCACAGTTCCGGTCCGGGACAATTTCGGTGCGAACCGCCGTGCATGCAGCCTTAGGCACGCTCGCGACAGGCGGCCCCGTCTCGCGTCGCGACCTGCTCACCTGGATCGATGAATTGATCTGGCGTGAGTTTTTCCAACAAATCTTGTCCGCCTTTCCTCAAGTCGCCTCCGGCCCGTTCAAGAGCAAGGATGGATTGCCGCGACCCCGTCCGGCGGGAGCGGAGTGGAATCGCCTCTACGCCGCCTGGTGTGGAGGACAGACCGGGTATCCGTTGGTGGATGCCGGCATGCGGCAGCTGAACCAGACCGGGTGGATGCACAATCGCGTGCGCATGGTCGTGGCGTCGTTTCTCATCAAGGACCTCCGGATCGATTGGCAAAGCGGGGAGCGCTATTTTATGCAGCAGCTCATCGATGCCGATCTTGCGGCCAATAACGGCAATTGGCAATGGGCCTCCGCGACCGGGACGGACTCCATGCCGGGGTACCGGATTTTCAATCCTCTGCTGCAGAGCAGGAAGTTCGATCCGGACGGCGCCTACATTCGGCAATATGTCCCGGAGCTTGCCGCCGTTCAGACGGACCGGATTCATGCGCCGCATCTGATGAACCAGGACGAACAGTCCCTGGCCGGATGCCGTATTGGCAGAGACTATCCTTCGCCCATCGTGGATCATCGTCAAGCCCGCGAGGAATATTTGGCCCTCGGCAAACAATTGGTGACGAGATGACGACTCTGGCGCTCCGTCTTGGGATCAGCCGTTGTCTCCTGGGAGACGAAGTCCGGTTCGATGGGGGGCATAAGCGGGACAGTTTTCTGACCGATGTGTTTGGCCGCTATGTGGAGTGGGTTCCGGTCTGTCCGGAGGTAGAGGCAGGACTGGGCACTCCTCGCGAGGCGATGCGGCTGGTCGGCGATCCTCAGAATCCTCGACTCGTGACGATCAAGAGTGGGACTGATCACACGCGCGCACTGGAAACGTTGACCACGAATCGTATCGCGCAACTCATGGAGCTGGATTTATCCGGCTATGTCTTTAAGAAGGGTTCGCCGAGCTGCGGTATCGAGCGAGTTCGGATCTACAATGCGGAGGGGATGCCCAGCCGAAACGGAGTCGGACTCTTTGCGCGGGCTTTTATCGAGCAGTTCCCGCTGATTCCAGTCGAGGAAGAAGGCCGGCTCTGTGAGCCTACGCTCAGGGAAAATTTTATCGAGCGGGTCTTCTGTTACCGCCGCTGGCAAGACCTCTTACAGAATGGCGTCACGAGGCAGGCTCTGATGCAGTTCCACACGATCCATAAATATTTGCTGTTAGCCCATAGCCCGCAGCAATGCGAGGTGCTTGGGCGACTGGTCGGTCTGGCGCATCAATACCGTCCCAAGGAGCTCGCTCACCGGTACGGGGAACTGTTCATGAAGGCATTGGCTGTGAAAGCGACGGTGCGCAAACATGTGAACGTACTCCAACACATCTTGGGGTATTTCAAGGAGCGGCTCGGCGCTCACGAGAAAGCCGAGCTATTGGCCGTGATCAATGATTATCATCACGGACTCACACCCTTGGTTGTCCCTCTGACGCTGATCAAGCACTACGTTCAGATCTTCGATGTGAGCTACATTCGAGACCAGGTCTATCTGAATCCGCATCCGAAGGAACTCATGCTACGCAATCATGTGTAACACTTCATGTCTGATGAAAGGAGTGCGCTCATGGCGACTGTTGTACGGGGAGTGATTCTAGTTGGACACGGCGGCATTCCCAAAGGGTGCCCAGCTGAACTCGTCACGAAACTAAAACGGTTGGAAGGACAGCGGCGAGCGGCGGGCACGCCGATGTCGACAGAGGAACATGACTTGGACACAAAAA
>JAUXQT010000019.1 GCA_030682135.1 Nitrospirota bacterium | reverse complement strand
AGCAGAACTATGACCACCAGACCTATGAAGACCTCTACGGCAACCGCGGGACCTTTGCCCACAACCCGCGCATGTGCCTGAAGGGCTTCACCTTCCACCGCCGTGTGTATGGCCCCTATCGACTCAAGGGGCCGTTGATGCGCAAGGGCTGGAAGGAATGGATGGATGCGGGCTCCCCGGAGCTCACATCGGAGACGAAGCGCAAGTATAAATTCGACAGCCGCTTCTTGGATGACATGCTCCGCGTATCCTGGGATACGGCGTTCACCTATGCCGCCAAGGCCATGATCATCATTGCCACGCGGTACAGTGGCGAAGCCGGTGCCCGTCGGCTCCGGGAACAGGGCTATGCGCCTGAAATGATCGAGATGATGAAAGGGGCGGGCACCCGTACGTTCAAGCATCGCGCCGGTATGCCGGTCCTCGGCATCATTGGCAAGATGGGCAACACCCGGATGAACGGGGGGGTCAACGCGCTGCTGGACACCTGGATCCGGAAGGTCAGTCCGGAACAGGCACAGGGTGGTCGTTATTGGTCGAACTATACCTGGCATGGCGACCAGAACCCATCAGACCCTTGGTGGTGCGGCGCGCAGGCGTCCGATATCGACCTCTCCGACATGCGTTTCTCCAAACTAAACACCAGTTGGGGCAAGAACTTCGTCGAGAACAAGATGCCGGAAGCCCACTGGAAGCTCGAATGTATCGAACGGGGGGCCCGGATCGTGGTCATCACGCCTGAATATAATCCTACGGCCTATCGTGCCGACTATTGGATGCCGCTCAGGCCCGCGTCGGACGGGGCGATCTTCTTGGGGGCCATGAAGATCATCGTCGATGAGAATATGCACGACACAGATTTTCTGAAGGGCTATACCGATTCACCAATCCTGGTCCGCACCGATACCTTGCAGTTTCTGGATCCGCGTGACGTGGTGACGGACTACAAGTTCCCGGACTTCTCTAAGAGCTATTCAGGCCGGGTGCAGTCCCTGAAGCCCGCGCAGGTCGAGCGGCTTGGCGGGATGATGGTGTGGGATCTCAACAAGAAGCAGGCGGTCCCCCTTCACCGGGAACAAGTCGGGTGGCATTATCAGAACAGTGGCATCGACGCCGCCCTCACCGGCACCTATCGCGTGAAGCTACTCAATGGACGAGAAGTCGACGCCATGCCGGTCTGGCAAATGTATTTGGTGCACTTCCAAGACTACGACCTGGATACCTGTCATCAGATTTGCCGGACACCGAAGGATCTTCTAGTCCGGTGGGCACGGGATTCAGGGTCGATCAAGCCTGCCGCGATTCATAACGGCGAGGGGACGAACCACTACTTCCACATGACGATCAACTCCCGCGGTGCCGCGATGGTGCTCATCGTCACCGGCAACGTCGGAAAGTTCGGCACGGGGCAACATACCTGGGCCGGGAACTACAAGGCGGGTACCTGGACGTCGACCCCCTGGTCCGGCGCGGGTCTGGCCGTGCATACGGGTGAGGATCCCTTCAACATCACGTTGGATCCCAACGCGCACGGCAAGGAAATCAAGACCAAGTCGTATTACTACGGCGAGGAAGTCGGGTACTGGAACCACGGCGACACCGCCCTGATCGTCAGCACCCCGAAGTACGGGCGCAAGGTGTTCACGGGTAAGACGCACATGCCGACCCCGAGCAAGTTCCGGTGGGTGGTCAACGTGAATGTGCTCAACAACGCCAAACACCATTATGACATGGTGCGCAACGTCGATCCGAACATCGAGACCCTGATCACACAGGACATCGAGATGACCTCGGACGTGAATCACAACGATATCGCCTTCGCGGCGAACTCGTGGATGGAGTTCACCTATCCAGAAATGACCGTCACGGTATCCAATCCGTGGGTGCAGATCTGGAAGGGCGGCATCCGGCCCTTGTACGACACGCGGAACGACCTCGATACCTTTGCCGGTGTGGCGGCCAAGTTGTCGGACATGACCGGTGACAAGCGTATGCGCGATTACTTCAAGTTCGTCTACGAGAATCGCGTGGACGTCTATGCGCAGCGCATGCTCGATGCCTCCAGCACGTTCTATGGCTACAGCGCGGACGTCATGCTGAAGTCGGAGAAGGGCTGGATGGTCATGGTTCGGACCTATCCGCGTACGCCATTCTGGGAAGAGACGAACGAGTCGAAGCCTATGTGGACGCGGACTGGCCGGTATGAAAATTACCGGACTGAGCCCGAGGCGATCGAATACGGCGAAAACTTCATCTCGCACCGTGAGGGCACGGAAGCGACGCCGTATCTGCCGAACGCCATCATGACGAGCAACCCGTACGTCCGTCCGGACGACTACGGGATTCCGATCACGGCGCAGCACCATGACGACAAGACGGTGCGGAACATCAAGTTGCCGTGGCAGGAAATCAAGCGGCACAGCAACCCGTTGTGGGAGAAGGGGTACCAGTTCTACTGCGTCACGCCGAAGACCCGGCATCGGGTGCACAGCCAATGGTCGGTGAACGACTGGGTCCAGATTTATGAGTCGAACTTCGGCGATCCGTACCGCATGGACAAGCGGACGCCTGGGGTCGGCGAACACCAGTTGCACATCAACCCGCAGGCGGCGAAAGATCGCGGCATCAACGACGGTGACTACGTCTACGTCGACGGGAACCCGGTGGACCGGCCCTATCGTGGCTGGAAGCCGTCGGATCCGTACTATAAGGTGGCGCGCCTCATGATCCGCGCGAAGTACAACCCGGCCTATCCGTACCACGTGACGATGTCGAAGCACGCCCCGTACGTGGCCACGCCGAAGTCGGTCAAAGGCCACGAGACGCGCCCTGACGGACGCGCCATCGCGGTGGACACCGGGTATCAGTCCAACTTCCGGTATGGGGCTCAACAGTCCTTTACCAGAAACTGGTTGATGCCGATGCACCAGACGGACTCGCTGCCGGGTAAACATGCCATCGCTTGGAAGTTCAAGTGGGGCTACCAGGTCGACCACCATGCGATCAACACGGTGCCGAAGGAATGTCTCATCCGCATCACCAAGGCGGAAGACGGCGGCATCGGGGCTCGTGGTCCATGGGAACCGGTCCGGACCGGATTCACGCCGGGCCAGGAGAACGAGTTCATGATCAAGTGGCTCAAGGGCGAACACATCAAGATCAAGGTGTAAGGGTCGCACAGCTTGCACCGTGACGAGGATGGAACGCTAATGAGATTCACGAATTAACTGATCATGACTACAAGGAGGATTGACAATGCCTGAAGTGTATAACTGGCAACTGGGACGGAAGATGCTGTATCCCTACGAGGAACGGCATCCAAAGTGGCAGTTTGCCTTTGTGTTCAACATTAACCGGTGCTTGGCCTGTCAGACCTGTTCGATGGCAGACAAGTCCACCTGGCTCTTTTCGAAGGGGCAGGAATACATGTGGTGGAACAACGTGGAAACCAAGCCGTACGGCGGGTACCCACAGTTCTACGATGTGAAGATCACCCAGCTTATTGAGCAGGTGAATCCGGGCGGCCAGGTGTGGAACGTCCGAGTCGGACGCAAGCACCATGCGCCGTACGGCGTGTTCGAAGGCATGACCATTTTCGACGCGGGCGCCAAAGTGGGCCAAGCGGCGATCGGGTACATTCCGACGGACCAAGAATGGCGGTTCGTGAACATCTATGAAGACACGGCGACCTCGATGCGAGCCCTCGTGGAAGGCATCGACAAGACCGGGTTCTCACGGGACGAACCGTGGAAGATGACGGGCAGCAGTCTGCCGGAGCATGAAACGTTCTTTTTCTATCTCCAGCGGATTTGCAACCACTGCACGTATCCTGGCTGCTTGGCAGCCTGCCCGCGGAAGGCGATCTACAAGAGACCCGAAGACGGGATCGTGTTGATCGACCAGAACCGGTGCCGCGGGTACAAGAAGTGCGTGGAGCAGTGCCCATTTAAGAAGCCGATGTATCGTGGAACCACACGCGTGTCTGAAAAGTGCATCGCGTGTTATCCGCGCATCGAAGGTAAGGACCCGTTGACGGGCGGCGAGCCGATGGAAACGCGTTGTATGGCCGCCTGCGTCGGCAAGATCCGGATGCAGAGCCTGATGCGCATCGGCGAAGATGGCCTGTGGGCGGAAGACCGGTGGCACCCGCTCTACTATGCGATTCGAGTGGAGCAGGTGGCGCTTCCACTGTACCCACAGTGGGGCACCGAGCCCAACGGCTACTACATCCCCCCGCGGCACAGCCCTCGTGGCTATGCCCGTCAGATGTTTGGCCCGGGCGTCGACAACGCCATCGAGAAGTATCTCGTGCCTAGCCGTGAGCTGTTGGCGGTTCTCCAGTTGTGGAGAGCCAGCCAGCAGATCATCTTCCGGTACGATGTCATTCCTGGTCCGAAAGTGTTTGAGACCCAGATCCACGGGAAGCGTTTCGAGATGTACAACGATACCGTGTTGGGTTTCAACAAGTCGGGCAAGGAAGTGGCGCGTATTCAGGTCGAAGAGCCGATCTACATTCGGCCGGCCGAGCGCGTAACCTGGTTGTAAGTTTCAGCTAGGGTCTCGTGTCAGCAAGGGGCAGGGAGTTCGAAAGAGCTCCCTGCCTTTTGTGTTTGGCATACCCCTAGGATGTAGCTCTCTATGCTTCACTACGAAGAGGCTCTTCTCGGTTTCATGTTCATAGAGTGGTGAGCATCATGACCCTTTCACGTAGACAGGGACGAGAGGGAAGGTTGAGTTCTGAGGTCATCGGTCAAGGTGGCGGTTTCTTAGTGGCCAGCGTTGTAGTCGGTTTGAAAAGACCCATTCCCTGTGCTAGCATCCGCGCTATGGGTGCATCCACTTCGGCCAAGCGGGGCGAGGCCCGCGGCGCCGCTTCCCCCCCTTCACACATTAAGCGAGAAGTGATCGGAGTCGTCCTGATCGCGTTGAGCCTGCTCACGCTGCTCAGTCTCGTCTCGTTCGTGCCCAATGGCCTGAATTCAACAGGGGGGCCAGCGGCTGTCGGTTCGTCGGCCTCGCAGAACCTCATTGGATCCGTCGGGGCGCTCTTTGCCTCGGCGCTCTTTTCATTGATCGGCGGCGCGGCCTATCTCTTTCCTCTTCTGCTGGGCCTGATCGGCGTCCGCTGTTTCACGCAGAGCGACCTGTCGATCCGTCTGCGGTACGCCGGCGCATCATTGGCGGCACTCCTCTTTCTCAGTGGCTTTCTCCATCTTGAAATCACGGCAGTGCCGACGCTCTCAAGCGGCCTCATCTATCGGGGCATGGCGGGGGGCTACTTCGGGCAACTGTTGGCCGAGAGCCTGCGAGCCTATTTTGCGAGCACCGGTGCGCACATTCTGATTATGGCCGGCCTCTTGGTCTCGGTCCTTTTCACGACACCTATTTCGCTCTCGGAGATTGCGCAGAAGCTTCCCGGCTGGGGCAACGGATTGCTCACGCTGGTGCGGGGCTGGATCCCGGAACGACCGGTGGAAGAACCGGTTCCTGAGTCGCCAAAGAAATCTAAACAGAAATCTTCCAAATCCATCCGTGCAGTGATCGAGGAGTCGCTCCCGGACGCGGCCGCAGAGCCGGAGTTGGATTGGCCAGTCATTCAGCCCTCGCGCCGCCCGCCTCCCGAACCGGCAGAAGCGATTGAGGAGGAGTCTGACCAACCAGCTTTTGCCATTCAGGCGAAGACCGGAGACTATATCTTGCCGGACCCGGCCTTGCTCTTGAGCGAGCCGTCAGGCCCTCTGGGGCGTGTGACGGAAGAAGAAATCAAGGCGCAATCGGATGTGCTGACCCGCGCGCTCATCAGTTTTGGCATCGCAGGGAGGGTGACGGAAGTTCGTCCTGGTCCGGTTGTGACGATGTATGAGTTCGAGCCGTCTCCGGGGACCAAGGTCGCAAGGATTGTCAACCTGGCCGACGATTTGGCCCTGGCCTTGAAGGCGGTCAGTCTCCGGATCGTGGCCCCGGTTCCGGGAAAATCTGTGGTCGGGATCGAGGTGCCGAACCTCTACCGCGAGACGGTGTCGATGAAGGAAGTGATGACGAGCGAGGCCTTCTCACGCGCCAAATCGAAGCTCAGTTTGGCGTTGGGGAAAGATATTTTCGGCGCTCCCCTGATTGCCGATTTGAAAACGATGCCGCATTTACTGGTGGCAGGCGCCACCGGGGCCGGGAAAAGCGTCAGCCTCAATACGATGCTCTTGAGCATCCTGTTTTCAGCCAGGCCCGATGAGGTCAAGTTGCTTCTGATCGATCCCAAGATGCTCGAATTTCAAACGTATGACGGGATTCCGCATCTGTTGCGGCCGGTCATTACCGATCCCAAGTCGGCAGCACGTGGGCTCAGCTGGGTCGTGGCCGAAATGGAGCGGCGTTATAAACTACTGTCTGAGGCCGCGGTAAGAAACATCGATGCCTACAACCGAAAGGTCGCAGGGGCGCAGGGTGTGCTGGAGGCGGAAGTGGCGGCGAAGTCGGACCAGCCTGAATTGCCCATCCAGTTTCTGTCTGAAGAGGAACGGCTCTCTGCCGGAGAGACGGCGCTTCCAGAAGGAAGCCCCGGATCGTTCATGCCGCCGAAGACTCCGCCGGAGCCCTTGCCCTATATCGTAGTGATGATCGATGAGCTGGCGGATTTGATGATGGTGGCGCCGAAGGAAGTGGAAGACAAGATTGCACGGCTGGCTCAAATGGCCCGTGCATCGGGGATCCATCTCGTGCTGGCGACGCAGCGTCCGTCGGTCGATGTGTTGACCGGTTTGATCAAGGCGAACTTCCCGGCTCGCATCGCCTTTCAAGTGTCGTCGAAGACCGACTCACGCACCATCCTGGACGCAAATGGTGCGGAAGCGCTGTTGGGCCGTGGTGATCTGCTCTATATGGCATCGGGGACTGGACGTCTCATGCGGGGGCACGGGTCGTTTGTATCGGATGAGGATGTCCGTCGCGTGGTCGAGTTCGTAAAGGATCAAGCGAAGCCGGCCTACAATCAGGAGTTGCAGATCGCGCTGAAACAGGAAGATGCTAAAGAAGAAGAGGCGTTGGACGAAGTCTATGAGCAGGCGAAGGAGTTGGTCCTGTCGACCGGCCAAGCGTCGGCGTCGCTGATTCAGCGGCGGCTGCGGGTGGGCTATCCTCGCGCCGCTCGAATGATCGAGCAAATGGAATCAGATGGTATTGTGGGCGCGGCTGGCCGCGATGGACGAAGAGAGGTTGTGGGGCGGCGAGGGCCGGTGGGAGCAGAGGAAGAAGCATGAAATGGTATGGCGTGGTGAGGTTGGGAGTTGTCGTCGTTTGCCTGGGAGCGCTCTGTCCCGTGCCGCTCTTGGCCGCGGATGAGGATAGCGAAAAGGCATTGAAGGAAGTGCGAGAGGTGGTCAAGCAGCTTCAGTCGCGGTATGAGAAAACGAAAGACCTCCAAGCTGACTTTACGCAGAAGACGACGATCGAGGGGTTCGACAGGGCCATCACGTCCACGGGGAAGGTCTATATCAAGAAACCAGGCCGGTTACGCTGGAACTATCTCGATCCGTCGGTCGAAGATATTTACGTCAATTCTGACGATGTCAAAGTCTATGTGCCTGAGCATCGGCAAGTCCTGGTGGGGAAATTGACGCAGATGGCTGCGTCCAAGGCGCCCTTGGAGCTCTTGCTTGGAGCCGCGAAGCTCGATGAGTCGTACGAGATTGAGCCGACGCCGGGGAAAGGACGAGGTGTGGGTGGAATCAGACTGTTGACCCTCCTGCCGAAATCCCAGGAGGGCGAGGCGGGACGATCGTTACAGCGGATTGTGCTCGAAGTGTTTCCCAAGACCTATTTTATCCGGACAGTGACACTTCATGAAATGAGCGGAAATATCGCACGGTTTGAGTTTTCGTCGCTCCAATCCAATATCGGTCTAGGCGATGCCGTCTTCGATCTGAAGTTGCCGGCCGATGTGGAAGTGGTCAAGGCTCCGGTATTCAGCGCCCCGCAGTGAATGTGGCTGGTACCGGTTCGAGCACGCGTAGTGGACTGTTGAACAATAGGTACATGTATGAGCCAGACGATGAGCAGTTCGTTAGTTGAAGCGGTCAATGAGGCAGTCAAGCGGCTGGATTTCGATCGGCTCTCCCGTGAGTATTGGGACCAGAACGAGTTCCTGTTTATTCCGCAATTTCTCTCCCGGTCGGTGGTGGAGGAACATCTCGTTCCTCAGGCGCAAGGCGTGAAGGGCGAGCTGAATCGCAACTATATTCCAGGCCATAAAAAAGGCGGGAGCGTGAGCTACTATACGGTGATGGAGAAGGCCCCGCGCTTTCTCGATCTCTATCGATCCGAGGCCTTCATCGGGCTGTTGAGCCGCCTGGTCAAGGCCAAGCTCAGTCTGTGCCCTGAGAATGATCCCCATTCTTGTGCGCTGTATTATTACACCGAGCCGGGGGACCACATCGGGTTTCATTACGACACGTCCTATTACAAAGGGGCCCGCTATACCATTTTGATGGGACTCGTCGATCGATCGACGCAATGCAAGCTGGTCTGTGAGCTCTTTAAGGACGATCCGGTCAAATCACCCAAGCATCTGGAGTTGATTACGCAACCGGGCGATCTCGTGATTTTCAACGGGGATAAGCTCTGGCATGCGGTGACGCCACTTGGCGAGGGGGAAGAGCGGATTGCCCTCACGATGGAATACGTCACGGACCCGGACATGGGAACGATCAAGCGGCTCTATTCCAACCTCAAGGATTCCTTTGCCTACTTCGGCCTCCGCACGGTCTTCAAGCGGGCTTTTGCCTCTTCCAAACGGCCTTCCTCCTAGCCGGACGCTGGGAAATTACGCCAGCGTCGTTCTTACTTCGAAAACAGTCTTAACGTCGCGCTGAGGCTATGCCTCCGTGTTTTCGTCGTCTGCGGCCTTGCTTGATGGCCTGTTTGAGCATCCTGCGAGAACGTCATTCAGGTGCATTTTTTCTGTGTGGTCGACCTGGCATAGCCCGATCGTGCGGGTATTGCGAGCAACAGGGGCACCCAGTTGCCCTACCATGATTCGGGACTTTGCTAGTTGTCGGAGGGTGCCGGTGGATGGCTGATTCGTGCGGCTTGGCGTACGACGGCACGTATCTCATCGAGGTTGTAGGGCTTGGTGAGGTAGGAGAATGCGCCTCTCGATAAAGACTTTGCACGGTAGTCCAGCGCTGTGAAGGCCGTAAGTACGATCACGGGGAGAGATGGTGCGATGGCTTGGATGGTCTCAAGGACGGCTAGTCCATCTCCATCGGGCAATCCAATATCGAGTAACACTGCGGAAAATTCGACCGTCCTCACCTGCGTCAGTGCATCGCGGCAGGTCGAGACCGCTGTTACCACAAACCCTTCATGTTCGAGCAGGTCATGCAATGCGGTCAGAATGTCCAGGTCGTCATCGACGATGAGAACAGCCTGCAGGTTCGTCTGCGAATTCATCTGCCTGGTTTCCCGAGGTCGTAGCGTCGGGACGATTTGTGATGAAAGTTCAATTGCCATTGAAGATGGTGTCTTGTTCAACAAATAAAATATCTAATCCTGGAGGCATCACTCCATGGACGATTGTGCCGTCATCCTGGTTTGTGCTCGTGCCTCAGCCGGATGAGCGGTTCCACTGCCTGGGATTGTGGCACGAGGATGCAGGTTCATCGACTGACCGACTAATCTGGGCCGCCCGGCGCGGAGCGCCATCATCCGTTTAGGAAATGGACCCTGTCGCGATGTTTCCAGGTCGGCGAGAGAGGCTCGCAGGGACTCAGCGATCAGCCACGCGAGCTTCAGATTCGGACTCCAATAGACCGCATCGCGGAGCCGATCGACGAGATCGCCAGGGAGGCTGACGGTGAGTCGGACTGTTCGAGGTTGTCGACGATCAGACTTTGTCGACTCGGACGACGGACTCGCGGCCAGGAGAAGTTGTTTCTTGGGTGTGCTCTGCGGAGTGGTTCGTGGCATTCGGGGCATCATCTCTCCCATCGGTCTATTGTCTGACAAGGTTGTTGATTCGATCTGTTCAGGCCTGAGACTCCGAAGTGCTTAATGGTCTCGATCAGGCTGGAGGGCCGCGCCGCTCCTGAGGGGAAGGACGCGGCCCTGATGGCAGAAGCGCGTGGCAGTGGGAGGGCTCCGGATGGGCACAATCCAGAGGTAGTCCTACCTGCGTGAGAGGCATATGCCTCTTGGGTGGGGACCCACCGGCAATTCGCTTCGCCAACAGTCCAGCCTATGATCATCGGCTTCGTGCCATTCATTTCTCACATCGAGTGATACCAGACTACAGCAACCCTCGTACCAGAGATCTCTTCACGGAAAGGCTCAGAGCGAAACGCTGTAAGTTATTGAGTAGATGATGTTTAGAGAGTGAGCACAAACGATATGCCGCCAGTACAGAGGCGTATCTGATTCGGTACGCGATTTATCCTAGAGGATACAGGCGTAGAGAGAATGCGAGAGATGAAGATGATGATGCGCTGAAAGTGAACGCAGTCTACTGGTGGAGATGCTTCATGGCAGCGGCACAGAGAATGATGAAGAAACCGATCCAGAGTGCGGCGCGCTGAAAGGGAATCGCCTCGTAGGTCACTTCTTCATCTGCATCCGCGTCATCGGATTTGAAGATCACGGTATAGAGGAAGAGTGTCAGGAGGCAGAGGACGAGAAACAGTTTGATGAAGAAGACGGTCAGGTATTTGGCATGGTGTTGGATTCCGCTGCCGGTTTGCGAGGTGATGACTTGATTGACGTAGTGGAAGTTGATGCCGCCGGTAAATAGGAGGACGACGAGTAAGATGCCGGCGACCTTCTTGTAATGCTGATAAAACGCGTCGGTGATCGGCTTGATCTGTTCTTTGGCAACCGCCTGTTTCAGTCCCGGGGTGACGGCCATGACGAGGAATGCGAGTCCCCCGATCCAGATCACCGCAGACAGGAGGTGAAACCAATGGTTGACGATCGGAATCAGGGTGTTGAGGTCGGTGGCGATGCTTTGAAGGGCGTCCATTTCTTAGTTCTGAGTCCTACGTGCTGAGTGCTGAGTTGTGTAAGCCGACAGATGTTTCATGGTTGAAATGTTTCGCGCAGCACTCAGTACTCAAGGCTCAGCACTATGGCCGGAACATCGGCGCGTCGTTGCCGAAGCGCTTCTTGCGGAGCTCTTCCATCAACTCAATGGTAATCAGGGGGATATTATTCTCGCGCGCATGTTTTTCGACGCCCTTTTTCACCATGGCACGCAAGAAATAGGGAATCTTGTTGAGCCGTGATTCCGAGTCCGTATCCCAGGCAATATCGCCTTCTTCCGGCGTATTGAAGGCGACTTTGATCTTCTCGCCACCCTTTGGCGTGTAGAGACACCATTCATCTTCGTCCAGCCAATCGCCGTGATCGACGTAGGGGCGCGCACGGCAGCCGCCGCAGATGTCGGTATATTCGCAATCGCCGCATTTGCCTTTGAGTTGCGGGTAGCGGAAGGAGTTGAAGACGTCGGACTTTTCCCACAGATCGGCGAAGCTGGTCTCGCGGATATTCCCGGCTGACAGAGGCATGTAGGGGCAAGGGGTCAATTCGCCGTTGGGGGTCACGCGCGCGTAGTTGGTGCCGGCGAGGCAGCCGCCGCCCATATAGCCGGTCGCTTTGGTGATCGGGGAGTTCGGATCTTTTTCGTATGCCAGCCGCTTGAAATGCGGCGCACAGCGAGCCCGGACGAGCATGCCCTTATAATTGTCCTGACAGTTGACGAGGTAGCCGAGCACCTCTTCATACTGGGCTGGGGTAATATCGGTGAGTTCTTCGCCGCGTCCAGTACAGACCATGAAAAAGACGTTCAGCACCTTGGCTCCAAGTTGATGCGCCCAATCGATAACCGCGGGCAGCTCCTGGTAATTCATGGGCTGTGCGCTGAAGTGGACCTGGAAGGCGAGTCCGTTTCTCTTGCAGGCTTCGATGCCTGCGAGCGCGGCTTCCCATGCACCGGGGACGCCACGAAATTGGTTATGCTTCTGGGGGTCGAGCGAGTCGATGCTGATGCCCATGCCCATCACGCCGATCTCGACCAGGTCCTTCGCCATTTGGTCGTTGATCAACATGCCGTTGGTCCCAAAGACCACCATGAATCCGTGTTTCACCGCGTGGCGTGCAATGTCGAGGATGTCGGGGCGGACGAGCGGTTCGCCGCCCGTGATCACGAGGAGGCAACCCTTGTTGACCTCGGCAATTTGATCGATGAGCTTGTAACATTCTTCGGTCGAGAGTTCGTCGTCCCCGCCGGCTGACTTCGTCGTCGCGTCGAGATAACAATGGTCGCACTTGAGGTTGCAGCGCTTCGTGAGGTTCAGCGCAAGCAGGTAAGGCTTGAAATCGTCGACGGTCCTGCCATCGTGCGGCGCCGGCGCCGTGGACGACGGAGTCATGAACTTCGTCACTTGTTGCTGAATAGAGCCGAGCGTGCCGCCCAGCGTCTGGAAATTCAGGACCGGCAGCGACCGTCCCATCAGTGGCTGGCCCCGGACTTCGATGCACCGGTCAAGTTCGCAATCATGTCCTTCAGGTTGCCGGTCTTCATGGCATCCGCCATGTAGTCCTTGGCTTGCTCGATGCCTTCATTGGCCACCTCGGCCGTAATAGCCGTGACGCCGATCTTATCGGCATGTTTCTCGATCAGGGCGCGGGTACATTCACGCATAAATCCCTCTGGCGCCCGCTCCAGCCTGGCTTGCGCATCCGGCGACCAGGTATAGGGAGAGACGGGGGCAACTGGTTCCGCTGCCTGGCTATTCCCGTTTGCATGACCATTCTCGTGGGAGGCAGCCGCGCCGTTGGCGCCGTTCGTGGCAGCAGCCACGGTCGCCTGCGCTTCGGTCGAGGCACCCGTTCCCTTGTTCGCAAAGATGGGGGTGTAGTCTTCCGAGGCCGCTTCCTGAATCATGGGAGCGGCATATTCCAGCGTGATCGTGGTCATGCCGAGCTTGCGAGCGGTCTTTTCAATTTTGGCCTTGGCGCGCCGTCGTTGGAAGCCGGCAGGGACTGCACGGATGCCTTCTTTGGCATCCTTGGTCCATTGCATGGGGACGTCATCGTAGGCCAGATCCGTTTCAATCACTCCTTCAGCGTTCGCGGCTGCTTCGAAGATGGTCTTATCGACTAGCTTGAAGCGATCGCCACCGGCGGCGCAGACGGGGCACTTCACGGGCGTTTCGCCCTTGCCGATGTAGCCGCAGCCGTCGCAAACGAAGTAATCCTGGTTCATCCGGTCCAGGTAGCCTTGAGTCGCTTCACTGACTTTCGGCTTTTCTTCCACGATCTCGGTCATCATGCCGCTGAGCGTCGAACCCATCAGATCCTTCGCCACGGACTCGTCAGCCTGCATCTTGTCGCGGTCGATACCGGCGGCATCTAAGCTGCCACCCAGCGCGCGCATGGCATCCATCGCGCCCTTGGGCAGGATGTGTCCGATGGCGGTATCGACGACGGTGTTGCTGATGATGGTGTGGCCCTTTTCGATGGCATACCGATGGATGGCCGTCTTGGCGACGCCTCTGGCGAAGATCGGGATCTTTTCCATCCGGCGGAGGGCTTCTTCCGTCCAGGCGATAGTGTATTCCGCCAGGGTATCGATCGGGGGCACATATTTCCGGTTCGACACCAGGATATTGCAGGGTGCGGCGCGCAAGAGATTTTCGGTGTTGCTGCCGATGTCCATGTCTTCGTCGCTATGCACACCGATTCGTCCGACGATGAGCAGGGCCGGGATATCTTTCCGCACATATTGAATGATCTTTTCGAAGGCCTTGCCGTCCAGCAGGGTCGTTTTGACGTCGGTCTTCTCGGTTTGGGCGATTTCGCGGCAGATGTCGAGGTGCGACTGGTAGATCTTCGCAAGGCCGCTGTCGATGATTTCCTCGTGGAGCTTTTCCTGTTCCTTGAATCGGAACACCTTGCCGGCTTCCTCGTTGAGGACGCCCGAGATGCTATGGAAGGCGGCATAGTGGAAATAGGGATCGAAGGCGGAGATGGCTTCGACCGGCATATTGAAGGCCTTGCCCAATGCCAGGCCGGTCATGAGCCCGCCGAAGGAATAGGGGCTGCCGTCTACGGCGACGACGATTCTACCGGTGGTCATGGGCTGTGTCTGCTTGACGATCAGCATGTCCGAGTTCCGCACCCGACGCAGCACGCGCTCGGTGTTGCTGCCGATCACACTGTCCTTCACCGCGCCGACACCCAAGGCACCCATGATAACCAGCTCGTAGGCATTGGTATTGATGTCTTCGGCCAATACTTTCCAGTTCCGGCCTTCGAGCGAGCGGCGCTCGATCGGCAGGTTGTTTTCCGCGCATTTCTTGTCGACGTAGTCGAGGTAGGAATCGGTAATGATCTGGAGTCCACGGGTAATCAGCGAATCGTGGATCTGGCGCTGACGGTCGAGCTCTTTTTCATCGTGGTACTCTTCGGGCAAGCCTGCTTCCATCTGCTTGAAGCGCTTGTCGTGCATCTTGGCCGCGTAGACGTGGCTACCCACGATCTTCGATCCAAAGGCTTTGGCGAAGTGCACACCGATGTCGACGGCGGTATTGGAATGGTCGGAGTTATCGACCGGCACATAGATCGTCTTATACATTGAAAAGTCTCCTCCGGATGCCCTCCAGGCCAGGGCGAACGAGAGTAATTGTCAAAAAAACCAAATGGTTGACGTACGTATCCAGCCTCAAGGAACGCGCATGATAGCACCGGCCTAAAATGGAATGCAAGGTATCGAATGGGGTAGGTGGAAGGGATTTAGACCCCCCGTGTGACAGCGGATTTACCGCTAGAATCCTTTGCGGCGCGAAGCGATTGTCGGGAGCGGAGGATTTCTTCCAAGGAGAGGAGGGCGTCGCGTCCGGAGTTCCCTTCGATCCCCCGGATCAGGCTCTTGTCGGCATAGGGGCCTGATTCTTTCGGAGCCTGGGACAGGGAGCCAGTCCATTTCCGCGGGTCCCTGCTGCCATCTTTTCGCTCCCAGGCGCGGAGGCAGGCCTTGGCGATGAAGGAGTTGAGCGGCGCCGGGTTATAGAGGAGCTTTCTGATGCTCGTCGGGGTCAGCATCAGGGGGTTATAGCCGGCCGAGAGGTAGCCTTCTTCTAAGAGCCGTTCTTCAAGATCCGTGTTCGGCTGAATGCCTAAAAAGAACATGAGGGGGAACACGCGCTCTTCACCCAGGATCGATGCGACCTTCTTGTAGGATTCGACGCTTTGGAGCAGGGTCTCTTCGGTCTCTTTGGGACTATTCAGCGAGTAGTTGAGGATGACCTTTCCCTTGAACCCTGCTTCCGCCAGATAACGGCAGCCGTCGTAGAGCTTTTCGAGCTTGAATCCCATGTGGAGGTCGTTCAGCACCTCTTGGGACCCCGATGTAATGGCGACTTCGAGATCGCCGACACCGGACCGGACCATGAGTTTGGCCAACTCCGGGGTGATCAGCGAGGTCCTGATATAGCCGGACCATTCGATCTCCAGCTTCTCAGCGAGAATCCGCTCCAGAATCTCGGTGCATTGGGGATAGGCCTCTTTCCCCGTAATAAATTGGGCATCCGTGAACCAGAACCGCCTGGCACCCCATTGATGGTAATGCTGAGAGATGTCCTGGACAACCATAGAGGGGGGCCGATAACGCACCCGCTTTCCCTCAATATAAGGGTAGAGGCAGAAGGCGCAGTCGTAGGGACAGCCTCGCTTCGACTGGACCCCGATGGACTCGCCCAGATATTCCTTATATTGCGGGAAGATCGAAGTCAGATAGGGCAAGTCGACGGTGAGCGCATCCAGGAGAGCCGGTGCGCCTTGCTGGCCTTTTCGAACGGTCTTTCCCTCCCGAACAATATAACGTTCCTGCTCCAGGGACTGGCCTTCGATCACCTTGAGAATGGCGTCTTCACCTTCCCCGAGAATCCCGATGGTGCCTTCCGGGAGTTTTTGAATCAGTTGGTCGGCAAAAGCCGTAAAGGCTCCCCCGCCGATCATGATCTGCGCCTTCGGAAACTCCTTCGCGATCAACCAGGGGTAGGAGAGTGCCGCCCGGATATGACTGTAGTAGCGGTAGAGCTGTTGCAGCCCCGCAAATGAAGCGGTAATCCGCTTGAGGGGGTTGCTCGCAAAGTAAAAATTAAACGCATGTTCCAGCGAGGAGTCTCCCTCATGCGGCGAAAAAATCTGAATGTCGCGCCAGGAGAAACAGACCAGGTCCGGCTTGAACTCGGTGGCCGCATCACGGACCGCGCTGATCCTCTGAGCGTCAGGAAAGAGTGACAGATCGAGGATGCGCTGCCGTACCTCCGGTTTGCGCCGATGAATAAAATCAGCCAGATAGGTGACCCCGATGGGATAGACCTTCTTGCAGGGGAGAAAAATATATAAAATAGAATTCATTGTTGGCTCAGGGCTAGGGGCAAGCGGCTAGAGGTAAGAGCGGAAGTTGCCTTGCCCATTGCCTCTCGTCTCATGCCTACTTCGTCGCTACATGGATTGCCACGATTCCGCCGCTTAGATTGCGATAGGTTACCTGGCTGAAGCCTGCACCCAAGAGAATCTGTTTCAACCGTTCCTGGTCCGGGAAGTTCCTGATGGAGGCCGGAAGATATTCATAGACGCCGGTCGTATCGCGCGCCACTTTTGTCCCAATCCAGGGCAGCAGCCGGAACGAGTACCAATCGTACAGGGCTCGGAGCCATCCGAAGATGGGCCGGGAAAATTCCAGACAGACAAACCGCCCGCCTGGCTGCAAAATGCGATGAATTTCCGTGACCGCCTGCTGAAGATTGCCGACGTTTCTCATGCAAAACCCTGTGGTGACGGCATGGAAAGTCCCATCGGGAAAACCCAGATGTTCGGCATTGGCTTCGAGGCAGGTGATTCTCTGTCCCAGGCCACGGCTGGTGACTTTCTTGAGCCCCTCAACGAGCATGGCATGGTTCAGGTCGGAGGCAATGACCCGGCCGTTGGTGCCCATGCGGGGTTCAATCAAAAGAGCCAGATCGGCTGTGCCTGCTCCCACGTCGAGAGCCCTACCTCCCGTCGTGACTGGGACATAGGAGGCGGTGATTTTTTTCCAGCGGTGGTGGAGCCCGAAACTCAAGAGCGTGTTGTTGAGATCATAGCAGCCGGCAATGGCGGTAAACATTCGCTGGACGGCATCCTCGCGGGCCTGACCAGACCAGGTCGAGACGGCAAGCGGGGCTGCCGGGGCGTCGGTCCCCTTCTGAGCGGGAGGTGTTTGAGCCTGAACCATGTAAGTTTGGTAGCATCGGTCTTCGATCATTGTCAAGGTCGAGGGCTGCGGGTCCGACGAAGCGGCAAGTCTTGACTTTCCCTGTTTGCGGGACGATTCTCCGCACTGAAGTTCAACGAAAGGCGTGCGTGCCATGGGAGAAACCAGGGTCGATCTGCTTCACTTGCTCGAAGATCTCCGCGATGCGTATCCCGGCGCATTGGAAGAAACGATCATCACGGAGATCGTTGCCAACAGTTTGGATTCGGGCGCGCGCCATATCCGGTTCATGCCCGACGCCGCGCAGATGAGCCTGACGGTGGTCGATGACGGCGCAGGGATGCAGCGGAAGGATCTGATCCGTTATCACGACCTGGCGACCAGCGCCAAGCAGCGCGGGCAGGGGATCGGCTTTGCCGGAGTCGGCATTAAGCTGAGCCTCTTGATCTGCGAGGAGGTGATCACCGAAACCAGGCGGCAGGCGCAGCATATCGCCACGCGATGGTTTCTGGCTGGGCGGCACAAGGCTCCCTGGAAATGGATGCCTCCATTGGGATTGGTGGGGGACCGGGGTACGGCGGTCAAGTTGCAGCTTCAGAACGGTCTGTCTCCCCTGCTCGACGCGGGTTTCATCGAAGCCACATTGCGACGCTGTTACCGTCCGTTGCTCGATCCTGCGTTTGATGAGGTGTTGCGTGAGCAGTATCCCGAGGGGATTGTCTTTGTCGTGAACGGTTCGCCGTTGGAAAAGGAGCCGTGTCGAGAGGGAGCGGTCGCCCGGCTTGCCGTGTGTCTTGCCAGGAAGCGAAAGCCGAGCGTGCGCGGATATCTCACTCGCGCCGAGACGCCTCTTGCCGAAGAGGCGCAAGGGATCGCCATCAGCACGTTCGGGAAGGTCATTAAGCAGGGCTGGGATTGGCTCGGGTTGACACCCTCCACGCCGGATCGCATCGGAGGCTTGATCGAGGTTCCGGACCTTGCCGCTGCGCTCACGCTCAACAAGGGAGATTTTGTCCGTACCGGGGCGAGAGGCGCGCTGTTTCTGGCGTATCGGAAAACGATTCAAGAGGCGGTGGCGCGCCAGCTGGCCGAGTGGGGAGACACGCGCGAGCCGACCGACGTGGCGAAACGGCGGTCGATCAGACCGCTGGAGCGCGATCTCGAACAGGTGCTGGGAGAATTGTCCGAGGAGTTTCCGTTGCTGATTTCGCTCGTCGAACGGAAAGCCGGAGGGCAAAAAACCTTGCCGATCGGCCCTCGCGGGGAACAAGGAGAAGGACAAGCCTTCGTGACCGCATCGGTGTCGACGCAGACCGATCGAAGCGGCGATGCGCCGGTCGAGCCGCCGCTGCCACAAGAATCGGAGGGCCAGCCGTCGCAAGGTCCTGAGCCGTTTAGCGCAAGCCCGGCTTTGCCTGGCGGCATGCCGGCGCCGGGGAAGTCACGCCGCTCGCGCCCGATGCGCTACGGCCTTGAGCTTCGCTTTGAGTCGCGCCCCGACGATCCTGAGCTGGGACGCTTGATCGAGTCCTCCGTGGTGATCAATCAGGGCCATCCCACCTACCGCCGGGCGGTCGCGTCCCGGTCGGAGGGATACCACATTGCGCTCTGTGTCGCGCTGGCTGTGGCCAGGCTGGCGGCTGAACCGAAAGAGAGCCACACCTTCGTAACCACCTTCATGACTCGATGGGGAGAAGCGCTGGAAGGTCCTCGTCCTCGCGCCGCACGGCGGCGGTGAAGCGGCTGGAATCGAACAGAGCGTGGAATCGGCTTGTATTGAAGTAGTCGATGAAGATGTCAGTGTCTACGAGGACCGAGATTTTTGCCATGCTTCAATCTCGGCGAGGAACGCGCCGTCGGATTGCTTCCGGTTCTGCTTTCGAAGTGCGGTGACATAGGCGGCGCTGTCCTCCACGTCTGTGTGGCCGTATGGGTTGAGTTTTTCCCTCGCAAAATTTTCGAGTACGGTCACGGGATAGGCGCCCCTGCGCTTGGCGGCCTGGACGATCAATCTTTTCAAGCTCAAATCGAACAACAACGTCCACCTCCCTGTTCTTTTAGCCTGCCGTGCCACAGCGTCCTCCTTTTAATGCTGCGTATATTGTCGGTGCTGAGTATCGGTGTCACGGCAAGGAGTCTCGGTGCTATAATCCCGTCCCTTATGCATAACTCAATCATCATCAAGGGCGCGCGCGAGCACAACCTCAAGAACATCGATGTGACGATTCCCCGTGACCAGCTCGTCGTGATCACGGGGCTGAGCGGGTCGGGCAAGTCGTCGTTGGCGTTCGACACGATCTATGCCGAGGGGCAACGGCGGTACGTCGAGTCGCTCTCGGCCTATGCCCGTCAGTTTCTTGAACAGATGGGCAAGCCCGACGTCGATTCCATCGAAGGCCTCTCGCCTGCCATTTCTATCGAACAAAAGAGTACCAGTCACAATCCACGGTCCACGGTCGGCACCGTGACGGAAATTTACGACTATCTCCGTCTCCTCTATGCCAGGGTCGGGCGGCCCTCCTGCTTTCAGTGCGGGGAGGAGATCACTGCGCAAACGGTACAGCAGATGGTCGATGCGATTGGTCTGCTGCCGGAGGGGAGCAAGTTTCAGCTATTGGCGCCCATCGTCCGCGGGAGGAAGGGCGAGTACCGCAAAGAACTTCTGGACATGCGCCGGGCCGGCTATGTCCGGGCCAGGATCGATGGCCAGCTCATCGATTTGGATGAGGACATTACCCTCGATAAGCAAAAGAAACACCAGATCGAAATCGTGATCGATCGGCTGGTGATGAAGCCAGGCGAGGCCTTGACGAGACGGTTGGCCGATTCGGTGGAGACCGCGCTGAAGCTCGCCGGTGGCCTGGTCGGGGTTCTGACGGAGAACGGGAAGGTCTCACTCTATAGCGAGAAGCTCGCCTGCATCAGCTGTGGCGTGAGTTATCCGGAAATTACCCCCCGCGTCTTTTCGTTCAACAGCCCGCATGGAGCCTGCCCTGCCTGCGACGGTATCGGCTATGCCATGACACCAGGCTCTTCGGACGATGAAGACTTCACCTTGCTGGAACCTTGCGGGACCTGTAAAGGCGCGAGGCTCCGGCCTGAAAGCCTGTCCATCAAGTTGGCTACACGGTCGATTGCCGAGGTGACACATCTCTCCGTGCGCGCGGCAGCCGATTTTTTCGGGTCGTTGAAATTCAGCGAGCGTGAACTGGTCATTGCCCATCGCATCTTGAAAGAGATTCGCGAGAGGCTCGGGTTTCTCGTCAATGTGGGCTTGGACTATCTGACGTTGGATCGGGCGGCCGCCACCCTGTCCGGCGGAGAAGGGCAACGGATCAGGCTCGCGACGCAAATCGGGTCCGGCCTTGTCGGCGTCCTCTATATTCTCGACGAGCCTTCGATCGGTCTCCATCAGCGGGATAATCGGCGCTTGCTCCAGACGCTGCTGCGCCTGCGCGATCTGGGCAACACGGTGGTGGTGGTTGAGCACGATGCCGAAACCATGATGGCGGCGGACCATTTATTGGACATGGGGCCTGGTGCCGGCACGCAGGGTGGGCACGTCATTGCCCAGGGCACGCCGAAAGAGGTCATGAAGAACCCCGCCTCCTTGACGGGGCAGTATCTCCGCGGCACGCAGATGGTCAGCCTCCCTCGCCGCGAACGGAAGGCCAAGGGGCACTTGTCTATCGTGGGGGCCAAGAAACACAATCTCAAGGGGATGACCGCCAAGATTCCCCTCGGTCTGCTCACTTGTGTGACCGGCGTGTCGGGGTCCGGAAAGAGCACGTTGGTCTTAGAGGTATTGTTCCATTCACTCTCTCAGTTGCTCTATCACAAGAAACCGAAGATCGACGGCTGCAAGGAACTGTTGGGCGTCGAGGCTCTGGATAAGGTCATCGACATCGACCAGTCCCCGATCGGGCGGACTCCGCGCTCGAACCCCGCGACCTATACAGGCCTGTTCGGGTTCATCCGGGACCTCTATTCCAACCTGCCAGAGTCCCGCGTCCGGGGGTACAAGCCGGGCCGCTATAGCTTCAATGTGAAGGGTGGCCGCTGCGAGGCCTGCCAGGGAGACGGGCTGATCAAGATCGAAATGCATTTCCTGCCGGATGTCTACGTGACCTGCGAGGTCTGCAAGGGACAACGGTACAACCGCGAGACAATGGAGATTCACCATAAGGGGAAGAGCATCGCCGATGTGTTGAACATGACCGTGGACGAGGCGGTTCAGTTCTTCGAACATATCCCCTTCATCAAGCGAAAACTCGATACGCTGCACGATGTCGGATTGCACTACGTCAAATTGGGCCAGTCCGCCACGACCCTGTCGGGAGGCGAGGCGCAACGGGTCAAGCTCTCGCGCGAACTGTCGAAACGTCCGACCGGGCGCACGATGTATATTTTGGATGAACCGACGACCGGACTTCATTTTGCCGATGTGCAGAGGTTACTGGATGTCTTGGATCGTTTGGTCGAGGCGGGGAATACCGTGCTGGTGATTGAACATAATCTCGATGTGATTAAGAATGCCGATTGGATCATCGACCTGGGTCCCGAAGGCGGCGACCGTGGCGGTGAGATTGTGGCGGAAGGCCCGCCGAAAGAAATTGCCAAGTCGAAGCGGTCGTATACGGGACAGGTGTTGAAAGAAGCGGGGGTTTAGGAAGGGCGGATATTCCGGGAGTCGCCATCATGCGATGGGATAGGGGCTGCATCTGGTCCGTTACTGTTGGCCGCGTGCGACTCTAAAGCGCGATAAGAATCGCATGTCGTCGCACTGCGGCAGTCTCGTGGCTATTACCTCCCCGCGCCCGCTATGGCGACTCCCTCCATATCCATCCCTTCCACCCCCGCCGAGAGGGAAAGGGTGAGGCTGCTAACATAGCTAATGGTCCTCAGCCGTCAGAAGGTGTCTCTAATGATGGGAATTTTTCGGCCAACTCATCTTGGTTGTCCTGTTTGCAATCAAGACCCGAGTCGCCAGTCAATGTACAGTATTTGGGCGCATAAGAAATTACCAGGAGACTGCTATGAAGGCCATGTATGTGGCCATGAGTTCAGTCTTTTCAGTGCCTTACACAAGGGATGTCATGGCACATTTGGTATCTTAAGTACGTTCTCGCATTGGCAATGGAATTCTGAAGAAGCGGTGATAGTGGGGAACTTGCTCAAGATTCCAGTGCCAGTTCCAACGGATGTGACTCTGTTCGCAGCTTTTTTGACTCCTCACAGTCCTTTGGATGGCCCTCAGGTCGGCTACCTTCCGCGAGTCTTGGATATGAGCGGGCCAGAGCTACTCATTTCGACCACCGGAACCCTTGGCACATCGCCTGAACAGCTTGGTACAAAGATGCGTCTGTCCGTAGGCGTGTACGGTTTCTACAACCCTGAGTCTCGTGGTTGGGCACGGCTACTTTACGAGAGTTTAACGGACTACTCTGAACACAAATATGGCCTTGCGATTTTTAAGCTTGCGACTAGCCTTGAAATTGCTTGTGAGAAAGCCATCGAGATGTACCTGAAGAAGAAAGATGTTTCTTTACCCCTAGTTCAGCGCTTTCTAAAGAGTGGCCGCAACTGGGATGGCCGTGTCGGACGGCTTTGTGACATTGCACCGAGTTTTCTTGAGTCGTCAGAATTAGCGGCCTTTGAGACAGCCGTGAAAGATTCTGTGAGCAAAGTTCGCAGCTATCGAAACGCGTTCGCTCACGATGATCCCATCACGGTGGATTACCACGCCTCCTCTGAAGCATTTAGGGCTTGTTTTCCAATATTTTGGGGAATCGAACGTATTCGGGAAGGCTGTGAGTAACTGATGGCCGAAGCACTTTTGTAGACGTGATGATTATCACTATTTATTTTGTGGCGTGGGCAATAAGCTAATGGCCATATGTTCTTAAGGGGAGGGGGACCATGCACACAGTCCTACTGCTCACCATCTCCAACATCTTCATGACTTTTGCTTGGTACGGCCATCTTAAATATAAAGACTCGCCTTTGTGGATCGTGATTCTGGCGAGCTGGGGCATCGCATTCTTCGAATATTGTTTTCAGGTGCCGGCCAACCGGATCGGGCATTATGAATTTTCAGCCGCGCAACTGAAGACGATACAGGAAGTCATCACCCTGGTGGTGTTCTGTGCCTTTTCCGTCTGGTATTTGAAAGAGCCGCTGAAGTGGAACTATCTGGCGGGGTTTGCCCTCATGGCCGGCGGCGTGTTCGTGATCTTCAAAGAGTGGTGAGGGCCGTTAGCAGGTTGCGGAAAGGCCTGCCTGTATTCCGGAGCTCCGTCGGGCTGCACGTCGTAGACAATATGACAATATGAGTGAAGTGCGCGGGATGCTCAAACAGGCCGTCCAGCAAGGCCGCAGCGAGTGAAGGCCCGAGGCGTACCCGGAGGGTCCGTTGAGGGTCTGAACGATGCGAGAACGACGCTGGCGGACTGTTTCAGCATCCCGCTAGAGATCGGTGAGCCGGTTGTAGAGGTACAGTACATCCACAGTCAGGCGAGCGCCGAAGGAGGGGCCGTAGTCCTTCTGGTTGATGAGGTCGTTCCAGGTTTCAAAGGTCACGGCTGAGTAGCGTAGCGCCACTGTCACGAACCGTTCTTCCAACGAGTCCCCGCGATGGTCCACAAACAGGCCGGAATCCACGGTCAGGCCGAGCTCGATTTCCCATGGGGTGTCGCAGTCCGTTCGACGGTAGTTGCCGATCCCGACGGAAGCCTGCCCGAGGTAGGAATGGTTGGAGACTTGGTGAAATGCGGATCCGCTGAATGGGCGGCCAGCACGGGCTAGTGCGGAGAAGCGTATGTAGTCGGACACGACCGGCACGAACTCCAGCAGAGACAATCGCCTGAAGCCCATTTGGGCATAGGGCTCGTAGTAGAGGGAGCCCGCCGCTCCGCCCACCCCATAGAAGAACACATCGTCGCTCCCCAAGAGCCCCGTCCATTTCGTCAATGTGCCGCTGGTCATGAAGTCGATGGCATCGCGTGTGGCGCCCACCGGCACAGGGGTCAGACCGCGGAACTTGTGCACGACGTCGTTCTGGAGATACCGGCTAAACCGGTCCTGTGTGGGGCCGGCTCCGACCGTGAGGTTGGCATTCCAGCCTTTGAACCGTTCCAGACGTTCCGTCCAGCTGAGCGACCAAAAGTTAAAACCGGCCGTTTGCCGCATGTCGTTATAGCGATTGCCCGTTCCATCGAACTCGGTGAAGCGATCGGTGGTGAAGCCGAGCGCGACGGTGCGGTCGTGATCGGGAAATGCGAGGGCTCCCCAGTGGGTGCTTTGCGCCGTCGCTTCCGCCCAACTTGGCTGAGTCCATCCAAGCAAGACCGCAACGGAGAGCGTAAGACTCACGATGATTTGTTTGAAGTAAGGCACCATCCGCGCATCCTGCACTGAAGTGGATTGGGGAGGCAACATTTTTTTGAGGGGTACCAAGGATGGCTCGTCATTGCAGAATAGCGAGGGCCTGTAGGGGGAGAGAAGAGGGAGGTGGCTTAGCGGGATGCTCAAAAAGTCCGTCCAGCAAGGCCGCAGCGAACGATCACTTAATAAGGGGTGGTTGGGATGATCCCAACTGCGCGCGTCCAACGAGGGTCTTCCGAGACCGCGCGTTGCGCGAGCACGGGGACCGCCCCAGCCACCCCGGCCCATTTTTCAGCATCCCGTTAGAAATCGGTGAGCCGATCGTAGAGGTAGAGCACATCCACCGTCAGGCGGGCGCCGAACGTTGGCCCGTAGTCCTTCTGGTTGATGGCGTCGTTCCAGCTCTCCACCGTCACGGCTGAGTAGCGGAGTGCGAACGTCACGAACCGCTCATTGATGGAGTTCCCGCGATGATCCGCAAACAGGCCTGAATCTGCGGTCAGCCCGATCTCGATTTCCCAAGGCACGTCGCAATCGTTGCGCCGGTAATTGCCGATGCCGACGGACACCTGCCCGAGATAGGAATGGTTGACGACGTGATGGAACGCGGCTCCGCTGAAGGGACGGCCATAACGGGCCAACGCGGAGATGCGGACGTAGTCGGAGAGCAAGGGGCCGCTCCCCGGTAGGGATAATCGCCGTAAGCCCATTTGAACGTAGGGTTCATAGTAGAGGGACCCCGCCGCTCCCCCTAGTCCGTAGAAAAACACATCGTCGCTCCCCAGGAGCCCGGTCCATTTCGTTAGCGTGCCGCTGGTCATGAAGTCGATCGCGTCGCGCGTCGCCCCGATCGGCACACGGGTCTGACCGGTGAGCCTATGGGCGAAGTCGTTCTGGATCACGCGGCGAATCTTATCTTGTGTCGGACCTGCTCCAACCGTAAGATTGGCATTCCAGCCTTTGAACTGCTCCAGCCGTTCTGTCCAGCTGAGCGCCCCAAAGTTAAAGCTAGCCGTTTGGTGTATGTCGTTATAGCGCTGGCCCGACCCGTTAAACTCCGTGAAGCTGTCGTTGGAGAATCCGAGCGTCAGGGTGCGGTCGTGATCGGGAAATGCGAGGGCGCCCCAATGCATGCTTTGCGCAGTGGCCTCAGCCCAAGCGGGAGAGACCCATCCTGGTAGGACTAACAGGGTGAGTGCAACAGAGGCGGTGAGTCGTGTCAATGCAGCTATCATCTCATATCCTGCATAGAGTCAAAGGGAGCGGCAATATAGCATGTTGGCTTCGTGGTTGGCTGGTGGGTCATCTTGCAGTCCGCAGGCCCCCTTACTAGAATGTCGCCTTGTCTGTGCGCAGACTTTTTAGCGGGAAGGTTAGTCAGAAGCGACTGAAAGGAGCGTAGCGCCGTGGAAGATTTTGAAAAACTCGGGGTGTTCTACCTCGGACGTCCATACGATCTGGCCAAGAAGAAACCGAAGCCAGGCTGGTTGCTCTACGACTCGAAAGATCTGGTCACTCACGCCGTCTGCGTCGGGATGACCGGCAGCGGTAAGACGGGGCTTTGTCTTGGGCTCCTCGAAGAAGCGGCGATCGACGGGATCCCGGCTATCGTGATCGATCCTAAGGGGGACCTGGCGAATCTGATGTTGACCTTTCCGCAGCTCCGCGGCGAAGACTTCGCGCCCTGGATCAACGAGGACGATGCGCGGAAGAACGGTCTCTCCCCGGCTGCCTTTGCGACACAGCAGGCGGAGTTATGGAAGAAAGGGTTGGGCGAGTGGGGTCAAAGCGGCGAGCGCATTCAGAAACTCAAGGATGCGGCGGATGTTGTCGTCTACACGCCGGGCAGCAACGCGGGCATACCGGTTTCGATTTTGAAGTCGTTTGCCGCGCCTTCTCAGGAAATTTTAGACGATGTCGAGTTGCTGCGCGAGCGGGTGGGCACCACGACGACCAGTTTGCTTGGTTTGATCGGTGTGGAAGCCGATCCGATCAAGAGCCGCGAGCATATCCTGCTCTCGACGATTCTGGACCAGGCCTGGCGGAAGGGGCAGGACCTCGACCTCGCCACGCTCATCCAGCAGATTCAAACGCCATCCGTCTCTAAAGTCGGCGTGCTCGATCTCGATTCGTTCTATCCGTCGAAAGACCGCTTTGCGTTGGCCATGCAGCTGAATAATCTGCTCGCGGCGCCTGGCTTCAGCGCCTGGCTCGAAGGGGACGCGTTGGATGTCGGGAAGATGTTGTATGGCCCGACAGGCAAACCGCGGATCGCCATCTTTTCCATTGCGCACTTAAGCGATGCGGAGCGGATGTTCTTCGTGACCCTGCTGTTGAGCCAGACCCTTGGCTGGATCAGAGGACAATCGGGCACAACCAGCCTGCGTGCCATCCTCTACATGGATGAAATATTCGGGTACTTCCCTCCGGTCGCGAATCCTCCGTCAAAAGCGCCCCTCTTGACCCTGCTCAAGCAGGCGCGGGCTTACGGCCTTGGAGTCGTCCTGGCTACGCAGAATCCCGTCGATTTGGACTACAAGGGGTTGTCCAACACTGGCACCTGGTTTATCGGACGGCTTCAAACGGAGCGTGACAAGGCGCGGGTTCTTGAGGGGCTCGAAGGCGCCGCCGCCAGCTCCGGCAAGAAATTCGACAAACAAAAAATGGAACAGCTTCTTGCCGGATTGGGGAGCCGGGTCTTTCTTCTGAACAATGTCCATGAAGATGCGCCGGAGGTCTTTCAGACCAGGTGGACGCTCTCCTATCTGCGCGGTCCCCTCACGCGCACTCAGATCAAGACGCTCATGAGTGAGGCGAAGGGCAAGGGGCTAGAGGCCAAGGGTGGTGAAAAAGATCTCAGCGGTCAAATCGCGTCGTCATCCCCCTCGCCTCGTGCCTCTGGCCTCTCGCCTAGCGGCGCTCGTCCCCTGTTGCCGCCGGATGTCCCGCAACAGTTCATCCCTATTCGTGGCGCTCAGCCGAGTGGCAGCCGATTGGTCTATCAGCCGATGTTGCTGGGAGGGGCTCAGGTGAGGTTCTCCGACAGTAAAGCGGGAATCGATGTCACGGAGGATGTCACCGTGCTGGCTCCGATTACAGAGGGGGCCGTGCCGGTGGATTGGGATCATGCGACAGGTGCCGCGCTGACCCTGTCAGATTTAGAACAGGTCCCAGTGGAGGGGGCAGAGTTCGGGGCTCCTCCTGTCGCTGCCGGAAAGGCTAAGAGCTATGAGGTCTGGAATAAGGATTTCTCCGGCTGGCTTTTTCGTAATCAGAAAGTTGAGCTCCTGAGAAGCCCCAGCACGAAAGAGGCCTCCCGGCCAGGCGAGTCTGAGCGGGACTTCCGTGTCCGACTCCAACAGGCTGGGCGGGAGCAACGCGATGCACAATCGGATAGTCTTCGGAAGAAGTATGCGCCGAAGATTGCGGCGCTCCAAGACCGTATTCGGCGAGCCGAGCACATGGTCGAACGGCAACAAACTGAGTCTCGATCCAGCCAGCTCCAGGCTGCGATTTCTTTCGGCGCGACGATTATGGGTGCATTTATGGGACGCAAGACGATCAGCGCGTCCACAATCGGCAAGGCGACGACAGCCATCCGCGGAGCCGGACGTGCGATCAAGGAATCGCAGGACGTGGGGCAGGCCGAAGACAATGCCGCTGCCTTGCAGCAGCAGCTTGTGGATCTCGAAGCGCAATTCAAGGCCGAGACCGAGTCGCTGGCAGCGGCGACCGATCCCCTCACGGAAGCGTTGGACAGGGCGTCCCTTAAACCCATCAAAGCGAACATCGCCGTGAGACTTGTCGCTCTGGCCTGGACACCCTATTGGCGGGATGGGCAAGGCACTGTCACTTCTGCCTGGATCTAGTCTGTCGGCCGGAATCGGAGTGGGTGGTGTGTTGGGGGCTGTCCGGTTGACCGAGGGGACATCGGGACCCATCTTACACGTATTAGGAACATTCTGAGTGACCCCTAGGTGTTCCAGCTAGATTAGGAAGTCTCATTCATGTAGAGTGGTCCCGTATCCTGCCTGGGGAGGTGGTTACGATGGACGCGCCCTTTCTTCCTCCGCTTCGTGAAGCCGAGCGGCTTTCCGCGCTCTATCGGTATGAGATGCTCGACACCCCTCCGGTTAAGGAACTGGATGACCTCGTTCATCTGGCCGCCTATATCTGCAATACACCTATTGCGCTCATCAGCCTGGTCGATTCTGATCGTCAGTGGTTCAAATCAAAAATCGGCCTCACGGTCACAGAGACCAGTCGGTATATCGCGTTCTGTGCCCATGCCATACTCGGAACGGATCTCCTCATCGTGCCGGATGCGCTCGCGGACGAGCGGTTCATGAACAATCCGTTGGTGACAGGCGATCTGCATATCCGTTTCTACTGCGGCGCGCCGCTGGTGACCCCGGAGGGATTTCGCATCGGCACGCTGAGTGTCATCGATCATGTCCCCCGCGCATTGTCGGAAGAGCAACGGGAAGCGCTCCGGGTGCTGAGTCGCCAGGTGATGGACCATTTGACGTTGGAGCGTGAGCACCGTGAGCTGATTCAGGCGGTCAAAGAACGGAAACGGGGAGAGCAGGCGCTCCAGGCGAGCGAGGCGAAGTTTAAACAGCTGAGCGAGACGACCTCATCAGCCATCTACATCTACAGGAATGACCGCTTCCTCTATGCCAATCCTGCCGCTACGAGGATTTCCGGCTACAGCCTCGCCGAGCTGCATGCGATGTCCTTGTGGGATCTCATCCATCCGGACTTCCAGGATGCGCTGAGGGCACGGGTGGGGGCGGTGCAAGGGGGAGACCGCGCTCCGGCCCGGCTCGAATTTCAAATCATCCGCAAGGACGGTGAAGTCCGCTGGCTGGACTTCACCGCTGTCTCGATCGATTTCGACGGACAGCAGGCCAGAATCGGGACCGCCTACGATATTACCAAGCGCAAACAGGCTGAGGAGCTGAATGCGGTGCAACGGCGCTTCCTCGAAAGCGTCTTGATGCAAAGACCATTGGCCGAGACGATGCAGTCCCTGGTGCGATCCATTGAGGCCCTGTCCACAGGCGGAGTCTGCTCCATCCTGCTGGTGCAGCCGGAGACAGGCACGTTGCATCGCGGCGTCGTTTCGACGCTGCCGGAGGAGTTCAATAAAGCGGTGGACGGCGGGCCCATCGGCCCTTGTCACGGATCTTGCGGGACGGCGGCCTATCGCAAATCGACGGTTGTCGTATCCGACATCGCGACCGATCCTCTGTGGAATCCGTGGCCCGAAGCCAGAGACCTCGCGCTCCGGCATGGACTGCACGCCTGCACGTCGATGCCTATGCTCAACGCGCAGGGCGATGTCCTGGGTACCTATGCGATGTACTTCCTGGATGCGCGCGGGCCGACGGAATTTGAACTGGATATGCTGGAGGCTGCGAGCCAGGCGATCAGCATCGCCATCGAGTGGGGGCGAACCGAGGAGGAGTTGCGAACCAGCGAGGCGCGCTTGGCCGCCATCCTCGACAACAGTCCGCTGGTGATCTTTTTGAAAGATCGGGATGGGCGCTATCTGTTCATCAACCGCACGTTCGAACGGCGATTCGACCTGTCCCACGATCAGGTCATCGGGAAAACCGACGGCGATCTCTTCTCACCCGAGCAAGCCACGGCGTTTCGGAACAACGATCAAAAAGCATTACAAACTGGCGGGCCGATCGAATTTGAAGAGGTGGCTCGGTATGGAGACAGCGAGCACATCAGCCTCGTCATCAAATTTCCTCTCCGTGACGCAAGGGATAACATCTATGCGATTTGCGGCATCGTCGCCGACATTACGGAACGCAAGCGGGCGGAGGAGGTGCTGCGGCATAATGAAGAACGATTTCGACTCGTCGCCTTGGCAACCAACGACGTACTGTGGGATTGGAACCTGATCACCGAAGAACATTGGTGGTCGCCCGATGCGTGCATAAAATTCGGATACGATCCCAAGGCCGAGCCAGGCATCGAGGCCTGGACCGACCGGTTGCACCCGGACGATCGAGCGGCGATCCTCAAGAGTCTCGATGAGGTGGTGGCAGGCAAGAAGGAGATGTGGTCCGGTGAATATCGCTTCCGTCTTGCGGACGGAGGGTACGGACATTTTCTGGATCGAGGACATGTCGTACGCGAGACCACGGGGAAGCCGGTCCGGATGATCGGCGCGATGACCGATGTGACGGGGGCGAAGCAGGCCTATACGTCCCTCAATGACGCGTACGCCAGGCTGCAAGTGATGAGCAGGGAAGTGCAAGTCGCAGAAGAGAAAGAACGCCGCCGTCTCTCACGAGAGCTACATGATGAATTCGGGCAGCTGCTGAGCGCCCTCATGTTCGATTTGAGCGACATCGGTCGAGGGGTTCAACAGCTCCGGAGTCCCCTCGCGAGCGAGTTGCGCAAGAAAACCAAGCTGGCCATGGGTACGCTGGATCGCTTGTTTGTGTCGTTCAGGGAGGTGCTTGCAGCCCTGCGGCCTGCGGTGCTGGACGTGATGGGGCTGGTTCCTGCGATCGAAACGTTGGCGGGGGAGTTGCAGGAACGAACAGGGGTTCGCTGCTCTGTTGTGGCTGAACGTGAGGACCTCGGGCAGGTCTGTGGCCCGGATATTTCAGGCGCGATCTATCGCATGGCCCAAGAGCTGTTGATGAATGTCGTGCGCCATGCGGAGGCGACTACGGCGGTCATCACGCTCGATTGCACTGATGGGTGGGCGATGCTGGTGGTGGAGGACAATGGCGTAGGTTTTGCCGCGCAGCTGGTTCCACCAAATGGTGTATTCGGCCTTCGCGGGATACAGGAGCGGGCTGAACTTCTGAGAGGGAACGTCGAGATTCAGTCGAAGCCCGGCAACGGGACTGTCGTGACTGTCCGTCTTCCCTGCGATGCAGCCGCGGCCAGCCGTCGCTCCGTGGCAGGCGTTCGGAAGGCGAAACCTCCGACAATCAGGAAGAAGGGTCGCCATGGTAAAACACTATAAGTGCTTGATCGTCGACGATCACCCGATCGTTCGCAAAGGGATTCGGGACTTGGTTCTCTGTGAAGGAGTGTGTTCGAAGGTCTTCGAGGCGGAGGATGCGGCTGGGGCGTTGTCGGCCATCGGCCGGGAGCCGTGGGATTTGGTGATCCTCGACGTATCACTGCCGGACAAGCACGGATTGGAAGTGCTGAAAGAGATCAAGCTCCTGCAGCCGAAGGCAACGGTGTTGATGCTCAGTCTCTATCCTGAGAAGGAGTTCGCCTTACGTGCGCTGAAAGCCGGCGCTTCCGGCTATCTGACGAAGGACCGGGCTCCTTCTGAGTTGCTCAAGGCGGTGAAGGAGCTGTTGGCTGGACGCCGGTACATCACGCAATCGCTGGGCGACTTGATGGTAACCTTTCTGGATGAGGGACAGCCGGCGGCGCCTCACAGCCTCCTGTCCGACCGGGAGATAGAAGTCTTGCGGCTGCTCGGGCAAGGTAAGCCCGTGTCGGTCATCGCCGCCGACATGGCCCTCAGCGGCAAGACGATCAGCACCTACCGAAGCAGGCTGCTGGAGAAACTCAGGCTTCGTACGACTGCCGAACTCATGCGCTACGCCATCGAATCCAACCTCACCGACTAGCCGTCATAGGTAGGTTGACGGCGTTGGCCCGGTCTTCCTGTAGGACGGTCGCCGACATACCGATCAGTGTTCGTCTGCTATATCCCTGTGAAAGCTTACTGGTACGCTCCCTTGCTACAATCTGACAAGATGTTGTCCCGTCGGGCACTCCATCGGCATGGTGCAATTCCAGATGTCATGTTAGTCCTCATCGTCGACGACCACCCACTGCTTCGGCAAGCCATCCGGCAGGTAATCGAACACCATTTTCCTACGGCTATCGTGCGTGAGGCTTCGACCGGAGAAGAGGCCGCGGGGGTCGTGCGCAGGGAACCGGTGGAGTAGGCCGTGCTGGATGTGATGCTGCCGGACCATAGTGGATTGACGGTGCTGAAGCGAATCAAGAAGTTGCGTCCACAGATCAAGTGCCTCATGCTCACGATCCACGACGAACCGCAATATGTTCGACTCGCCTTGAGCCACGGAGCGTCCGGCTACTTGACGAAAGAAACTGCGCCTGACGAATTGCACGAGGCCATCAGAACGGTCCTCACAGGGGCTCGCTATGTGACGAAGGGGCTGGAGAGAGAGGGAGACGTCCGTATTCAATCGGGCAGCCTTCTCTCTCCGCTGCCGATCCTTTCCGCCCGGGAGATGGAGGTGCTCTGCCTTCTAGCGAAGGGCGGGACCGTCTCTCGCGCGGCAACACAATTAAAGCTCAGCGTCAAGACCGTGAGCACTTATCGGACCCGTTTGCTCGAAAAGCTCCGTCTCACCACGACCGCGGAGTTGATTCGGTATGCCGTCGATCACGGCCTCGTGAAATAGCCCCTTCATCGGTCTATCCGAACATCTTCCTGTAGGACAAAGCCTGATACTCGATTGCGCGTCATGCTGATAGGTCTCCTTTTATTTCTGAGATAGGCTGAGACCCGGATGTGGATGGTCGTCCTGTGACGGCCTGCCCCGCATGGTCGAATCTGAGGCTGTCTGTATGAGGAGTAAGGCTACAGGCCGAAGGCTACTACGGCATCGCACGGACAGTGCCGTGCATCCTTCGGTCCATCATGTCGCCGCTCCCAAGCCGATCCGGATCCTCGTCGCCGATGCTCAGGAGATTGTCAGGGTCGGCATGCGGGCTCAGCTCGATGGCGAGTCGGATCTGCTCGTCGTGGGCGAAAGCGGGACTGCCGCCGATACCCTGTCGGAAGCCCGGCGCGTGAGCCCGGATCTCGTCTTGATGGAGGCTCGCCTCCCTGACGGATCGGGTTCTGAAGTCTGCCGGCTGCTGCTGCACGCATATCCCGCAATTCGAATCTTCATGGTCACCATGTCTCACAGCCCCGTGACCTTCCGCGCAGCGGCTGAGGCCGGGGTTCACGGCTATGTGCTCAAGGATATCCTTCGTTCAGAGCTGCTCCGCGCGATTCGTGCCGTGGCCGGAGGAGCCTCCTATCTCCAATTCGAAATGGCCGATCAGGCGCTCTGCGGATTGAGCGTTGGTGTGAAAGATGCCCAAGAACCGAGACTCCGCTTTCTTTCTCCACAGCAACATCGCGTCATACGGCTCGTGGCAGAAGGGAAGACGAATAAGGAGATTGCCGTGGAGCTCTCTCTGTCCGATAAGACCGTCAAGAACTATCTGGCGAACATGTTTACAAAGTTGCAGATCACCAGGCGGACGCAAGCCGTGTCCCTGTACCTCCAGCATTGCGGGAGCGATGTATCCTCCGATGCCTTGCCGTCGCTACGATATAAGAAGGCGTGCTGATGCCGGCCTGCCTCGGCGTTGACGACGATCGGCCCGTCGCATAGGGGCGTGGAACGTCCTCGAAGGCGGGGAGTTTCGTGTCGTGGAGGCCGGATACGGACAGGGGGCCCCTGCGTGGGTTGATTGGGAACGGCCTGATCTGGCCGCCTCGCCTAGTTCCATGTTTCCCTATGAGTCGAGATCAAGCCGCCGATTCTTGTATGGGCCTGTCTTTCTCACGGGACAGGAGGTTCAAGGGTACGTATGGCTCCTGATCATCGTCATGATGGGTGTAGCGGTTCCGCCTGTCATCGTCGGGCTCTCGATATTGCACGATCTTCTGATTACTCAAGCCGGTCATGCCTTTCAGTGGATGGCCAAGATCATGACGTTTCAGTGAAAATGCTACGCGTGGTCCGACTTGCCGGGAGGTATGCAACAAGGCAACAGCATGCTGATGGAGGACAGGACTCTGAATGCGGCGTTGGGTGTCGCTCAAACCTGCCAAATCCAACATCGCGGTCAAACTTGTCGCGCTTGTCTGAGTCCCGCATTGGCAGGATGTGACGGGGACGCTTCTCTCAGCTTGGAACTGATGGGGTCGGCCGCGGCTGGTTCTCCTGTGCGGCTCGCGAGTCCCAGTGCGCGCGGAGGTCTTCGAACAGACGGCCCTCTTTGCGGGCGGGATTCGACATCGTCTCGTCAAACACTTCGTGGACGATATGTGCCCCGAGCTTCCTGTAGGATTCGAACTGCGATTCATCGAAAAACTGATCCGCCGTGGATTCATGCGGGAAGTCGGGATGGTAACTGGCGTATTCGAGCACATCTGCCGGTTCGTTTCCCGTGAGAGAGGGTTTGAGGTAAATGAGGAGGCCTTGGGGCGCGTCGGGGTCGACCAGATCGTAGCGGATGGCGCCGATGGCATGGTGCCACTCGCTCCGATGCATCCCATTCTTTTGGCGCAGAGGGTTCACATCTATTTCGATCTCCACGCCAAGATCGATCCGAATCTTTCGGATCGCATTTCCCAGGTCTGAAAACCCAGACTGCTGATCGCAGCCTGCATCGCTGACCACAATGATCTGGCAACGGCGGAGGATCATCTCGTAGAGACCGAGGTTTTCAAAGTGCCCACCGTCCGACAAGTAGACATAACGCTTCTGATCGTCGGTGAAGCCGAAGGCTTCAGCCAACAAAGGGCCGACGGAAAATTCAGGGCAGGACCTTCCGTATGTTGTCTGGCCGGCCTCTCCGGGATTGCCGAGCCACCACCCGAGCCGCACGTTGAAGAGGGTGAGGAGCATCGTCACCGGTGGCGATGAATGGTAGCCCATGTTGGGGCTTGCCGCCGCGCCGGAAATCGCCAAGGCTGTCCCAATCGTAATGGATTGATTCACCGCGGGGTTCTTTCCGTACTCGGCAGACCGGCGATAGCCCAGGTTGTTTGCCGCGCTGCCGCAGTGGAGTGGAGTCACGGTAAACGATTGCGCCTTCCGCTGCTGCCAGGCGAGGTTCGAGCCATGCACCAGGTTGAGCGCAATATTCACCACGTGCAACGGCTTCTGAATCGAGCCTTCCGGCAAAGCCAGCGCAGCCATCGGAAAGTTATCGTTGGGATCGAATCCCGTAAAGGGATTGGGCGATCGTTGCTCTCCGCGCGACGCACCGAGGTAGGCCCTGATGAGACGATTTCGATACATTGCGTGGAGGGAGAATTTATTGATGTTGATAAAGAACGACATGAGCACACTGAACAGAGCCATTCCGAGAATGAATTCTCCGACCTCGAACCATGAAGCCTTGCCGAGGACCGCGGCGTTTCCATAGGCGAGTGCCATGAGGATCAGCACGATCGTTGCTGGCGCCAGCACGAGGAGATACAATTTCCGTCCAAGCTGCGTCAGCCGTCCCGGTTGTTCACCGGCCTGCTGCGCGGCCGTTTTCTCGCTGAACCCGAACAGCAGAGTGAAGAGTCCTGTGAGCCCGCCCGCCGAGGTGATCCAGCCTGGTATCTGTGAGAGCACCCAGGGTCCAAATATCACGATGCTGGAGGCTCCGGCCCAGGACACCGATCCGATGAGGACCCATGACCCGGTGCGTCCCCACCATTCACGGTCGGCATCTCCGGTCGATCGGCTCGCAATTCCAACAAACAACGTGGCGGCGAGGATGAATAGGGTCAGAAAGGCCGGCACGGCACCGGACGTGTACCAGTCGTCATAGCCTGCCAGTCCGTAGAATGGCGACGTTTTTTTAAGGGTAAGCCAGAGCAGCCATCCGCCCAGCAGTCCACTGAACATGATGGTGAGCAGTTCCAGGTATCGCCATCCGTCGCCCCATGGGCGACGCAGTACGATCGCCGCGGTCAGCCATGCGGTGCTATGCATCGCTGCGGCTCCAAGGGCCAGGGTCACGAGGCTGGAGAGTCCAAAGAGCGAGAGACTGTCGAGCGGGTGCTCGCGACCTGCTTGGAACCAGGCCCATGCCATTGTTAACAGGATCACGCCTGCGAGCAGAGGGAGCAGGCAGAAGAACAAGAACGAGCGCTGTTGCTCAAACCATTCCCAGGTCTTGAGTGGCCGCAATTTCCGGAGACTGGGACGGCAGAGATGCAAGTAGATCAGGTTCACGAGAAGAAGCAGGCTTCCCACTGCGGCGCAACTCGCCATGAATTCGACGGACGGATGCATTCTCACCAGCGCCCGATAGAACAAGGGGGTGGCCAGCAGCGCCAGAAGAAAGGGAACCAGCACGAGCCAGTTGAGGATGAGATTTCTCAGGTAGGTTCCTATGAGGGTCCAGGAGTCCGCAGACAGCAATCCGAGCCGAGGACTGAGATAGTTACTGTACATGCGAAGGTGCGTGATGGGACTTGGTTCAATATCTTGCTGGGGCTGGGGCTTCTGTCGCAAGGCCTCAGCGACCCCAGCGAGCCCCTGCGGGTGATTACGAATCCATGCTGACAGCCAACTGCCGATATAGCCGCCGCCGGACACGGTGGAAAGGCAGTCGAGTTTTTCGAGGAGTTTGAGCTTGGCTAACCCCTGAATGATGCCGAGGCCGAATGTGGCACTTCGAATGCCTCCACCGGAGAGACAGAGCGCCACACGTCCTCCTGGCACGCGATGGATGAGTGCGTAGATTGCCGCCTGTCGAACCTGATCCGATCCCGTCAGGGGATAGTTGGCGGGAAGTGGGCGATGGAGCCGAACGTACTCCTCCTCCAACACTTGACTGAGGAGCAGCCGTGGTTCTTTGGTTTCCGGTTGGTTTACGTCGTTCATCGCGCCTCAATAAAATTGATGATTCGCTGCTGCTGTTTCTTGACGACCTTTTGAGCCGCAGCAATCAAGAGTGCGCCGTGGCACGCCTCTTCGATTTTGAATAACGTCGGCACCTGGCGAATTGTGTGGGTGATGGCCTCAGGCGTCAGGGTGCTGGGGCAGCCGGCAGGAATGGGATCGCCAGCGGTCCACTCGGAATCCGTATAGCGAAGAATGATCAGTTTCAAATGATCGTAGTCCGGAAGCAGCGCGCCTTCGGTGCGCAAGCTGTGCCAGAGCATGGCCTGATAGGCATTGGCCCGTTCTTCCATGATTCCGACGATGCGGGAGGGATCCTGGACAAAGACCTCAAACCCCTTCTCACTCGTATTGAGATCGGCATCTCCTTCGTCGAAGGGGTAGGAAGCATCGACGACGATGATCAATCCCCTTTTGGCGGCATGTCCGGTCGAGGCCAGCTTATTCAGGAAGAGCGTAGTCAACGACTCGGTGCCGAGGTTGTCGAACAGGCCGCCGTCTCCGACGTGGGTGTACATATCCGTTCCGGCGGTTTGATAGGTCACAGGTCCGACCACGGGAGGAAAGGACGCGGAGGTGGCGACTGCGAGCGAAACAGGCAGGCCACGATGGTCTCCGGCGAGATCCTCAACTGTCTGCGGGAGGAATTGGTGCTTGGCCCGTTCCACGCTCTTGTCGAAGCTGGCTTTGCCTTCCGGAGTGAACTGCTGGCCCTTGGAGACGAGTTTGGCCCGCAGTTCTTTCGTGAAATCGTAGGCAAAGTCCGCCGGGGGAAGCGTGGTCAGGACCAGCCGTCGCCCGCTGTTATAGATCGTGCCGTTCAAGATGATCCGCGGCGCATCCCCTCGCTGCTCTCGCTCATAGAGGCCCGCAAAGGTGATTTCGTTGAAGAAATTCGCGTCCCAGACATCGGCGAAGGAGTAGGCCAGCTTGGTAGGATTGGCGACACGGAAGTTGACCATCTGCCGGCCGAGTGCCCGGAGCTGGAAGTTCAGCTGCATGTCCTCTTTGAAGGACGAAAAAAACTGCCGGTAGATTGGAGAGAGCCCGTCCGCTGCCAAGATGGCTTCTGACTTGGCTGGTTTCTTGACGGCATAGTAGGCCGTGGCCAGGCTGCCACCGGACACACTGGACATATGGGTGACTTTGTCCAGCACGCTTCGAGACTGCCCGTTTTCTAGAATGCGAACATTCGCCAGTGCTTCGAGGGCTCCGGCCGCAAAGGTGGCCGCCCGACTGCCGCCACCGGATACGGCAATGCCGACGAGCATGTCTTGGTCCGGCAGGGGTGCAAAGACCGGTGTGGCCGTATCGGGATGGGCCGGGAGTTGATGGATCTTCGCAAGGCAGCCGGTCAGGAGCAGGCTGAGGCTCATGCTGAATGCAACCGACATGGACTTCATCGTCGTGTCTCCCTACTGGTACTGGTTCAATCGCGGCTCACCGACGGACGAACAATATGTCGTCCGTGCAGGTTACGAGCCCTGTGTGACTTGGAAATAGCAGAACCCCTCGTGTTCAACAAGCTTTTTAGCCATCACTCCGGCAGCGGTTTCGAGTGTGGCTGCAACGGTTTCGTTCTGGGTACTGAATACCGTGCCACCGCGGACGGCTTTTCCTGCCAGGGACGTGACGGCCGCTTCGGCTCGCAGGGCGTCACGAGTTACGCGGGCCAAGGCCTCCAGGGGGATTGCGGGATGATGGGCATCGAATTCCGGGTAGGGCGACTCCTGGGGGATGGGGCCCACTCGCAAGGCAGTCGCGCCATGTACGGCTGGGACTCGAAACGCGGTATCGAAGAAGGCTTCCAGAAAAATACGTGTCAGATCGGCGCTGACATGCTGTGAATCGACCGTGGTGGCGGATACACGAACCGAATTGGCCTGGCTCACTTCAATCTCCGCTGAGATTCCAGGAAAGAGCAAGGTGTTCCCGCTTCGATCGACGAACCCCTTCGAGGTGACTTTCACGACTCCGTGGGACGTACCGCCTGATGCATCTGGTTTGGTGGCAAAGCTGAGATCGCCAAAATAGGCTTTATTGTAACTCAGGAGCATCCTGGCGAAACGAGAAGCGTCTTGTTCCAGTTGATCCTCATCTATCCCGAGATGTCCATGCCATTGCCTGGCGACGTCGATGACCTGCTTGAGTTTATCCAGGTCGATGTGCGCGTTCGCATCATTGGTCACGTCATCGAGGACCTGGGCGAGGATGGTGAGGGAGGCTCCCTTATCCTGGTGCCGTAGGCGAATCTTCTCGATGACGGCCGCGAGCGGACGGACGCTCGTGGCTTGTCCCTCCGGGGTCAGCTGCGCGAGAGCCTGTGGCGAGGTTCCCGTATCGCGTCGATCCCCCGGCAGCTCATCGTGGGCCTGTCTGGTGCATGCGAGGAACTTTGCCGTGAGTTCTTTCTTATCGGCTAACTTTTGGCGGAACGTTCCGCGATGGAGATCCAGTTGGTCACGGAGCTGCAGGACGGAAGAACTGCAGGCAGTCTGTAAGAGTAGAACGATCAGGAGCATGAACAGGAAATGGGGTCGTCGTGTCATCGCAACCTCGTGATGGTGAATGGATACGCCCTGGATGATGTTATGTGCGCGATGTCTAGATGGGTACGCAACAGCCATGCCGATCGTATGGAGTCTGTAAAGGAGGAGGGGGCTGGATTCGACTGATTTTTCAAACGGCCCTATGAGCGGCATAAGCAGGGTAGGTATCGCATCGGATACGTTCGTATCCGATGCGATACCGTCGCCCATCTGTCAGTGTTTGCGATCTTTCTGCATGATCTTGTCCGTCCAGGCGAGGAGAATCGCAGAACCGATGAACGTCAGGTGAATCAAAATCTTCCACTTGATATGTTCGGTGTCTTCATTCGCGATGTTGACGAACGATTTTAGCAAGTGAATGCTGGAGATGCCGATCAGCGAGGCGGCGAGTTTAATCTTGATGGTGCCGGGGTCGATGTGGGTGAGCCAGTCAGGCCGGTCGGGATGGCCCTCCAAGTCCAATTTACTCACGAAGGTGGCGTAGCCGCCGATGATCACCATGGTCAATAAGTTTGCCACCATCGTGACGTCGATCAGTCCCAGGATGCCGAGCATGAAGATCGTCTCTTCCTGCTGATTGATATGCCGGACCATCTCCCACAGCTCGACCAGAAACTTGTAAGCGTACAGCAGTTCCGCGACGATCAAGCCGCCATAGAGCGGAGCTTGAATCCATCGGCTGGCGAACACGACGATTTCGAATACATGCTCGATCCGGCTTGCGACCGAGGGGGGGTGTTTCACGGGTGTGGGTTCTGTATGGTTGGAATGGCTCACGGCGCGTTATCCTAATCGGCGAGGGGGCAGCCTGTCAATTTGTATGATGCCGTAGCGGTGAACGGAAGAGACCAGACGATTGCAGTGAAACGGTGCTTATTCATGGCGCGTGGCAAAAGAGGAATCCATGACGTCGGTCTGGCGGTGACCGTCACACAGCAGGCGAATGATGTCGATGATCCTGCGATCGTCTGCGGCTTTATCGACGATGAAATCGGCGCCGGCGACCGAGTAGGCATTGTTGTGATCGAGCGAGGGGTTGTCCCTCACGGCAATGATCGTGGGAGGAATCATCAATTGCCGGACGTGCCGAAGGACATCGAGGCCGCTGCCGCCCTCTAAGAGGGAACTTACGATGGCCACATCCGGGTTCCGATTGAGAATCATCGCGGTGGTTTCTGTCGAGTTCGACGATTCTCCTACCACCGTCACACCCGAGACTTTTTCCAGACGTTTCCGGAGTCTTCCTCGTAGGTAGGCGTCCATGTCGGCTAGAACAATGGTCATAGGGTTGTTTCGTCGTCGATCGCCGTGCGTTGAGTCATGTCTAGTCTTAGGGCGGATCGCGGGAAAAGACAATCAGCTGAATAGCCACAGCCTGTAGGCGGATTCTGACGCCACCCCGAGTCACGCAGAGGCGAATGGCTCCGGTCGCCATCTCTGTGTTCTGTGCCCCACCGATGTGTCTGTGTGTTCGGGTAGCGCATCGTCGAGGCTATTCCACCAAGTGATGGTCGAGTGCGTATCGGATGAGTTCAGCCGTGGTGGCGAGTTGCAACTTATCCAGGAGCCGCGCTCGATAGGTACTCACGGTCTTCATACTCAACCCCAGAGATTGTGCGATATGTTTGACGGACTGGCCCTGGGCTAACGACACAAGGACTTCGAACTCCCGCTCGGACAGGGTCTGATGGGCCAGCCCAGCGGGGTGTTTACTCAGGTTGCCGGCCATGCGCTCTCCGAGGGAGGCGGTCACATACCGGCGGCCTGACAGGACCTGTTTGACGGCCCTGGCCAGTTCTTCCGGTGCTGTTTGTTTGGTGAGATAGGCCATCGCCCCGGCACGGAAGGCGCGAACGGCATATTGCTCTTCCGGGTGCAGGCTCAGGACCATCAGTGGGAGCTGTGGCGCCATGCTGTGTAACTCACACAAGAGTTCCAGCCCGTTCTGGTCGGGAAGGCTGATATCCACGATGGCCAAATCCCAGGGCCGTTGCCGTACCGCGGCCATTCCTTGCTGTGCGGAATCGGCTTCTCCGACATCGACGTGAGGAACGGTTTCCTCCAGGATCTGTTTCACGCCCCGGCGGACGACCTCGTGATCGTCAATGATGAGAATCTTTACCACCTGTGTTCCAATCATGGTGCGGCGCACTCCACAAGTGGCAGGGTGGCGGAGGCCGTGGTTCCGATGCCGGATGTGCCTGCGATATGAAAGCTCCCCCCCAGGAGAGAGACGCGCTCCCGCACGCCATGAAGCCCGAAGGAATCAGTGGTGGTCACTCGCTCAGGGCTGATGCCCTTCCCGTTGTCCGTTATGTCTACCCTCACGTTGTCGCCGCTACGGGTCAGTCGAATCTGTACCTGCGAGGCCGCAGCGTGCCGCATCACATTCGTCAGGAGTTCTTGTGCAATTCGAAATAATGCAGACGATATCTCGGAGGGCAGGGAGAGGGACGACCACTCCGGAGCCACAGTGACCGCACAGCCTGCGCCGGTACGATCCTGAAACGCAGTGGCCAGAGATTCGAGCGCCGGGATCAAACCGAGGTCGTCCAGCATGGCGGGGCGCAAGGCTGTCGCAGTTGCGCGAACAGCGTCCAAGAGCCGATCGACTGAACCGGACATGGCTTGGACTTTGTGCTGGAGATCGCCGCTGTCGGCACAGGCAGGCGCGTGCGGAAGCTTCCTGTTGAGCCAGGCCAGGTCGAACTGCAGGCCGGTCAGTGCCTGTCCGAACTCATCGTGCAATTCCCGCGCAATTCTGCACCGTTCTTCTTCTGCGGCGATGTGCGTTCGGCGCGTTGCGCGACGAACTTGGGTCTGGGCCAATCGGAGTTCCTCTTCGATCCGGGGTTGCGAAACCTTGGCGGTGCCGATCGCGATGAGGCCGATCAGTCGCCCGCCGGCCCCTGCGACCCGTGACATATTCCAGGAGAGCATCGTCAGTGAACCTGCGCGTGTCCGGAGGGGACTTTCGAATCCTTGTCGTTCGTTCCCCTCGGCGACTTGCACGAGTTCAGCTAAGAACGACTCACGTGCCTCGATGGGGAGACAGAGCTCCAGATAGCTGCGGCCCAGTGCTTCGTCGGCCGTCCAGCCGGAGACCATTTCGGCTGCATGGTTCCATTCCAGAATGATGGACTCAGTCGAAAGAAGCAGGATGGCACTGTCGGAGGCCTCCAAGATCGCGCGATAACAATGCTCGATCGGCTCCCCCTGGTGGGTAGCCGGTTTCAGTGGGCGCAGGGTCTCGGTCCTGCCGTGAACGTTGGCGGTTCGCCGCAACGCGGGAGACGATGTGGCGGTGACAAGCTGGCTGCGTGATCGTTTCATATCATTGTAAGGATCGGTTCAAGATAGACGTCCGCGGTGATGCAGGTGCCTCGCCCTACCGTGGACTGGATGTTCAGGCGGCCACCGACTTTTCGAACCTGGTTGTCCATTTGGGCGAATCCCAATCCCTTCGCTGGTGCCTGGGCCATGTCGAAGCCAGACCCGTTATCACGGATGCGCAGTCGAACGCAGGAGCCGATATGTCGAAGTGCGATCACGATCCGTGTGGCTCGAGCATGGCGAACGGAATTATTCAGGGCTTCTCTGGTAATGGCGACCAGTTCACGGGCTTCTTCGCCGGTCAGAATCTCCTCGGCGGCCGGTTCGACTTTCACGCGAACTTGTATCGCATGTGCTTGTTCGGCGGTTTGGGCGAGGCCCTGCAACTCAGCGATCAGCCGAAATGGATCCACTCGGTCGGACTCGAGACTTCGGATCATACGTTCGATGTTCTGAATGAGCAGGCTGAGCTGGTCGGCTGCCTGATGGTGGGTATGAGGCCCAGTCAATGGCGCACCGCTGTACAAGGCAGCTGGTTGCGCTAGGCACACTCTGATCGTGTAGAGCGCGTGCAGTACAGACTCGTGCAATTCCTGCCCAATGCGGCTGCGATCGTGCAGCAGGGCGCTCACCCGCTTTTCGGATGTCTTGAGGGCTTTGAGGAGGCTGTATTCGGCCTGGTCCCCCAGTTGACAGAGATTGGCGGCGTCGGTGTTGTGCGGACGCTCCTGTGCGAGAGATTCACGCGGTTGCGTTGGTTTGTCCCGGGGTGGTCGAAATCCCTGGATAAGCTGGAACTCCCGTCGATCGTTCATCAGTTGGAACACCCCTTTCTTTCCGTTCGTGCGATGTCTGTCCATGAGTGGAGCTCTGTCTTGCCCTGGTTCCTTTGAGCGCTACGCTGTTTCCAGTATGAGCGGTAATTCTTGATAGCCAAACACGACGAGGCTTGCGGACTGCCGTATAGCCGGGGCAGCCCCGCGTGAGAGCACAGGGAAGCGATCCAGGAACGCATTCAAGGTGATTTCTGCTTCTGCTCGCGCGAGCGGGGCGCCGAGGCAATAATGGATGCCCATACCGAAGGCCACATGATTTTTCAGGTCACGATCCAGCCGAAATTCATCGGGAGATGAAAACTCCTCAGGGTCACGGTTGGCTGCGCCGTAGTAGATTGAGACCGCAGCGCCCTGTGGGATCGTCATGCCGGACACCTCGACATCTCGAGTCGTATTGCGAGGAAGGCGCTGAATAGGACTCTCGAACCGCAGCGTTTCCTCGATGACGGCACCGACCAGGCTGCGATCTTCGCGCAGTTGCTGCCATAACTCAGGCCGATCCGCGAGAATGCCAAGCATATTGCCGATGAGATTGGTCGTGGTCTCATTCCCGGCAATGAGTAACAACATGCAAAATCCCAATATCTCCGCATCCCCCAAGGACTCCCCTTCGTCCTCTGCTTCTACAAGCGCGGTGATGAGATCTTCCGCCCCATGGGCACGGCGGGTGGCGGCCATGTGGCCGAAGTAGGCCATCATTTCCTGGTTGCTCTGGGCTCGCTCTCCCGGCGCGACCGAACCAAAAGCCAGGAAGGCGTCGCTCCAACGTTTCAGGGCTCGGTAGTCTTCTCCCGGAATGCCGAGCAGTCGTGCAATCACTTTGACCGGCAAGGGAATGGCATAGGATTGCATCACCTCTGTGTCGAGTCTTGTGATCTCATCCAATAACTCATGTGCGATGTCCGTGATCCAGGGAGTCAATGCCTCGATACGTTTCAGCGTGAACGCTCTATTCACCAAGCGACGGAATCGGGTATGGCGAGGAGGATCGTCTTGAATCAGTGCAAGTCGAGGGGCAATTTTCCCTGCTAAGGGATTTTGTCCTGACGCAAACGTGTCATGGTCCCTGAGGGCTCCATAGACATCGCGATAGTTCATCAAGGCCCATGCCCGAATCGGCCCATCGATACCCGCGACGGTGCCGGCTGGCAGGAACACATAATCGAGTGGCGTGTGCCTTCGCAGTTCACGATAGTAGGGATAGGGGTTGGAGATCACATCCGGGGTCGACAGTTGATCTGCGTTGATGACGGGTATCACGCTCATGTCATATTCCTTCCCATATTGAGAGCCCTCTCCCAACCGCGATGCGATAGGCCTCGATGAACGACGTTCATTGGAGCAATCCTGCACTCGTCGCCCGTGCATGAACTGGCGTAGCCAGAGATCTGTGGTAGCCGGCCACCGCTCCCTCGCGGATCAACTGACCATGCGATACAGGGCGGTCGACGCGTGAAACGGGAATCACGATGTTCTTGCCCCCGAACCCGAAACTATTCACCAACGCTCGTTGCAGCGTTCGCGCTTGTCCCACGCAGGGCACGTAATCTAGATCGCATTGGGGATCCGGGTTGGTCAGATGGAGCGTGGGAGGAATGAATTGGTGCTGAAGCGCGAGCACTGTACCGATCAATTGAAAGGCCCCACTGGCCGCAAAGGCATGGCCGAGCGCAGATTTAAACGAACTCACGGGAATCTGATAGGCATGCGAGCCCAGGGCTTCCTTGATGGCGATCGTTTCGATGAGATCCAGTTCCACGGTTCCCAGGCCGCAGGCGTTGATGTAGTCCACCTCCTCCGGGAACCAATGGGCTGAGGCCATGGCGCGATCGATGGCGCGGCGGTGCTCCTTGCCTGTGTCGTCAGGGCGAGCCATGGAGAAGGCATCGGTGGTAAAGGCCCAGCCTTCGAGTTCGGCATAGATCGGGGCGCCTCGACGTTCGGCATGTTCCTGTTCTTCGAGGATCAGGCAGCCCGCGCCTTCACCCAGGACGATGCCGCAGCGGGTTTGGTCGAACGGCCGTGGCAGATTACGAATCGTGCCTCCCTGGTCTGGAGCCAAGGTCCTTCCGGCATCCATGGCGGAGAAGATCGTGGGGTGCAGGGGGGCTTCGGCTCCTCCTGCTACCACAATATCAACGTCATGGGCTTGAATGAGATCGTAAGCCCGACCGATGGCATTTGCCGTTGACGAGCATCCGATGGAATAGGTTTCACATTCGCCGTGGGTGCCCATCGCGATCGAGACCTCTGCGGACACGGCATTGGGGAAGGTGGTGGTCATGGTGAAGGGGTTCGTGTGTTTGTACTGTTTGGCGAGCATGGAATCGTGCGCTTCAAAGGCCTCTTTTAACCCGCCCACCGACGTGCCGAAACAGACCGCCGCGCGTTCTCGATCTTCTTGGTCCATATCGAGCATGGCATCGCGGCCGGCCATGAGGGCCGCGGCCACGGCGAACTGGGAGACACGACCCATTCGACGGGATTTCTTGGGCTGGATAAAGTCTGTCGGGTCGAAATCGCGCACTTCTCCGGCAAGAGAAGCCTGAAAGGGTGAGGTGTCGAAGCTGGTGATCGGCCTGATTCCGCTTTCCCCCCGGCTCAACTGATGCCAAAACATTCCAAGATCACACCCGAGCGGAGACACGATGCCCATTCCCGTAATGACCACTCGACGACGCTGTGTCATGGGTGCACTCCTTCTTGTACTGAGGATGATAAGGACTCTTCTGTCTGAGCTCCTTGGTGCCACGCCATGTGATGGTCTCGGTGAGTCTGCGGGATCGACTCGCCTGGGTAGAATTTGTCGTAGAAGGCCACGTCTAGATGGTGCGCTTGAAAGGCGATGACGGTTTTGAAGGCGTCGGTATGGGCGGGGAACCGACCGTAGGTCTTGTAGACGTATTTGCAAAAATGAATGACGGCGTCAATTGCGCGCGGATCATAGGAGGTAATATGCGACCTGCCCTCTTGGGTTACCCAGGGACGGCTTGCGGGGTTTGTGTAGATACCGCTTGCACCAAATTTTGAATCCACCAGATTGAGGACCGCGTCCTCGATCGATGAGACAAAGGGAGGGCAGGGTCCCTCCCAGAGGTGCGGGATCCCCATGGGATTGGCCCGTACGCCTGACACGTGGGATTTGGAAAAATGAAAACCCAAGCCTGGAAAGATTTGAGGCTCAAGTCCCAGTAAGTGGCGTCCGCTTCCGACACTCTGGATCCCTCCGCCGAGGCCGATGGCCTGGGTCATCAAGAACATGTTTTGGCAGACCATGCCCTGTTCTTGAATGGCCGTATCGCTGATGGCCGTATCCAGGTCGCGCAGGGTCATGACACGGTTTGTGGCAGGGTCATCATGCAGATGACCGCCTCGACTACGCCGAAACTTGTCCAGCCCGCAGCTACTGTTTCCGTTATCGCTATCGACAATGAAGTAGCCATATTCCTCACTGAGCAGGACCAATAAGAGGTTGAGATAGACTCGTGCCACCTCCGTCACCGGCAGGATGTAGAGCGTGCCGGGCCGATTCGTATACCACTGGTTAAAGGAGAGCATGTAGGGGAGCTGTCGTGGAATCTTGAGGCGCCCCTGCTGTAAGGGAACTAGCTCTGGAGGAGTTCCGCTGTCTGGATGGGAGACCGCCCCGGCAAAGTATACGCCTTCGTCATTTGACAGAAAGAGTTTGGTGGTGTTGGCTGCGCAGGCGCTCGCGGTGGTTCTGCCCTGGAAATTCATGATGGCCATGCCTTGGCCATCTTCGCGGCCCGGTTGACGGGCATATTGCATGTCTGCCAGATGTCGTCCCGTTTCCCCTACCCCTGCAAACAAGAGGTAACGAGTTTCCTCCGGGCTTAAAGAAATCGGTGGGACGGTGCTTTGATATCGAAGAGGACCGGCTGGAAGTTCCATCCCACAGCCAAATCGACGCGTCTTTCGTTGCTCCAAGAGGTCGAGCAACGCATGCACCGCAGTAGATTTTGAAATCTGACATTCAGCTGTGGCCATAGGGTCCTCCTTGATGGAGGGAAGCATACGCGACAGATCGATTCATGGAACCTACCCAGGTGGGTAGGTTCCATGAAATAAAGGCTCGGCTAGAGTAGGGGGATTCTAGCCGTGTGTTCCTGAAGTTTTGGAGAAAACCCTTGGTGTGGTCGACGGGAGAGCCATAGATCGCGCAACGTCCAAATGAAGGAAGTCGATCGTTCCTATGATGGGTGAGGCGTGAAGAAGGGCGGTACGCTTACTTCTTCTTTTTGTGGAAGTCGGGGAGGAGTAATTCTGAAGAGGCGCCTTGCCATTGGGCAACGGCTGACCAGCGGTTCTCGACACCGCCCAGCTTCTGATAGATATTCTTGAGATGGAACTTCACCGTGTTCAGGCTCACGTGAAGAATCACGGAAATTTCCCAGTTCGTTTTGCCTTCTGCCACCCACCGCATAATTTCCTCTTCGCGCGCGGTGAGGCCCACACGTAGTGGCGCGGGGAGGCTTCCCTCCGACCAGGAGGTCGCCCGCATATAGGCTAGATGAAAATGGGGAGCCAGAATTTGCATCGTGCTCCGCAACTTCCACAGTAATTTTTGATCGAAATTACTAAACGCAAAATACGTACAGAGGCCAAGTGCTCCACGGACTCCCACGGATAAACAGCTGCTCAAGCCAAAGTCGAGCTTGAGATTCGTGACCTCCTTGGGGACGGTGATATCAGGGCAATCCTCGCTCGACACCGTGCTGACCTGAGTCCGTTCGAGAAGTTGAATTGTGGGATCTGTGACGAATCCCTGTGACATGTACAGCTCATGGAGTTCGGCGTTGTACGTCGTGTGCCCCATCTGCAGCACCCGTTTGGGAATATTGAATACTCCGCATCCCGAAAACTGATGCGGAATGAGTTGCCCTATGGCGGAAGTCAAGCTTGCCAATTGGGGTTCTGTCTCCACGCTTCGCACCTGGTGCATGATTTCACCCAGGCGCTGAAACTCTTTTCTGGACGGATATTGGAGGGCTTCAGGTCCTCGAAAGATCACGGTTGCACCTCCAGGTATTTCACGGGTCGGTCGTGAGGTGTGACCCTGTTGAGAGGATACAGCGGTGTCTTCAAAGCATGGGCTGCATGGGGTCCGCTGTTGGTGGTCATGTCGTCAGTCCATTCATGCTTGAAGAGAGGGGTGTGAGCAATAGGACGCTCAGCTGGCCTATCCGATGGTTTTTGCGCGTTGTTGTTCGGCACGGTCATTCTGAAACTCTCCGCCGATGGTCGGCCATACGGCCGTAAAATCCTCGAATCTTTCTTTGCTCCTACGGCTCGACCAGCGGAGAATAGTTGCCTGAATTTTTCGCCTCATCGTTGTTGTGCCCCGCCAGGTCTATGCCTAACGGAGGACTCTCTGCGGTGATGCAGGTGCCTTGACCGACCGTGGATTCGATGCTTAGGTGCCCCCCGATCCTCCGAACCCGCTCCCGCATATACGCAAACCCAACGCCCGCTGTTTGTTCTTCTGTGATGTCGAAGCCGGATCCGTTGTCGCGAATACTGAGGCTGACTCGCGAGCCGATATACCGAAGGGCGATCTCGATTTGTGTGGCCTGCGCGTGATGGACGCAATTGTTCAACGCTTCTCTCGCGATGGTGACGAGCTCATGTCCCTCTTCGTTGGTCAAGATCTCCTCTGCTGACGGGTCAATTTCCATATGAATCGGCACCTGAGCCATCTGCTCAAGGGTCTGGGTGAGAAATCGCAGCTCTGAGACCAGGTTGAACGGCTCAATGTGGTCGGATTCCATAGCCAGGATCATCCGTCGGATGTCGTGGATGAGACGCTGGAGCTGATCGGCGGCCTGATCGCGGGAATGCACAAGACCTAACTCGATCGCATAGAGCGCTTGCAGCACAGAGTCGTGCAATTCCCGCCCGATACGGCTGCGATCGTGAAGCAATGCGCTCAAGCGTCGTTCGGATGCCGTGAGGGCTGCGGTGAGGCTGTCTTCAACCTGTTCACGCAGCAGGCAGGGAATAGATTCACTGGTGCTGTAGGGAATCCCTCGCGCGAGAGCCGCGCGCGGTTGCCCCGGTTTGTGGGGAGATTGCCGATACCCGTGGATGAGCTGGAACTCCCGCCGAGATTTCATCAAGTGGAATGTCCTTTCTCCATATGTGACCCGGAATGTCTGCGAAGTCTCTCGTGGTAGAGCATCCCTGGTTCGAGACTGCACTACTAGTACGCGACCGCTCCGCATCCCGTCACCTGGCGGATCCGCCAGGTGACCAATGAGTCTCAAATTTGGAACCATTCAGGCCCAGCTACCTATTGCTGTAGTAGCTCAACCTATTGGAGGTGCTCATGAGCGATGGAGTCAGACAGGGAGCGAGGCCGATTGCCTTCTGCGAAGGAGAGTTCTTGGTCAAGGCGCTTGAAAGCGAGAAAGAGTTTCGGCAGGCGTACCGCCTTCGGCACAGAGTTTTTGCAGAGAAACTTAGATGGGTACCAGAGCGGGAGGACCGACTCGAATCTGACATTTATGATGCGTGGAGTACCGCCATCGGTATTTTTTCAAGCCAAAATGAACTCTTGGGAATGGTACGGATGACGCCTGCTCCATTTCCGTTTATGCTGGAAAGCGAGTTCAGCGGATGCCTGGTTGGGTCACATCACGTTCGCAAGGAGCTCGACACCGCGGAAATTACCCGCTTGGCTGTGGATCCTACAATTGCCGATCGAGGTCTTTCTGCAAAGCTGATGCGGACTATTTTCAAGGGCATGTATCACTGGACTCTGGCAAATAATATTCGCTACACCTACCTGGTTGTTGAAAGTAGGCTTCTCCGTGTTGTGCAGCGAATCGGATGGCCTTGCCATGCGATCGGTGCTCCCGTCGCACTTCCTCCTGCCCATGTGCTCTCAGTTGGGGCGCTGCTCGACCTCGATGAGTTTCGCGCAAATGCAGCGTCGAGGAAGCCCGAGATGCTGGCGTGGTTACATTCCACGGAACCGGTTACGACCGTGATTGTAGAGAAGCTGTGAAGCGTAACTTGGTTTTGAATTGGTGAGGCAGCGGATTTTTACCGATGCCAGTGGAGTGAAGCGTGAGCAGGGATGTCAGATTGCGCTCGGAAGACCGTGCAGGGTGGGAAGCCCGTGTTCCATGGCCGCGGCGACTGCTTGTGAGCGAGAGGTCACATCGAGTTTGGCAAAGATGCTCGCAAGGTGGAATCGTACTGTCCGTTCCGTTACCCCCAGAATCTGGCCGACTTCCCAGTTCGTCTTGCCATTTTTTATCCAATTCAAGATGGTCACTTCGCGTGGGGATAGTTCTTTTACGCACTTTTCCGTTGCGGGAGCATCCTTCCGAGCTGTTCGCATGAGGGCAAGGTGAAGATGGCGTCCAAGGTACTCCACGAGCGGAGCGTACCGCACGGCGTCGATGCTTTCCCCTCCTGCAAAGGAACAAAACGTGGCGAGACCGCATGTCGGGTCGACCGAACTGGTGGTGATTCCGTCAGCCAGCCCAAACCCTTTAGCGGTTTCGATAAAGTCCAACTCTTCTTTGGAGGTCGCTTGGAGATAGGTGTACTTCCAGACCTGAGTGCTGGGAGATTGAGCGGCCGCTCGGAACACGGGGTCAATGTCGGCGTAACCGTTTTTCCAGTAGAGGTAGAGCCATTCATCTGGATAGCTGACATTAACGACGTTTGTAAAACCCTCAAATTTTCCGCTAGGGCTAAGGCGTGCCAATCCACCGAGTAGACGATCGAACGGGAAAAGACTTTGAAAGCGAACGAGAGTATCTCTCACGTCATCGGAGGTCTCTGCTTGCGCGGCGTAGTGGAAAACTTCCAGCGCGTGTTGACATTCCTGCTTTGAGAGATTCTCGAATAACTGACTTGGGAAGGGGTTCTTAAGACTTCGCGCCATAGCCAATCCAATCTGGACAGGAGACTGAACCTTAAAAACACATTATACGCCGACCTTGCAATAGATGGAATAGCCATTTCTCCGTCAGGATGATGCTAAATGGCCCTATGTATGAGCTTTTTACTCTTCTGGCCTGGAGAAGTATCTCCCCCATTCGGTATGATCACTCCTCTTTTTTGCAGTGAAGAAGGCGTTAGGTAATCATGAACTGGATATTGTGCTCAGTGGTCGGCACTGTAGTTTTTCTTCTGCCATCATATACATTTGCCCAAGCGATTCGCTTTCAGCCGCAGGGGGCTGCTGCGGCCGGTCAGGGGAATGCCTTTGCCGCACAGGCGGACGATGCGTCGGCTATTCATTTCAATCCAGCCGGATTGACTCAGGTCGACGGGGTTCAAAGCATGGTCGGGACGAACCTCATGGGAGGGTCGATCAAATACAGGAGCCCTGCGGGTCTCGATACGAGGGGTGATTTCGGGGGAAGCATCACCTCTCCACCGCCCAGTCAGTTCTATCTAAGCGCGAATCTTGGAACACTGGGTCTCTCGACGCTTTCCCCTCTCACGCTGGGGATCGGCCTTACTTCACCGTATGGCACGAGTACCCGCTACCCGGTGAATAGTCCCTTCAATACGGCTGTGACATCGGCGACATTGCCACTCATCGATATCAAGCCAACCCTCGCCTACAAGGTCAACGACGATTTGTCGCTTGGTGTCAGCGCCGATATCTACACCTTTGCGGGTTTTCTTGGGGAGGGGCATGTGGAACAGCGGCAAGTGGGAGCCGGCTTGTTCGGCGTTCCAGCTGGAACCTCCGTTGAGTTCAACGGGAAAGGGACCGGGGCTGGCGCGACGGTTAGCCTTCTCTATGCACCATTAAAGAATAGCGACGGCAAACCGATTGCCTCCATCGGGCTGGTCTATCGCTCCCAGGCTGTCGTGCCATTGAGCGGCTCGTTGTCGGTGAACGGAGCGAAGGTTGCCGATGCTCGTACCAATCTTGTGCTGCCGCAGATCTATACCGGAGCCATTGCGGTCTGGCCTGTCCGTACGAGTGAGCGGGAATGGAAACTGGAGCTCGACGTGGAATATGTCGGCTGGAAGTCGAACCGTGACCTCGATGTGCATCTCTCGACGGGAGGGGTGATCCCGCAACCGCAACAATGGAAGACGGTCCCGGTTGTGGCGGTCGGCACCGAATATAGATGGCTTAACCCCGAATGGTTGCCCCATTGGGACGTGGCCGTTCGATCGGGGTATACCAGAACGGAGAATCCAGTGCCCGATCTGACCTTCAATCCTGGGACGATTTCGTTGACATCCAACACATTGTCTATCGGGGCCGGATTCTTGTGTAAGGGCCAGGGACGATTTTTAGGAATGGTGCCTTGCGGAGGGACGTCCGCGCTCTGGCCCAAGGCCATGGGGCTCGATGTGGCGTTCCAGGAATGGTTTTATGAGTCACGGACGGTTACCGGCAATCAGAACCCCACCGTCAATGGGACGTACCATGCTTTTGTGCATTTGGGGACCGTCAGCCTCAAATTCATGTTTTAGCAGGATGCTGAAACAGTCTGCCAGCGGCGTTCTCGCGTCGTTCAGACCCTCAACGTACCCTACGGGTACGCCTCGGATCTTCTCTTGCTGCGGCCTTGCTGAGCATCCTGCGCGAAGTGCACCTGTTGTCATTACCTTGAAGCCAGTGAGATTCAGGCGCGACTACAGAGTGTTTTTGCAGCATGTTGGTGGAGAAAAGCAGGATCGTTCGCCAATTTTGAAAGCCTGCATCCAACCTCGTTGACCTGGACTATGCGGTGGTTTGTGGGGCTGGCATAGGGATGTCGAGCACGACCTGCGTGCCTTTTTTGGGACGGGATTTGATCGTGAGCCTCGCGCCGAGTTTCCGCGCCCGTGCCCTCATGTTGGACAGCCCCATCCCGGATGATTTCCGGGCTGTTGGGCTGAAGCCCTTCCCATCATCGAACACTTCCAGCCTGAATTTCCCACGATGGAGTTGGACCGTGATCCTGCGATGAGTGGCTCCAGCATGTCGGAGACTGTTGCTCAGGGCTTCCTTGGCGATGCTGAGTACAGGGCCGCATTGGGTGCGTGAGAGTCCATCGGTAACTGACTTGTCGATGGCCAATTCTATGTCGCCTGCGCCGGCGACGGTCAATGACTGGATGATGGCGAGGAGTGCCTGGTCGAATGCGCCCTGCTGGATGGCGGGCATTTGCATGCGAGGGATGAAGCTTCGCACCTGGCGGATGACACCGTTCAGTTGGGCGACGGAGACATCCAGTCGGCGGGCGTTGGTGGGAGAGATTCGTGTGATGCGCTGTCGCATGTGCTCCAATCCCATGCCGACGGCATAGAGCGATTGGAGGACATCGTCATGGAGATCCTGGCTGATCCGTTCTCGCTCTTCCGTGACCCGTTTCCGTTCAGAAATGTCTTCGACCACCGCGAGCAGGAGCGAGCCGGTATGGCCTGGCAGTTCGATCCCGGTGGTGGTGACGGCGACCCAGATAATATCCCCGGTTTTCCGGATGTAGCGTTTTTCATAGGTGTAGCTGGAACGTGTGCCCTCGAAAAAGGCATTCGTGAGGGCAAGATTGTCGGGTAGGTCGTCCGGATGGGTATAGAGGGCATAGGTATTCCCAACGACTTCCCGCTCACTGTACCCGGTCAGAGCGCAGAAGGCCTTGTTAGCGCTCAGGAGTCGTTGTTGGTTGTCCATAATGACCAATCCAACCGGCGCATCTGCCACGAACTGACGCCATTGGACTTCGCTGGTGCGCAGGGCTTCCTGCGCCTGCAGCCGCTCTTCTTCAGTCTCAATCGCCGAGGCCAGAATACCCATCAGTCCTTCGTCGGCCTCGGTTGGAACGAAATCGTGCTGGAACAGGACGCAGAGCGACCCGATCGGGTCTTTACCGCGTGTGACGATCTGGCCGACGTAGGTTTGCAATTGGTAGCGGCTGACGTTGGGATCCGTTCGGACGTACGATGTGTTGGCCAGATGGCGAATCGTGCAGAGATGGTCGTCTCCCTTTTTGATGAGGTCAGCGCAGAGATGTCCGTCGGCTTGGTCTGCCGGATTGAAGTCCGGAGGGGTCTGCCATTGTCCGATCGAACGGAGGACTGTTCCCTCAAGGCGTGAGTACAGCGCGCATGTGCCTCCGAGCAGTTCTCCCCCCAAGGCCGTCAGGCGATTGATATTTGCCAGCGGATCGCTGCCGAATCTGAGGAAACATTCGTTGATTTTCTGCAATCTCAGCTCGACCTGTTTGTGGGTCGTGATGTCTTCGCAGACGACAAGAATGACGGTTGTGCCAGTTTCGTCCTGAATAGCCAGCGCATGTTCTCTAACCCATAACCGCACACCGCTTTTTCTGATTTTTTGGATCTCCCAGTGAAAAAGCTTGGCGGGGTTGGATGCGCAGATGTCCAATTGCTCGAGCACGGTTTGATGGTCATGCGCATCGAATACACGGAGTATTGAGTGCCCGATCAGCTCCTCCCGGTTGTACCCCAGTTGGCCTGCCCCATATTGGTTGACGGCCAGAATGGTCCCCTCTTTGGCGAGGGTAAAGTACATAGAAGGATTATTCTCGTAGAGAAACTGGTAACGCTGATCGCTGGCCTTGAGGGCCGTTTCCGCTCTTGTTCGTTCGGAGATGTCGCGGATGATTCCGCTAAAGAACAGATCTTCTCGAGATCGCCAGCAAGCAAGCGAGAGTTCCAGAGGAAATTCCCGGCCCTGTTTCGTGACGCCGACAAGCTCAAGTGTTTTTCTGACGAGTGAGTCTGGGCCGGCACTTTCTATGCGAGCCAGCCCCTGCGCGTGTTTCTGTCGGTAGCGTGGGGGCATCAGGATGGTCAGCGGTTGGCCCAGTGCTTCCTCTAAGGAATAGCCGAAGATCTGTTCCGATGCTTTGTTCCAGGAAATAATCCGGCCTTCATGGTTGGCCAGCACAATGGCGTCAGTTGCCGACTCCACGAGCGCACGAAACTGTTCCTCACTCGCTCTCAGCGTCTCCTCCGCCCGAAGTCGTTCAATCTCAGCAGCTGCGCGCCGGGCAAAGACGTTCAGGATGGCGGTGCCCTGACTCTCATCAAACAAAAACGGGTTTACGTCCATCACGCAGAGATGACCGGTCGGCTGGCCCTCGCTATTGCGCAGGACCACTCCCATGTAACTCTCGATGTCGTTTGAGGAGAGCAGTGTGTTCTTGGGAAACAACTGGCGAATGCCTTGAGCGAAGAGGGCCGCCCCGTCTTTCATGACCTGCTGACAGGGGGAATCGTGCAGATTGATTTCCAGGGGATCTGCTGCACAATTGCCGGACCATCCGGCCACCGTTCGAAGCCGGTCGGTCCTTCCTGGCACCCATTCCGTCACGAAGGCATACTGAGTGTTCAATGCCAGAGCCAATTGACGAACGAGGGCCTGCAGAAACGCTCTCCCTGTGGCGGCAGCGGTGCCGAAGGCCAATGCCTCGAGTGCGTCGCTCTTCCATGTTCGTTCGGCTGAGCTCTGCTCCAGTTCTGCGACACGGGCGCGCAGTTGGGCCAGCTCTGCTTCAGGGGAAAGTGATACGGGGTCTTTGGCGGTGATTGAGTCGGGGTCGAGTGGCGTGGTCATGGGTCCTTCCTGAGGCCTGGGTCGTCAGGCGTCGGAGCCAGACTATAGAGACGTTTAGGCCCCCCGTATAGCGCCATTTGGCCTTGGAGCTCTATCCTAGGTGATATGTGACGTGGAGGAAACAATCTCGGGCTGTGGCATCCATTGGTTATGAGGCGAGGCTCGCGAGGGATTTTCGCATGGCGGCCACGGTCTTGGCATCCAGGCCGGCCGCCGTTAATTCATCGTCTGTGGCGGCCGCGATATTGGCTAGGCTGCCATATTGCTTGAGCAGGCGTGTTCTGGTGGCCTCGCCGATGCCGCGGACGCGATCGAGCGGAGAGGCCAGCAGGGACTTGCTTCGCAGTTTGCGATGGAAGGTGATTGCAAATCGATGGGCCTCGTCGCGGATGCGTTGGACGAGATGGGTTGCCGGAGAGTTCGCGCGCAGGAGAATGGGGTTTTTCCGGCCGGGCAGGAAAATCCGCTCCTCCTTTTCGCCACGTGCTTTGGCCAATCCCATAATGGCCAGGTTCTGATGTCCGACCTGTTTGAGTCCTTCCATGGCCGCGGCGAGCTGGCCGAGTCCTCCGTCGATGAGGATGAGATCCGGACGCGCAAGATGTTCGCTGTCTCCATAGCGGCGCATGACGACTTCCTGCATGCTGGCGAAGTCGTTGGCGCCAATGACGGTTTGGATGGTGAATCGCCGGTAGTCCGCCTTCTTCATCTGTCCATCTTCCCAGACGACCATCGAGGCGACGGACTGGTTGCCCATGGTATTCGAAATGTCGAATCCTTCGATACGGCGAGGCAGGACATCCAGTCGGATGAGCCGCTTGAGTTCTTCGACGGCTTGCCGTCCGACTTCTTCGTCTCGCAGGTGGTTGGCGACGGCGGCGGCGGCATTTTCCTCCGCCAGGAGGAGCAACTGGTGTTTCACGCCGCGCTCGGGGGCCATAACCCGGACAGCGTTTCCGCGTTTGCCCGAAAGCCATTCCTCAATGACCGTGGCGTCGTCGAGTTCGGTGGGGATGAGCAGCTCTTTGGGCGGTTGGCCATCTTTGTTGTAGAACTGCTCAATGGCCGATCGAACCAGTTCTTCGTCTACGGCGTCGGCTGAATGGGGCCAAAAGAAATCTTTACGTCCAATGAGGAGGCCTCCACGCACGAAGAGAATCTGGAGGTCGACCGCCGTGCCTTGCCGCGCCAGGCCAATTACGTCTTGGTCGGTCGTCGTCGTTTGAGTGATACGCTGTTTCTCCAGCGTACGTTCGATGTTGAAGAGCCGGTCGCGCAAGCGAGCTGCCTCCTCGAATTCCTCACGCTCTGCCGCCAATTCCATCTGGGCCCGCAAGTCGTCCAACAACTCATGGTCGCGCCCTTCGAGGAACTGGCGAACCTGGGCAACGATGTGATGGTAGTCCTCTTTCGATTGATTGCCGGTGCAGGGGGCCATACAGCGTTTGATTTCGAATTCGATGCAGGCCCGCTCCGCCTTGCCGTTGATGTCGATCGTGCAGGTCGCCAGGGGGAAGGACTTCTTGATAACTTTCAACGTTTCCCGCAGGGCGCCTGCCGGTGTATAGGGGCCATAGTAGAGTGCCCCGTCCTTGTGTACGCGACGCACGATCGAGAGGCGAGGGAAGTCTTCTTTGATCGGCAGACGGAGGTAGGGGTATTGCTTGTCGTCTCGTAAGACGACATTGAACCGTGGCCGGTGCTGCTTGATCAGATTGCTTTCAAGAATGAGCGCTTCGAGTTCCGATCGGGTCACGATCGTTTCGAGATCCGCGATGTGGCTAACCAGGACGATATTTTTCGGGGAATGATCCGTTCCCTTTTGGAAATAGGACCGTACGCGGTTGGAGAGAACTGATGCCTTCCCGATGTAGAGCAGTTCGCTCTGTGCGTCTCGAAATAAATAGACGCCAGGCAGATCGGGAAGGTGGTCGAGCTTGGATTGAAGATCTTGGGACGTAGCCATCAGCTGTCAGCCTTCAGCGATCAGCAAGAGTAGAATGCCTTCAGGCAGCATTCTACGGCCCGAGACTATCTGGGGCAACTTGTCCGATGGAGTAAAGCTGAGGGCTGATCGATGACAGCTGATGGCTCACTCAGCGCAGCCCCCGTACAAACGACGGACTGAGGCTTCCCCGGGCGACTTCCGCGACCGGCCCTTTCATGGTGAGACTGAAGTCCGAGGCAACCTGGATGTTGAGCTGCCCCCCCGGCATCTTCACCGTGACGGGGCTCTTCACCAACCCGAGTCGGATCGCCGCGCTTGCCGCGGCGCAGGAGGAGGACCCGGAGGCCTGGGTTTCACCGGCCCCCCGTTCCCAAATTAAGATGAAGATTTCCTTCGGGCCGGTTGGCACGGCCAGTTGTACGTTCGTACGCTTTGGGAACAGGGGATGGTTCTCCAACGCCGGCCCTAATTTCAGGAGCTCTTCTCGCGACCAGGATTGCCCGGCGGGCTTGAAGACGACGCAGTGGGGATTGCCGACGCTGACACCAGTGAAGATGAGCGACTGGCCTGCGGCGTCGATGGGCTGTTCGATCAGTTCGCCGGTGGTGAGTGTGCAGGGGAGTGCCGCCGGCTGAAACGTGGCCCGGCCCATTTCGACGGTCACGGCGCTCGCATCCCCATGCCGGTCGACATGCAGATCGATTGTGACGAGCCCGCCTTTGGTCTCAACGGTGAAGTGGGTCTTTTTCGTCTTGCCGGTGGCATGGAGATAGCGGGCGAAGATCCTCAAGCCGTTGCCGGACTTTTCCGCTTCACTGCCGTCTGGATTGTAGATGCGCAGGCCGAAGTCCGCTTTTTTTGACGGCACCAGCGCGAGAATTCCATCGCTGCCCAGGCCCCAATTGCGATCGCAGATGGCTTTGATCCTCGATGGGCTGAGCGGGAACGAGAGCTCTTTGGGATCCATCACCACATAGTCATTGCCGAGTCCATGTCCGCGAAAGAAACCGTTCTTCATCCTGACTCCTTTGGTATCTCGTCGTTCGTGAAGCGTGAAGCGGGGGAACAATACTGTGGCTGGACCGGAATCGTCAATGGGGTGAGTCGGGGCTAGGGCCTGAATCGGTGGCACATTCTTCACGAGCGACGAACGACGAGCGACGCGTCACGAGGCTCATACGATCTTCACTCCGGGAAGCCGTTCGATCAGTTCGATCTCATAGCCATCGGGGGCATCGATGAAGATGAAACGGCTGCCGGACGATGTTTGGGTGGGGCCGTCCGTGATCGTGACGCCCCTTGCGGTGAGGCTCGCGATAGTGTCGTCCATGTTCTCGACTTGAAAGGCCAGATGGACCAGATCTTCCTGGACCTTCACCGGCCCGCTGGGCGGAAAACTCGTCAGCTCGATCAGCTCGTCGCTGTTGGGAGCTTTCAGAAACGCCAGTTGTGAGCCGCGAGGCGAGGTCTTCCGTTCAATCAGGTCGAGGCCAAGCACGGTCGTATAGAACTGAATCGTCTGATCCAGATCGCTGACCCGCATGCGGGTGTGGAGAAGCTTCGTGACTTTCATATGAGGAGCTTATAGCAGATGGCCTATAGCTGATAGCAAGAGGGGGCGAAGGGAAAAATAGCGTTTCTCTCTTATGCTATCGGCTATATGGTATCAGCCATCAGCTTATTCTCGCCGGCCCATTGGTCTTGCGGAGCAGGATTTCGGCGCTGCCGGGAATCAGAAAGTTCGGCATGGGACCGATTTCCTGATAACCGTTCTTCTGGTAGAAGGCACGAGCGGTCGCATTGAAATCGGAGACGCAGGCAAAGAGGTTCTTCGTTCTGGCGAAGACGGAACGCTCCACCTGAGCCAGGAGGGCGGCACCGATGCCTATCTTTCTTGTTTCTGGGTCCACACCGAGCAGTTCCAGATAATCACCCAGTAAGAACTTCTCGCGAATGAGGGCCACTCCGGCGACCTTCCCATCAACCAGCGCCACGAGGCTCTCACGCCCCTGTGGCAGCGGGCAGAAGATGCGATTCCAATCCGTACCGGTATAGCCCAACGTTTTCCAAGGCTCGGAATCCGCTAAGAGCTGTACGACGGCGTCACGGTCCTCCGCCTGCATCGGTCTGATGTATGGCATGGTCATGGAGCAGCCTGCTTGCAAGCCAAGAGATCGCTTATGGTCATGGGGGTGAGGCTTTGCTCCGGCAGGAGATGTTGCTGGAGGTCTTGTACGACTTCGTGCGTATGTCTGCCCTTCCCGTTGGCATGCATGACGATCACGCTGCCCTTTCGGACCAATCGCTTCAGCCGGTCTTCGATCTGGATTGCCGTAATCGTCGGGTCTGGATCGCCGGACACCACATTCCAGAGAATGAACTGGAGGCCAAGGGCACGGGTCACGTTGACCGTGTCATCGTTGAACTCCCCATAGGGAGGGCGAAACAGGGTCGCGTCATGATGGTATTTTGTTTTGAGCAGACGAACCGGGCCGATGCTTTCCAGTTTCTGCTCGTCCGCCGAATGGAGCGGCAGATGGGCATGGACCTCCCCATGGGTGCCGATTTCAAAGAAGGGGACCTGCAGGAGGGCTTGCACTTGCTGGTCGTGCTTCGCTATCCATTTTCCCGACATGAAGAAGGTGG
>JAUXQT010000016.1 GCA_030682135.1 Nitrospirota bacterium | reverse complement strand
ATCAGGCGCTTGACGGCCAGACGCCCGACCAGGTGTACTATGACCATCTGACAACACGGCAGACCGCCGCGTAGTCAGTAATTCGCCAGGCACCACTTAAGAAATGGCCTAGGCTGTCCAACCAACCGGAGCCACCTCTAACGGCAGGGCAGACGGTGATGCGGAATCCATGTGTCTGTTATTTCGTGGCCACCTCAGCCTGACCAATTGAACCCCGTTGAATGCCGGTGACGGCGAAGGCAGGGCTACAATGGTGGCAGAGTCAATACCTTGGTAGGCTGCTCAAGTAACGCTTTTATAGGTGGTTGATAATTCACAAGAGCATACAAGGCATAGAATCCGACTAGGGCTGGTAATACAAAATCGAAGATTACTCTGACGATAGAGATTAGACCTGCCCAGCTTGCCCAACTACTCATCTTCGCATCGAAGATTCCTATCATATTGGCGAGTTGCTCCGCTTTATTTGCATCATCAAATTCTGGGCTCTTTATTTTTTCAAGAGCGGTTGCCTTCATTCCTTTCAATAGATTAATTTTCCAAATAACGAAATCTGGAAAAGCATATGCCAGAAAAGTTGCGATGAAATACCCAACAATTGCCCCCAGAATGTACACAAGCGCCTTTTCGTTGATCTCTGAAATTTTCATGCCCAACGCATTTATTTCGCTTGGTACAAGGTGAGCGTTCACGACTGCTAGAGACAGTATACTGAGACCCAAAAGAGTCCGGCGTTCTTTGCGTGTCACTTCGCTCAAGGGATCTTGAAGGAGAACCGTGTATTTCCCAAGCGGATCATCGGGTGGAGAGGTTTGTTTCTGAACGATGAGTCCTTCGTTTGTTAGGGGATAAGTCGTGAGACTTGGAGAGCCTGCACTATGACCCAACGTGCTCGCATTGGCAGATGTTGTAGAGCTAAGAATACCTGATGTGCCAGTATTGGCAGATGTAACGGCGCCCAGACCGGATATATTGGAGGATGCAGCGTTGATCGTCCCGCGTCCCTCTGTAGAAGTACCGGTTGATAAACCGGGGTTGATCTCTCCTTTGCCTTTTGGGTTCTCGCCACGGAGTAGAGCCATAACACCGTCCTCGCGAATTTGGATTGGCGCAATAATTTATGCACTTGTCAACGGGAAGGCTAGGACACTTACCGAGGACTGTCAAGCGTGGGAGGTCTGTGCCGAGGTGACGTCGAGCGCCCATCACGCTCCCACCTTCTCCCTTGATGGCGGGCTAGAGGGTCTCCCACTGCGCACGTCCAACGAGGGGAGTCCACGACCGCGCGTTGCACGAGCACAGGAGACCGTCTGGCCTGCCCCTCCTTTCGTGCGCGATTCTTCCACTCTCCCAGGCATGGCATCCATGCTGGTTCTACTGCGGCCGTTGAACGAGGCCCAAGTACTTCCCTAAACCTCTCTAGTGGAGTGGCCAAGGTTGCCTTCGACTGCGCGCGTCGAACGAGCACATTCTGATCGTGCGCGTTCCGCGAGCAAGGAAGGCACCTGGCCGCTTCTTCTCACACCTTTCCAAACGTCCTTTCAAAAAACTCCCTCGTCTTCCCCATATGCTGCTCGATATCCGACTGCAAATGCCTCGCTCCGGCCTGCCAATCATTCGTCGCGTAGCCGACACGGCGGGCGAGGAAGATGAATTTTTCTGAGTCGGGCGGGGGAAGCACCAAGTCCCTCGTGTTGCCGCGGATGAATCGTCCTACAGATTGATCTTGTAATGGATGCTGCGTCCGCCCCCGGCGGGCACAAGCACGCCCTTATCAGCGAGATCCTGCAAGTCACATGTCGCGGTCCCTTCAACCCTGGATTTGCGCTTCAATGCCATGCTGAGCCGATTAAGGGAGCTAATCGGCTCATGAAAGGTTTGAAAAGTGAGCCGAATATGCAGAAGGTTCAGGTCAGGCACCAGGTATGCGCTGGAAATGGGTTTACGTAGCGCGGTACACCCGTTCGAAAAGGTCGAACCCCGACTATTGTCGGAGGGGATGGGTTATATAAGGCTGACTCCTTCATATGGGTATGCTGTTGGATAGGCCAATCTGGTGAGTTATAGAAGGCCTTCCTATAGCTCATGGTCGGCGGGGTTTTTCATGGGGCTATAGACGCCCGAATGTCCGTTCGAAGAATTCTTTAGTCAGCTTCATGTGCTGCTCAATATCGGACGGCAGATGCCGCGCTCCTGCCTGCCAATCATCCGTTGCGTAGTCGACGCGGCTGGCAAGGACGGTTCTGTTGGGGTTAGCGGCGAGAAGCACTCTTCTGTGTGGTAGGGCGCTTAGTCCTGGGAGTTCGCCGCGCGGCGAGCCACTTCTGAAAGGAGGCCTGGCTTTCTCCTGAAGGCTTGCCAGCCAAGAGTCCATCGATGCCGATATCCTCGTCGAGCAGATCCCAATGAATGCCGCGTCCTCGCCCGATCAACCGCCAGCGCTTTCGTTCCGCTTGTGTCGCGTGGACTAAGCGAGGGAACCAGTCGAGGGGAACGGATAGGCTTCGCCCATCGCTCAGTTCAACGGTCAGCGTATCGTTCGTAAGAGTGACCGATTCTGCCGTGGAAGGGGCAATCTCAATCGCCAAAGTATTCATGCCAAGCCTCCAGAAGCCGATCCTGATTGAGCTGAACGAGCTGCCGAATCCGATTCAATTCAGCACGAGGAAACCCACCGCTTTCTTGTAGCCTAACAGGTACAAGCCAAAACTTGGCTACCTTGTCTTCACGCTCGACATGCACATGTCGAGGTTCATCACGATCACCAGCATAGAAGAAAAAGCGATAGGGACCTGATCGTAGTACAGTGGGCATGCTCCTCGATCCGAGGCCAATATTAACACGCTCCCATTCAGGTGAAGATCTTAAAGTTCCCTTGCGCCCCAAGCAATACCCAAATCACTGGACTCACAGCGCCCCGAATGTCCTCTCAAAAAACTTCCTAGTCTTCCCCATATGCTGCTCGATATCCGACTGCAGATGCCTCGCTCCTGCCTGCCAGTCGTCGGTGGTGTAGCCGACACGCCGGGCTAGGAAGATGAACTCTTCCGAGTCGGGCGGAGGGAGCACCAGGTCCTTGGCGTTGCCGCGGACCATGCGTAATCCGTCGATCAACGTTCTCGTGAACACATAGGATTTTCTGAGGCTTTCCCCATCGACGCGCGTGATCAGGCCTGCTTCCACCAGGGCGGCGAGGGCCTGCAGGGTGTTCGGTGTTCGCAGGCTTGGGCGCTTGTGGCCATGCATCACTTGGAGATACTGCACGGCATATTCGATATCGATGACGCCGCCCTGGCTGTACTTCACGTTGACCTGGCCAGGCTTGACCAGTTGCTGGAGCTGTTGCTTCCGGAGGTCCAGTGCCGGGGGGATGTCCCAGGGGGCTCCGCCATAGACGAACGAATCCCGGTAGGCCTCCAGTCGATGGCTCAATGATGCGTCGCCGGCGATATGCCGCAGCTTGATGAGGGCCTGTCGTTCGTAGGGGGCGGCGAGTCCGGTCGGACTATAGTAGCGACAGACCTCTTCGAAGGCATTGGCCAATGAGCCCTTGCCTCCATGCGGGCGCAATCGCACGTCGAGATGAAAGATGCCTTCCTGCTTGGCTTCGATCCAGCCCAGGAGTTCCTGCGTCAGCCGTTCGAAGAATTCGCTATTCTCAATGCTCTTCTTCCCGCTGGTCTTGCCCGATCCCTCATAGATGAACAGCACCTCGATATCTGAGGCATAGCCGAGCTCCCGCCCTCCTAATTTTCCCAGGCCGAGGACGGCAAAGGGGCAAGGCTTCTTGTCGGCGAGCTTCGGCTTGCCATAGGTCTTCTCCAGCTTGGCGCGGCAATCGGCGACGCTCCGTTCCATGATGACCTCGGCCAGTTCCGTGAGCGCGAGCGAAAAGTCGGGAAGATTGCTGGAGGGTTCGACGATATGTTTCATGTCGATCCGGAAGAGTTCACGATCCTTGAACTGGTTCAGGGCCTCCTTGCGCGCCTCGTCCGTTTTGGCGCGAGCGACGAGCCGGTCGAGTTCTTTCCGGAGGGTGGCCCGCGGCTTGATCAGGGGCGCATCCCGGTATTCCGTGAGCAGGGGGAGCAGGTTGCCATGTTGGCGGCGCAGAAAGTCTTCCCACAAGTAGTCGCTGGCGCCGAGGAGCCGTGCGAGCAGGGGAAATGTTTTCTTGTCGCTGATGACGTCGAGCGCTGTGTTCTTGCCCTTCTTGCCTGTTTCGGCGACGATCAGATCCAAAAATTGGTCGAACGATTCGAGCGCCTTGCCAGGGTCGGGGGCCCAGGTCAGGGCATGGGTGAATTGTTTGATGAGCACGGCGGTCAGGCGCAGTTGCTGCTGATCGGCGGGGTCGAGCAGCTTCTGTCCATAGCGGTTCCTGACGTGGAAACGGTCATGGAGTTTGGTCCCGTCGTTTTCGAACTGGGCCTTGGTGATGTAGATGTTGCGCATGGCGAGCGCATTGGCGAAAGCATAGAGGAAGGCCGGGGTGTCGTCCGACCGGATGTCCATGATCGTGTCCGTCTGGGACTGACTGTTATCGAAGGTGATCTGGACGGTGTGGAGCAGGCCGGTGAAGGCGCTCCGTTGTTTGCCCAACCGTTCGACCAGGCGGCGGTTGACTTGTTGGCGGGCCTCTTCGAATTGTCCGCCATCGAGGAGCTGAATCATGTGGGTGAGGGTCTCTGTGAGGGAAGTCCGCTCCGGCGCGGAGAAGCGCTCGCCGCTCACGGGATGTACGAGAAAGACATCGACGATCTTCTTGCGGCTCAAGCCTGGCCGGCCGGTGGGACGTTTCGAGGACCTGGTTGTGGGAGGCCGAGGCGGCTGGGCTGCAACATCGGCAAAGGTATAGATGCGTCCCTCTTCGATATTCAGGCCGAAGGAGGAGAGGAGGCCACAGATCGTGGCGAATTCAGAGAAGTAGTCGTAGGCGACGAGGCTGATTTCCGATTGCCCTGCTTGTTTGTCGAGCACCGAGAGTTCGCAGGGGTGCTCCGGGGTGAGTCTGTTGGCAAGCTTGATATGCTGCGCGATGGTCTTTGGTTGAAACCGCTCGAAGTATTCGGCATCCATCCGTGACACGAAGTCCCGCAGCACCTCATCCTCGACATCAGGACAGAGGGGGGCCAAGGTCTTGAGCAGGGACTCGCTGGTTCCCGATTCGTCCGTCATGGCCACGAGTATAGCCCAAGCTGACTTCATTGTGTGACTGTGGGATGGCCGGTATAATGCCCGCCCATGACTGATCGTCGCAAGAAGCCGGTGAAGCCTGCTGCTCCAGTGTTGCCAAAAACCGAGCTGGCTACCAGGCCGGATCCCACGCCTATTATCTTAGCCTCCGGGCTGGAGCCTGGCCAGGTCGATGCGATCCTTCGATCCTATGGACTCAGCCGCATCCAGGAAGCCGATGCAAATCTGCAGTTGATGGCGGGCGATCCGCATCAGCGGCGACTGTTGGCAGACATCCTGCCCCTGTTGCTTGAGGCGATCGGCCGGACCGCCGATCCGGATCAGGCCTTGAACCATTGGGAGCGGTGGCTCGACAGCGGGGTCAGCCGGTCGGCCATTCTGGAATATCTGCGTAGCTCTCCCCGCATGTTGGACCTGGTCTGTTCGATCTTCGGGAACAGCGACTCACTCGCCTTCACCCTCGTCTGTGATCCTCTGCTGATCTACTGGCTGGCTGAACAGCATGTCTTATCCAATGCGCCGACGAGGGTCGGGATGGAACGGACGATCCGGCAGCAGGTCGGGCGCGTGATGGCGCCGGAGCTCAAGCTGGACGCGCTCCGGCGCTTCCGCCGCCGCGAGATGCTGCGCATCGGCGTGCGGGATCTGCTTCGCCTGGCGGATGTGGTGGAAACGACGGCGTCCCTTTCGGATCTGGCGTCGATCCTGATCGACGAGGCCTATCGCATCGTGGATGCCGATCTACGGGCCCGGTATGGCGTGCCCATGCATAAGAATCGGCAGGGGCGCTGGGTGGAGACCGGCTTCACCGTCATCGGGATGGGGAAGCTGGGCGGGCATGAGCTGAACTACAGTTCCGATGTGGACGTGCTCTATGTCTGCGAATCCCATGAGGGGGAAACCAGGCCGGTTGTCTCAGGACGCGCGAAATCGAAAAGCCCAGCGCAGGGAGGGATTTCCAACGAGGAATACTTTGAGCGTCTGGCGCGCGATCTGACGAAAGTGCTGACTGAACAGACCCATGAAGGGTTCGTTTATCGGGTGGACCTCCGCTTGCGGGGCGAAGGTTCGGTGGGACAGCTCACTCGCTCGCTCGACGACTATGCCAAATACTATCGGACCAGAGGACAGGTCTGGGAGCGATTGTCCCTGCTGAAGGCCTGGCCTGTGGCTGGGTCCATGACGGTCGGGAAGGCCTTCATCAAGATGGTGCAGCCCTTTGTACTGGCCCCTTCATCGAAACGTCTGAACGTCGAGCAGGGGCTCGCAGTGGTGAACGAGGTGCGATCGGTCAAGGAGAAGATCGATGCGAAGATGGCGGAGCGCGGGCATGAGCAGCGCAATGTGAAGCTTGGCGTCGGCGGCATTCGCGAGATCGAGTTCTTCGTGCAAACGATTCAGGTGCTGGCGGGGAGTCGGGTGCCCGCGCTCCTCGACCGCAGCACGCTTGGTGCGCTCAAGCGATTCGTCCGCCTCAAGCTCATTTCCGGCAAGGAGCGGGATGGGCTGACGGCAGCGTATGTCTTTCTTCGGGACCTGGAGCACAAGCTACAGGTGGTGCACGATCTGCAAACGCATTCGCTTCCGGATCAGGAGGACGAACTCGAGCGCTGTGCAATCAGAATGGGCTATGACGGGACCGATCGGCCGACAGCCCTCAGGAAATTTCAAGCCGACCATGCAGCCCATCGCACCCTCGTGCATGACATCTTCCGCTCGTTCTTCGAGAGCCCGAAGACCTCTCCTCACTTCAAGGCGACGTTGCGCGCTGTGGCCACAAGCGTTAGCGAGTAGCAGGCGATTCCTCGGCGTAGCGCAGGTCACGCTCGCTGGAGAGAGACAGATAGGCTTCTCCCCATTGGTGCGGACAGTCGAGGCCCCAGGCTTCATCGGTCGAGATGGGCTTGAACCTCAGGCCATACAACCCTCCATAGACCAAGTACGTCAGCCCCGCTCCCGAGTCTTCGACTAACTGGGCCTGAGCCTGGCACAGAGGCGATTTGTCATCGTCGCTCCAGCCGGTGACCCAGTACCATTCCCCGGAGGGGTTCCGGTCGTAGAGCTTGACTTGCACGACCGGTCGCGCCGTGCGTATTTCCTTGAACCGGCCAAAGAAGCCGGTCTCGCAATTCTGATTGGATTCGACTTCGACGATCACGGGACACCCTCTTGACTCGTTCTAGTCCATGCTCATTCTAGCGCGATACGAGGTCTAGAAACACGAAGGCCCCAGCGGAATCACCGCTGAGGCCTTTGCATTGTTCCGATAGTGATCAGAGCGATATCATTTCTTGGCAGGGTAGTCAGGCCAAGCTTTCCAGCAGTTCCACATCCTTCTTGAGCAGTTGATTGACCAGTTCTGTTACTGGTTTTCCTTTTCTCTTGGCGATGCGCTCCAAACGCTTGCGCATTGAACTGTCAACGTAGATTGGCAGATTTAGCTCTGCTCCTTTACGGAAGAACTTTCCTCTAACGGCTTTTGAAAAGTCATATTCGCGCTTCATGTTACACCCTCCGATATTGTTTCGCCTCGGTCCTCGTTGCCTTGCGCGCCGAGATCATGCGAATTTTTGCGCTGGATTCAGAAATCTCCTGATAGGTATGACAGACGACCAAGAGCTTGCCCATACTATCAAGTCCCAGGGTAATCCATCGGTCTTCTTGCTGACTATGAGGCTCGTCAAATTCCGATAGCGCGTCAGAATCGTGAAACACTGTTGCTGCATGGTCAAAGGCAACTCTATGTTTGCGGAGGTTCTCCCTGGCTTTCAAGGGATCCCAAGAGAAATGGTACTGAAACGGTTTGGCCACATCGGCATTATTTCATAAAGTTTCTGATCCGCCAAGGGCAGGCTCAAGAAATACGAAGGCCCCAGCGGGATCACCGCTGGGGCCTTCGTTGAACTCCGAGCTATCAGCTAGACGCTAGTAGCTCTTTGTCTGTTCTTAGTACATGCCTTCCATGCCGTGGTTGTGACCACCACCTGCACCGCCGGCTGCTTCCTTCTTCTCTTCCGGCAACTCGGTGATCATCACCTCGGATGTGAGCAACAAGCCCGCGACGCTCGCGGCGTTCTGCAACGCGCAACGAGACACCTTGGTCGGGTCGATGATGCCGGCCTTGATCATGTCCACATATTCCTCGGTCGCGGCGTTGTAGCCGACGCTGAGGTTCTTGTCGTTGCGAACCTTCTCAACGATGACGGAGCCTTCCATCCCGGCATTGGCCGCGATCTGGCGGATCGGCTCTTCGAGCGCGCGGCGGATGATGTTCACACCCACCTGCTGCTCGGCGTTCAGCTTGAGCGAATCCAAGGCACCGAGGCAACGGAGATAGGCCGTTCCGCCGCCCGGGACGATGCCTTCTTCGACGGCTGCCTTGGTGGCGTGCAAGGCGTCTTCGACGCGCGCCTTCTTTTCCTTCATTTCGGTCTCGGTCGCGGCGCCGACGTTGATGACGGCCACACCGCCTACGAGCTTCGCGAGGCGCTCTTGGAGCTTCTCACGATCGTAATCGGAGGTCGTCTCGTCGATCTGTGCCTTGATCTGCTTCACGCGGCCTTCGATCTTCTTCGGATCGCCAAAGCCTTCCACGATCGTGGTGTTGTCCTTGTCGACCGTGACGCGCTTGGCGCGGCCGAGGTCTTCCAGGCGAACGCCTTCCAACTTGATGCCGGTCTCTTCCATGACAGACGTGCCGCCGGTGAGGATGGCAATATCTTCCAACATGGCCTTGCGGCGGTCGCCGAAGCCGGGAGCCTTGACGGCG
>JAUXQT010000009.1 GCA_030682135.1 Nitrospirota bacterium | reverse complement strand
TCTGGGAGGGGCTGGGTTGTCACCAATCGTCGGAAGAGGACGTTCAGGACCCGTTGAGACAGGGTCGATGGGGCGAGTTGTTGTAGTACGGCTGAGGGAATTCCTGTTCGTGCATCTCCCAATGTGAGCTGCCGTAGACCGTGGTAGAGAGGGATTTTCAGATGATGCCTGGCCGCCTCTTCGACAATGGTCGGCCAATGGAGGGCCTCCTTCTCGATCAGCAATCTGAGATCGGTGAGGAATGATGGCGTGAAATGTCCCCGGTGCACGACGGTGTAGGCGACCAAATAGAGCAAGAGGTCGTTAGACGCCAGTTGCTTGACCATGATCTGCCCGAGCGGCCTGCTTCGAGCCCGTGCCCACAGTCCCGCAAGTCCTTGTTCATCGAGATACCAGAGTTCGGAGATGAGATCCAGCGTGAGGGTCGATTGGGACGAGAGATAGGCGGGGTTGCCGTCGAGCTGTTGAGAGAATCCGTTCCCCATCAGCAGGCGATGAATAGCGGGCAGGTCTTGCGCATGGACTAAGAGGTCTACGTCCGAGAGGGGCCTCGTCCCGCGTATTCCATAGAGGCGTGAGAGCAGATCGGCCCCTTTCAGAAGGAGGCACTCAATACCATTCCGGTGAAATGTCTGGCCGACGATCACACATTCATCGAGTAGACGTTTGTTGATCAGGCTGACCTGGCTATAGGCGTCAGCGAGGTCGTCGAGGGTCGAGGAGGGCATAGGTGCGATGCTCCAATTGTGCCCATTCTTTGAAATGCGGGAGACAGGAACTCAAGTCCCCGGTTTCGAGCCAGGCATCGCTCCGGCCTTGGCGGCAGTGGGGCCGCACTTCGCAGGTCGGACATTCGTACATGTGGCTCGGTTGTGCCTGGTCGACAGTCTGCTTGAGGAGCTCCCAGCCCTCTTTCACCGTGCCGGCGCGGAGATCATAACGAGGGAGCGGGAACCCCGTGCACAGATTCATCTCGCCATAGGGGGTAATGGCAAATCGGCTTTGACCGCAGGCACATTCGATGAAGGACTGGTTGCTTGAACAGGTCTCTTCGGCGGGGGGCGTTGACTGGTGAGGGAGCATCTCCTGATCGATCCTGACTTTCTCCTCAGGGGCGAGGCGATAGTGCAAGGGCGTCCGATCGCCGTTCGTGCCGGTCATGATTTCCAGACAATATTGGAATCGCAGCTGCAGGGATTCCACCAGTTGCCGGCAGGCCTGGATTTCATCGCGATTGATGGTCGTCACGGGCATGCGCACAAGGACTGGTAATGAAGCAGCGGCGAGATTGAGCAGACCCTGCCGGAACTGTCGATAGGATCCTGGCACTGCCGTCATTTCTTCATAGACCGCTTCGGTCGCACCGTAGATGGAGACATTGATCTGGCTGACGCCGACCTCTTGGAGGAGGCCGGTGAAGGAGGCGGTGATACGGGTGGCGTTGGTCATGAGGTGAATCATCAGCCCCTGCCGCCGCGCCGCGCGAAGTATCTCCCCGATGTCGGGCCGCACGCTCGGTTCGCCACCGGTGAAGGTCACGGTAAGTACGCCGAGATCGGCGACTTGCTTCAGGAGCGCGCAAATTTCATCGGTCGTCAGTTCGTGGGGCAGCGCACGATGGGTGGGGTTATAACAATGGACGCATCGCAGGTTGCAGCCGTAGGTCAGTTCAAAGGTGACGCCCTCAGGCCGGCGCGAGGCCGCCGCTTTGGTCGAAAGTAAGTCTGAAAATGTATCGGCGTCGAGCTTCTTCATGACGCCACCAATACTGTCCTTGTCAGCCGATTCTGGATGTAATCGACGACGTCCGGGTGTTTTGCACATGTGAGTCGTCGGCAGGGAATATGAACAATCAGGTCGCTCAAGAATGCCAGCGTAGACTCCATGGCGGTGCGATCCCAATGTGGAAGAAAACACTGGGGGAGGATACGTGTCAGCAATTCACCGGAAGGCAAACTCTCAATCTGGTGCTGTGGTCCATGACTGATGCAAAACAGTTCTGTCAGGAATCCCGACTCGTTTTTGGCATAGGCGCCGCTGCCAACCCATGGAGTCCCGTGTATGACAAAGGCCTCTCCGCTCTTGCGGATAATCATGCGCTCATCGCTCAGCACAGATGCGCCACGTGCATCGAAGAATCCTGACAGCGTGGACTTGCCAGCGCCTGAGGCCCCTGTGAAGATGTATCCGCCCGTGGATGCAATGACCCCTGCCGAGTGAAGGAGGAGCCCTCCCTCTCTTGCGAGTCTGGTCAGCAGACAGACTTCGACAATAGGATTGAGGATTTTCATCGGAACCCAGCCCCGCACCGAACCAATCTCATCCCTACGTGTCCACACATCCACATGGGAAAAGTCTTTGGTGATGAGCGCACGAGCACAAGGTTGCTGGGTTGCTGTATCTAGAGATTCCAATAGTAATCCCGATCCAGCCTCATACAGACGCCAGAGGCCTTGGCAGGCATCGAAGTGGAGTGGCCCATGCGAGAGGTTCGGGAGTTCCTCGACTACGGTGATTGCGAGATCGATGTCCGGGTGGGCATCGGAACGGTCGAGGAAGGAACCAAACGGATGCAGAGGCCAGCTGCTGGCTGGATAGTCCTGGGCTTCCGTCAGTCTGATCCTGTAGCCTGCAATGTGGAGATCGATGTTCATCGTTTGTCGATATTATTAGGAAGGGCGTGGGCCGGAATCCGTCCGACGATTGCTCCTGCGCCTTTTGCAGCCTCCCGAACTGTTCGGTCTACATCCACCATTCCCGCCTTGTGATGCGCTGTTCGTCGACAGGCTGCAGGCACTCAGGATGGCCTGTTCCTGGTTCAGCTCGACGCGGAAGAGTTGCGGAGGGCTGTAGGTCTTTTTCGTGCTCATTGAAACGTCCCCTTTCAGGAGGGGCGGGCGCCGGAGTCCCTGCCGCCCGAGCCATTACGTCTCTTGCAATTATTGGGTCTGCATCCGCCATTGCCGCCCTGGGATGCGCTGGTTGTTGTCAGGCTGCAGGCACTCAGGATGGCTTGTTCCTGGTTCAGCTCGACGCGGAAAAGTTGTGGAGGGCTGTAGTGCTTCTTCTCAGTCATGGGACGCTCCTGCCTCCTTGTGCGACTATCGCAAAGGATGGATCACTGTGTGGCGCAGGGCCGATTGTGCACGAACGTGCGCGATGTCGCAATCATAGGGAATGGGCGCTTCGGCTGAGCCAGATTCCCAGCGCGCATCGGAAGGCTTCTTGTCGCAAAATGTATGGATCTCGCAGGTGCGGCAGGGCGACTCACCCTGGTATTGCATGCCTCGGATCTCCCGGAAGAGCATCTCGATGGCCTCGGCAAGCTGGTGGGTTCGCAGCGACACCCGCCGCTCATATTGCAACGTACAGGTGCCGAGTTCGCCCCAGGCATTGATATGGATGGTATCGGTGCCGCAACCGCAGCGATAGAGCTTGTCTGTGTTTGGCGTGAGCAAGTGGCTCAAGCTGTTGCAGCGTTCCTCCTGCACCTCAGTTGCAGGCTGATCTCCTTGCAGTGCCTGGATGTCTTCGGGCGCGATTCGATAGTTGAGCGACGACAGATCGCCGTTGAGTCGGGGGGAGAGGGAAGTCGTGAGTCCGAACTCCTGTCCGAACGATTCCACGAATTGCTTGATGGCCGGCATCTCGTCTCTATTCCAGTTCATGGCTTTCGTTTTCAACGTGAACGGCAGGCTGCTGTCTCTCAACATCTCCATGCCGCGGACGAAGGAACGGAAGGATCCCGGGACCTGGGTGAACCAGTCGAACGGTGCTTCCGTCACTGAGTGGCAGGAGATATCAATGGTGAAGGGCGGCATCTGCTGCAGCCGCTCAATCGTCGCCTTCGTGAAGAGGGTGCCGTTGGTGTAGAGCTGGAGCAGGAAACCTTTTTGAATTGCGGCCTCATAGATCTCAAAGAAATGGGGGTGCATGAAGATATCGCCACCAGTGAGATTGAGCCATACGATGCCTAGCTGCTGCATGTCGTTGAGCAGGCGGTGGATTTCTTCGAGCGCCAGTTCGCGGGGAAAGAAATCCTTGCTGTTGTAGGGGTCGGTGTAGCAATGGCGGCAATGGAGGTTGCAGCGGTAGGTCAATTCGAGTTGCGCCTTGATCACGGATCTGGTGGCAGCAGCCTGCTCGTGCACTCGCTGGCTGAAGGCACCATATTGAATGGTTGGGATGGCTCTCTCGTTAGACATGATGCATCCCCGGTTGGATGAGGGCCGGTTCACTGGGGTCTTTCCAGTCGCAGGCAAAGGTCGGGAGGGCTTCAAAAAACCCTATGGAGAACGAGCCGGTTTGTAAATCATAACTCTGCCGGCGATTGCCGGAGCAGAGCTGCAGGCGGCCATAGGCATCGATATGGAAGGAATGCATGCCGCTTCGGCAAGGTGGCTGCTCCACTGAATTCTGCCAGCTGGCCTCTTGTTCTAGATCTGTGTCTTGCCGGTTCAGATCGACAAGGTCCTGTTTAGACAGGGCATAGTGGAATGGGCCGGCGCCGCCGTCGAGTGACGGTCGCATTTCCTCGCCAAGCTTGTAGGGCACCGTTCCCAGCGATTCAACGTACCGCTTGATGTCGAGGATCTCCTGCCGATTCAGCGTCATCGCGGTGCTCTTCAGCACCAGGGGGATCCGGCGATCGAGGAGGAGCGTGATGGCGTGGAGGCAACGGTCGTAGGAGCCCTGCCCGAGGGTAATCTGTTCGAAGGTCTCGCGGGTCAGTCCGTGCAGGCTGATTTCAATGCGATGGGGCCGTAGCGCGGCAAAGCGATCGGCATGCGCCTCCGTGATCAAGGTTCCGTTCGAAAAGACCGTTACCAGGAATCCGGAACGGATGGCATGTTCATACAGTTGGAAAAAGTCGGGGCGGGCGAGCGGTTCGCCTCCGGTGAGACAGAGCTCCAAGGTGCCGGCCTCGGCCAGCTCATCCATAATGCGAAGGATGTCGGCAGTGCTGAGTTCCTGACGGATGGCCTCGGGACGATTGAAGCAATCCGTGTAGCACATCACACAATGCAGATTACAACGACAGGTGATCTCCCATTGGCAGGAGTAGGGGAAGCGCTCGGGAAGGTGGGTGAGTTTATCCTGCGCAATCATGAGTCATCTGGCCACCTCCTCGACTGCCTGGATGGAGAGGAGGTCGTCGAGTAACGATGTGAAGTCCTGTGCCAGTTGGTCTGCCGCCACCTCATACTCGATGCAAAAGTCTGACACGATGTCTTGCGCCGTCCGTTGTCCGTCGATTCGATGCCAGAGTGCCGCTCCGGTTTCGTTCAAGACATAGATGCTATTGGCTTCGGTTAAAGTCCGTCGAATAGGGACTAGAAGGCATTCTCCTGCGACATCGCGCTGCACATAGTCGGGGTTTTTGCTGTAGATCGCAGAGGGCTTCATCGGTAGCGGAAGGATAACAAATCCTGTGCAGCCCTTCTAGGACTATTTGGGGTTCTCTGCCGACGAGGCTGCGACGACCAGGTATTGCCCGTGCCAGTTTAGCTCTCGCAGTACGACACCGCTTTCGGACAGTTCCTGGCGCAGTTCCTGCTCGCTTTGAAAGGCATGGAGAAAATGGCCTTGAGGGCAGGTGTCGCCTGGCTGGTAGAGGTGGTTGGCTCCTGGAAGCTTGGTGAGCCACCAGTTGATGGCTTCGCCGACCATTTTTCTTTTGGTCGAGGGGTCGGAATCAACGAGGAATTGTAGGACGGCCAACCCCTTGGGGGAGAGCAGGCTGGTTAACTGCCGCAGCCAGGTCTGTCTCCAACTCCGGCTGGGAATGGAACTGTACATGATACTCGGTAGCAGGATGTAATCGAAGTGGGCTGGATGAGTGGGAAGGGCCAAAAAGTCTGCTTGAACAAACGTGACCGGTACTCTGGTTTTTCGTGCGATATGAGCGGCCATGCGCAAAGCCGACCGGCTGATATCTAGGCCGATAACGCGGAAGCCGCGTTTGGCGAGCGCGATCGATTCACGGCCGATTCCCGTGCCGAGTACGAGGATGTTGCCTGACACGATGTGATGACGGGCGAGCACCTCCTCCTCCCATTGTTCAAGGGGCCATTCCTGTGCGTCGCTGGTGAAGAGAATATAGGTGTCGTCGTAGCGGCGATCATAATGGGTACGAATCAGCTTTGTGAGTGCTGCCGGAGGTAGGAGAGCAGGGAGCACACCTGTGAGGAGGAGGCCCGCTCCTTCGAAAATCCTCCCAATCCAGTATGCGACAGCTGCGAGGCGTTTCACACAGAAACCGAGGAACACCATGCGAGCTCCTTACTCCTGGCAGTATCGAACGATCATCTCAGCCGCCTCGGCTGCCCCAGTTGGGGGGGGCGGCAATGACGGCACTGGTAATTCCAACGCTTGCTGTAAGGCCGGCTCCCACCGGCCCTGCGTAAAGTCATCGAGTGAGAGTTCCCTGCCTCGTCCGTGGCGATGGAGGTAGTCGACCAGCGGCTGCTCGTCGGCAAAGTTGTATCGGCGGACATAGGCGACTGGCTGTTGAAGGGCGATCGCCTCAACAATGGTGCCATAACCTGGCTTGGTCATGATGACATCGACAGAGGCCAGCAGGGTCTTAAAGGAAAACGGGAGCGTCGTGGTGGAATGGATGCGTGAATATCCATGCGGGACTGGACCATCGAAGAGAAAGCGGTAGGGGCGCAGCTGTTCCATCTGTTCAAGAGGAAGAGATTTGAGCGGAATACCTCCGAACCCTACCAAGACGGTATGTTCATTGGAAGTGAGGGAGAGGGCCGAGGCCAGTCGATCTCGTTCAGGGGAAGCGGGGCTGGCGATCGGACCAATATCTACCACCTGTGAGAAGGCATCCATTTCCGGAGCCGGGGTAATACGAAGGGCCCTGTCGGCTTTCGCATAGGAGTCACGGATGTATTGAATCAATTGCTGCTGTGAATGGTCGGACGCCTGGCAATAGTCTTTGAGCACGAGGTCCCAAGTAAAGTTGGCCAAGGCGACGGTCGGTATCTGAGCCCGGAAGCCAGCCTCGATGGCCAGGTAGGGTGTGTCGGCGATGATCAGTGCCGGTGATGCCGCCTGCATTGCAGCGACTTCATCGGACAGGCGTGTCTCCCAGGTTTCGTGGAAGCGCTCGTGCGCTGACCAGGTTTTCTCGATGTCGATCGTGAGGGGACCGTCCTGGATACAGCCGACATCTTGCTGCACCGGTTGAAGCTCCCAGGGGATCGCCAACCGGTCCTGGAAAAACGAGGCGGGAACTGTGGTGCGGAGGACGACGGTCAGATCTGGTACGAGGGCGCCCAGCGCATTGAGTACTGGTACGACTTGCGCCGCGTGACCGAATCCGTGTCCTGAGAGCGCACACCAGATTAGCGGCATAGTAGGGTGCTGAAAAAGCTCCTCAACGTCGTTCTCGGCTCATCAAAATCCTCAACGTACCCCGAGGGTACGCCTCCGGTTTCGACTCGCCTGCGGCCTAGTTGAAGAAGCTTTTTGAGCACCCTGAATACGATGCGTGAAGCCCTAGGCCCTTGGCTTAACTGTTGGAGTAATCCGACTCGATCGGTGCGATGTGATATTGCAGTTCGAGGTCGAATTCGTCGATTAATTCATTGGCTGTGGCAGCGCCGAGATCGGAACGGACTTCGTTGATCACCAGGTCGATCGCCATCCCGGCCTGCATCCCGTACTGAGTCATCGCCGATTCGATCCGCTGTCTGGCATCTTCAATCTTCATAGGGCCCTCCTCGCTCGATCACGATGTGATTGGCTATCCCAATGTCCTCAGTAGCGCGTCCATCTCAGGGACCAGGTCCACGCCTCCGTTGGATCGGCCCGATCGAGCTGCGTCGATGCCGGCCCGTAGGACCGGTTTTGCATCGTCCTTGCGGCCCAAGGAGACGAGGGCGCGTCCGAGGCCGAGATGCGATGCCACGTGGGTGGGGTCGAGTTGAGTCGCGATGGTCAGATGTTCGACCGCTTCCTCAAGATTGCCTCGTTCCTGGAGGATCTTGTTTCCCAGCCCATAACGACCGAGAAATCCTTTTGGATTTTTGGCGACCATTTGCCGAAATGCTTCGATATCCATCGTGATGGCCCCCCTCGTAGTGGAGGCACTATATCATTGGGAGAGCCGGGTCGGCCAGAGCGGAATTGAGGGAGGGGGCAGATCCTCTTTAGCAGGATGCTGAAAAAGTCCGCCAGCGGCGTTCTCGCTTCACGAAGAGGCGCAACGTACTAACTGGTACGCCTCGCCTCTTCGCTCGCTGCGGCCTTGCTGGACGGCCTTTTTGAGCATCCTGTGGTTGTTCGGGCCGCGGTGCCACTCGGAGTATTGTGGCCGTTTTTTCGCATACACCGAGTTTTTCCGCAGCCTGTTAGGGGACTGGTGTGGTTGAGACTGGAACGGCGGAACGCGATGAGGAGGAACGGAGCGGTTTCCGCGACTTCACAGTCACTGTGAGAATGGGGGATTCCGGGAGGGGACTGCTGCTTGCCATATAGAAGGTGGTATCGCGAACGAGTTGATCCATCAGTTCGGTCAGACAGGCTTCAGCGACTTGTCCCTTCAGTTCGCTGATCATAATCGGCGTGGCGCCGAACAGGTTGTAGTGAGCCGTGCCGGACGACTGTGCTTCATAACGTTTTACCTGTCCGTCCCACCGTTCGAGTTCCAGGGTGGCTTTTGCGGCATAGTCATAGTGCAGTTCGATGACGGGAGAGAGCAGGAACATGGAGGCTCCAATGACAAACCCCTTCCAGGCAGCCGCTCCGGAATGGGGTTCAACGGTTTCATTGAAGGTGATCCTGGCGGTCACCGCTTTCTCGCCGGACGAGGCCACATTCTCTCCAAGTGGAAGGAGTGTCGAAAAGAGACGGGTTTCCTGTACCGTGTTCAAGATGCGGCGTTCGATCTCAGGCGAGGGATTTTGAGGCGCACCGTTCTGCATCATCCGGAGCCCATCCATCACAAGCGGCACTCGCTCGTCGTTGGAGATGGAACGGGTGACGGACTCTTCATGAGCCGTCGAGGAGGGCATGACATCGATCCATCTGCTACAGCCGATGGTCGTGCCGGCGATTCCCATCACCCCTACGAGCGTCCAGCGGAATAGGTGCTGCATCATGGTAACTCTCTCCTTAAAAATAGAACGAGAACCCGCCGAACGGGAGGCTCGCATTCAGGCCCAAATTCGGATAACGCGTGCCGGCGTTCGAGATGTGATGAAAACGGTAGCCGACGTTGAGGGACGTCTGCGGTGTGATGAACCAGGACAGGCCGAACCCTGCGGTGAGTACAAAGTTAAACCGAGCAGACTCTTCAGGGATTTTTCCGCCGAGATCGGTCCAAAAGGGACCGCCGGCAAATTCCACATACGGACGAATCTGATCCAGGGCCACGAACGTGTATTTGATCTTGGGGGTGAAGCCGATGCCATGGGTGAGTATCGGTTCGCGAAACTGAATGTACACAACTTCTGCGCCGATCGAGACTTGTCCGCGATTCCACCCGTCACCAATGGGGTCCGTGAGTGTCATCATCCAGGAAGGCATGAGGGCCGGACCCTGTTGCTTGGTCGTGTGGTCTGCGGTGAGTCGATGGGGGAGCATGTAGCCGGCGGTGAGTCCGACTTCCTGCGTCCCGACGGTGATTGAGGGTGAGCCCTCTGCGGCGTAGGCGCCGGGAACGGTCATGACCGCTCCAAGAACTAATGTTGTGAGAACCCGAGTAAGAAATGGCATACGAATCCGCATCACTATCTTGTCGGCCATTTCAGGGTAGAACTTAAAGCAACAGTGGCGACTCTCCAAAGATAGCAGAGGATTAGGTTCTGTCCAGAAAGGCATCGCGGTCGACCTGGAGCATATTGAAGAAGTGCTGGACAGGGGGCGACAACGATTCGGAACGAGGGGCAAAGTGAGAGGGGCTAACTGGATTGTTTGAGCGTAGAGAGATGGGCCGAGTCGGTGGAAAGTTCAGGCAAGCCGTATCGCTGGTCGAGAGAGACGACTCGTTCAAGACAGCGCCTTGCCGAAATCAGATCCCGGCGGGTGTCATATAGGGTGCCAAGAAGCCGAAGCACGGCGGCCTCTGCCGGCTCATTGCCGAGCTTGATGTAATGTTCCGAGGCATTGTTCAGACATCGTTCGGCATGGGTGAGGTCGCCCTGGTCCAGAAAACACTTGCCCAGTTGGCTATAGGTCACCGCCAGCCCTTCTTCGTTTCCGACAATTCGATGGCAGTCGAGGGCCTGTTTAAACGAGGCGACTGCCTGTTCCCATTGCTGCTCACGGGCTTCTTGTAGCGCCAAGTTATTGTAGAGAATGCCGAGTGCGCGGTCGTCTTTGAGGTCACGCAGCAGATCCAAGGCTTCAAGGTAGTAGGGGCGGGCTTTATCCGGATGGTCGGCGCCGATGTGCAGATTGCCGAGATTGACCAGGGTGTGGGCGATGGCATGCTGGTTCCGTTCTGTGCGCTGAATGGTAAGCACTTCCCGGTAACAGGCTTCTGCCTGATCCAAGTCGCTCAATTGCGCGCAGACGTTGCCGAGATTGCCGAGTGAATCGGAGAGGGCGCGGCGGTCATTGGCCAGGCGATCATCTGCAATGGCCTGTTCATATGCCGCTTTGGCCTGCATGAGCTGGCCGCGGTGGAGGAAAATACGTGCCCGATGTTTATGATCGTCCGACATCTATTGGTGAAGCGTTGTTCGTGAAGCGTGAAGCGCTGGATCAGACAGATATCTCGCAAGCGAGATACGAACGACGCTTCACGAGATACGCATTCAGTCTCCCCCCTTCGGCGTATCTTTTCTAAATTCGACTTGAATCTCATCCTCTTCAGCGAGCCCCAATCCATCGCGAAATGACCCATAGAGTTCGGTGATCTGTTCGAAGTCGTCTGGATGTTTCCCGTCAGGGGAGGCGAGAAAGATTTCGCAGAGCCGAAGTCCGGTCTGGAAATGATGCGCGACGGTCTCCTCCGTCACCTGCTGCCAGGTGATGAAGATGCAGAAGGCCTGGAAGGAATGGGCCAGAGGATACCGTTGTCCAATAGCAAGGAGATCCTCATAGGCCTTCCTGGCCGTCGATCCAGCGTTGCCTGAAAAGGTGTCTTCAAGCTCTACGGCGGTATCCCAGTCGGAGCCAATTTCCGCTTCGGCTCGTCTAAATGTGTCTTGTGCGGCAAGTGCAGCGTCGAATTGCATAGGTCCCTCGTTGATTGTGCTGGTTGCAGCATACGCGTGGAGCGAAAAGGAGGTCAATGAGGCAAACCCATTGGCGGCCCTGGGCGATCTCTCAAGTCGACGGCCGATTGTTCCGACAGAGAAAACGACTGGGTCTGTACTGTTCGGCAAACCATGAGGTTCTATGCAAAAGCGGGTATTGTTCGTGATTGCGGAACCAGCAGCGCTCGCGTCGCTACAGTCTATGCTGACTCCATTGTCGAACGAGTGGGAAATGGAGTTTGTTGGGAAGGAAGAAGAGGCCTTGGCAATTCTTGCCCAGTCATCGGTTGACGTAATTCTTTCGGATATACATTTGACGGGAGTGGGTGGGCTTCAACTGTTGGCGGAAGTGAAGAGCCGAGCTCCTCGCGTCATTCGCATCGCCTCGTCAAGCTGTGCCCATCGTGCCACGATTGTGTCGGCGTTGGAAGTCGCACACCAGTTCATTCCGATGCCATTTACGGCAGAGGTGTTGAAGGCCACCATTGCACGGGCCGGTGCGCTGGGGGCTCGCCTGACCAATGAATCCCTGCGCGCCTTGATTGCCGGGATCCGCACCTTGCCGAGCCTTCCGCATCTCTATCAGGAGCTGGTGGCTGCGATGGGTTCTTCTACGGCTTCGGCCGATGTGGCCACTCGCATCATCTCCCAAGACATGGCCATGGTGTCCAAATTGCTTCAAGTCGTGAACTCTGCTTTTTTCGGGCTTCGACGTACGATTTCCAGCCCGGCTCATGCGGTGGCCCTTCTGGGAATCGACTCGGTGAAGGCGTTGGTGCTGTCTGTCCAGGTATTCGCGCAATTTGAAGGCAGCAAGCGGGCACCAATTCCGCTGGAGACCATGTGGAAACATGGGCTCATCACCGGCACCGCTGCGCGGGATATTGCGAAGAGTCAGGATGTCGGTTCCCTCGGTGTGGAGGGGGCGTTCATGGCCGGATTGCTCCATGACATCGGTCTCTTGGTTCTCAGCACGAATTTTCCTGAGCAGTACGGCGAAGTGCTTGCGAATTTGCGCCACGATCGTCTGTCGGTCTGCGACGCCGAACGGGCGGTATTCAAGGCGTCACATGAAGATGTGGGGGCCTATTTGCTGGGGCTTTGGGGGGTGAGCGATGCCATCGTGGAAGCCGTGGCGTTTCACCACCATCCGGGGGAACGCGTTCAAGAAGGATTTAGTCTCTTGGCGGCTGTCCATGTGGCCAATGCCTTGGAAGAGGCCAGCGATCCCACGACGACGAGCGGTATTCCCACGCCCATTGATCGTGAGTACCTGACTGCCTGCGGGCTGATAGAGCATCTGCCTAGTTGGTACAAAGCGGCAGGCCACCCCTCGCCATCGGAATCGGCTGTCGCGCCCACGCGGTCGTAGCACTCGCCTCATCGCCATATCTCATCCTTGCGTTTCATGATGAGGATCATGTTGCCGGTGTCTGTCTAGTGCTCATCGATCTTGTCCGATCTCGTCGCGTTTACTTTTCTTCCCCCCGCTCTGTAGACTGTGACCAATTGCGATGGCCACAGAAATTCCCCTGTACCGTGAACCAGTCGAGACTGCGCCGACCGATCCCATCGATCGCGTGATTCGTTACCACGTTCAGACCAAGCATCATTTCAACCGTTATGCCCGTTCGCTCGGGCATCTGGATTGGGCGAACCAGCCCGATCCCTTTAGGCGATTTGACGGGGCCGATCTCGTTCTTCTTCCGTTGCTCAAGTCGGACGACGAACCGGTATCGCCGCCCTATCGGGAGATCTATGAACGGGGGGCAGTGGCAGCCAAGCCGGTCACGTTGACCGCGCTCTCACGGTTTCTGGAATATTCTCTCGGCCTATCTGCCTGGAAAAAATCAGGAGATATGCAGTGGGCGTTGCGCAACAATCCCTCGTCGGGCAATCTCCATCCGACCGAAGGCTATCTCCTGTTGCCGCAGATGGACGGGTTAGATCTGAAGGCCGGTCTCTATCACTATGCGCCCAGGGAGCATGGGATTGAGCTACGGGCGGCGTTCAATGCGGAGGGAGTTGCTCGACTCCTCGCCCTCCTTCCAGCTCAGTCGTTTCTGGTTGGACTGACCTCGATTCATTGGCGTGAAGCCTGGAAGTACGGTGAACGAGCTTTTCGCTACTGTAATCACGATGTGGGGCATGCGATTGGAACGGCAAGAATCGCGGCAGCGACGCTCGGCTGGAATATGGCGCTGCTGGATGGGACTTCCCAAGACACCGTTGCGGCACTATTAGGTACCGATCGAACAGAGGATTTTGCTCAGGCGGAACGGGAGCATCCGGACTGTCTCTGCGTACTGTGGCCTGCGGCTAGTGGCGAGGGGCTAGAGGCCAGAGGTCGGAGTAACGAGATCCCATTATTTATCGATGCAGCGACAGTGAAAGAACTCGCGAGTGGACCCTGGCATGGCAAGGCTAACAAATTAAGTGGCGAGCATGGAGTACATTGGGAGATGATCGACGAAGGAGCCGAGGCCTCCTGGAAATCCACCTCTGAGCCGCAGGGAGCCGCCTTGCTACAATTCCTCACGAACGACGCTTCACGAGAGTCGAATAACGTTGGCCCCGCTGCGGGCCAAGTTATTCGGCAACGCCGGAGCGCTGTGTCCTTCGACGGGAAGACGGCTATTTCATCCGGCACATTCTTTCAGATATTGAGCCGCGTCATGCCTGCGGCAGAGTTGCCTCAATTAAACCGACCGATGCCGTGGGATGTCTTGCCGTGGAAGCCCGCGATTCACCTGTTGCTGTTTGTGCATCGCGTGGATGGATTAACTCCGGGACTCTATCTTTTGGCGCGCGATCGAGAGAAATTGCCGTTACTCCAACAGTCGATGAACGAGGAGTTGGTCTGGACCCCGGTTCCCGGATGTCCTGAAACGTTGCCGCTCTATTGGCTGTTGGAGGGAGATGCGACCAAGGCGGCGGTGCAAGTGAGTTGTCATCAAGAGATCGCGGGAGACAGCGCATTTTCGCTGGGGATGATTGCCGAGTTTGAAGGTCGCTTGCGGGAGGGCGGGGCTTGGTGGTATCCACGCTTATTCTGGGAGGCGGGTTTGCTGGGACAAGTGTTGTATCTTGAAGCGGAGGCAGCAGGGGTGCGAGGAACTGGGATCGGCTGCTTCTTCGATGACCCGGTCCATGAGATCGTCGGGATGAAGGGGCGCTCGTTTCAATCGTTGTATCATTTTACAGTGGGCGGACCGGTTGAGGATGGACGATTGATGACGTTGCCTCCCTATCATCATCTGAACAGATAAGATCTGTAATATGACATATATATTAGCCACTTGGAGTTGTTCGCATCATGTTTAAAATTAAGAAAAAAGCAGATAAGCCAAAGCCCACAGTTCTCTATAACGTCATTGAGGACTATTCTGAATTCGACGCACCGGGAAATGTGACCGCCTGCGCCATGACGCATCAGGAAGACCTCCCAGGTCATGCGAAGGTCTTGTCGGAAAGTTATGAGGTTCCGCTGGAGACGATGACCGCCTTGCTGACCGAGGGCGGGATCTATGTCTATCCACAGATCGGGGGGCTCCTGACGCGAGGACTGTTTGCCTGTGTGATCGACCAGACCGGGGTTATGCCCAAACAGACCTTTGTGCTGGATCTGATGCAGTTTGCCGAGGCGGAACAACTGGCCCGCGCACGATCGCTGGCTCTTCCTGCCGCCGCATTCGAGGTGTTCTCTCGTACCTTGCCGGATGAATTGAAAACGAAGCTTCAACAGAAGAATCTTGGACTCGATTATCGAACGCTGGATCGTGCGGTGGCGAAAGGTGGCGACATTAAATTTATCGACTTCCGCAAGGATTGGTCTCCGCACTTCAAACGACTCTGCATCATGCCGGATGGACGATTGGTTGAAACGGGTGGGTTAGAGGAGTTCGCGCAGCTCCATGGGATTACGTCGGCGCAGGCCAAGACCCTGGTCGAGCAGGGGGGCACGCTGGAAGTGAACGGCGAGATCCTGGCTTGTCAGATTGTGAATGGTCAGCCGGCGGTGGCGCGATTTACGGTAAAGAACTATGCCAAGGCCAAGGAGCTTGTCGCGACGAAAGGGCTCCATATTATGGATGCCTTGAGCGAAGTGGCCTACAACGATCCAGTGATGATGCGTTCGTTAGTCAGGAAGGAGCTCAGTGGAGGCCGATGAGTCAACGCGGCTCGTCTAATCGCGTTGCATGGTGACATGCGGAGGTCGTGATGGCTCGATCATGGGGTTTTCTGATCATCCTGTTTCTCGTCGCAGGCTGTGCAGCCTCCAAGCCCATTCTCTATCCCAATGCACATTTGAAGGAAGTCGGCGAGGACGTGGCTGATCGAGACATCGAGGAGTGCCGGGAGATGGCCAAAGACGCCGGCGCAACTGCGAGCCAGGGCAAGGGCGGACAGGTTGCCGGCAGCACGGCCACTGGAGGTGCGATTGGGTCGGCAAGTGGAGCGGTCGGCGGAGCGGTTGTTGGCCATCCGGGCCGCGGTGCGATGGTGGGGGCTGCCGCCGGTGCAACAGGAGGATTTCTCCGTGGGCTCTTTCGTCGTTCACCCCCGAGCAATGCCTATAAACAGTTCGTTCAGCGTTGTCTTAAGGAGCGAGGCTACGATCCGGTAGGGTGGGAGTGATACGTCTGGCTACTTGGCGAGTTCTTCGTCGATAGCTTGCATGAGCTTATCGAGGTCGAAGGGCTTTTCGAAGACGCGACGGGCGCCGAACAATTTCGCGACATCGAGGAAGTTGCGGTCGCCTTGGGCGCCGGTCATGGCGATGACCTTTGCGTCGAGATATTCCCGTGTGAGTTGTAACGTGGTTTCAAGGCCGTCGGTTCCCGGCATCAGTATGTCCATAAGGACCAGGTCCACTTTGTTCTGCTGGTAGAGAGTCAATCCCTCACGACCATCGCGGGCTTCGAGCACACGGTGGTTGGCCCTCTGAAGGACTTCCTTCAAGAGGCTTCGGATCGATTCTTCGTCGTCGATAACAAGAATGGTGGCCATAGCGTAAGAGGTACCCGTAATGTTTTGGATCTTACCTATGTTGGGTTCTCCTGTCCAGGGAGAAGTTGTTGGGGAGCCTTGGTGATCACGATCTTGCTGAGGATCGATCGAGTTGTTGTGCCGTTGAAGGCGTGGCCATCGGATCTGATGGTTTAAGGGGAACGAACATGCTGAGAAGCAACGTTTGCCCGTTGACCGACCGGACGAGGGCAAGGAATGATTGGGTGAGTGGTGCCGGTTCTGTTCCAGTGGGCATGAGGATCGGTCGGCGCAGAGGGTATCGCCCGGTTTTCACGGTGGCGTCCTGGATCGACCTGATCGATCGTGAGGGTCTGAATTGAAAGGCCGTCCTCTTGCGCTGTTAACACTGTGGCTAAGGAAATGTAGCTGATCGTGGCATCGATGGGGGTAGGGCTGATATGAATACTAGGGAAGGTCTGATTAATTCACGTTTCCACTCGGAACTCTGCTCTTGGGG
>JAUXQT010000001.1 GCA_030682135.1 Nitrospirota bacterium | reverse complement strand
CACGCAGGCCTTACGCACGGAGATGAAGTCGTCACGGTGAATGGTGCGGCAGTTTCTGGTAAGACCTATGAGCAAGTGATACTGATGGTGCGCGGCGAAGCGGGCACAGCGGTGAAACTGGGCGTGAAGGGAGAGGGAGGCCTGCGCGATATTGCGATCACGCGTGTCGCTGTCGAAACACTCTATAAGGGCGGGATGGGGCAACATGGAATGCCCGCGCGATAACTACGCATGGCGTTGAATCAAGTGGCCCGTCGAACCTTCAGCGTTCGCCCATCGTGGTTCGCTGGCAATGAGCAGAGGATGAGATGACGATCGCGCCGCTGCGTCTTGGGATCAGCCGTTGTCTCCTTGGAGACGAGGTTCGGTTCGATGGGGGACATAAGCGGGACAGCTTTCTCACCGATGTGTTGGGCCCCTACGTGGAGTGGGTCCCGGTCTGTCCAGAAGTTGAGGCAGGACTGGGTACTCCTCGCGAAGCGATGCGACTGGTCGGCGATTCTCAGCAACCACGACTCGTGACGATCAAGAGTGGGACAGATCACACAGGCGCGGTCGAGAAGATGACCGAGAATCGTATCAAGGAACTCGGGGAGCTGGATCTCTCCGGGTATGTCTTTAAAAAGGGCTCGCCGAGCTGCGGCATCGAGCGAGTGCGTATCTACAATGAGCATGGGATGCCCAACCGGAACGGAGTCGGGCTGTTCGCGCGGGCCTTTATCGAGCAGTTCCCGCTGATTCCGGTCGAGGAGGAAGGGCGGCTCTATGATGCGCCGCTCAGGGAGAATTTTATCGAACGCGTGTTTTGTTATCGACGGTATCAGGATCTTCTACAGACCGGAGTGACGAGGCAGGCCCTGGTGCAGTTCCATACGATCCACAAGTATCTGTTGATGGCCCATAGCCCGCAGCAGTACCAAGTCCTTGGGCGGCTCGTCGGTCAGGCGGAGCAGTACCGTCCCAAGGAACTTGCAAACCGCTATGGCGAACTGTTCATGAAAGCCTTGGCCATGAAGGCGACGGTGCGCAAGCACGTGAACGTGCTCCAGCACATCCTGGGCTATTTCAAGGACCGATCAGGGGCCCAGGAAAAAGCCGAGCTGCTGGACGTGATCGGCGATTATCATCGTGGCCTGACACCCCTGGTGGTTCCGCTGACTTTGATCAAGCACTACGTCCGCATCTTTGACGTCAGCTACATTCGCGATCAGGTCTATCTGAATCCGCATCCGAAGGAGCTCATGTTGCGCAACCATGTGTAGAGAGGAACCACCATGCCACATGTCGTCATAGAAGAAGCCGGGGATCTGCAGGGCGTCTATCAAGCCTTCACCCCGATCATTCAACGGGCAGGGACCGATATTCTGAAAGTGCAGGAATGCTACCTCGGACGAAGCGGCAAAGAAGCACTCCTGGAGTCGATTGCGATCGAACAGGGTGTTGCGTGCAATTTTTTCGTACAGCTCAAATTGCACGAGAAGGCTATCACGGTGCGGCTCTTGCCTGCCACAGATCCTGAGAAGACCCCCGCGGTGAAGAAGGTGATGGCCCTGGTGGCAGGATTCATTCGAACGGTGTATCCGGGGAGTCGTTACGGGAAGACCAATCTGCAAGAGTACCTCGAGGTCACGACTGGTTCAATGTGAGTGAGAATAGACGCAAGTATCAACAAGAGGAGCAATGAAATGGCGGCAACGACACGAGGAGTGATTCTAGTTGGTCATGGCGGCATTCCCAAGGGCTGTCCACAGGAATTAGTGACGAAACTGAAACGGCTGGAGGGTCAGCGGCGTGCCGCAAAGATGCCGCCGTCGGCGGAAGAAATCGAGTTGGATACCAAGATCCGCCAGATGCCGAGGACCCCTGAAACAGACCCCTATCAGTCGGGGCTTGAGGCGGTGGCGGCTCAGTTGAAAGCCAACCTGGGAGATGTCTTATTCGCCGTGGCCTACAACGAATTCTGTGCGCCGACCTTGGAAGCGTCGGTGGAGGAGTTGGTCCAGAAGGGGGCGACCCACATTACCGTCACCACGACGATGTTCACGCCTGGCGGCTCACATTCGGAAGTGGAGATTCCTGAAATTCTCGATCACTTACGGCCGCAGTATCCAGGGGTCGAACTGCGTTACGCCTGGCCGTTCGATCTTCATCTGGTCGCAAATACTTTGGCGGAACAGGTGAAGCGGTTTTCATGACGATGGCTAAGACGACATCCGGATGCGCGCCTCTGCTTGGAGACTAAGCCTATGCAACATTTCACGAGTCTTGCATTGAACCTGGCCGAACAGGGATTGTTTCCTGATGTGGCGACTCGATGGGGAATTCGGCAGTTGCTTAAGCAGCGCCTCCGGGAGATCCGGTCCGGTGACGCTCGAACAGCAGCGCGGCAGGAAATGAGATTTATCGAGGAGATACGCCGTTCGCCCATCGCAGTGGTACCGGAGAAAGCCAACGATCAGCACTACGAGGTCCCGGTTGAGTTCTTCCGGGAGGTCCTCGGGCCTCACCTGAAATACAGCAGCGCGTTCTGGCCCGCCAACGCGACGACCCTAGCCCAAGCAGAAGCCGCCGGTCTGCGTGAGTCCTGCCTGCATGCGGGCCTGATGAACGGGCAGACGATTCTGGAGCTCGGATGCGGCTGGGGCTCCCTTACGTTGTGGATGGCTGAGCACTACCCCGACAGCCGTATCACGGCGGTCTCCAATTCCCGCTCGCAACGGGCTTACATCGAGGCCCAGGCCAGAGAACGTGGCCTGCAGAACCGGGTTCGGGTATTGACCTGCGACATGAATACATTCGAGATCGACCCCGGGCAATTCGATCGGGTGGTGTCGGTAGAAATGTTCGAACACATGCGTAACTGGCCTGACCTCTTTGCGCGCGTCCGACGATGGCTGAGACCGGGCGGACAGTTCTTCATGCACGTGTTCGTGCATCGCGAGACTTCGTACCTGTTCGAAGACCGGGGGCCCGCCGACTGGATGAGTCGTCAGTTTTTCACGGGCGGGATGATGCCCAGCGATGGCCTGCCGCTGGCCTGTCAGGACCATCTCGCCTGTGTGGCCCGCTGGCGGTGGGACGGCACGCACTATGAGAAGACGGCCAACACCTGGCTGACCAATATGGATGCCGCCCGCGAGACACTCTGGCCCGTGATCGAGCGTGTCTACGGCAAGGCCCACGCGCGAGCCTGGTGGGGGCGGTGGCGTATCTTCTTTATGGCCTGTGCCGAGTTGTTCGGCTATGAGGAGGGCCGACAATGGGGGGTCAGTCACTATCTCTTCGAAAAACCTGCGGCGAGTGCTTCATGAAGATGAACACCACGATGATCCTGAGCAACTTCGTGCTCTTTCAGATCGGCTGGTTTGCGTGCGTGTGGAGCGCCTCGGCGCACCAGCCCTGGATCGGCGTGCTGGTGACGACAGGGGTGGTGGCCGCGCATGTGCTCCGCGCTGCCCCGCCAATGGCGGAGCTCAAGCTGGTATTCCTAGCACTCGCCTTGGGACTCGTCTTCGATAGCCTGTTGGTATGGCAGGGATGGCTTCAATATTCCTCGGGAATCATGATCCAAAACGTTGCCCCCTATTGGATCGTGGCGTTGTGGGGGCTCTTCGCAACCCTCTTGAATGTTTCGTTGCGTTGGATGAGGGGGCGCTGGGTCATCGCGGTTGTGTTTGGAGCTGCCGGGGGTCCTGCCGCCTACTATGGCGGCCTCCGCCTGGGCGCGCTGGAATTCGGCAATATGCCCACGGGTCTGTTGGCTCTGGCCATCGGCTGGGCGGTGCTGACGCCGCTGCTGCTGGCGTTGTCAGCTCGCTTTGATGGCTATGCAGGCCTGCTGGAGAAGAAGACGTCATGAGTCTATCGCTCTATTTCTTAGGACTGGTTTCAACGATGGGTCTGGCGACGCTGACATGGGTGGTCAGCGTCCTTAAACGCGATGTGAGCATCGTGGACGGCGTGTGGGCCTTGATGTTCCTCGCCGCCGCGACGGTGTACGCCACCGGTGCGGAGCCCTATACGGGACGGACGACGCTCATCCTGACGCTGGTTGTGCTGTGGGCCGTGCGTCTGTCAGCTCATATCATCCTTGAGTTCTAACTCCAAGTGCAACACTACAGGCCCGGATGGGCTACGGTGTTGCCATGCACACGAGATCCTATAAACACATGAGTGCCGAAGAACGTGAAACCTTGAGTCTGGGGCTGGCCCACGGCCAGTCGTTGCGAACGATGGCGAGGGTATTGGGGCGGGCGCCCAGCACCCTGAGCCGCGAGT
>JAUXQT010000111.1 GCA_030682135.1 Nitrospirota bacterium | reverse complement strand
GGCCTAGAGATTAAACAATTTCAACACGTTATCAAAGCCACTTCGCCATTGTCAAGGTAACGAAACCCGCCGGCTCGTCGCTTGACTTTGTCCGTGATCCGCCGCCACTATGCCATTTTTTGGATGAGCGACGATATGTGGAACCGCAACTTCATGTTCAGGTCCGCTGAGGCTACTCCGCTCGAAGAGTCTGAAAACGAGCTGTTTCACGATACCGATCCAGCCATGGATAGCGCCGGACTCCAATTAGAGAAGTTTTTGTCCGTGTGGATTCAAGGCGAGGGGGAAGACGAGAAACCGACGATTTTTACGAACATGTACGTCCGCACGGCCACGTTGGATTTTCAGAAGCGGGTCGGATTTCTCCAACCCCTCCAAGGCCGCACACATCAAATCAAACAGTTGCTCACGCCGGGCCAAAAGCAGTTTCTACAGCAATGGCTCGCCACCACGGCGCCTGAGGCCTGGGAGGCCACGGACGAACATTTCAAAATGTTGTTTGAGCTCGAATAATTAATTAACGGGTCTGCCACGTGCCATCTATGAGCGCAGTCCTTGCCCATTCCATCATCCGGCCGCTCGCTCTCGTCGCCCTGCTGCTCACGGTTCCGGTCGAGCCAGGCTGGGCTGCCACGGTGGAGGTCTACTATGCGCCGGAGGATGCGCCACTCGATCGACTAGTCACGATCTACGGCCATGCGAAACGCTATCTCTACGTGGCGGTTTATGGACTGACCACACCTCGCGCGGTGGAGGCGATGGTCGCAGCAAAGAAGCGGGGCGTCGATGTGCGATTGATCACCGACCGGCAGCGCACCGAGGACGTCAAGCAGCGCGCGGCGCTGCATACGTTGCATCTGGCCGACATTCCTATTCTGGTCAACGAGCACGACGGGCTGATGCATCTGAAGCAGGCCGTGATCGACGATGAGGTGAACGCTTCCGGCTCGATGAACCATACGACCAGCGGCAACCGTTATAACGATGAGCGGCTGGACATCATCACCGATCACGCGATCTCCGTAAAAGCCAGGGAGAAATTCCTGGCGATGTGGAACGATCACACGAGGTATCGGGCCTGGGACGCCCACTGAGACCATGGCAGACTCGACAGAACAGGCCGATGTGGCGGTGGTGGGAGCCGGAGGGGGCGGAGCGGTCCTCGCCTTGGCGCTGGCGAAGCAGGGGATCAGCACCGTCGTGTTGGATCAGGCAGCCGGTCCGCCTCAGGGCTTGCGGGGAGAAATTCTCCAACCGAACGGGCAACAAGTCCTCGATCGCCTGGGTGTCTTGCAATCCTTACCGGCCAACGCTACGCGAACCGTGCGGCACTTTCATTTCTGCCGGGCCGGAGGCAAGCGCCTCTGTAGTATCGACTACAACGATCTGCCTGCGCCGTACAATCGCGCCATCGTCACCCTGCCGAACGTGGCTCACCACGCCATCGTTGCAGCAGTGCAGCAGCAGCAGAGCGCGACCCTTCGTTATGGCACCTCCTTCGCCGGACTCTTGCGCGAGGGAAACAAGGTGGTGGGCTTGACCACGCAAGGGCCGGAAGGCACGCGAACGATCCGGGCCAAGATCGTCGTCGGCGCGGACGGGGTCTTTTCCAAGGTGCGCGAGGCCCTTCAGATTCCCGCCGACCTGCATCGTTATCCCGACGGCTATCTGATTGCGATTCTCGAATCGGAGGAGCCAATCTCCGAATCCTTCTACTATGTCGGGCACAAGACCATTTTGGGTCTCTTTCCTGCGACGGGGAACAAAGTCTATCTCTTCTATATGATTCCCAGCGGCTCGATGGAGGCGGTGAAGCAGCGGGGCATTCCCGCATTACAGCAGGCCTGGAGCCAAATCGCGCCGCAGTTCGCCGGGCTGTTCCGTGGTTTGCGCGATTGGAGCCAGACCGCCTACATGCCGACCGGGCGGGTCAGGACGCCGACCTGGGTGGCGGATGGCGCAGTCCTCATCGGCGATGCCGCCCATGCGATGAACCCCCATGCCTCGCAGGGGCGTATGCAGGCGATGGTCGACGCGATGGCGTTGTCCGATCTCTTACCAGGCTGTTTGGCAGACAAGGACTATTCAGCCAAGCGGCTCAAAGAGTTTGAACGAATCAGGCGGCCGCATGTGACAATGCTGCAACAGTTGGCCGATCAACAAGTGTTCTATTGGAACACGGGCAATCCGGTCGTAGCCTTCCTGCGCGATCGCGTGTTTCAGACCTTGGATCGGAACGCACGGCTGCGGTATCAGGTCCTCTCGACCACGGCGGGCTTGCGGAAGACCGCGCCCTTCGATCTGATCGACCGCGTGATCGCCGCGGGGTTCATTCCCGATTGTCGCGCGAATGAAACGTCTCCACATCCGAAGTCTTCATGAGGAATAGGGCATGACTGAACGTGTAATCGAAGGCTTGTCGAACGAAACGCAGCAGCTGTTGCAGACCTATGTGAAGGAGGTCAAGGCGGTCTTCGGAGACCAGTTGGAAGGCATGTTGCTCTACGGCAGCGCCGTGAGAGGTGAGTTTCTTCCCGGCCGCTCCAATCTGAATATCCTGCTGCTCGTGTCGTCGTACGACAGCGCCGTCCTTAAACAGTACAGCGCCTTGCACCGTCAATGGAGCAAGGAACAGATCGTGGTGCCCCTCTTTCTCACGGAAGAGGAACTGCACCAGTCGGCCGCGGTCTTCCCGCTCGAATTCCTGGAAATCCAGGAGCACCATCGCGTGTTGGGCGGGCGCGATCCCTTCATCGGTTTTCACGTGAAAAGCGACCGGCTGCGAGAGGCCGTCGTTCAGGGCATGACGAGCAATCTGTTCCGGTTGCGACAGCGCTATGTCGAAGGGGGCGGGACCGACGATGCCACCACGATTTTGCTGCCGCTCTCGATTACGGCGACATTGCCATTGCTGCGCGGAGTACAGCGTCTTCTCGGGCGGCCGGTGCTGTCCCACTCTGAAGCTGTGATCAAGGACGTCGCAGAACAATTGAAGCTGGATCTGCAGGGACTGCTCGATGCCCTGTTGCTCAAGCGCGGGCAGATTTCTCCCGGTCCGAGCGAAGTGCCTCGCCTCTTCGACCGGTATTTGCAGACGATGACGCAACTCACGCATGCGGTCCAACAACTGCCGCAGCCGGGGCCACGATGACGAAGCTCGTCAGGATCGTACTGGTCTGCTGCCTCGTCCTCGTGGCGGGGACCGCTCAGGCGGTGCCCTACGATCGGCCCAAGATTCAATTGCCGGAGCCGCGAGGTTATGTGAGCGACCATGCCCAGGTGGTCAATGCGGAATGGAAAGAACGCATTCGGTCCGTCTGTCAGGATCTGGAGCGGAAGACCGGCGTCGAAATGGTCGTGGTGACGGTCCCGAACATCAAACCCTTCGGGACGGTCAACGAATATGCGACAGCCATCTATGCCAAGTGGGGCATCGGGTCCGCGCAACAAGAGCATGGAGTCATGGTGCTGGTATCGGTGGAGGATCGACAAGTCGCGATCACGCTGGGCCGGCAGATGTTGCCGGTGATTACCCCCACGGTGATGAATCAAGTCGGGCATGAGCATCTGCAGCCATTCATCGACCGGGGCCAGTTCGGCGAAGGGCTCTATCGCACCGTGGTCTCGCTCGCCGCGCCGGCGCAAGAAATCAGAGTCGGAACGCTGTCGAAGACCCACTTCAAAGGGGTGGGTTTCTGGATCACCCTCTTTACCAGCATCGGAGCGATCTCCTTCTTCTGGTGGATCAGCCGACCGGACCTCCGGCACCCCTACAGACGAATCCAAAAAGGCGAATATTGGGGAACGGGGCAGGGGGGGTTCGGGGGGAACTTCGGGGGATTCGGCGGGGGGACGAACGGAGACGGGTGGCGGTAACGCGGCTTGGTCTTTCTGGTTTATCTGGTCTCTCTGGTTCTTCGGTATGAATTTGATGAAATTCTAGTCAGACCAACCATAAAAACCAGACCAACAAAACAAACCAGATGAACCAGCATTCGTTGGCGCGCGCAGCGGGAGATCATCTAGCCCGCCCTCAGGGGGAAAGGTAGAGGACGCCTGGCATGTCTGGGAAATAGAGACTTGGACTCGATATGAGATTGCCGGCCGACACAACCATTGCTGAAAACAAGCTCCTGCGCTACCTGCTGTTGCCGCAAGTGCGTGGCGATAAATCGGCCTTTCTGGCGCAGGCTGGCTACGTCCTGGAAAATGCAGGTCAGCTGCTGCATGATTTGCGTGCACAGATTGTGTCAGTAGATGCGGTACCACTTGAATCCAATATGTTCGGGCAATATTATGAGATCTGCGGCAGTCTCATCGGCCCCAATGGCGTAACGTTGGCCGTTCGTACGATTTGGATGACGGAACACTTGTCGGGAATCACGAAGTTCGTTACACTGATTCCAGACAGACGGAGGGCAGGATGAAGTTTGAATTGTACACTGATGTGGCATTGACGTGCGACGTGCCCGCGCATCGTCTCCGTTGTGGCGACATCGTCAAGCTGGTCGACCATCACATGGCTTCCGATGGTATCGAAGGGTACTCGATCGAAGTCTTCAACGCTCTCGGCGATACGATCACCGTGACCGCCGTTCCCGCTTCCGCTCTCGAAGCTCTCCGCGAAGATGAAGTTCTCAGCGCTCGGACCTTGTAACGAGCCGAGTTTCTTCTCGTCTACACCAGCGTATTCGGTTGTTCGCGGACTAAACTCTTCGGTCCTGTGAGCTGCAATCTGTACCGCCAGTATCTGAGGCCGAGCCTCATCGGAAGTTCGCTCTCGCGATCAAATCCCTGGGACTCATAAAGTTGTTGTGCCGGGCGCATCACCTCGCTCGTGAAGAGACCGAGCACCTCGGCTGAATCGTCCTGTGCACAGTGGATGCAGGCAGAGGCGAGTTCCCTGGCGATGCCACGTCCACGGTGAGCGGGCGCGACTGCGAGGAGCAGCATGCCCGCCCAGTCCGGCGGGAAGATCTCCGGATTACCCTTGCCCGCCGGGCAATACCCGACCGAGCCTACGATGGCTCCTTGCTCTCGCATCACAAGAAACCTGGTCGATTGTGCGCGGGTTGCAACGGCACGCAGGTTTGTCTCCATGCCTCGCCAGCTGTCGGGACTCATATAGACGGCGAACTCACGGTACGCCGCAACGTTCAGCTCGGCAATCGCATCGAAATCATTGAGCGTGGCAGGACTAATCATCTGTCGCTTCCATGCAGCCAGCGATAGGAGTGATCGGGTGCGTTACGCATAATGCGCAGAGGCTTTGACAACCAGGCCGTTTGAATCGAAGAAAAATACTTCCGCCGCCATGCCTCTCGCACCTCGATAGTAAATGACGAGACTCTCTGCACCGACCAATGTTGAGTGCAGTTCGAAATGTAGTGTCGGCATCAGCGTTAATGCGTGAGCCCAATAGGCGGCGATGGCTGGTTTGCCTTTCAGCATGCCGGACGGTTCTCCGGCAATCTGGGCGATATAGGGAGAGGACATTTCGAAGTCGTCTGCGTAATGAGCGAGGACGCGCTCGAGATCGTGGCTGTTCCAGGCGTCGATCCATTCTTGCGCGAAGCGATCGGCGAACTCGCGGCTAAGCATAAGCCTCCTGACGAATAGGGGTGTTCGGCAGAGCGTGATGGCTGCAAACTATTGCAGGCGATTGTACTACAAGGTTGTGGGTCTATCGACCGGTCTGTCTGGTTTCTCTGGTTCTTCTGGTTGCATATACAATCCCACCAACCAAACAAACCAGATAGACGAGATAGACCAGATGAACCAGCTAGCCGCGCTTGGCCGGTCCTGCGAGGCAGCAATGTTTGTATTTTTTGCCGCTGCCGCAGGGGCAGGGCGCGTTGCGGCTGACTCCCTGGCGACGCGGGGGCACCAACGGGAGCAGCGACCCCCTGTCTTGGTGAAACATGCCGCGCAGCATGGCGTACAAGGCGGGATCCCGGCGCTTCAATAGTTCCGGCGAGGTGAAGAAATACTCAGCCAGCACGGCGAAGTATTCATGCTCGTTCGTATAGGCATAGGCACTGACATGGGCGCGATGCCTCGAAGGACGAGCCAGTTCCCGAGCCACGTAGCGCACCCATTGCCGGACCACCATCCAGGGCACCTCCGGCGGGAGCCCATACTCATTTGCCTCTTGCTCGACCAGGTGCGCAAACTCATGCACCCCCACATTCTGTGAGCCGGCCTGATGGGCGAACCCTGCCAGGAGCGCTGGCTTGGAGAGAATCATCACTCCGCTCAAATGGTGCAGCCCGACCATCCCGAGAATGTGCTCATCGGACCCCCCATGGCTCTGGTAGGCGTCGTCGAACGCATCGGGGTAGATCAGCACCTCACGCAGTCGATGGTATTCCCAGTCGTGGAAGCCGAAGATCGGGATCGCCGCACTCGCCGCCACTAGCACCCGAATCGTCTCATCCACCTCCGTGCGAATGCCCGTAATCCGGATCTCGTCGAGAAAAATCTGCACCAGATGCCGGAATCGCGTCTTCTCCGCATCGTTCAACGCCACGAAGAAGGCGACATGCGTGCGAAGAATCCGTTCCCACTCGTCAGGAAAGGGTTGCTGCATCACCGTTACCCGCCGGAGATAGCGCCGCCGCACCCACCAGTAACTGAGCGGGATCAGCCCCAGTAGGAGCCAGAGCGCAGGGGCCAGCCAGACCAACAGTCCGGCAGCCCAGGCCAGCAGGCCGGCGACGACGAACGCCTGCCGCTGATTTCGGCCATTCATCTCCGTGGTCACGATCATCGAGGTCTCCAGCGTGAAAGGACTTTCCGCGTCAGGATGCTACTCCGGGCGAATAGACGCGGGAGATGAGTATGGCAGCGCCAGGGAAAAGAGCATAGGGCGTAGAGAAGCGGTCTATCTGGTGCGCGGTCTGTCTGCTCTGTCTTGTTCACCGATCAGATAGACCAGAAAGACCAGACCCCTCTCCGCACGATGAAAGAGACGATCACCGAGCGAGGAGTTCGAAGGTGCCGAGCGGCTTGGCGCGGCCGTTGAGGAGGAGGTCCACCCGGTGTGGCCCCGGATAGTGCTTGCGGGTGGTCATGGGTTTGAGGGACACCGTCTTCTTGAGGGAGATGCTCGCGCGCGGGGCAAGCTCGACCATCTTGAGCTTGAAGACTTTTGGCGTCGTCGAGCCGTTGGCCTTCACAAAATGGATTTGAAAATCGACCATGACTCTCTGCGGTTTCGATTGGGCGTTCCTGAGCTCGAATGCCACGGTCACAGACTGGCCCATGCGCACCTTGCTTGGCGTGATGGAGCGTTGTCGCACGACCACTTTCGCTTCATGCCCGGCACCCAGCACATGCAACGCACCAGGCTCGCCCCGTTTCACGGCAGAACGTAAGGCATGGCGGATCAACCAGCGCCGCTCCTCAGTCGCGTTCCGCATCCACTTCTTGGCGGTCTGTGCCAGCAAGGCCGGATGGTCCTTCCCGATGTCGTTCAGATTGTTCGCCACCGATCGGCGCACGTAGAGGTCCTGGTCGTCTTTCAGCAAGTCGAGGAGGGCGAGCACGGGCTGCGGGTCTGCCTGAAACTCTCGCAAACGCGGGGCCCAGGGCAACCGCGGCCTCGTGCCTTCCGAGACCAGTCGGCGGACGTCAGGACTGGGATCGGTCGCCCATTGGGTCAGTCGCGCCAGCGTGGCTTCTCGATGTCGCTCCAGAAACGGGCGAATGCTGAACTCGGCGGTAAAGCGCTGTGTCAATTCGTATTGCGCCCGCATCGAGGGTTCGAAATGGTCGAGCCCATAGTCCTGCACGAACATGGTGTGCGGCATATAGAAGAAGGGGGCCATCCCTCCGTCACCCGCTTGCTTCGGGACGTCGGGACCGAGCGAGGCCAGGAGGATTTCGATGGCTGCTTCGTAGTCACTTGGAAGATGTTGGCGCAACGCCCGTGCGATATGCCGCCCGCGCGGCATGAGCTCCAGCGGTTCATAATCTTTCAAGACGGTGCGAAGAAACTGGGCCTTGGGAAAGGCAGGATAGACTGCGACGATCATCTCGGCAATCGTGCGGGGAATAGTGGGTCCGAAATGATTCTTGAGTGGTTCAGCCATGGGGTGAGTCCTCTGAGTGCTGTCTGAGCAAACGGTTGGGACATTGTACTGATGCAGGAAGATTGGGTCTATATGGCGGTGTTGAGAGCGAATGGCGTATAGCGTATGGCAAGAGGGGGAGAGGGCAGCCTGGCCGTCCTCCTGCTCGCGGAACAGAGAGGGGATGGAGCCTGATGATCTTCTGTGCTCGCGCAACGCGCGGCCTCAGACGGATGAGAGGGAAGCGGCCAGGTGCCCTCTTTGCTCGCAGAACGCGCCGCCACCAACGTCGTTCGTCTCTCGTGAAGTGTGAATCGTCCGATTCTGAAACGAGATACGCTTCACGAGGCCCGTTTTACGAGACTCAGGAGACGCGCGCAGTGGAAGATCAATCAGCCCCCGTCCCTGGAGAGAGAATGAGCGAGCTTGGAATCGGATGGGAAGGGCAGCCTGGTCGATCCTCGATTGCGCGCGTCGAACGAGCACATTCCGATCGTGCGCGTTCCGCGAGCAGGAGGACGACCAGGCTGGCCTTGAAATGAAGTAGGGGATTGAGAGACCACGCGCTGGGGGAGACCATCTAGCCCGCCCTCAAGGGGGATGATTGGGGTATCCGTAGTGAAGGACTGTCTGGCTGCTCTCGTACGAGCGTGAGGTGCAAGGTCATGCAATGACCCCAGTGCTTTTCCCCATGCTAGGCCGGGATCTATGCCTTGTAAGCAGCGAGGGCTTCTTGTGCGTCTTCCCAGTCCTTTGTGAGATCTTGTAGATCGGGGGTAGTGCCGAGGGTTTCGGTGGCCATAGCGTGTGCGTCGATGATGCCGCAAGCCTTGTCAAAGATGCGGCAAATCACTTCGGCGGCACCGGGCAGGCGGTCGGCGCGGATTTTCTTGAGCTGCCCGACCATGATGTTGGCGCGGTAACGCATGGAGAGGCTGTGGAGTATCTCTTGTTCAGATACCGCTTCACACCAAGCGCGTAGCTGTGCGTAGCCGCGTTCGATGAGTGCCTTTCTGGTTTCACCAGTCTCGGTGCTTGCCGACTGTATGATGTCGTTGATGCGACCGCTGATCTTTGCTGGCGAGTCGAGGCGAGGGTGTATGCCTCCAGAGATGAAGCCTGGTTGCTCACCGGGTCCGAGGTCGACACTAAAGAAGGAGCAGCCCTTCGCACTCTTTTTATCTTCGAACTTAGCGAGGAGTAGGCTCGCGAACCAGATGTTGTGTGTGAATACGACGACCTGGTGGTCGGCACTAAGGGTGTAGAGACGGTCGACGATGTGTTCGATGCGCTTGTAGTCGAGACTGTTGACAGGGTCGTCAAAGAGAATCGGCGCAGAGGTTGGACGGATCGCAGCTTCGGCGAGGAAGTCGCTTATGGCGATGACCTTCTGCTCGCCCTCGGAAAGGACCTCGCTTAGGCGGCGATCTCCGAGCGATTTTCGTCGCGCGGCTGCTGCATCTTTGCCGGGGAATTGGAGCTTAACCGCGGGCGCGCGTAGCGCTTTGCGTTCTTCTTCGAACAGGCGCTGGAAGTCGGTGTTTAGGAGATCTTCCGAGGCGAGCTTGGTTTGAATTGTTAGGGACGTTTTGAGTGGAGGAAAGCGCTTCGTAACGATCAGCTTCGCTCGCTCAGCCCACTTGGCTTTCTCAATAGCGGAGCGAATAGCCGGAAGCTGCGCCTTGAGAACGATGCGATCCTGTAGGTCACGAACATTATTCTCGGCTTCGGCCCGTGCGATCTGTCGCTCTTTGCTCTGCGTCTGGAGCGCCTCAATTGCAGCGTCTACCTTTTCGAGCGCCGCCTGCGCGGAGTCCTTGAGTGCGCTGGCGTCCGTGATTGCGCCTGGCGACGTGACGGCTTGCCTCCCCGCTACCTGCTCGAGGAGGGCAGGAGCGCTAGTAAGGAACTTTGACGCGGAAACGTATACGGCGGCAGGAGTCTGCCCTTCTTCGACCGTCATCTTCAGGACGACGCCCGGCTGAAGTATGGTGAGGTTGACCGCCTGCAATGTGTGCGCGGCAGCTGTGAGTGCTGTTCTTGCTGCGTCGACATCCGCCTTGAGCGTACTGTTAGAGTAGTCATGATATTGGCGAAGAAGCGCGACCGCGCTCGCGGTGAGGTCCTGGCGACAATAGATACAGGTTTTGCCTTCTTCAGGGTAGTTCTCGAGACCGAGATCTTTCAAATATGCGTCGCCAGCGGTGACGAACTCGTGCCATGCGTCAGACAGCATGCCGGGAATGTCAAAGCCAGCGAGCGCTGCATGTGTGGCTTTGTGTTGTTTCTCCTCGGCCTTCTTGAGTAGTTCGAGTGCCTGGTTGTATGCATGGAGGTCGAATTCCGCGATAGTGGTAGCCGTGGACTGGATGCTCGATAGAAGCTCGCGCTCCGCGCGAACGAGCTCTAGACGGGAGGCGATGAGCTGGGGATTGAGCGCTTCGACTTTTTCGCGGAGACGCGGAAGCGTCTCCACTTCTATGTCTGAGACAGATGCTAGAGTTTCGAGGTCGTCGACGTCGGTTGCGCCGCTAAGCGTTTCGACCTTAGGAAAGACGACGCTTCCAGATTGGAAGCGATGGAGGAACGGGTTCTCGTCGAACTCGGATTTCTTGCGTGCTGAGTCTAGTCGATTGGAAACGGCGGCGATTCCTTCGTTCACGTATTGAAACAGCGCCAGGTCGCGAGGCGTGTAGCTGTAGGTGAGATCGTCGTCGAGGTGGAACGAGACGGCACGGCTATCGAAGATGCTCATGCGGGTGAAGGGGCGAAGTCCCGTTTGTCCCATCCAGGTGACAGAGTTGGCGATGCCGTTCAGCGTGTACTCGATAATCGCGGTTGGCGGGCCCGGAGTCATCGTAGCATGAATGTCGGGAAGAACGTCCTCGGCGGAGCGCACGGCCGCTGCTCGTTTAAGAATGCGCACGTATCCGCTTTTTCCTGTGGCGTTCTCGCCGTAGAGAATCGTGAGGCGATCGTTGAAGCTGATCTGTTGGCCTGGGGCGAGTCGATTGACGTTCTCCACTTTCTTGAGGATCGTCAGACGGAGAGCCTCACCTGTTTCGTCGTCTTCGGTATCGAGCCCGAGTTTCGGTGACACAGTGACGGGGGCGTTGCTGAGTCCCTTCTCGGAGAGGCAAGTGCGATAGGCTTCCTCAATGGTTTCGTCGGAGGCGGGCTGATGAGTGGTAAGCACCTCGCGGACGATGCTTCGGACCCAGTTCTCCTGGCTGTTTGCCCAGGAGACGAGGATTTCGCGTGCGGTGTTCTGTTTCTCGGTGCTCTGTTGGTCCGACAAGGACTAGCCCTCTCTCATATGTCGCATTCTCTCCATGTCACGAAGAAACAGGGACATTCTACGTTTTCCTCGGCAGCCGGTCTATGTCCATGTGGGACAGTTTGCTGAATGCTATTTCCTTCTTTCGCTCCATGATCAGAGGGCGGCTGGCGGATTCCCATCGTGCGCGCGTCCAATGAGGGGAGACCGCGACCGCGCGCTGCGCGAGCAAAGGGAATCGCCAGGCCAGGCGACTCATTTCTTTCTCCCCCCACATCTTATATAGGGGAGTGGCCAGATTGTCCTTCACTGCGCGCATCGAGCGACCACCGCTTCACCGTGGGGGCTCTGCGAGCACAAAGGACAGTCTGGGCGCTCCCCAGCGTTTGACCTTAGGCTCCGATCCCGCCATGAGTTCGCGAATGACCTCGAAGCGACCCGTCTTTGAGGTTACAAGTTGTGACCTCTAACTTCATATCGAAGGGAACATCACGTTTTGTCTGTAAACCTTGAAGGCTAGTTCAGGCGGGGAGGTCGGTTCGGGAGAGATAGACGGCGTGGCTTATGCTGCCACGCGTTTCTTCGACCCTCGCTTGGCGTGGGTCGTCAGACGTCGAGTTGCCTCGGACATTTCTAGGGAAGGTCTGATTAATTCACGTTTCCACTCGGAAATCTGCTCTTGGGGTGATCCCCAGGGCGAATTCGGTGGGCAGCCGCTGTTTCGAGAGCCTTTTTGTGGGGCGCCCCCACCCTCCGATGGCCCGTAGCCCAT
>JAUXQT010000104.1 GCA_030682135.1 Nitrospirota bacterium | reverse complement strand
GATTGAAACATCAAGTAGGCGAAACAGTTCGAGCGTTTTTTGCTGTAGCGCCCGTCCTTCGGGACGGGCGAGGATTGAAACGTCGGGTTGAACGAGGGGATGCTAGGGACTCCGCTAGTAGCGCCCGTCCTTCGGGACGGGCGAGGATTGTAACGCGAATCCCGTCGCCAGCAACGCCAGCTCACTCTGCGTAGCGCCCGTCCTTCGGGACGGGCGAGGATTGAAACAAGGATGGCGGCATCGGAGATTTCGGTACCGGCAGTAGCGCCCGTCCGTCGGGACGGGCGAGGATTTAAACAAACCGATGGCAGAGACAAACACACAGATAGGGCGTAGCGCCCGTCCTTCGGGACGGGCGAGGATTGAAACGCCCATACAATCGGGCATGGAACGCATTCCAGGGGTAGCGCCCGTCCTTCGGGACGGGCGAGGATTGAAACATCGCGTGTCGCGTCCCATGTATCAGCTGATGCGGGTAGCGCCCGTCCTTCGGGACGGGCGAGGATTGAAACCAGCTTGTGGCGGGACTGGCCAGGCATCGAACGCGTAGCGCCCGTCCTTCGGGACGGGCGAGGATTGAAACTGGCACCGGGTCACGCAAACGCATGACACCGGCACGTAGCGCCCGTCCTTCGGGACGGGCGAGGATTGAAACCGTGCCAACTCCGGCACTTTATGCGTCTGCCCCAACGTAGCGCCCGTCCTTCGGGACGGGCGAGGATTGAAACTCCAGTGCGACCGTGCAGGCCGTGGTCGATTCCGGTAGCGCCCGTCCTTCGGGACGGGCGAGGATTGAAACCAAACCACCGCGCCACCGGCTCCTCCGAGCTAAAGGTAGCGCCCGTCCTTCGGGACGGGCGAGGATTGAAACATGCTGATGCCAGGATGTCGCCCGTGGGATAAACGTAGCGCCCGTCCTTCGGGACGGGCGAGGATTGAAACGCCGACGTGCCTGCCGTAAACGCGCTAATGTTGTCGTAGCGCCCGTCCTTCGGGACGGGCGAGGATTGAAACACACAAGGATGGAGAAAATGAATAGACGATTAAAGTAGCGCCCGTCCGTCGGGACGGGCGAGGATTAAAACCAACACATGATGTGCGCGCCGCCGCTGTAAGCGAACGAGCGAAGATGTTGTTCGATCAGCCAGTTTCTGAGGCCGCCCTCCTTGCTCCTTATGGAAGCCCGCCATCTCCTTCGACCGTCTATTCTGATAGCAGGTGGAGGATGTCTCTCTCTCCGTGAAGGATGCGATAGACCAGCACGGTTGTGCTCTTCACTTTGTAGAAGACCAGATAGTTGTCGATGACGAGGACCCGATACCCAAGCGTTGTAAGTTTCGGATTGTGGGGAACACGACCGACGAACGGGTGGGATTGCAGCGCTTCCAACCGGGTTTCAATCTGATCGAGCAGCTCCGTCGCCGCGCGTGAATCCTCCGTAGCGACATACGAGAGGAGATCCTCAAGGTCCTGCTCGGTAATCGAGAGCAGGCGGACGGTGTATTTACTTGAAGGGGTGCTAGTGGGGTCGTTGCTTGACTTGACACCATGGTGCCTGGATTTAGCGGCGAAAAAGACAATGTTCCGGAAATTTCTTTTACGATGTCGCCCTGCTCACTGACCCCTGTGAGCGATATTCTGCGGAATTCCCTCAGCGAATACCCTCCGAATGCGCCCCTCCAGCCGCTGAGCACGTCCCGCTGATAGGCGCTTCCCAAATGCTCTGGACCGAGGTATCCTGTCATCGCATTTTTGATTTCACGATGGGATGAGTGGTGGCTACGGCCTCTCGGTACAGCTCGAGGATCGGTGTCTACTCGTTGACGTCTTTGTTGTTTCTCAGTATAGCGACGACCGTGATTCAATGATTGAATCGGTGGTGGCATGAATCTACCTGATGTTGATCGCGTAGAGATTTCTCAGTCCAAGATGGTCCAGTATCTGCTCTCTACGACCCATCGAGCAGGTAGAGGGAAGGCGGGATTCTTTTCTGCGATCGGTTTTCAGGTATCCGCATGGACAGCACTGGCAGACGCCTTACGACAACAGGCGAGGGACAACGCTGTGACTCTTACGGAAGACACGCCGTTTGGCATTCGCTATATCATTGAAGGTCCGCTGGTTGCGCCAAATGGCCGACAATTGCAAGTTCGAACGGTCTGGTTTATAGATGAAGGCGGTGTGTTGCCGAGATTTGTCACCGCCTATCCCCTGAAACGGAGGATGCCATGATTCAGGAGTTAGAAGACGTGATTCTGGAATGCGACCTCCCCGAGCACGGCTTGAGGCGTGGCGATATCGGCGCCGTCGTGCTCATCCATCGGGGCGGCGAAGGCTACGAGGTCGAATTTACGACGTTGGATGGCGAGACTGTGGCCGTTGTGACGCTGTTGGCCGCTCAGGTCCGTCCGGCTCACAAGCGTGAAATCGCCCATGCACGTGAACTGGCCGGATCGGCGTCGTAACGTGACACTGTGCATTACGACGTTTTGAGCGGGCGCCATGCTGTCCCGCTCGCCGTTCCTTCTGATCGACAAGCCTCTCTCTGCCACGCGTAAACAACCCGCTACATCAGCAAGTCTATTTTTCCCCTAGGGCCGGTAGGGCCTGCGTGGTAAATGCCATTGCGGTTTCTCTCTTTTCATCACTTAGAGCGCTGTCATGCTGCTGCCCGACATCATCGAAGGAACGGGGACCCACTGAGGCTGGGGCGAGAAGGAACGCTGGAACTGACTGAAGCCTGCGATCGTCAGATCGCAGCGGAAGGAATCCCAGAAGGGTTCCGCTCGGCCCAGCCCAGAAGGGTCGTTCTTCCGAGAGATGCAGGAGCGGCGGCAGCGTGACAGTGCTCGCTTCCTACGCTGAGCAGGCAGGCCCTACCGGCCCGTTCCCCCCGTCATTCCATTCAGCAGATTCGGGAGGTTTTCTGCGTTGGGGTGGTTCTTCATCGCCTGACCGATATCGTCGAGCAGGGGGCCGGCTTCGGGGTTGAGGCCTCTGATCTTTTGGTCGAGATTGCCCGACAGCAATTCTTCGTGCATCTGTGCGTCGGTCAGCTTTCCTTCTTTCACATCCTGCTGCAGGATCTTTCCTAACGCTTCAACCTTCTTCATTGTGTCAGGCGGCAGTTCACCGAGCAGCTTGAGGATGCCGGCTTGGTTCTGCCCGCTAAGTGGCATTTGTGAGAGAGCAAGACTGCTCAGCCCCAGACAGAGCATGAGAGAGATCGCTCCGACAAGTATCCGCATGATGATCCTCCTTGCAGATGGTATTGCCATCATTGACGCGACATCAGCAGTATTACAGTGAAGCGGGAGGCTGTCAGCAAAATCGAGAAACCGCGGGAAGTTTATTGTGGCATGCTAGAAGTTCGATCCGGCTCATGACCAGCATTGGTCACTGGGGTCGTTGCTTGACTTGGCACCATGTTGCTTGAGTATGGCGTGAGCGGCGTGATGGGGCGCTTGCCCGATCTGGTTCTTGTGGCATCCCGCCATCCCCTTCGACCGCCTATTCGGACAGCAAGTGGAGGATGTCTCTTGCTCCGTGAAGGATGCGATAGACCAGCACGGTTGTGCTCTTTACTTTGTAGAAGATCAGATAGTTGTCGATGACGAGCACCCGATACCCCAGTGCTGTGAGTTTGGGATTGTGGGGAACACGACCGGCGAAAGGATGGGATTGTAGCGCCTCCAAGCGGGCTTCGATGTGATCGAGCAGTTCCGTCGCGGCGCGTGCATTCTCCGCAGCGACATACGACAGGAGATCCACGAGGTCCTGTTCGGCAATCGAGAGGAGACGGACGGTGTATTTACTTGAAGGCACGGATGCGCGTCCTCAGATCAGCCATGACACGGTTAAGTGGGCGTCCCCGGTTGCCGGCTGTCGCTTGTGCTTCTGCGACGGCCAGTTTTTCATAGAGTTCCAATGTCCGTTCCATCTCTCCGTATTTGGCGAGTGACATCAGTACCATGTCTCCCTCCCCATTTTTGGTGATGAACACGGGCTCATGGCTCTTATGCACAAGATCAGAGATGTGATTCGTTTTGTTTCTCAGGTCCGAGATCGGCTTGATAATAGGCATGCTGTTCCTCCGTCTGTTTTTGTCTATCATGAACATGACTTTATCATGATAGGGGCATCGATGCCAGCATGTGGTGTCTGAACCACCGGTGGCAATAGAAGCTGAAGTCCCGATGGCTGTGTCGGAGGCTGAGCGCAGGTTGCCCGCCGAGGCTTGGCCGAGAAGGAGAACTGGAACTGACTGAAGCTTTGCGATCGTCAGATCGCAGCGGAAGGAATTCCAGAAGGGTTCCACTCGGCCAAGCCCGGAAGGGTGTTTTGAGCGGGTTGCGGGAAAGTTCGGCGTATAGAGAACGTATGGTCTGAATTATTCGTAGGGTGTTAGGGAAGAATAGCTACAGGATGCTCAAAAAGACCGTCCAGCAAGGCCGCAGGCGAATCGAAACCGGAGGCGTACCCTCAGGGGCGCACGGTGCGACGAATAAGGAGCACCACGTTTGTGCGCGCCGCCGAGTGGTGAGGCGGCCGGGTCCCCGTTGAGGATTTCGAGGAGCCGAGAACGACGCTGGCGGACTTTTTCAGCATCCGACTAAGAGTTCTATTCGAGGCTTGAAGGAGTCTTGTTGAGCACTGTTGCGGTGGCGCGCGAGAGGGCTTCGTCGTAGGCATGGTCGAGGGTATAGACGCGGAATTGGACCAGGCGAGTGGGCAGCAAGTCGAGGAACTCTTCTAGCGGATCGGTCGAGACCCCTTTGGTGCCTGGATCATAGACATAGAGGGGATTGCCGCGCCGGTCTTTCGGGTCCGGCCTGGGGTCGAGCGGCGCCATATCGACGCGGAACTCCACCTTCTTGAGCTTCGCCGGCAATTCTTTTTTGATCTGTTCTTCGAAATGAGCATGGCTGGGGAAGTCCATGCCACGCTCCTGGCCCTTTTCTTTGAGCACGGTGCTATAGGCCATCTTCCATTTCACGTCGCGGACGAGAATCCTCTGCCATTCCGCACCCAGGCGCCGTTCGGTCGCATGGCGCGAGGTCTTCCATCCCCGGACCTGTTCCAGCAGTGACCAGTCGGTCAAGGTCAGGTACTCCTCCATTTTCTTGCGAGGATCGTGAGGGAAGAGGAGTTTCATGGTGTCGCCGAAGATGTCACGGAGGTGGATGTCGATGGCGCGTGTGGTCCGGTGATAGTAGACGTTGGAATAGAGATACATCCGGGTGTTGAGGAACATCTGCAGGGCGGGAAGGCCGGTCTTATGGATCGTGAATCCCTTATCCGTGATGATCGTGTAGTGAATGAGCCTGGAGAGATCGACCGGGCCGACTGCGACCCCGCACATATAGGAGTCGCGCAGGACATAGTCGAGGTTGTCGGCGGTATAGCTGCCGGAAATAACTGGTTGCAGCATGTTGAGCCACTTCGGAATACGGGAATTGTCTTTACCCTTTTCCTTGAGGATCACATGGGCGATCTGGTCGGGATTGAGCTCCTCGCCTTTGGCGAAGGGGCCTGACGGGCTGCGCCGGATCTTGCGGATGATCGGGCCTAGATGGTCGCGGATGATGATCTGCCCGAGTTTCTCGTGACTGGCGCCGAAGGCGTGCAAATAGTTGTCGTCGAAGAAATGGCAGAAGGGCCCATGGCCGATGTCATGCGCGAGCGCCGTGACGCGGAGAAACTCTTCGACATAGTTCGCGGAGGGGACGTCTTTGACCGCTTTCTTGAGAAACGGATAGAGATGTCGCGCGAAGCGGCCTGCCACGTGCATGGTTCCGAGCGAATGGACGAAACGGGTATGTTCCGCAGAGGGGTAGACCCAACGGGCGCTTTGGAGCTGATAGATGTAACGCAGGCGCTGGACCCAGGGAGAATCGATCAGGTCCTTTTCCGTCCGTTCGTGCAGATCCGCAACGGAGAAGGGCACGGTGAAGGAGACGTATTGGTGGATGGGATCGGCAATCAGTGCCGACCCGTCATAAGGAGCGTTGGAGTGATGACCGGATTCAGTCATGGCAATCGATCTTAGCCTAGTTCTTGCGGGGGCGGCAATGGCTACTTCGGCGAACGATCTGTCGGCATCTGCGTCGTTCTCGGCCCCAAGAAATCCTCGACGTATTGCAGCGAATACGCCTCCGGTTTCTTGAGATTGTCGGCCTCGCACCTGCCAGCAGCTTGTTCGCCTCGCAACTAGCAGCCCTAGGACTCAGACGCCTTCCTTGCGCTCCACTCACAGATTTTGCGGAGAATCGTCACGAATAGTGGGGTCTAACGGATGTGCCTGCCGATGTTTGGTCAGGAAATAATAGGCGAGCGGGTAGGCGAGGACCGCACCGAGGAGGCTCAAGACCAATCCACCGAGAAAGAAGGGGACGGCGTAGGGCATGACCTGTTCATAGATTGCCGTGAAACTCAGATCGTGCCAGTCGAAGGAGGGGCCGTCCGATCGGCCGAGCAGGAGTGCGCCGACCCAGTAGGTGGCGCCCAGGATCGGGACGATGGTCCAGGGGTTGTTGATGAAGGCGCCGATCATGAGGGCGAGGAAGTTCAAGCCTAAGGCCCAGGTGCAGAAGAGCACCATGAGGGTGTGCAGGCCATAGGTCGGGGAAAAGGCAATGAAGACGCCAATGGCAAAGGCCAGGGCCGTTCGCTGCGGCGATTCCCGCAGATGGAGGACCTGTTTCAGCAGCGATCGAAATGACGGGAGGCTGGCCATAGGTATGGTTGAGAGAGCCGGTTACCTGAAATGTTCGTAACTGGTGATCGGCAACGGGCGCTTCTTTCCATCGGGGCCAACGGCTTGGACTCCATGTCGAGCCGGGCGAATGGCGCCGATGCAGGTAATGCGAAATCGATGGGTTTTCGCCGCCTGTTCAGACTGCGCCTGGTGACGCGGCGAGAGGGTAAAGAGTAACTCATAATCTTCGCCTCCGGTCAGTGCCAGTGCCACCGGGTCGAGTCTTCGAGCTGCTGCATAGGCGCGGCAGGCGGGCGAGAGGGGAAGCGCGCCAAGATCGAGTTCCGCGCCGACATGGCTTTCTTCACAGATGTGGCGGAGATCGCCGGACAGGCCGTCCGATATGTCGATGGCTGAGGTGGCGAGGCGATCGGAGCTGAGCCATTGGCCTTCTGCGATGCGGGCCGTCGGACGCAGGTGCCGCCCGATCAGGAACTGTTGGTGTCTGGGCGAGAGTGTCGGGGTGCCAGGACGTTGTGTCTTGCGGGGCGGACGTTCGTTCAGCAGCATGAGGCCGGCCAACGAATCGCCGATCGTCCCGGTGACGTAGAGCAGATCTCCATTTCGTGCGCCGCTCCTGAACAGGGCCTTGCGAGGAGGAACCATGCCGACCAGCGTCACGCTGATGAACCATCCGCAGTCGGAGGCCGAGGTGTCTCCGCCGATGAGTTGTACGTGGTGAGGGCGGCAGGCGGCCATCATGCCCCGGTAGAGTTGCTGGACCTGGTCGCTGGTGCCGGTGCGGGGAATGGCCAAGGCGACGAGTATATATTGGGGCGTGGCTCCCATCGCGGCGATGTCGCTGAGATTGGCCGCTGCTGCGCGGAAACCAATGTCAGCCATCATGGCCGTTCGGAGATCGAAGTGGATGCCTTCTGCGAGCAGGTCGGTGGTCAATACGCTCCACCGTCCTGCTTCTGAGGTCACGACGGCGGCATCGTCGCCGATCCCACGAATCACCGAGGGGCTCTTACGACCATGCCGTTGTTGGAGCGTTCGAATGAGATCGAATTCGCGGATCTGGGAGCGGGTCTTCGTGCCGACCTTCGAGGCCATACTAGTGTAATTGTCTTGGTCGCGCGGTCGTGGTGGCCGCATGCACCGGCAGGGAGCGAGCCGTTCGCCCGGTCTTTGCGCGGCCGGCTGATTTTTTCTGTTGTGGCTGCGGTGTCTGGGGCTTGCCCGTTGGGCGCGTGGGTTTCGGGCCCCGCCGGAGCGCCACTTTCATCACGTCGTCCATGGTGTCGGCAAAGACGAGTTGGATGCCCTTCAAAATATGTTTGGGAATCTCGTCGAGATCCTTCTTGTTGCGCTTCGGAAGAATCACGGTGGTGAGTTTGGCCCGTTTGGCCGCCAACAGTTTTTCCTTCAATCCGCCGATGGGGAGCACTCGCCCGCGGAGTGTGATTTCGCCGGTCATCGCCAAGTCCCGGCGCACCGGGATTTGCGACAAGGTCGAGGCAATGGCGATGGCCATGGTGATGCCTGCGGACGGCCCGTCCTTGGGGATCGCTCCGGCCGGCACATGGATATGGAGATCCTGCGTGGTGAAGACGTCAGGATCGATGCCGAGCGTGCGCTCGCGCGACCGGACATAGCTCAGGGCTGCCTGTGCAGACTCCTTCATCACATCGCCCAGTTGGCCAGTGAGGGTCAGTTGCCCCTTGCCCTTCATGGCGGTGGCTTCGATGTAGAGCACGTCGCCGCCGGACTCCGTCCAGGCTAACCCGGTGGCCACGCCGATCTCGTCTACCTTCAATTCCTCTTCCGGCACGAACTTGGGGACGCCGAGATACTTATGCAGGTTGGCGGGATTCACGGGGAACCCGACGCCTTTTCCTTCCGCTACTTTCTTGGCCACCTTGCGCATGACGTTAGCGATTTCGCGCTCAAGATTCCGGACTCCTGCTTCACGCGTATAGTTGGCGATGATCTGACGTACCGCCGGCTCGGCGATGCGGACATGTTTCTCGGTGATGCCATGTTCGGTGAGCTGCCGGGGGATCAGGTATTTCTGGGCGATGCCCAGCTTTTCTTCTTCGGTATAGCCGGGGATGCCGATGACTTCCATCCGGTCGCGCAAGGCCGGCAGGATCGGGTCGATCAGGTTCGCCGTCGCAATGAACAGTACGTCGGTCAGGTCGAAGGGCACGCCCAGGTAATGGTCCGTGAACGAGTTGTTCTGTTCGGGGTCGAGCACTTCGAGCAAAGCGGCGGAAGGATCGCCGCGGAAATCCATGCCGACTTTGTCGACTTCGTCCAGCATGAAGACAGGATTGTTGGTGCCGGCCTGTTTCATGCCTTGAATGATGCGGCCGGGGAGCGCGCCGACGTAGGTGCGCCGATGCCCGCGGATTTCGGCTTCATCGCGGACTCCGCCGAGACTGATCCGGACGAACTCGCGGCCGAGTGCGCGGGCGATCGACTTTCCGAGCGAGGTTTTCCCGACGCCTGGCGGCCCGACGAAGCAGAGGATCGGACCCTTCATTTTGTCTTTGAGCTTCCGTACGGCGAGATACTCAAGGATTCGCTCTTTGACTTTTTCCAGATCGTAGTGATCCTCGTTGAGCACTTTAGAGGCGGCCTTGAGGTCGAGGTTGTCTTTCGACCTCTTCGACCAGGGCAGCTCCACGATCCATTCGATGTAGGTTCTGACGGTCGCAGACTCGGCCGTATCCGGATGCATCTTCTCAAGGCGTTTGAGCTGCTTTTCGGTTTCTTTCAGCACCTTTTCAGGCATCTTGAGCTCTGCGATCCGCTTGCGAAACTCGGTGATTTCTTCCGCGCGCTCGTCGAGCTCGCCCAGCTCTTTTTGAATGGCTTTGAGTTGCTCGCGCAGGAAGTATTCGCGTTGGGTCTTGTCCATCTCCCCCTTGGCCTGCGCTTGAATCTTTTGCTGCATGGAGAGGACTTCGATTTCTTTGCCGAGGATGTCGCTGACGTGCCGGAGTCGCTTGATCGGGTCGATGACCTCCAGGACGGCCTGGGTGACCTCGACTTTGAGTCCAAGATTCGACGCCACCATATCGGCGAGGCGGCCGGGGTCTTCGAGGTTTTCGATGACGACCATCACATCCGGAATCAGGACCTTCCCGAGGCTTACGATCCGTTCGATCTGCTCTTTCACCGTTCGCATGACAGCTTCGGTTTCAAGGGCCGCACCGGCCGATTTGTGTTCGGGGAGCTTGTCGATACGGACGGAGTAGTAGGGCTCAGTCTGAATATAGCCCGTAATCCGGGCTTTCGAGACCCCTTGCACGAGCACTTTGATGCGCTCATCGGGAAGTTTCAGCATCCTCATGATGATGCCGACCGTGCCGATGGTATGGATATCGTCCGCCGTCGGATTTTCGACGTCCAGGGCCTTTTGTGTGGCGAGAAAGATCATCCGATTGCCGGCTAAGGCGGCTTCAATCGCTTTGATCGACATGTCACGCCCGACGAACAAGGGGAGGACCATGTAGGGGAAGACGACGATGTCCCGAACCGGCAATAGCGGAAGGTGGTCCGGGATTTCGGTGTTTTGAGGTGGCTGCAAGTCTTGTTCGATCGAGTCGTTCATCGGTATGGTCCCAGTGTTAGGCGTAGTCGTCAATGACAGGTGATGCGGAGCCTTGGTTGCGTGCCGCGGCTAGGCTTTTCGTGAGCGTGTCGTGCTGCGCCCTCCGGAGGACCGCATACGATTCTGCAGATATTCCTCGAAGTCCGGTCCCAGGGAGGGGTTCTTGAGCGCGAACTCGACGGTCGCAATGAGAAACCCCAACTTGTCCCCGGCGTCGTACCGCTGGCCCTGTATCTCGAGCGCAAACATCGGAGATTTCTTTGCCAGTTCCCGGAGCGCGTCGGTCAATTGGATTTCGCCATTTTTCCCTGGCTGGGTCTTTCGGAGGATGGAGAAAATCTCCGGCGGCAGGACGTAGCGACCGATGACCGCGAGATTCGAGGGGGCTTCGGACGGCGACGGTTTTTCGATCAGGCCTTCGACCCGATGCAATCCTGTCGAGACCCGCCGAGGTGTGACGATCCCATAGCGGTTGACTTCTTGGTGGGGGACTTCCTGCACCCCGAGGATTGCCCCGTGGCGTTTTTTGTAGGCATGAATGAGTTGTGCGAGGCCGGGCATCGGGGCATCGATGATTTCGTCGCCCAAAATGACGGCAAAGGGCTCGTCCCCGATCAGCCGTTGGGCGCAGAGGACGGCATGGCCCAGTCCCAGCGCTTCCGATTGACGGACGTAACAAAAGTTGGCGAGCGTGGAGATGTGACGCATCTGGCTCAAGAGCTGCGCTTTGCCGCTGCCCTTGAGATTTTCTTCCAGTTCGACGGAGCGGTCGAAGTGATCTTCGATCGCGCGTTTGCCCCGTCCGGTGATGATGATGATGTCTTCGATCCCGGAGGCGACCGCTTCTTCCACCGCATATTGAATCAGCGGCTTGTCGACGAGCGGCAACATTTCTTTGGGCGAGGCTTTCGTCGCAGGCAGGAAGCGAGTGCCTAGGCCTGCGGCTGGAATCACGGCTTTGCGGACTTCGAAGCGTGACATGCGCCGATACTATGTGATGGGGTAGGCGATGTCAAGGAATGTGAGCGCTGGCGCGGTCGGGTGGCAGGATTGCGCAGGCGTGCCGTTGCCTGCATGATTCATGGTGCCTCTGCGGCTCTGGCCGAGGAGGGCAAGAGGTGAGGGGCAAGGGGCTGGAGGTAAAAAGAAAACTCCATCAACGGCCTTCCGTTTCTCTTGCCTCTCGCCATTAGCCTCTCGCCTTTTGCCCCATGCAGCTTTACATTCAAATACTTGCCCAATATAATCCGAGAGTTTTACACGCATGTTGCCGTTAGGTGACGCCTGTGCGCTTAGCGCGGCGGTCTCTCGCGTCCGCACCCTCCTCTGCACCCTCAGCGCCTGCTCCCGGTATGTCCGGAGTATGGTCGGGGCACAGGTGCATGGTGCGCAGTTACAGCTCAACGTAGGATTGTCCAGGATGAGGTTGTCATTGTCGTTTTCTGCCTATCGGATTCAGATCCAGTGAGGAGTGCTTGCTGCTCAGGTGGGCCTCGCTGGCTCCTCGTCATCGTATTGATCGCCCTGGTCTGTGGTCTGTTACCGATGCCTGCGGCTGCAGTGGAGCCTGCCGGGGTCAAAGTGACGGCAATTGAGATTCGAGGGAATAAGCGGATCGAGTTGCCGGCGATTGCCGGCCGATTGACGCTGAAGCCCGGCGATCCCTACACCCCTGAGAATGTCCGTGGGCAAATTAAAATTCTGTACGAAACCGGGTTCTTCGAAGATGTGCAGATGGAGACGGAATCGGGGAAGGGCGGGGTGGCTCTGGCCTTTCTGGTTCGTGAGAAGCCCTTTATCACCGAGATCGTGTTCGATGGCAATCAAGAGCTCAGCGACGATAAGCTGAAAGAAAAGATCACCATTAAGAGCCAGGCCTTCCTGGATCAGCTCCAGGCCAAAGAGAGTGCGGAGAAGATTCGTCTGACCTATCAAGAGGACGGCTACTTCAATGCCCGGGTGACCCCGATCGTGCAGACCCTGGATGAAGACCGGAAGCGCCTGACTTTTTTCGTGAAAGAGGGGGACAAGGCACGCATCAAGACGGTGGTATTCGACGGCTTGCATGCGGCGACGAAAGACGAGATGTTCAAGGTCATGGCGACGCGGGAATGGATTCCCTGGCACGGGCTGTTTTCTCAGCTGAAGTTGCCGTCGTTTCTCTCGGATGCCGGCGTCTTGAAGCGGGAGGAAATGAACAACGACGTCGAGCGGATCAAAGAGGTCTTGCTCAATAAAGGTTATTTGAACGCGCAAGCCGGGCTGCCGACGGTGGAGTTGAGCGACGACAAAAAGTGGTTCGTCGTGACGTATGCGGTGATGGAGGGAGAGCCGTTCACCATTGGCGAAATCGGGTTCCGCGGGAATACGGTATTCGAAGATCCGGAGCTCCGCCAGGGGCTTAAGATGAAGGAAGGAGAAATCTTTCAGCGCCAGAAAATCCGTGACGAGATTACGCGGCTCAACGATCTCTACGGAAGTAAAGGGTATGCCTTTGCCGACATCTCACCCAGTGTGACGCCGAATCTGGAAGAGCGGACCGCGTCCATCATCCTGACCGTCAAGGAAGGGGAGATGATGCGGATTCGCCAAATCAACATCAATGGGAACGATAAAACGAAAGACAATGTCATTCGCCGTGAAATTCGTGTCGACGAACAGGACGTGATCGACACCCCCTCCTTGAAGCGAAGCTTTCAGCGGCTCAATAACTTGAACTTTTTCGAGACGGTGGAAATCCTTCCGGCGCAGGTGGCGGCGGATAAGGTCGACCTGAACGTCCGCGTGAAAGAAAAGCCGACCGGCCAGTTCAGCGTCGGCGGCGGATTCAGTACCTTGGACAAGCTCGTCGCGATCGCCGATATTACGGAAGGTAATCTCGGCGGGAATGGCTGGATGGGGCGAATCCGCGGCCAGTTGGGCCAGCAGCGCACCCTTGGGTTGATCACATTTCGGAATCCCTATTTAGAAGATTCGCTGACCTCGATGCAGTTGGACGTCTATCGGAGCATGACCAATTACATCACCTACTTCGAGAAAAAAGCCGGCGCCAGTGTCACGTTCGGTCGATGGCTTTCTGAATATGCGACAGGGAGTATCAGCCTCTTTGCGGAGCAGCTGAATTTCAGCGATCCACAGGAAGGAATTTGTCCAGATCTGTTTCCTCTTGTCTGCGGCCAGCTTGGAAATCAGACGACGACCGGGTTCCGGACCTCGCTGGCTCGTGACACGAGAGACTACTATTTGGATCCCCGTACCGGTTGGCGCGCCTCCGTGGGATTCGATTTGGGGACGCCCTACCTGGGCGGAAGTAATAACTTCTATAAGTATTCGTTGGACCTGATGAAATATACGCCGTTGCCGTTCGATACGCGGGTATCGGTCCATGCCCGTTATGGCGCTGCGGTCGGCATGGAAGGCAAGCCTATTCCGTTGACCGAGCGATATTTCGTCGGCGGTATCAATACGATGCGCGGCTTCGTGTTCGGGCAGGCGGGACCGGTGACGCTCAACAATTCGCTGCTTGGCGCCACCAAAGAGTTGATCTTCAATACCGATTTTATCTTTACGATTTCTGCCGATGCCAAACTCAACGGGGTGATCTTCTTTGACTATGGGAAAGGCTTTGACGACAATGAACCGCTCTCGTTTAAGTTGCGGAAAGCCGCCGGTATTGAAGGGCGGTGGATCTCACCGTTCGGGCCCCTCCGCGCCGCGTATGGGTTGAATCTTGATGCCCGTGAGCGTGAACGTAAAGGGGTATTCGAGTTTACAATCGGTTCGTTGTTCTAACGGGACTAGTCTATGATCATGAGCGAGGTAGCGGTGTGATGCAGGTTGGCTGTGTATGTCGGACTCTGTTCCTTGCGGCTTGTCTTGTTCTGGGCCTCGCAGTCGCCGGCTGTGCTGCGGGTGGGGCGAAAGTTGAGGGGAAGGTGGGCCTCGTCGATCCGGCCCGTGTCCTGAGCGAGACAAATGCGGGAAAGAAGGCCAAGGATTCCTTGAGTGTCTTCTCCAAAAATCGCCAGGCATTGATCGAGATGGAAGAAAAAGAGCTCCGCCGCATGGAAGAGGATTTCGGGAGACAGGCCAGCGTCTTGAGCCCGACAGCGAAACGGGAGCGTGAAGAGCAATTTCGGCGCAGGATGGCGGAGTATCAGCAGAAAGCCGGAGATATGAACCGGGAGGTTCAAGAGAAGCAAAAAGACGTGCTTGAAGGGTTCCGTGAGAAAGTGGAACTTGTCGTGAGAAAAGTCTCCAAGCGCCTGGGGCTCCAGGTCGTCATGGATAAGGGAAAGGGCGGGCCCACCTTATATAGCGATGAAGGACTCGATATTACCGGTCAGGTGATCGACGAATTTAACCGTGAATATCCGTAGCCGGCGTGAGGGGCGAGATTGCGTGAATAGCGGGACTGGTGAGTTAGCGATTGAGGACAAGAGGAGGACTCGATGACAGGAACGAGCGTGATTGGTCTAGTCGGTGCGGTGGGATTGTGGTTGATGATGGTGTCGCCGGGGTTGTCGGCTGATGCCGTGAAGGTTGGGGTGATGGATCAGCAAGCGGTCATCGAGCAGTCGAAGGCAGGCAAGCGGGCCTTAGAAGAGCTGAAGTCCTACTCGACGACCAGGCAGAAAATCATCAATGCCGACGACCAAGAGTTGAAAGAGTTGGAACAGACGATTCAAGACGGGAAATTGACCGATAGTGCGAAGCAGGAGAAGCAAGGTCAGTTCCAGGCCAAGCTGGAGGCGTATCAACGTCGTCTGGGCGACTTCAACCGCGAGATTCAACAAAAGCAACGTGAAATGGTGGCAGAGTACTCGAAGAAAGTGCAAGCGGCTGCACAGGCCGTGGCAGAAAAGAACGGCTACGTGGCGATCATCGACAAGGGGAGCGAGATTGCGATGAAAATCGTGCTCTACCATCAGCCAGCGTTGGATGTGACCGATCAGATGGTGAAGGAGTTCGATCGGCAGAATAAGTAGCGGGGGAGAGGGCAGCCCGGTCGTCCTCCTGCTCGCGGAACGCGCACGGGTTTTGTCTGTCTGGTCTGTCCGGCTCTTCTGGATGAATCTCCAGTCCGATCGACCAGATAGACGAGATAGACCGGATAGACCAGATGAACCGGCCTCGTTGGACGCGCGCAGGGGAAGATCACTCAGCCTCCATCCCTGAAGAGAAGTATGAGCAAGCGTGGAAAGATCATTTGAAGCGTCGCCACTAAAATCTTTCTTGATGGTGTTGATGTCAACATAAGCATTAGGATGCTCAAAAAGGCTGTCCAGCAAGGCCGCAGCGAGCGAAGAGGCGAGGCGTACCCTTGCGGTACGTTGAGCCTCTGAGCGATGCGAGAACGAAGCTGGCAGACTTTTTCAGCATTCTGATAGAGGAGGTTCTGTCGATGTCCGTCATGGAACAAGCCGAAATACAGGCACTCTTGCCGCACCGGTACCCCTTTCTTCTGGTCGATCGAATTCAGGAGCTGGACCCTGACAAACGAATCGTCGGGATCAAGAACGTGACGATCAACGAACCGTTCTTTCAGGGGCATTTTCCTGGACGCCCGGTCATGCCAGGGGTGTTGATTCTGGAAGCCATGTCCCAAGTTGGCGCTATTCTGGCGTTTAAGTCGCTGGGGAACGCCGCACGCCCGGTCGTCTATTTGACCGGTGTCGACGGTGCGAAGTTCAGAAAACCGGTCGTGCCCGGCGACCAGTTGCGCTTCGAGATCGAGGTTGTGAGGAAACGGCCGCCGTTCTGGAAGATGGAAGGCAAGGCCTTCGTCGGGGAGGAGCTCGTCTGCGAAGCAGAAGTGACTGCGATGGTCACGGAAGAGAAAGCCGTGAAGGGTGATGCGTGATGCGTGACGAGTTTTGGCGGAGCAGCGGTTATCCGAAGCCCATCACCGATCACCGATCACTCATCACTGGAGGTTAAGCGTGCAGATTCATGCGAGTGCCATCGTCCACCCCAAGGCGCAGTTGGCCGCCGACGTCGTCGTGGGCCCCTTCTGCGTGGTTGGCGAACATGTCACCATCGGGCCTGGGACGCGGCTCGTGTCTCATGTCGCCGTCGATGGCTGGACGGAGATCGGTGCGCGGTGCGAGTTGCATCCCTTCGTCTCGATCGGCGCCCCGCCCCAACATCTGGCCTATAAGGGCGAACCGACCAAGGTCGTGATCGGCGACGACAACATTTTCCGGGAATATGTCACGGTCAATCGCGCAACCGTGCAAGGCGGCGGGGCGACGACGATCGGCTCCAAAAATTTTCTCATGGCCTATGTGCATGTCGCCCACGACTGCCATCTCGGCAGCCATCTCATCCTGGCCAACGCCGCCAGTTTAGCCGGCCACATTACCATCGGCGATTATGCCATCATCGGGGGATTGACCGGTATCCATCAACATGTGCGGGTCGGGTCCTACTCCATGGTTGGCGGCTGTTGTGCCCTCGGGCAGGATCTGCCGCCGTTCATGCGAGCGGCGGGCGGCTATCGTGCGCGGATGTATGGCCTCAACTCGGTGGGGCTGCGCCGACAGGGGTTTTCCACCGATCGGATTTCGGTGCTGAAACGGGCCTACGACATGCTCTTCCGATCGGGGCATCGAACGGCAGAAGCGGCTAAGCTGGCGAAGATCGAGTTCGGCGACCAACCGGACGTCATGACGGTATTGGGGTTTCTCGAAGGCACGAAACGCGGCATCTGCCGGTCGGTCGGCAAAGATCAGGAGAATGAGGAGTAAGCACCGTGGCAATACTGCCTCATGTGACCGATGGCGAACGAATTGGGCTGATTGCCGGCAACGGCAGGTTTCCGATCATCTTTGCGGATAATGCCAGGAAGCTGGGCTATCACGTGTCGGCGGTGGCACATGAAGGCGAGACGGAACCGGAGTTGGCAGGCCATGTGGATCGGATCCATTGGATCAAGATCGGTCAGCTCAATAAACTGATCAAGGCCTTCAAGGAAGACAATGTTCATCAGACTGTCATGTTGGGCGGGATCAAGAAGACGCATATATTTAGCACCGTGAGACCTGATTTTCGCACGTTGGCGCTGGCGGCACGTGTGGCGCTTTGGAAAGACGACGACATTCTGCGGGAACTGGCGAAGGAACTTGAGCAAGAAGGGATCGCCATCTGTGAGTCGACCTTCGGGCTTGAGGGGATTCTCGTGGAAGAAGGGCCCTTGACCGAGCGGACTCCATCGGAGAAAGAATGGGCGGACATCCGCTACGGGTGGGAGGTGGCCCATGATATTGGCCGTCTCGATATCGGGCAATGTGTCGTGATTAAAGATCGCGTGGTTGTGGCCGTCGAAGCGGTCGAAGGCACCGATGGCGCCATCAAACGCGGCGGCGATCTGGCCAAGGAGGGTGCGGTGGTGGTTAAGCGATCGAAGCCGCAGCAGGACTTGCGATTCGATCTTCCGGCCGTCGGACCTCGAACGATTGAAGTGATGGCCTCGGTCAAGGCGTCCGTATTGGCGATCGAAGCAGGGCGGACCATTTTATTGGATCGCGAGATTGTGCTGGAGAAGGCCAAGATCGCCCGTATTGCCATTGTCGGGATTAAGCAGGACGGGATGGGGGAGCCGTAATGCGTGATCAGTTCTTGACCAAGACACGAGCCTGCGTGCCTCTTCGCGTTCCATCGTCTCATCACTCACCATTCATCGCTCATCACGTTCGAGGTATCCGATGAAGCCGCTAAGAGCAGGTGTGGTCGGCGTCGGACATCTCGGGCAGCACCATGCGCGCCTCTATGCCTCCTTGCCCGGGGCGCAGCTCGTCGGTGTGACGGATCAATCGATCGAGCGGGCGCAGACGGTCGCTGATCGGCATGGGTCGCCGGTCTTTCGTACGATCGATGAATTGCTCGCGCACGTCGATGTCGTGAGTGTGGCAGTCCCTACGTCTGGCCACTATGCCGTTGCCAAAGCCTGTCTGCAGGCAGGCAAACATGTCCTGGTGGAAAAGCCCATTGCTGTCACACCAACAGAAGCAGAGGAATTGGTCCAGCTGGCCAAGCAGCAGGGTTGTTGTCTGCAAGTCGGCCACAGCGAGCGGTTCAATCCGGTGATGGCGCTGATGCGTCCCCATATCGGCCGTCCGGTGTTTATCGAATGTCACCGCCTCAGTAGCTTTAGTGAACGGGGGACGGACGTGGATGTGGTCTTGGACCTGATGATTCACGATTTGGATCTCGTGTTGTCTTTGAATCCCGGTCCTATTGAAGAAGTGCGCGCTGCTGGGGTGGCAGTATTGTCCTCCTCGATCGATATTGCCAACGCCCGTATTCAGTTCCAGAGTGGCTGCGTGGCCAATTTGACCTCCAGCCGTGTGTCGACGAATAAGATGCGGCGGTTGCGTCTCTTTCAGCGGGACAGTTACCTCTCGATCGATTTCCAGACTCGTCTCGGTATGGTCTCCCGACACAGCGCCAAGGCAGGGGAGAAGCCGACCGTCGAGGTGGAACAGTTGCAGGGTGGAGATGAAGAGCCCTTGAAGCTCCAACTCGCATCGTTTCTGCACGCAGCCAGCACTGGCACGAGGCCGGTGGTGTCCGGTGAGGATGGTGCGGCGGCAGTGGCGGCAGCTCATCAAGTGTTGCAGGCCATTGAGGCTTTTGCGGCTCGTCATGAAGAAGGGGGTAACGGGGCATTAAAGGGGTAAACGGGGTAAAGGGGTAGCGGGGTATCGGAAGGGATAATGGGGTCGTCGGGGTAACGGGAGAGACGGCGTCGGTTCTTTTTCCTTATCCCCTTTACCCCGATATCCCTCTACCCCCTCCGTAAGAGGCTATGCGGATTCTAATCGTGACAGGCGAAGCGTCAGGTGATCTCCATGGGGCTCATTTAGCGAAAGCGATCATGGCGCTCGATCCGACGGCCGAGCTGGTCGGCATTGGTGGGGCGGCGATGCGCGCAGCAGGCGTGAGCCTCGTGCCGGGCGTTCCACAGTTGGACGTGATGGGATTGATCGGCCTGTCTGCCATTCGGGCCATGGTCCAGCGCGTGTTGGCGATCCGGCGAGTGCTGAAGTCAGAGGCCTGGGATTTGGTCGTGCTGATCGATAATCCAGGGCTGAATTTTCATTTCGCCCGGGTGGCCAAGGCTGCCGGACGGCGTGTGATGTACTATATCGCGCCCCAGGTTTGGGCCTGGCGTCCCGGTCGTATGAAGTGGATTCAGCGCCGGGTCGATCATGTCGTCGTCATTCTCCCGTTCGAGCCGGAACTCTATCGCCGGGCGGGTGTGCGTTGTACGTTCGTCGGCCATCCGCTGCTCGATGCGGTGGCGCCGCAGTACGATCGTGCGGCGCTTCGCAGGAAGTTCGGCCTGGACGAGTCGGCCCGCGTCGTTGGATTATTGCCGGGGAGTCGAGTGCGCGAAGTCGAGATGCTGCTGCCGGTGCTGCTCGATGCGGCGGCGCAACTGCATGCCGCAGAGCCGGGGATACAATTTATCCTGGCGCAGGCTTCTTCCATTCACGATCATCTGATTCAGTCCCTGTTGAAACATAGCCCTGTGCCGGTCCGCGTCGCATACGACCAGGCGAGTGAGGTGATGGCCCTATCAGATGTATTGTTTATCGCATCGGGGACCGCCACGCTGCAGGCGGCGGTGGTGGGGACTCCCATGGTGTTGCTGTACAAGACCACGCCGGTGACCTATCGCCTGGCTCGTTGGCTGATCAATGTGAAGTGGATCGGGCTCGTCAATCTGGTGGCGGGCCGATCGGTCGTGCCGGAACTGATTCAGGATGAGGCCACGGCCGAGCGGTTGTGTCAGGAGGTGCTGCACCTCTTGCGCGATCAGTCGGCCTATCGTGAGATGAAAGAAGGGCTGCGACAGGTTCGTCAATCGTTGGGGGAGCCCGGTGCTTCCCGCCGAGCTGCAGAGGTGGCACTGTCTGAATGTCGACGCTAGATCGCCTGATACGATTATACAGTTATCTCAAGCCCTATCGGGTTCGCTTGGGTGCGGCCTTCGCCTGTTCAGGGCTGGTGGCGGCCACCTCCGGCGCCTATGCCTGGCTCGTCAAGCCGGTCCTCGACGAGATTTTCATCAATAAGAACGAAAGCCTGCTGCTGGTCCTTCCTCTGGCGCTCTTCACCGTGTCGGTGTTGAAGAGCGCCTTCAACTACGGGCAAAACTATCTCATGAACTATGTCGGGAATCAGGTGATCACCGACATCAGACAAGAGTTATTCGGGAAGCTCATTCGGCTGCCCATTCCCTACCACGATGTGAATACGTCGGGGAGGCTGGTGTCCCGTGTGGTGAACGACGTCTCGTTGATGGCCAACGCGGTGGCCGGTGTCCTGAAGGATATTTTCCAGCAGGGCCTCACGTTTCTCGCCATGATGGGCGTCATCTTCTATCAGAATTGGCGGCTGGCCGGTCTCTCGGTGATCGTCATCCCCTTGGCCGTCTTCACGATGGTGCGGATGGGGAAACGGCTGCGGGCGCTGGCGGCCAGCGGCCAGGAGCGGATGGGGGATATGGCCTCGACCCTTCAGGAAACGCTCTCCGGCATTCGCATGGTGAAGGCCTATGGGCGGGAAGAGACCGAGGAGACGAGATTCCAACTGAGCAACCGTGCCTTCCTGAGTACGACGATGAAGGCGATCCAAGTGTCGTCCCTTGGGTCGTCGCATATGGAAGTGATCGGTGTGGTGGGGGTCGCGGCGATTATCTGGTATGGCGGCTTTCTCGTGATCAATGGCTCCATGACGCCGGGGGAATTTTTCTCGTTTCTCACGGCGATGTTCATGGCCTATACCCCGCTTCGCCGGTTGTCCGGTTCCAATAATTCCATTCAACAGGCCTTGGCTGCGGCCGAACGAGTCTTTAACGTGCTGGACCTCCAGACCGAGCAGGATGCGGAGCGGGGCCGGTTGGAGTTGCCGCGGGTGGCGCAGGCGGTGACGTTTGAGGACGTGACCTTTCTGTATGAGAGCCAGGCCGTGCCGGCGCTGAATGCCATCAACCTGACGATTCACGCCGGAGAAATGGTGGCGCTTGTCGGCAGCAGTGGCAGTGGAAAGACGACCCTGGTCAATCTGATCCCGCGCTTTTACGAACCGACGGCCGGTCGTGTGCTCATCGACGGAGTCGATATTCAGTCCTACAGCCTGCGCTCGCTGCGTTCGCAGATGGGGATGGTGTCGCAAGATGTGGTCTTGTTCGACGACAGCATTCGGAACAATATTGCGTTTGGGCGGCAGGATGCGACCGATGAGGAGATTGAGCAGGCGGCGCGGTTGGCCTATGCCCACGATTTCGTCGAGCGTCTTCCTCAGGGATATCAGACGGTGGTGGGAGAAAAAGGGGTGAAGCTTTCAGGCGGCGAACGGCAGCGTTTGGCCATCGCCCGCGCAATTTTACGCGATCCTCCCTTACTCATTCTCGATGAAGCCACGTCGGCGTTGGACACCGAGTCCGAGCGAGTCGTCCAGCTGGCCCTGACCAATTTGATGAAGAATCGGACGACCGTCGTGATCGCCCATCGGCTGTCCACGATTCAACGGGCCGATCGGATCATGGTCTTGGCCAAGGGCTCGATCGTCGAAGTCGGCACCCACGACGAACTGCTTCGGCGCGGAGGCCAATACCAGCGGCTCCACGCCATGCAATTCCAGGATGTACCCGATGCGTAAAATGGAAGTGATGGGTGACCGGCGATGAGTGATGCGCGTAAAACAGGAACAGGCGTGAAGAAGCGAATCGAGACATGGGTCAAGCTCTCGCTGCTTCCTCCAGTCGGGGCGTCGATCATTCGCGGACTGACAGGCTCGATGCGAATGGAGTCGCAGGGCCACGAACAGGTGGATGCCTTGTATCGTGAGGGGCGGCATATCATTCTTGCGTTTTGGCATGCGCAGCAGCTCATGGTCCCGATCGGTTATCGTGGAGCAGGCGCCAACGTCTTGATCAGCCAGCATCAGGATGGTGAGATCATCGCACGCATCATCTCGCGATTCGGGCATCGGGCGGTGCGTGGCTCGAGCACCAGGGGTGGGGCGCTGGCATTACGAGAATTGATTCGCCTCGGGCGATCCGGTGCGGACCTCGCCGTGACTCCCGACGGCCCTAAGGGGCCTCGCCAGGTCGCCAAGCTCGGAGTGGTGCAGTTGGCGAAGGCTACAGGCCTTCCGATTGTGCCGTTAGCCTTTAGCTGCTCAAAAAAAAACTCTTCGGGAGCTGGGATCGGTTCATGGTCCCCTATCCATGGTCCCGAGGAGTCTATCTCTGGGGCGCCCCCATCTGGGTTTCAAGAGACTCGGATGACCAGGCGTTGGAATCGGCGCGCCTGGAGCTTGAAACGGTTCTGAATCGATTGACGGATCAGGCGGAGAGGGCCGTAAACCCTAGCCGGTAGCTGTTAGCGCTCAGCCTTCAGCTCTGTAAGAGTTTGTGCGGACTGCTCATGGCTCACTGCTGATAGCGCATCATATGTGGCGTCTCTTCTATAACATTGTGCTCCTGCTCGTCTCGCCGGTCATCTTGGCAGTACTGCTGGCCAAGCAGCGCTGCCGGCGTGGCTTGCTCCAGCGGCTAGGATTGAAAGATTGTCTATCTGGTCTGTCTGGTCCATCTGGTCAATCTCGTCGACCGGACCAACCTGGTAGACCAAACGAACCGGATAGACCTGACAGACCAGATAGACCAGTGATCTGGGTTCATGCCGTGTCTCTCGGTGAAGTGGTCGCCGTCACACCGCTGGTTAAGGAGCTGCAACGCCGTCATCCGGAACATCGGATACTGGTCTCGACCGTGACAGAGACCGGCAGGGAAGCCGTGGAGCAACGGCTGGATGGCATCGCAGAGCATTGTTATGCGCCGCTCGACTTTCCCTGGGTGGTTGCCCGCTTCATCGAACGATTGCAACCCTGCCTCTATGTGTTCGTCGAGACCGAACTCTGGCCGAACCTCTTATGGCACCTGCGTCGGCGCGGGGTGCCGACGGTTCTTGTGAACGGCCGGCTTTCGACCAGGTCGTTTACTCGGCAGCAATGGGCGCCTGTGCGATCGTTCTATCGGACGATGTTGCAAGGGCTCAGCCTCTGTCTGATGCAATCGGACCGTGACGTCGACCGTATCGTCGCGCTGGGAGCAGAGGCTTCTCGGGTCAGGCGAACAGGGAATATCAAGTTCGATCAGCCGATACCTGCCGTGACAGAGGGTGGGGTGACGAGGGCTCGTCTTGGGCTTCAGGATGGGGATCGGCTGTTGGTGGCAGGCAGTACCCATTCCGGTGAGGAAGAGATGCTCGTAGAATGTTATCAGGCGCTCGTGACGCATCATCCCTCGGCCGTCTTGCTCATGGCCCCTCGGCATATCGAACGAGCGGAATCGGTGGAGGCTATGGTGCGGGCGCGCGGGCTCGCCGTGCAGAAAGGCAGTACCATCGGGCAGGTCGGCGGATTGCAGCCTGCTGGCCCGCGTGTGGTGGTGCTCGACTCGCGTGGGGAATTGGCTGCGATCTACCGGGAAGCTGTCGTCGCGTTTGTCGGAGGCACACTCGTCCCGATCGGTGGGCACAATTTGCTGGAGCCGGCTCAGTGGGCGAAGCCCGTGTTGTTCGGTCCCTATACCGACCATTGTGCAGAAATTGCAGATTTCCTGATTCATGCGAGAGGGGGCAGTCGGGTCCTCCAGGCGGCGGACCTCACCAAGCATGTCCTGGCATTGTTTTCTGATGACGAGGGACGGAAGCGGATGGGCCAGTCAGCGCGTCAGGTGGTTGAACAGAACCAGGGAGCCTTGCAACGGACGCTGGAAGCCATCGATCAGCTGCTGATGCCGCAATGCAGGTAGATAGGCTGAAGGAGTTTAGACTGAAGGCCGGTAGTCTTCAGCCTTCAGCCTAAAGGTCTGACTAGATGTTGAATCCAGGCACAAAGGTCAGATGGTGGCTGTTGTGGGCTGCAATCCCTTACGGGGTCGTTGCGCGGCTGCGCGCGCTCCTGTACTACTGGGGCTGGTTTGCACAGCGAAGATTGCCGGTTCCCGTCGTGAGTGTCGGAAATCTCACGCTGGGTGGGACGGGTAAAACGCCGGTGGTCATTCAGCTGGTCGAATGGCTTCTGGCGCAGGGGAAACGGGTGGCGATTCTCAGCCGTGGCTATCGAAGGACCAGTACGGATCCGTATCTGCTCGTATCGAACGGCGAGCAGCTATTGGTTGGACCGAATGAGGCTGGCGATGAACCGTTTTTGATGGCGCAACGTTGCCCTAGAGCAATCGTGGCTGTTGGCGCTGATCGTTATGAGCTCGGGTGCTGGGTCTTGGATCGATTTCCGATCGATTGTCTGATACTCGACGATGGATTTCAGCATCTGGGGCTCTATCGCGACGTGAACCTCTTATTGGTCGATGCGACGGATGCAGAGGGGCTTGCGGCTCTGGTGCCGGCCGGTCGACTTCGGGAGCCGCTTCAGGCGTCCGGACGGGCGAGCGCAATTGTGGTCACGAGAGCGGACGTGCCGACTCAGGTGACGGAGGTCTGTCACAGGCTGCAGGACGTGATCGGTTCGATGCCAGACCCGATCCAGGTGGTATTTCGTCCGGAGAGTCTCTGGTCGGTGGTCAGTGGCACATCGCAGCCGCTCTCCTGGTCCAAGGGAAAGACCGCGTTGCTCTGTAGCGCGGTGGGACATGCGGGATCCTTTCGTGCTCTCGTCGAGTCGATCGGGGTCACGGTTCTCGATGAAGTGGTGTATGTCGATCACTATGCCTATACGAGCCAGGATGTCGAGCGACTACGAGCGAGAGCGATAGCGATTCAGGCTGAACTGGTGGTGACGACGGAGAAAGATGCCTGCAAGCTGGCTGCGCTGCTCCAACCCACCGAGCCCTGGTGGGCCGTCCGACTGACTACGGACGTGACAGTGGGGGAAGATCGATTGCGGCAGTTAGTTCTTGGAAGGCTGAAGGCTGAAGGCTGAAGTTTTTGGAGGCTTGTGGAGAAAGAACTCATTAAAAGAATTGTCGTGCGGGGACCCAATTGGCTTGGCGATGCCGTGATGTGTGAGCCGGCACTGCGCGGATTGCGGAGCCTGTTCCCGGACGCGCAAATCGCGCTGTTGGTCAAGCCTGGGGTGGCCGATTTGTTTGCCGGCCATCCGGCATTGACGCGTGTGCTGACCTACGATACGAACGGGCGTCATGCGGGGCTCTCCGGTAAGTGGGCGCTGGCCGGGCAGTTGAGACGGCAGGATTTCGATTTGGCCGTTTTGTTTCAGAATGCGTTTGAGGCTGCACTCCTCGCCTTTTTGGCTGGTGTGCCTCGGCGCTATGGCTATGCGACGGATGCACGAAGCCTGTTGCTGACTGATCCAGTCGCGGCGCTTGATCCCCGTACACTTGTCCATCAAGTCCGTTATTATTGGGATCTACTGAAGCCGCTGGGCCTTACAGGTGACCCGTCTGCACCGGAACTCGTCGTCTTTCCTGAGGAGGAACAGGCCATGGCGGGCCGATTTGCTCAAGGCGGCGTCGCCCCCACCGATGCCGTGGTGGGTATCAATCCAGGTTCGACCTATGGCGGGGCCAAGCGCTGGTTGCCCGAACGATTTGCCGAGGTCACGGACCGGCTTTGTCATACGATTCGGATGTCTCGTGGACAAGAGGTCAGCGTGGTCATTTTTGGCGCCAAGGGGGAAGAGCGGTTGGGCCAGGAAATTGCGGCGAATCTGTCGTCGAAATCGTTGGTCTTGTCCGGGGCGACGACCATCCGTGAATTGATGGCGGCGGTGAAACGCTGTGAAGTGCTTGTGACGAACGATACCGGTCCCATGCATATTGCGTCTGCATTGCAAGTGCCGGTCGTGGCGATCTTCGGGCCGACCGATTGGCGCACGACGTCGCCGTTTGGGAGCGCCCATGCCATTGTGCGGCAACCGGTCGATTGCGCGCCTTGTCTGTTGCGTGAATGTCCCATCGACCATCGGTGTATGACCAGGGTGACGGTTGATCAGGTCTATGATGAAGCGGTCAAACAGGTTGGGGGGCAAGGGGCAAGGGGCGAGGGGCGAGAGAATTTACAGGATGACTTCTTGCCTCGTGCCGCTGGCCTCTTGCCTCCAGCGGGGCATGCCCCGCTGGAGGGTGTCACCGTCTTTCTGGATCGAGATGGAACGTTGAATTACGATCCTGGCTATCTGAGCGTTGCCGCTGAGTTGAAGTTATTGGCAGGGGTCGGACCAGCATTGGCACGATTGAAACGAGCTGGTGCAAAACTTGTGGTTGTGACGAACCAGTCCGGTGTCGGCCGTGGGATCTTTACGCTCAAAGATCTGGAAGCCATCCATGCCAGATTGGAGGGTCTGTTGGAGCAGGAGGAGGTGGCGCTCGACGCGATCTATTTCTGTCCACACCATCCTGACGATGACTGCCGCTGCCGCAAACCGAATATCGGAATGGTGGAGCGGGCCCGGTCTGAGTTGCAACTCGATCTTCGACGTTCCTATTTAATTGGCGATCACGCACGCGACATCCAATTGGCGAAGCGGGTGGGAGCCAAGGGGATTCTTCTGACGACCGATCTCGTGGATGCTCAGGCGCTCGATGCGCTGCAAGCAGCGGAGGCGATGCCGGATGCCGTGGCGACATCCATGGCTGAGGCAGTGGATTGGATTCTGGAAGACGCGAAGGCGCGTCTCAGGTAGATAGGCTGAAGGTTGGAAGGCTGAAGGTTTTGGAGACTAGGGGTTCGAAGTTCTCAGACCTTCGGTCTTCAGCCTTCAGGGTGTCCATCATGCGTGATCATACAAAGCTTCGAGCATTTGAGTTGGCCGATGAAGTTGTTGTGTTGGTTTATCGATCTACCACAGGGTTTCCGAAAGAAGAGTTGTTTGGACTGACTTCTCAAATTCGGCGAGCAGCAGTTTCAGTCCCGTCCAACATTGTAGAGGGTTGCGCTCGTGAAAGTGAGGCAGAGTATCTCAGGTTCCTCAGTATAGCCTTCGGGTCCTTGAGGGAATTACACTATCAACTAAATTTGTCCAAGCGCTTGGGCTTCTTGCTCAACGAGGATTCATCTTCGCTTGCGCTCAAGATCGTAGAGACGGAGAAGGTGTTGAATGGCTTGATTTGTGCTTTGCGCGATTAACGTATGGTCTTCAACTGGACGATTCATAACCTTCAGCCGTCAGTCTAAACACCTGAGCCCCTCATGCCAGACTATCGTAATATCCTATTGATCAAGCCAAGCTCGTTGGGTGACATCGTGCATGCGATGCCGACCTGTGCAGCCATTCGCAGGGCCTACCCCACGGCTCGTCTGACTTGGCTGGTGAAGCGACAATGGGCCGGTCTCGTCGAGCGGATCGACGGAGTGGATCGGGTCTGGCCTGTGGAATCCACGCTGCAAGGGTGGCTCTCCCAGGTGGCCCTCCTTCGCGCGGAGCGATTTGATCTCGTTGTGGATTTGCAGGGGCTCTTTCGGAGCGCCGCCATTGGGAGGCTCACGGGATCTCCTCTGCTTGTGGGATTTGCCAATGGGCGAGAGGGGAGTCCCTGGTTCTATTCGAGGCGCGTGCCGGTTCCGCAATTGGAGATGCATGCAGTAGATCGTTACCTGCTTGTCGCCAAGGCCCTGGGAGCGGTGGGTTCCAGTACGCCGGAGTTCCGGTTCCGTATCCCGCAAACCGATGGTGATGAGGTCGATCGCCTGTTGAATCGATTCGGTGTGACGCCTGGAATGAGCTGGGTGGCGATGAATGTCTCCGCCCGATGGCCGACCAAACGGTGGCCGGCTGCCTCATTCGCCGAAGTTGCCGATCGGCTGCAGCAAGAAGGCTGCGGAACGGTGGTGATGATCGGTGGCCCTGACGAACGAGCGGATGTTGCGGCGGTGCGAGGGCAGATGAAGACTGCAGCGATAGACTTGACCGGTACGACGACCGTGGGGCTGCTGCCGGCACTTCTGAGCAGGGCGTCGATGCTGATTACAAACGATTCAGGTCCGATGCATATCTCGGCGGCGGTCAGGACGCCGGTGGTGGCTCTTTTTGGGCCGACGAGTGAAGTCCGGACCGGTCCCTATGGTACGGGGCATGTTGTGTTGACAGAGCCGGTGCCCTGCAGACCCTGTTTCAGCCGGACCTGTCACAATAGTCTTCCGTTGGAATGTTTGCGGGCGGTGTCGCCGCAGCAAGTATTAGCTGCGGCGCGCGCGCAGCGGTCCCTTCGAATGGTTCCCCGATGAAGGTGCTCTTGGTCAGGCCTGACGGAATTGGCGATGAAATTTTGTGCCTGCCAGTTGCCTCCGCAGTACGCAGGCTCCTGCCGGAGGCGCAGATCGCGTTCCTGTCCAGCGAATATGCCGCTCCGGTGTTGGCTCACCACCCTGATCTCGACGAGGTTTGGACGATCACAGGCCGGGAATCTCTGGGCGAACTGGTGTCGATCTTTCGCCGGTCCGTCGATGCCGTGGTCTTTCTCAAACCCTTCAAGCGATTGATGTGGGCGGCCTTCCTGGCGCGGGTTCCGATTCGCGTGGCGACAGGCTATCGTTGGTATAGCCCGTTGGCGAATCGTCGGATCTATGAACATCGGAAAGATTTTTCCAAGCATGAAGTCGAATACAACGTCGGCATGTTGACGGGGCTTGGGTTGCAGCCTGGCAGCGTCTCTCCACCGAGTCTTGTGCTGACTGATGAAGAACGGGCGAGAGGACAAGATCGGTTGCGTGGCGTTGCGACACCCAGGGTGGTGCTCCATCCTGGCGGGTTTGCCGCTAGGCGCTGGCGCGTGGAGCATTATCATTCACTTGCGCAGGAGTTGCATCGGAAGGGCGTGGGGGTTGTGCTGACCGGAAGCCAGGCGGAATCAGAGATGTTTACCCAGCAGTCGAATAGTGCGGTGCCGCTTCCCGCCTCGGTCCTCAATCTCATGGGACAGTTATCGGTACGTGAGTTGATGGCCGTGATCGCGGCAGGTCACGCGGTAGTCTCAGGCGCTACTGGCCCGGCACATATCGCCGCGGCGTTCGGCGTGCCGAACGTCAGTCTGTTCGATCCGCGGAGGAATAATCTTCCAACTCGCTGGCAGCCTCTCGGCAAGGGAGTGGTGTTGCGCCCCGATGTACCGACGTGTGAAAAATGTATCTATGAAGCCTGTCCCTACTGGGATTGCCTCGATCGGCTGACGGTGGAAACGGTTGCGGAGCATGTGCTGGGGGTCACGAAGCAGCCGGCTTCGTTACGGGTTGTGCATGTCTAAATTGTCCGTCTATGTCATCGCCTATAACGACGAACCCAATATGAGGGCCTGCCTGGAGTCTGTGGCAGGCTGGGGTGATGAGTTGATCGTCGTGGATTCTCATAGTACGGATCGGACCGCTGTGATCAGCCGTGAGTTTACGGAGAAGGTCTATCAAGTCGATTTCAAAGGTTTCGGCGACCTGCGTAATCAGGCCGTCGCCCTTACGACCCATGAGTGGGTCTTCAGTTTGGATAGCGATGAGCGGATGACGCCTGAGCTCAAGGAGGAGATCCGGCTGTTGCTTGACCGCGGGCCGGAGGCGGATGCCTACTTCGTCCCGCGAAAAAATTACTTCCTGGGCCGGTGGATCAAACATTGCGGCTGGTATCCCGATTATCGGCAACCGCAGCTGTTTCGAAAGGCACGGTTCCGGTATCGCGAAGAATTAGTCCATGAGAGTTTCGATTGTGATGGGCCGGTCGGGCATCTCAAGAGCCCCGCGTTGCAATACCCCTTTCGCGACATCGATCACTATGTCGCGAAGCAGGATCGCTATTCGGATTTGATGGCCCGCCGCATGGTGGAGCGGGGGAAGCGGTTTTCTTCTCATCAACTGATCACCCATCCGCTCGGAGCGTTTCTCAAGATGTATGTGCAGCGTGTGGGTTTCCTCGACGGGATGCCAGGCTTGATTCTTTCCGGACTCTATGCCTATTACACCTTCATGAAGTATGCGAAATTCTGGGAACTCTCGAAGGACAAGATGTCTGTCTAGTCTGTCTGGTCTATTCGATCTGTTCGGTCATTAAGATGGAAAGCTTTGATATTCGATAGACCAGACAGACCGAATAGACCAGATGGACTCGATAGACCAGATAGACCGAACAGACAAGACACTATGAAGGTCAGCGGATTTACATTTGTGCGGAACGTGGTCAGGTACGACTATCCGGTCGTGGAGTCCATCCGTTCAGTCCTGCCAATCGTCGATGAGTTCATTGTGAACGTCGGGCGCTGCGAGGATGGCACGATGGAACTGATTCGCTCGATCGGCGATCCGAAGATCAAGATCGTGGAGTCGGTTTGGGATGAGACGCTGCGAAAAGATGGACTGATCTATGCCCAACAGACCAACATTGCGTTGTCACATTGTACCGGGGATTGGGCGTTTTACATCCAAGCCGACGAAATCGTCCACGAGGACGACTTGCCTGCCATCCAAGAAGCGATGCGCCGTCAACTCGGTAATCCCAATGTGAAAGGGCTCTTGTTCCGGTATCTGCATTTTATCGCGGACTATTGGACGACGAACCCCTGGTTCTACCACAAGGCCGTGCGGATCATCCGGAACAATGGTGAGGTCGAATCCTGTGGTGACGCGGTGGGATTCCATCTCAAGGCGACACAGCAGTACCTCCAGAGCGGACCGAAGGAATGGATTGCCCCATCGGGCGGGCGCGTTTTTCACTATGGGTGGGTGAAGGACCCTCAAACGATGACGGAGAAAAAACGGGAGCAAGTGACCGTCTATCATGGGGGCCAGGTTCCTGCCGCAGAGGCCAAGCAACTGGCGCACGACAGCTTTCAGTTCGAGGACTATGCCATGTTGAAGGAGTTCGGTGGGTCGCATCCGCTCGTCATGAGGGCACGCATTGGGGCAGCCAAGCGATGGGCCCCGAGGCGGAGCCGGTGGCTCAATTGGACCTTCTACCGGGAAGTGGCTCGCCGGGGGTTCCGTGGATAGACTCAGCTATTACGGGATGCCAGGAGGGGTGCTTCGTGATAGCCGTGAATAGGCCAACAGTGGCATGTGTGGTCATCACGAAGAATGAGGAACGGAATATTGCCGATTGCCTGGCGTCGGTTCGCTGGGTGGATGCCATCATCGTGGTCGATGCGGAAAGCCGCGATCGGACTGTCGAGTTAGCCCGTGCCAGTGGAGCAGAGGTCTCTGTCCGTCCCTGGCCCGGTTTCGGTCTGCAGAAAAATTTCGGGATGGCGCAGGCGTCGGCAGATTGGATTGTGATTCTCGATGCGGATGAACGGGTCACCGAGGAACTACGCGGAGAGATCACGGCTTGTGTGAATCGATGGACACCCGGCGCACCCGTGGCCTATCGGATTCCCAGACGGAACTTCTTCTATGGGGCCTGGGTGCGAGGGGGCGGCGTCTACCCCGATTATCAAGTGCGCCTGTTTCGGCGTGGGCTGGCCCAGTATAACGATGTCGCGGTACATGAAAATCTTCTTGTCGATGGGGAGATCGGGACATTGGCCGGGCACCTCGATCATTACACGGAGCGGCGCATTCAGGATCACTTCAAGAAGTTCGGGCTTTATACGACACTGGCGGCACAGGAAAAGGCCAAGAAGGTTAGGGCGGTTCGCTGGAGCGACCTGGTCTTTCGTCCCTTGGTGGTGTTCCTCAAAACCTATGTCTTGAGAAATGGATTCCGCGACGGGGTGCGCGGACTCATTGTCTGTGTGTTCGCCAGCATGTATACCTTTGTGAAGTATGCCAAGCTGTGGGATGTTACCAGGCCAGCGGCCTCTCACCCGGATGCCAGGTAGTGGCCACGAGAATTCTGTACGTGCATGGGGTTGAAGCCATCGGAGGGGCGGAGCGCGATCTGCTGGCCTTGCTGAAGACGCTCGATCGACAACAGTGGGAACCGCATGTGGTCTGTCCAGGGACAGGTCCCTTTCACAATCAGCTCCATGCGATTGGAGTTCCCACTCATGCGCTCAGCCTCCCTCCCTGGCGAAAGCTCCGTTCATTCTTTCATCGCCGATCGGCAGTTCGGCGGCTTGAGGTTCTCGTGCATCAGCTCGATCCCGCCATGATCCATGTGAACGATATCTGGTGGGTGCCCCATACTGTGAGGGCGGTACGCGGTCTCTCGAAGCCCCTGCCGATCGTGGCGCATGTGCGGCAGGAGATCGAGCCGGCGAAGGTGCGACGGTATCAGCTTGATCGAGTTGAAGCCGTCATCGCCATCTCACGGCAGGTTGAACAGTCGCTGATCGCCGGCGGGGTGTCGGCTGGTAAGGTGCGGACGATATACAGCGGCATCGATCTCTTGGAGAAACCACTCGCGCGAGACGATCAGTCGATACGTCGGGTGATCGGGGTTCCGGAGGGAGCGGTTCTGCTCGGCACTGTCGCTAATCTGTTCCCACGAAAAGGCTATGAGGTCATGCTTCGAGCCCTTCCGGCGATTGTCCGTGCGATACCCACGATGCATTACGTGATCGTGGGCAGTGACGATAGCGGGTATGCTGACCGATTGATGGGGCTCGCACAGGAGTTGACGATTGCCGACCGCGTACACATCGTTGGCTTTCAAGACCCGGTTCAGCCCATCCTGGCCTGCCTCGATCTGTATGTGCACCCGGCACTCATGGAGGGATTTGGGATTGCGGTGGTCGAAGCGATGGCCATGGGGAAAGCCGTGGTTGCGACCACGACAGGAGGGCTTCCAGAAGTCGTGGCACAGGGAGAGACGGGCCTACTTGTTCCTCCTGGAGATGTCGAATCGTTGGCTACAACAGTAGTGTCGCTCCTAAAAGATCGAGCTCGCCGAGAACAGATGGGCCAAAACGGAATGGCGCGTGCGCAAGAGCGATTTAGCCTCGATGCGTCCGTTCTGCAGATGGAGCAATTCTACGGTGAAGTATTGGGTGTCTAGAAAGCAGTAGGAACGTTCTGGCGTAATCTAGGGCTTTTGGGGTTCACATGGGTAGGACGTTTGAAAGCGTGACGCACGGGATACTCAAAATGGCCATCCAGCAAGGCCGCAGCGAGCGAAGGGCCGAGGCGTACCCTTGGGGGTACGTTGAGGCCCTGAACGATGCGAGAACGACGCTGGTGGACTTTTTCAGTATCCCGTGAGAAGGGGCGAGCATGAGAATCGGTTTTGATGCCAATCCGATGGTGGGTGATATGGGCGGGGTTGGGTGGCACAGCTACCACTTGCTTCGTACGATGTTGGCACGGCAAGAAGGCCTCGATTTTGTGGCCTACGCCAAACCAGGCGCCGAGCAGCCTGATTCGTTGGCTGCATGGCCTGGCGTTGAGCGGCTTCAGTGGGTGAACTCGAGCCGTTGGGGGATGGGAAAGCGGGGCTCGTCCGATCAATTGGATTTGTACCATGGGACCAATTTTCGGATGCAGGCAGTCGGGCGATTTGGCGGAGTCGTGACCATTCACGATCTCTGGTTGGATCGCCACCCTGAGTTCTCGAAGAAGATGTTGGGGCAATGGCCGTCGTCGTTCAAGACAAGGCAAACGGCGTTGCGAGCCAGAAAAACGATCACGGTGTCCGAGTTTTCCGCGAGAGAACTCGTGGAGCTTTATGGGTTGAAGCGCGAGCATATCAGGGTGATTCCCAACGGCGTGTCGGATGATTTTGTGCCACGTCGGGATGAGCAGGCGATGGCGGAGTTGCGGAAACGGATCGGTCTGAAGGCTGATCGTTTTGTCTTATTTATCGGAGGAGCGGACCCGCGTAAGAATCATCAGACGTTTCTTGAAGGCGCTGAGATGGTGCGGAGAAAGCTGGGGGCGAGAATGTTGGTCCTGGTCGGCTCGCCCATCCATCCGTTCGGGAACTATGAAGAGACGGCTCGACGGCGCAGCTTGCAGGAAAAGGCGCTCTGTCCAGGGCGGCTGTCCACGAGCGATCTGCAGTTGTTGTATTCTTCTGCCGACCTGTTTGTGTTTCCGTCGCTCTACGAAGGGTTTGGGATGCCGGTGTTAGAAGCGATGGCCTGTGGGGCGCCGGTGCTCACGTCCAATTCGACCGCGCTGGCAGAAGTCGCGGGCGATGCGGCGGTGTTGGCAGACCCTCAGGATCCTCGGGCGCTTGGAGAGGCCATGATCCGTGTGCTGGAGGATGAGTCGCTTCGAGCCACATTGAGGGCCAAAGGATTCGAGCGTGCCAAGCAGTATTCCTGGGAGCAGGCTGGGGCCAAGACCGTCGCGCTGTACCGGGAATTGTGCGAAGGGAAAAGCTAGGGGCCATGAGCAATCAGTTCCTATTTCTTTCTATCGGCCATACGCTATCAGCTCTTTTCCCATGACAAACGTCCTGATCATCAAGCTGCGCTACATCGGTGACGTCTTATTGGCGACGCCGACTGTGCGTGCGATCAAAGCGGCAAGACCGGACGTCCGGGTCACGATGATGGTGAATCGCGGGACCGAAGGCCTGTTGTCCGGCAACCAGGACCTGGACGAGATCATGGTCCTCGACAAAGGATCGCTGTCGGCACAATGGCGGCTTATCGTCGGGCTGCGTCGTCGGCGATTCGACACGGTCATCGATTTGACGGATGGAGACCGGTCTGCGTTTTTGAGTTGGATCAGCGGGGCGCCGGTTCGCATTGGATTCAACGACGAGCATCGTTGGCGCGGGCGGTGTTATACGCAGGTGGTCCTGCCCGGGCCAGGTGTACAGCATCGGATTGACCGGGACGTGGCATCGTTGAAACCGTTGGGTCTTCACGCAAGCCAGGAGCCTCCCAGATTATGCCTGACCGGAGAGGATGTTGCGCATGCAGACCAATTGCTTGGCCGGCTCGGTGTGAGACGAGATCAACCGATCGTCGTTCTTCAGCCTGCCGCCCGTTATTGGTTCAAGGCCTGGCCGCATGAACGATTTGCCGAACTCGCCGATCGCCTTGCGAACGACTATGGCTGTCAGGTCCTCATCGGTGGCGGTCGGGAAGACGAGGCATTGGCACAACGCATTCAGGCCGCGGCAAAAAGCCGTCCGATCAGTATGGCGGGCCAGGCGACGCTCAAGGAATTTGCTGCGATCGCACAACGCGCGGCGCTATTTGTCGGAAACGATAGCGGAGCCATGCATATTGCCGCAGCGGTGGGCACACCGATGGTGGCATTATTCGGTCCCTCGAATCCCGATGAATGGGGACCGCGTGGCGGACCGGCAGAGGTCATTTACAAGGGGCTTGATTGCCGCGCATGTTTTCATCCAACCTGCATGCGGGAAGAAGAGAATTGCATGAAACAGATCGATCTTGGCGAGGTGCTCGCCAGGATTCAACGGTTGATTCCACTGGGTCGCCGCAGCGGAACATCCGAATCCGCCTGCCGCTGATTGACGAAGGACGCATACACGATGGAAACGGTTGCCTGTATTCTCTGTGGATCCACTGGTGGAACGGCGCGAGTCATCCCGTCCACCGGTGCATGCAATGCTGACGTCAAGGATGAGACCTTCACGCTGATCACCTGTCCCTGTGGGTTCACGTATCTGAATCCGCGACCGACCCGAGAGGAGATCAAGGCCTATTACCCATCGGAGTATTATCCCCCGGCCGAACTCTCCAGTCGGACGAAGGTGGATCGCGTGTTTAAGCGGTTGTCGAAAGTGATGAAGAAGGGGATTCGGGAAGAGTTTTACGGGTATCCAGGCACGAGCCGCAGTTGGGTGGTCCGGCTGCTCAGGCGTATCGCGCTCTACCCTGAATATTGGCATTTGCGATTTGCTGGACGCGATATTCTTCCGTTCAAAGGCCAGGGGCGATTGTTAGACGTCGGGTGCGGCCCGGGGCGACTGCTCCAAGAGCTTCGCGGGCAGGGCTGGGATGTGTACGGGGTGGATTTCAGCCCGGTCGCCGTCAGCCGGGCGCAGAGCGTCGGATTGAACGTGAAGGAGGGCGACCTCTTGACGGCAGGATTTGAAAGCAATTATTTCGATGTCGTGAACTTCAGTCATTCGTTGGAGCATGTGTTTGATCCGGTTGCCACCCTTCAAGAGGCCCGGCGAATCTTGAAGCCGGGAGGCAGGGTGCTGCTTTTTCTCCCGAACGCAGGGAGTGCCGAAGCGGCATTGTTCGGCGATTGGTGGGTCGCCTGGGATCCTCCACGGCACTTGTTTCATTTCGATCGGCGCTCAAGTGCGAGACTCCTTGAATTGGCAGGCTTTCAGGCCGTGAAGACAACGACCAGCACCAGTAAGTCGTCTTTCCTGGGGAGCGCAGATTGTTATTTTCACTACGTCGCAAAGAGTCAACGGAAACATGGCAGTGTGTTGCGCCATGTGGCGGGAGTGGGCTGTCTCGTCCTTGGGCATCTGGGATATGGAGGAGAACTCAAGGCGATGGCTGAAAAACCATCCTAAGACATGAAGATTCTATTTGTCGTTGATCAACTCCAGGATCTGGTTTCCGATCCGTTGTATATCGGTCTCGTGAGGGTATTGGGCCAGGAACAGGTGGTTGATTTCCCTTCCAAGAACATTTTTCACAGACGTGAAGATAAGCGGTGGTTCCTTCCGCAAGTTCCAGACCTCGGGTATTCGGACACCGATATTTGCGATTTGTTGCGGGACAAGGCGTTCGATCTGGTCTGTGTTGCCTCGCACCGGTCTGACTGTCTCGCCAATCTTGAGCGGCTGAGCCAAGCGGTTCCGCTCCCGCCCATCGTCTACATTGACGGCTCGGATGATTCGCGTATTCGACATGAAGTAGATGCGCGATTCCAGCTTGCGGCGTATTTCAAGCGCGAGTACCGTTGGACTTCGACGTCGAAGGTGGGGCGTTTTGTGGATTGTGCCAGGGCCTTCCATTTCAATCGCCGATTGTTCGAGCGGACCCACCCGCTCACGATGTGTGTGGTGCCCGATGCTATTTCCCGGCATCATGGCTGCACGAAGGATATCGACGTGTCGTTCTATGGCATTGCCTCGCACCAAAAACGAGCGCAAGCCATGGCCCTCCTCGAACCGCTGGCGCAAGAGGGGCTGACGGTGGCGGCAGGATTGTATGCGGCGGCGACGGATAAGGCCTATAAGCTCGAAGCGACAACCCTGAAGCGATTGATTGCCAAGATCAGAGATCCTGCTACGGTGTCGGAAGAAATCCAGCGACGAAAACTTTCGCCGGAGGACTATTATCGCGTCCTGGCGAGGTCGAAGGTGGCCGTCTCGATACGAGGAGGAGGGTTCGATACGTTGCGCTATTGGGAGATCGTCGCCAGTGGAACCTTTCTGCTATCCGAGAAACCGGACATTGTGATTCCGCATAACTACGAGCAGCGTGCACATGCCGTTTTTTGCCGACCCGATTTGAGTGATTTACAGGAGTTAGTCCGGTACTATGCCTCCCACGATGCCGAGCGGGAAGCCATTGCCGGTGCTGGGCATACCCATCTGCTGAAATTTCATGCCTGTGAACCGCGCGCCGCGCAGTTCTTGGAGATATGCCGGAATGCTTTGTAGGGAACGCGATGAAGAAAATTAGTCTTGTCATTCCCGTGTATAACCAGTTGGACTATACGAGGCAATGTCTCGAATCCATCGCGCGCTGCACGGAGCAACCCTATCAACTCATCATCGTGGACAACGCATCGACCGATGGGACGCGGGAGTTCCTGCGCGACGTAAAGGCGACGGTGATCACGAACCAGCAGAACCTCGGCTGCGCCAAGGCGTGGAATCAGGGCGTGCGCGCTAGCCACGGCGAGGTTGTCGGTATTCTGAACAACGATATAGTTGTGACGAAGGGCTGGATCAAAGGCCTGCTGGAATTTATGGAGCAGGCGGATCACGGGATTGTTAGCCCTGCGGCACGCGAGGGGCACCTGAATTACGATTTGAACGCCTATGCCATTGAGTTTACACGATCATGCAAGGACGCCACGCGGGCAGAGTTATATGGGGCCTGTCTGGTAATCAAACGTGAGGTATTTGATCGTGTCGGTTTGTTCGACGAGGCCTTTGCCTATGGAGGATGCGAAGATATCGATTTCTATTGGCGCGCGCAGGCAGCAGGGTTTTCGGTCGGCATGACGGGATCGGTGCTCATTCATCATTTCAGCATGGTGACGCAGGATGCCATTAAGCGATCCGAGACCAAGGTGTACCCCGCCGAGAATCTTGCCCATTTTAAAAAGAAGTGGAATCGAACCGTGCGTGGCAATTGGGCTGCGCGGCGTTGGACCGATCTCAGGAATAAATGGATCAAGCGGTACGAACGATTTCGCTATGGGCATATGCTGATCGAGAAATGTGATGGATAAGATGATGATCGGGTGTTTGACGTATGACCGCTGCCCATTCGAATCGCCCATAGATTCCACCTGCCAATGTGCCGCTCGTGCAATCGCATTCCCTTCCCTATAGCGGCAGAATCAACTGAATGGATGTTCGCATCGCTAGTTTCACCCACGACCCTCCGTGGGCCGCAGTGCGATAATTTCTCTTGACTCACAATGGCTTGTATGTTCATATCGTGAACGCAACGCTCTGTTGGGGTTGTGCTTATGAACGTACAAGGTCAACGGGATCTCCTTTTGCTCTCAGAAGTCGAGCGCGACGCCGGCGTCACGCAGCGATCACTCTCGACGAAACTTGGTGTAGCGCTTGGCCTGACGAACCTGTATCTCAAGCGTCTCGCTCGCAAGGGCTGCATCAAGATCACCACCATCCCTCGCAACCGCATTCAGTATCTGTTGACCCCGCAAGGACTCGCAGAAAAGTCTCGGCTGACCTATCTCTATATGCAGCACTCGCTCTCGTATTACCGGGACATGCGTGCCCGGCTTAAAGAGATGATGTTCAGGCTCGACGGCTCGCATGGTCAGCGGGTGGTGATCTACGGAACGACTGAATTAGCCGAATTGGCTTATCTGTCGCTTCGAGAGATGAATATCGATTGTGTGGGATTCATTGACGGAAGCGCGCGTGAGTCGTTTCTGTCTTGTCCCGTTTCTTCACCTGACCAGGTGAGTCGATGGCAATTTGATTGGGTCTTGATTACGGATCTCGAGCATGCGTCAGCCTGTGAAGAGCAGTTAGTTCAGTCGGGCGTGCTTCGAGACAAGGTATTGAACCTCGGCCTGCGGGTGTAAGCCCGGGCCGCGTTCGTGCGCGGCGGACATGTGTGCGGTACGTGCGATCTGGATCTGTAAGTGAAAGGGCGGAGCTGTGCCAAATTGGTCTATCTGGTCTATCTGGTCTATTTGGTCTGTCTGGTCTGTCCGGTTAGTTGACTAGAAAGACAGAATGGACCTCTTCGACCAGATAGACGAGATAGACTAGATAGACCGAATAGACAGGACAGACCAGATCGATGAAGCTCTCCAGATTTGAGGACCTCGATTGTTGGAAAGAAGCCAGGCAGCTGACACGGCAGATCTATGAAGCGATAGGCCTGAGTCAGAATTGGCAAAAGGACTTTCGTCTTTGTGGGCAAATTCAGGGAGCGGCTATTTCCGTCATGGCCAATATCGCAGAAGGGTTCGCTCGGCATTCCGACAAGGAGTTTGTTCAGTTCTGATTTGTGGCATTGGCATCTGCGGCCGAAGTTCAGAGCCATCTCTATGTGGCCGTAGATCAGGGATATCTTTCCAAAGAGATGTTCGACTCAATCTATGCGCAAGCGGGAAAAACTGGCAGGATCGTTTCCGGTTTCATTAAGTATCTTAGAACACGAGCCAAGCAGACCAGATGGACCAGACAGACCAGACAGACCATCCGTTGCGCTGGTACGCCCTTCGGACGCGGTCGCGCCATGAAAAGATCGTACGGGACCAGCTTGCGACTCAAGGGATTGAGCCGTTATTGCCGACGGTCAAGCGACTGAGCCAATGGAAGGATCGGAAAAAAGAGGTCGAGGTTCCTCTCTTTTCTGGATACTGCTTCGTCCGTTTTGCATCGGAGCAAAAGCTGCCGGTGCTGAAGACGATCGGTGTGGTCGATATTGTTGGAGCCAGCCACTGCCCGGAGCCGATCGAGGACGAGGAGATTTCGGCACTTCGGACCTTGATGACCAGTGTGTTGCCGTACGATTCGCATCCGTATCTGCACGAAGGCATACAGGTGGAGGTCATTCGAGGTCCGTTGCAAGGGATTCGCGGGATTCTCTTGCGCAAAGAAAAACACCATCGCTTGGTGCTGGGGGTGCGCCTCATTCAGCAAGCTGCGGCGGTGGAGATCGATGTGAACGATGTGGTGCCGGCCTAGCCGTCTGTTCCACGATCGTCTTCTCCTTTCGCGACATTTAGCCGTTCCATGATGAACCCAGCCGCTGTATCCCCGCAGCTTTCCCATTCACCGTCTCTCGGCCAGAGAGCGATGCTCAAGAAGCAGGCCATTCGGGATCGATTCGACCGGTTAGCGTCGGAACGAGAATCGTGGCAACGGCGGGCATCCTGCTATTACAACGATCAGCGACGCTACCTCCGGTTTTTGATACCGGCGGGCCTGCGGGTGTTGGAAATTGGATGTGGGTTGGGTGACCAGCTTGCGGCGCTCAAGCCACGGCGGGGATTAGGTATTGATCTCAGTGAGGCCATGGTCAGGGAAGCCTCCAGGCGCCATCCTGAATTGGAATTTCTGGTCGGAGATGGAGAAGCGCTGGCACTCGATGAGACCTTCGATGTCATTCTGCTCGCCGATCTCGTTGGGCATCTGCTCGATGTTGAGGCGACGCTGAAGCAGCTCCGCCGTTGTTGCACGCCCACAACCCGTATTGTCGTGGCCTACTACAATTTCTTATGGGAGCCTGCCCTAAGACTCTTGGAACTGGTGGGCCTGAAAATGCCGCAAGAGGAGCAGAACTGGCTTTCGCCAGCGGATATCAGAAATCTTCTCCGGCTGGCCGATTTTGAGGTCGTGAAGGCGGAACGGCGTCTGTTGATGCCTCTGGGCATCCCGATTCTTTCGAGCATCGTGAACCGGCTCCTGGCCTATCTTCCAGGACTGACTCATCTGTGCCTCTGTCACTATATGGTAGCCCGGATGCGCACCACGTCCACCCATGAATTTCAGACGGTGACGGTTGTCATTCCCTGTCGTAATGAAAAGGGAAACATCGAGGCGGCAATCGCGCGCCTTCCTTCTTTTGGCCGTCACCAAGAGATTATCTTCGTCGATGGCCATTCGACGGATGGAACTCCCGATGAGATTCAGCGGGTGATCGCGCAATATCCTGAGAAAGACATCACGTTGCTCGTGCAAGATGGAAAGGGCAAAGGCGATGCCGTGCGCAAGGGCTTTACGCATGCCACAGGGGACATTCTCATGATTCTCGATGCAGATCTCACGATGCCTCCAGAAGACCTCCCTAAATTCTATGAGGCGATTACGAGCGGCAAGGGGGAGTTCATCAATGGAAGCCGGCTGGTCTATCCGATGGAACATGAAGCCATGCGCTATCTGAATCTGTTGGGGAATAAGTTTTTCAGCATGGCGTTTTCCTGGTTACTCGGTGAGCGGATCAAGGACACACTTTGTGGAACGAAGGTATTGTTCCGAAGAGACTATGAACGCATTGTCGCGAATCGATCATATTTCGGCGAATTCGATCCCTTCGGTGATTTCGATCTGCTGTTCGGGGCGTCCAAGCTCAATCTCAAGATTCTCGAAGTGCCCATCCGTTACCAGGAGCGAACCTATGGGACCACCAATATCCATCGCTTCACGCATGGGTGGCTCCTGCTGAAGATGACGGTGTATGGTTTCTTCCGGCTGAAGGCTGTGTAATGTCCGATGAGATTTTACGGCGACACCAGATGGTCTGGCAGGAGAAGCCCGTGCTCCGGATGCTCTACGGGGAATGGTATCGAGAGATCGCCGGATGGCTTCAACCTGGGCGAACGCTCGAAGTCGGTGGTGGGACCGGGAATCTCAAGGAATGTGTGCCGTCTGTGGTCTGTACCGATATCGTTATCTTGCCATGGTTAGATGCGGTCGTGGATGCGCAGCAGCTCCCTTTCGTAAACGGCAGTTTTGCCAATATCGTGCTTTTTGACACCCTGCACCATCTTGAAAACGTTCGGTACTTCTTCGATGAGGCACTCCGAGTACTGCGGCCTGGCGGTCGCGTCATTATCATGGACCCATATATTTCGCTCTGCTCTTGGCCGGTCTACCATTTCCTGCATCCTGAGCCGGTGGATTTCAGTCAAGAGCCTCTTACATTGAGCCCTATGAAGTCTGGACGAAAACCATTTGACGCGAATCAGGCCATTGCGACGATTCTATTTGAACGATCGAGCAGGCGGTTTCACGAGTTGTATCCAAGCTTGAACAAGCTCAGGCACCATCGATTGGCTTTCTTCGCCTATCCACTCAGCGGAGGATTTGACCATCCTTCTTTGATGCCTATGTGGATGGCACGTCCCTTCCTAGCTCTTGAACGTCTCTTGGGCGCATTGAGTCGATACTTCGCCTTTCGCATCCTCGTCGTGCTGGAGAAAGACAACAATAAGCAGTTGCGAGGTTTTGCCGAGGCTGCACAGAATTTAAAGGCTCGAGATATTGTCCCGGTAGATAAATTTTGATGTGGGCTCTACGTTAGCGAAAACAGCTAACAAGAGCTTCTCCTGAGGGTGGTAGTCCTGTACCTATAACTAGTTGTTCATGGTCAATTTTCCCATGTCGGATCTCTCTGAAACGAACTCTCCAAATTTGGATCGCATTATTCGAGGGTTGCTATTCCTGTACTGTTTTTCACTTCCATTTGAGAAGTTGTTTTTTTTGGAAAGAATTGGATTCATTATCCTGGTGGTGTTGATGGTGTTGTGGTGTGCGGTAAACCGCAGGCTGTTCATTTCAAAAACACCGTTAGACCTACCACTGTTGGCGTTGGTTCTATGTATTGCCATCAGCCTTCCATTCGCGGCATCGATAAGCTATAGCGCGCAGGAATTTGCAAAGTTGATTCAGCAAGTAATGGTTTTCTATGTGATCGTCGAGTTTTTTCGCCAGGATAAACACCGCTTTCGCCTTGCGGCTATGATGCTTGGTGAACTTGGATTGGTCAGCCTGTATGGCATCGTGCAGTATGACGCAACGCCGAAGCTGATCGCTTCGGTGCTTTCGAGTGAAGTGTGGCTTACAACCTATTTGGTGACGGTCGTGCCATTGAGTGCTGCGTTGGCTCTTATGGCCAAGAGCCAACTTCAGGCTATCATCGGTGCAGGAGTTTCACTGCTTGCCTTGCTCTGTCAGGTGCTGACCTTTTCGAGAGCGGGGCTATTGGCTATGTTTTGTGAAGCGGCAGCACTGGTCTATATTGTGAGGAGACAATCTTTCGTGAAGTGGGTTGTCGGATTCGCGCTCACGGCTATCCTTGTTAACGGGATACTGATTGGTATCAATGCCATTCATCCTGTCCAATTTATGCCGAGTAACTCAAAGCTGACGCTCTGGAACGTCAAGTCGCGTGTAATGGTTTGGCAACTAGGGTTGGAGCAATTGTGGGAACATCCCCTGGTTGGGATTGGTTTTGGGAAGAGTAGTTTTTATCAAGTTGCACAGGCGGATATGAATCTCTCGCCGTCAGATGACGGCGGGCCGCCGATGGCCAGAGGCGTACACAATACATTTCTCGATTTTGCAGTGGGCGCAGGGATCCCGGCGGGGTTGGCCTATCTTTGGGTGATGGTTGAGGCCATGCGAACGGGGCTTCATCGCGCTCAGAGCATGAAGGGGAGTGCTCTGGCTATTTGGCCCATGATACTCACGGTTATGGTCGTGGGTGTGTTTGTTCGAAACATATTCGACCACATGTGGATAGGGACAATGGCGATACAGTTTTGGGTTTTGGTTGGGTTGTCTATTTCTGTCCCGTCTGAATCTAAAGCAGAGTCTCGTCTATGAGCACTTCCAACGCCACTCCAGTTTTGCTAGCCCGTCTCTGGGGCCACCTGAGTCAACGTCGTCAATACCAGTTTTGGTTGTTGACGGGGTTGATGGTGCTCAGCGCGGTTGCGGAAGTTATGAGTTTGGGAGCGGTGGTGCCGTTCATTGGTATACTTACAGCCCCTGATCGGGTGCTTCATAACCCTGTCGTTGTTGATATCGCTCCGGCCTTGGGCATTATCTCAGCCCACCAATTGGTATTACCCCTCACAGTTATATTTGTCGTGGCTATAGTCTTGGCTGCAGGGATTCGTATGCTGTTGTTGTGGGTGAGTACGCGGCTCATTTTTGCCAGCGGCGCAGACCTGAGTGTCGAGGTGTATCGACGTACCCTCTATCAGCCGTATCCGGTGCATGTGGCCCGTAATAGCAGTGAGGTGATCAGCGGCATCACCAATAAAGTGAACGGCACGGTGTTCGGAGTGCTACTGCCATTGCTGACACTTGTGAGTTCCATGCTGTTGCTGGTCGCCGTCATGTTCGCCTTAATTGCTATCGATCCGATCGCTGCCTTGGTCGCAGCCATCAGTTTTGGCGCGAGTTATGGGCTGATCACCTGGATGACCCGCCGCCGTTTGCACTGGAATAGCCGGCGAGTCGCATCCGAACAAACGCAGGTGATCAAAGCCTTGCAAGAGGGTTTGGGTGGTATACGAGATGTGTTGCTTGATGGGACTCAGCCGATTTATTGCGATATCTATAGTCGAGCCGATTACTCATTGCGGCGCGCACAGGGTAATAACTCCTTTATTGCCGGAAGCCCCCGTTTTGCCATGGAAGCGCTAGGGATTTCACTGATCGTCGCTCTCGCCTATGGCCTCAGTAGGCAGGTTGGCGGTATCACTGCAGCGTTGCCTGTGCTCGGTGCGTTGGCACTCGGCGCACAGCGCCTGCTCCCGGCTCTCCAGATGGGCTATGGCGCTTGGGCGAGCATAGCCGGCAATCAAGCTGCGTTGGCTGATACGCTGGAATTGCTCGATCAGCCATTGCCAGCCGAGGCATTACTACCCGCTCCTGCCCCGTTGTCCTTTCAGGTCGCCATTCGCTTTAATGCTGTACGGTTTCGCTACGCCAGCGCAGGCCCGTGGGTGCTAGATGGCATTAATCTTTCCATTCCTAAAGGCGGTCGAGTCGGTTTTGTCGGCAGCACTGGCAGCGGCAAGAGCACGACGCTGGATCTTCTAATGGGATTATTGATGCCGACCGAGGGCGAAATTCTGATAGATGATCAGCCTATCAGCGGCAGTCGGTTTAGAGCCTGGCAACGAACTATCGCTCACGTACCACAAAGCATTTTTCTGGCCGATGCTACCTTGGCCGAGAACATTGCCTTCGGTGTTCCGCGTGATGCGATTGACCTGGAACGGGTGCGACAAGCTGCACGTCATGCCCAGATCGCCGACTTCATCGAAAGTCGCCCCGAGGGCTATGAGGCGTTCGTGGGGGAACGGGGCATCCGCCTGTCCGGAGGTCAGCGTCAACGGATCGGTATAGCCCGTGCCCTCTACAAACAGGCCAGCGTGCTTGTGTTCGACGAAGCCACCAGTGCCCTCGATAATGCCACTGAACAGTCGGTGATGGATGCCATCGAAGGGCTGAGCCGCGATCTCACTATTTTAATCGTCGCGCATCGCCTTTCCACCGTCGAGTGCTGTGAACGGCTGTACCGATTGGAGCAGGGCAGGGTGGTGGCAGAGGGATCGCCGAAGGATATGCTTACAAGCAAGAGAGTTGTATCGTCGATCTAATGAGCCACACCCAGAGCAATCGATCAGAGGGATTGACACTATGTTAACAAACGCTTCCATCCTCATTACTGGCGGCACCGGTTCCTTTGGGCATGCTTTTGTGCCTATGACGCTAGCCAAATACAATCCTCGCCGATTGGTAATTTTCTCACGCGATGAAATGAAGCAGTGGGAGATGGCCAAGCTGTTCGGGAACGACGATCGCGTGCGTTTTTTCATCGGGGATGTACGAGACAAGGACCGTCTCATTCGTGCGCTCGACGGGATTGAGTATGTGGTCCATGCCGCTGCGACCAAGATTGTGCCGACGGCCGAGTACAACCCCTTTGAGTGTGTGAAGACGAACGTGTTGGGTGCGATGAACCTGATCGACGCCTGTATCGATCGGAAGGTGAAGCGAGTCGTGGCACTGTCGACCGACAAAGCGAGTAGCCCTGCCAACCTCTATGGCGCAACAAAGCTCACAGCCGACAAGCTGTTTGTCGCAGGCAACTCCTACGCTGGCCATCATGACACACGATTTGGAGTGGTTCGTTATGGCAATGTGATGGGTTCGCGTGGTTCGGTGATTCCGTTTTTTCTCTCTGCCGCTGGCAAGGGAATATTGCCGATCACTGATGAGCGCATGACCCGCTTTATGATCACGCTCGAGCAGGGGGTGGATCTCGTCTGGCATGCCTTTGAGGACATAGTCGGAGGCGAGATTTATGTGAAAAAGATACCATCCATGAAGATCACCGACATTGCCCGTGCCGTAGCACCCGACGCACGCCATGACGTTATCGGTATCAGGCCTGGTGAAAAGCTTCACGAGCAGATGATCGGTATCGAGGATGCGCTATACACATACGAATACCCGGATCACTACAAGATATTGCCGGCGATCTATAAGTGGAGTGAAGATCCTGCGCGTATCAACGGCGGAGTAAAGGTTTCGCCGGACTTTATCTACTGTTCGAACAACAATACGGACTGGATGAGCGTCGACACTCTGCGTGACTGGATAGCGCAGAGCCGCGACAAGGTCGGCAAGTTCTGAAGATGATGATTCCCTACGGACGTCAAGACATTTCCGAATCCGACATCCAGGCGGTGGTGGATGTCCTTCATTCCGACTTCCTCACGCAAGGCCCCGCCGTTCCGGCGTTTGAAAAGGCCGTTGCCGCGTACTGTCGTGCGCAATATGCGGTAGCCGTCAACAGCGCCACCAGCGCACTGCATATTGCCTGCCTCGCGCTGGGCGTGGGGCCTGGCGACTGGGTGTGGACGAGTCCCAATACCTTTGTGGCAAGCGCGAACTGTGCGTTGTATTGCGGCGGTAAAGTGGATTTTGTCGACATTGATCCTCATACCTGGAATATGAGTGTCCCAGCGCTAAGAAAGAAGCTCGACCGGGCGAAGAATGACGGATGTTTGCCTAAAGTGTTGGTGCCCGTGCATTTTTCTGGTCAGCCTACTGAGCAGGAGGCCATCTGGGATCTGGCTACGGAATATGGTTTTCGCGTGCTGGAGGATGGAGCTCATGCTATCGGTGCTTCCAGGAATGGGGAACCGGTTGGCAGCTGTCGTTGGTCTCACATTACAGTATTCAGCTTTCACCCGGTCAAGATCATCACCACCGGTGAAGGTGGCATGGCGCTTACCAATGACGATACGTTGTCCGAGCGCATGGCTACATTGCGGAGTCACGGCATAACCCGTGATCCATCCCGCATGCGGCGGGAGCCAGACGGGCCCTGGTACTACGAACAACTTGAGCTTGGCTACAACTATCGTATGACCGATTTGCAGGCAGCGCTGGGCGTCAGCCAGCTCGTGCGGCTGGATGGCTTTGTCGAACGACGCAATGTGTTGGCGAGACGCTACGACGGTCTGTTGGCCAGCTTACCCCTGCAACTGCCGAGTGTGGTGCCGGGAAACCGCTCGGCGTTCCACCTGTATGCGGTGCGCCTGCGCGGCGGCGCTGCTCGCAGAACACAGCGGGACGTATTCGAAGCCCTCCGCCATCGGGGCATTGGTGTGAACCTGCACTATATGCCGGTACACTTGCAGCCATACTACCGCGATCTCGGCTTCGGCCCTGGGCTTTGTCCGGAAGCTGAGCGCTATGGAATGGAAGCTATCAGTCTGCCTCTCTATCCTGGATTGAGCGAGGCTCAGCAAGACGAGGTGGTCGGCGCGTTACGTGAGGTGCTGACATGAGCGGCTGCACCAAGCTTGGCTTGGGCACTGTGCAATGGGGGATGGCGTATGGCATTGCCAATAGCACAGGACTGCCCTCCGGCTCAGAAATCGGAAATATGCTGCGGGTCGCGAAGCAACATGGCGTCATGTTGCTGGATACGGCATGCACCTATGGCGAAGCCGAAGCTCGTTTAGGGAGCCAAGGGGCTACGGCGCAAGGGTTTCAGATTGTAACGAAAGTCACGCCTATCAAGTCATCCGTTATCCGAGACGAGGATGTCGGCCTCGTAAGGCTAACCTTTCTGGAGTCATTGCGGCTGCTTCAGTGTAAACAGGTTTATGGTCTTCTGGTTCACCATGCTGATGATTTGCTACAGGCGGGAGGCGATCGATTGTGGGCGGCATTGCAGGACCTCAAAATACAGGGCCATGTTGGTAAAGTAGGGGTTTCCGTTTACAATCCAGCGCAGCTAGAGAGGGTATTGGAAAGCTATGACATTGATCTTGTCCAGCTGCCGTTCAACCTCTACGATCAGCGATTCGCACAGACAGGGTTGTTGAAGCAACTCAAGAGGAAAGGGGTGGAGGTGCATGCCCGTAGCGCATATCTCCAAGGGTTGTTGCTTCTCCCTGCAGAAAACCTTCCTGAGCATTTCCACCGCATTCGAAATCTTCAAGCGCAATTACATCGCAATATCAGGGAGCAAGGCCTTATGCCCCGCGAGGCCTGTCTCAGGTTCTGTCTTGACCATCCCCATATCGACCAGGTTGTTGTTGGTGTTGAAACGCTTCAGCAACTTGTCGAGATTATCGATGCATCAAAACCAGGGGTTGGGAATCTATCTTGGGCAGAATCAAGCGCAATTACGGATCAGCAAATCATCAATCCGTCTATGTGGCCATGACGAGTATGAGCGCCGCTTTTGGACTGGCTTCTAGACGGTGCAATCTGTCGAACTCTTTTTCGCGAGGTTTATAAGCCATGCTCAAACGCTGTACGGCCTGCAATCTTCCTGAAACCTACGAGACTATCGAGTTTGACCAAAACGGGGTGTGCAACATCTGCCGCCAGAAGGAATACAAAGACACGGCAATAGACTGGGGTGCCCGAAAGAAGCAGCTGGGTGAGCTGATCGAGCAGTACAGGGGCAAGCACGATTACGATTGCATCGTCCCATTTTCCGGGGGCAAGGACAGTACGTTTACGCTTCATTACTTGGTCAAGGAATACAAGATCAAGCCGCTGGTAGTGCAGTTTAACCACGGCTTCATGCGCGAGAGGTTACGCCAAAACAACGAGCGCACATTTAAGGCCTTAGGAGTGGACGTGATCAGCTTCACGCCTAACTGGCAACTGGTGAAACGTCTCATGCTGGAAGCCTTGATCCGCAAGGGCGATTTCTGTTGGCATTGCCACACCGGGATTTACTCCTATCCCATGCATGTTGCCCTGCAACATCAGGTTCCTCTCCTCTTCTGGGGCGAGCCATCAGCCGAATACACCGCCTATTACGACTATCGCGACGATGAGATCGAGGAGGTGGACGAAACCAAGTTCAACAGGTCGACTAATCTGGGGATTACCGCAGAGGACATGAAAGGGATGATCTCGGCGGATTTCGAGTTCGATCCACGTGACCTCAAGCCCTTCACCTATCCGCCGCTTCGCGAGCTGAAGCGTTTGCGCTATCGCTCAGTATGTCTCGGTTCCTTCGTGCCCTGGGACGTCAAGAGCAACGTGGCGCTCATCCAGAAAGAACTTGGCTGGCAGGGCGATCAGGTCGAGGGGATGCCGTGGAACGAGTATCCGTACGAGAAAATCGAGTGCCATATGCAGGGAGTGCGCGATTACATCAAGTATCTCAAGCGCGGATATGGGCGCGTCACGCAGATGACAACCCTTGATCTGAGGAACGGGCGCATTAGCAAGGAGAAGGCTCTCCGGATGATCGGCGACTATGAGGGGCGCAAGCCGCCGTCATTGGTTATTTTCCTTGAGTACCTGGGGCTCACGGAGGAAGAGTTCAATGCTATTGTCGCCAAGACAGTGGTGCCCCCGTATCAGCCGGACTTCGGAGCCGAGTATGCACCGAAGCCGTGGGATTACGACATGTGGTATCGCGAAGCTCCCGAGAACCGTGGCATCCGCCGCAAGACTCCTCTGTCCGAGAAATGAAACCGGTCTGGTGGTTGGTGCTGGACCGGTCATGATAGGTATTCTTGATATCGGCATGGGCAATCTGCGATCGATGGCAAACGCGATTGACCTGGGCGGATTCGATCCGCTTGTGGTGGCCGAAGCGTCGGCTTTTGATGACCTGACCCATCTTGTGATTCCAGGCGTCGGTCACTTCGGTGCCGCGATGTCTGAAATTTCCGTGCGCAACCTGAGCCAAGGGATTCGCGATTTCGCGGATAGCGGTCGTCCTCTTCTCGGTGTTTGCTTGGGCATGCATCTCTTGGCTGCTATGGGGGAAGAAGGTGGGCTGAGCGAAGGACTTGGTTTTATCTCGGGAACGGTCAGAAGACTGGAGCCTGGTCCCGGTATGAGGGTGCCGCATGTGGGTTGGAACGAGCTGGAGATACGCCGCAATCATCCGGTTTTTGAAGGGATCAAGGCCAATCGTGATTTTTACTACGTGCATTCCTTCGCGATGTTTTGCGAGTCAGACGAGAGCGTGCTGGGCACTACCGACTATGGCGGCTCGGTTACGGCTGTAGTGGGGCACGGTAATGTGCTCGGGTTTCAGTTCCATCCCGAGAAGAGCCAAACGAACGGTCTCAAGTTGATCGAGAATTTCTGCTTGTGGGATGGCCGATGTTGAAGCGTCGCATCATCCCTGTTCAACTTCTACTGGATGGCCGGTTGGTCAAGACTGTGCGATTCGGCGAGTGGCGCGATGTCGGTGATCCTGTCAAAAGCTCAGCAGTCTATAACTCTCAGTATGCGGATGAGCTGATTTTCCTGAATATCGATCGCAAGGGAGGTTCGGTAAAGCCGCTTGCCGATCTTCTGCACGCGGTATCTGAGGTCTGCTTCATGCCCTTGTGTGTTGGGGGAGGGGTGAGGAGTTTCGATGATGCAGCGTATCTGATCCAGAATGGCGCCGACAAGGTGGTGATCAATACTGCAGCCTATTGCGATCCGCACATTCTCAGTCGTGTGGCAGAGCGTTTCGGCTCCCAGGCGGTAGTGGTCGGCATTGACGCACGGCTTGGAGCGGATGGCGGTTATGTCGCCCTGTCGAACTGCGGCCGTGATATCGCGGCCGTGCCGGTCGAAGAACACATGAGGATCTGCGAGGCAGCCGGGGCTGGAGAGTTTCTGATTCAGTCGGTAGACCGAGACGGAACGATGGAGGGCTTTGACCTGCCCCTGCTTCGGCTGGCTTGCTCGGCAGGAAAAGTTCCGGTCATTGGCTGCGGCGGTTCCGGCCAGTATAACCACCTTAAGGAGGCGTTTCTTGAAACCGGGGTGAATGCGCTGGCCTGCGGGAGCCTCTTCAATTTTTCCGATAGCAATCCGCTCCGAGCCAAGGCGTTCCTGAGTAATTACGGATTGCAGTTCAAGGTGGTATAGGAACTGTTACTGGCAGGAATACCGATGATCCTTGCTTCGCCGATAGAAACTCCGCAGCTTCTCCTGAAAACGATTGAGCCATCGGATGTCGGCTCCCGCTACCTGGCTTGGCTTTCTGATCCTGAAATTACCCGTTTCCTGGAAGTCCGGTTCACTCCGGTGCGCAGTATCAGCGACATAGCCTCTTTTGTCCAGTCCGTCAATGCCAGCGCTCACAGCCTGCTGCTCGGAATTTTTCTCAAGGAGGAACGGCGGCATATCGGGAATATCAAGCTCGGTCCGGTTCAGGTAGATCATCGTAGGGCGGAGTTAGGATTTTTGATCGGCGAGAAGGACTGCTGGGGACAGGGGTACATGTCCCAAGCGATAGCGGCATTGTCTCGATACGGGTTTGATCGTCTTGAGTTGGAAAAGATCACCTCCGGTTGCTATGAGAGCAATGTTGGTTGTGCGAAAGCCTTGTTGAGGGCCGGCTTTATGCAGGAAGCGAGAATCCCTTCACACGTGTTATTCGAGGGGCGCAGGGTTGCATCGCTATTATTTGGATTGGACCGGCCAGCGGCCTCTCCCACGATTTGAATCTCAAGACCATTTTGTCCCCGCTGGAATTACGGCGAGGGAAACCGACACACAACTTTTGAGAAGAGATTACTGATGTCTATACGTTACAAAAACTCAGAGGCCCTCCTGGCACGCGCGCTGCAAACTATCCCCCTCGGGTCTCAGACGTTCAGTAAAAGCAAAACACAGCTCCCGTTCGGTGTGTCCCCCTATTTCGTAGAGCGCGCCCAGGGCAGCCGGTTCTGGGATGCGGATGGCAACGAATACATCGATTTCGCCAATGCGCTGGCTTGCGTTACCCTGGGCTATCGCGATCCAGACGTGGATAGCGCGGTTCTGAGGCAAATGGAAAATGGCGTGACCTTTTCCCTCCCGCATCGGCTTGAGATGGAAGTTGCGGAGATGCTGGTGGAGATGATCCCCTGTGCGGAAAAGGTGCGCTTTGCCAAGAATGGAACGGATGCCACGTCTGGCTCGATCCGCGTGGCCCGGGCCTATACCGCGCGCGAGCGGGTGGCAGTCTGTGGCTACCACGGATGGCAGGACTGGTATATCGGTAGCACCTCGCGCGACCTGGGCGTGCCACGGGCAGTGAAGGAGCTCACCCACACATTTGCGTATAACGATGCCGCCTCTCTTCAGCACCTTCTTGAGAAACACCCCGGGGAGTTTGCTGCCGTCATCCTGGAGCCGATGAATGTGATTTTCCCCCAGAATGGATTTCTGGAGGAGGTCAAAGCACTGGCTCATAGGCATGGCGCCTTGCTGGTTTTCGATGAAACGATTACCGGGTTTCGCGTGTCAGCCGGAGGGGCCCAGGAACTGTTCGGTGTCGAGCCAGACCTGGCGACCTTCGGCAAAGGCATCGCCAATGGCTATCCGCTGTCGGCTTTGGTGGGCCGAGCTGAATACATGGATGTCGTCGAGAAAATTTTCTTTTCCGGCACGTTTGGCGGTGAAACTCTTTCACTGGCAGCGGCCAAGGCAGTGCTGAGCAAGCTACGGCGGGAACCGGTACTCGAAACGCTGAAGGTGCGGGGACAGAAACTTCTCGACGGCGTGAACCTGCTGATTTCCGATCTGGCCATCTCCCACCTTCTGTCTGTCAGTGGCCATCCGAGCTGGTCATTTTTGCTGTTCAAGGATGCGCCGCCGTTTACCTCCTGGGAAACGAAGACCCTGTTCATGCAGGAAATGTTTAAGCGGGGGATCTTCACCATCGGGGCTCAGACGCTGAGTTATGCGCATAGCGATGAAGACATAGAAACTTTGCTTGCCTGCTACCGGGAGGTCTTTGGCGTGATTGGTAAAGCGGTCGCGCAGGGAACGGTCAAGGAGCATCTGGAATGCGAACCGTTAGTTCCACTATTCAAGGTGCGGTAAGTCGCAGCATATTTTCGTTCAGCGGTAGCCTGCCAGCAGGCCTGCATTCGAATCATCGTGCCATGCCCCAAGAGTGTGAGCGGAGCGTATGAGGCTGCTTTTTGTCGCGATAGCCGGAGCCGAGACTGGCTACGGGCATCTCAGTCGCTGCCTCTCCCTGGCCAACTGTGCAAGCCGCCAAGAGATAGAGTCCTCGTTCCTGATTTTTGGTGACGCAGGTGTGCTGCGGCAGATCGAGCACGCGGGGTATCATGGCATCGTGCAGCCCTGCTCAGCTTTGGCCGAGCAGGCTGCAGGGATAACGCAAGGCCGGATCGAGGCGTTCGACGCCGTTGTAGTTGACTTCTCTCACCCTGTCATCTTTAGGGACATCGATGGCGGGAGGAAACTTCTGAACAGTTTGCGTCATCAGGCGCGGACTTTGATGATCATAGATGCGTTGGGGGAGCAGGCGCTGGCTCCACGGATGCCGGATATGCCTGCAGATATATGCGTCGCTCCTTACGTCGGCGCGACAGCCGGGATAGGCGCGCCTTGGCGAACTCTTGTCGGACCGGAGTATGCCGTCCTTGCCCCTGTCTATGCGGGCTTGCTCCCGCGTGTCGTGCGCGAACAGGCCGATCGTGTACTGGTGAGTTGCGGAGGGGCCGATCAGAGGCAACTCACGCTCCTCGTGCTGGACGGCATCGAGCAGATCCGCTCTGTATTGGCCCTACGGGTGGTTGTCGGTCCCCTGTTCAGCCGTAATCTGGTCGATGCCTTGGTTGCTCGTGCCGCAGGTTCACATCATGTGATTGAGCTGATCCACGAGCCGATAGGCCTCGCCGAACACATGCTCTGGAGCGATCTGGCGGTTGTAGCGTCAGGCCTCATCAAGTATGAATTGGCGGCTGCGTCTACGCCCGGGATCCTCTTCTCGATCGATCGAAGTCATGACGTGGTGAACCGTCCATTTTTAGAAATGGGCACGGCCCGCGACCTTGGCGTAGAATTTAGTATCGAGGAGGTTGCCGAGGAGGTTGCAGGCCTGCTGGAAGATCGTGCAGTACGCGCTGGGATGGCTGCTGCCGGTCGACGACTAGTCGACGGCAAGGGCGCCGAACGTCTGATTAACGATATTATGAGGTCATGCTGTGTTGTTGAATGAAATTGCCATTGCCGGTTGTCCTGTCAGCGGTCAAACGTCGCCCTACATCATAGCCGAGGCAGGTTCGAACTTTAACCAAAGCCTCGATACTGCACGCAGGCTCATCGACGTCGCAGCGGATGCCGGCGCGAACGCGGTCAAGTTCCAGCTGTTCCGAGCCGATGTGCTCTATCCCAATGGCGGCGAGGTCTACGATATTTTCAAGTCGATAGAGCTCGATTCCGACTGGGTTCCGCTGCTCAATCGGCATGCCAGGGAACGCGGTGTTGCCTTTTTGGCCTCGGCCTTCGATATGGCCTCGGTTGACGTGCTCGAGGCGGTCGGCACGCCCGCGCACAAAATCGCCTCCTCGGAGACCGCGAACCTCGCCTTTGTGCATTACGTAGCCTCCAAGGGGAAGCCGGTCATCATTTCCACGGGAATGTGTGACATGGTCGATGTCGAGGAAGCTGTGAATGTGTGCCTTGGTGTCGGTAACCGGCAGGTAATTCTGCTTCAGTGCGGAGCCATGTATCCGCTTCCTCCCGACCTGGCGAATCTGCGCGTCGTGGCATCGTTTGCCGATCGGTTCTGTTGCCCCGTAGGTTTTTCCGACCATACGCTTGGGCAAGCTGCAGCCGTAGCCGCAATCGGGCTTGGCGCGACAGTATTCGAAAAGCACTTCACCTTGGACCGCAAGTCCAAGGGGCCAGATCATTTTTATGCACTCGAACCCGGCGAACTCAATGCCTACGTTGCCGGATTGCGGGAGGGGCATCAGGCGCTGGGGTCGCCAATCAAAGAAATGCTGCCCAAAGAACGCGAACTCGGTCGCCGGGAGGGGCTCTATGCGGCTCGAGACCTGGCAGAGGGTGAAATACTTAGTGCGGAAGACATCGCTGTGCGTCGTCCGGCGGTTGGGTTGCGGGCTCGCTACGGAAAGATGTTGCTCGGAGCGCGTCTGACGAGAAAAGTTGGAAAAGATGAGCCGTTCACCTGGGGTGCCATCTCTTTTGGGAGAGTGAAATGACCGAGGACGGGGAGACCGCTAGCCAGAAAGAGGAATGGAACCGGGAGATTCAGCGCGAAAAACAGGTGGCGTCCTACCCGAAATGGCCTAACGAGGCGATGCTCAAGGTGTTGTTCGGGGGAGCGGACTACCTGAAGACGCCGTATAAACCACGGTCTCAGTGGCGAGTCTTGGACGTCGGTTGTGGATTTGGTAACAACCTGGTGCCGTTTGCCGACATTGGCTGCGACTGTCACGGGGTCGATATCCATCCCCAGATGGCGGCAACAGCACAGGAGGTCATGGATAAAAGGGGCTTCAAAGCGAGATTTCAGGAAGGCTCAAATCGTTCATTGCCCTATCCTGACGGTCACTTCGATTTGCTCCTTTCGGTGAATACGTTGCACTACGAAGGAAGTGAAGAACGGGTTCTCGCCGCGCTAAAGGAGTTCCGGAGGGTGCTCAAGCCTGGCGGAGGGCTCTACCTGTCAACCGTTGCCCCCAAGCACGAAATCTATAAGCGCGCCGAGACGATGGGCGGCCATCGCTATCGCATTCGCGATTTCGGCTTCAGGGACGGCCAGGAATTCTTCTTCTTCGATAACGAGCGCTATCTTCAGTATTATTGCGGAACGATTTTCAAGGATGTCGAGACCGGGAGGGTGACGGAACAGTTGATGAAGCTTCCGCTCGATTTTTTCATTGCGGTCTGTAGGTAGCCTGGTGAGCAAGATGCCGCGGCAGCTCGTGATTTTCGGCTCTGCTGAAATGGCCGAACTCGCCATGTACTATTTCAGTCATGACAGCGACTACCGAGTGATTGCGTTCACCGTCGATGACGCCTTCGTAGACGGGGATCATTTTCAGGGGCTGCCGCTTGTGCCGTTCAGCCAGGTTTCCCAACGGTTCCCGCCAGGGGAATACGATATGCACGTTGCGCTCTCCTACGGAAAGTTGAACCGGCTACGGCAGGAAAAGTACGAGCAGGCCAAGGCGGCTGGTTATGCTCTCGCTTCGTATGTGTGTTCAAAGTCAGTGACGTGGCCGGACCTGACTGTCGGCGACAACTGCTTTATCCTGGAAAATCAGACGATTCAGCCGACTGTGCGCATTGGCAATAATGTGATGATCTGGTCCGGCAATCACCTCGGCCACGGCAGCGTCATTGGCGATCATACCTACATCGCGTCTCACGTCGTAATTTCCGGTCATTGCAAGATTGGTAAGCGCTGCTTTTTCGGAGTAAACGCGACAGTGCGGGATTTTCGCACCATTGGCGATGATTGTTTCATCGCCATGGATGCTTCGGTTACTCAAGACTTGTCGGATGGGGCGGTCGCGCTCGGAACGCCGGCAGAGACGTTGGGCGGCGAGGATCGGCGTGCTCAAGTGATTAAGAGGAAGTACTTCAAGCTTTGATTTGACATGCGAAATGGAGTGTCCAATGAGCAGTGAGCAGGATTTCGGCTATAAAATGGAAACCAAAGCGACGGAGCAGCAGATAGCTCACCGCGAGTTACTGTATCGCTTGTTCCGAGATCGTCCCATCCCTGACGACCAACTGCTCATTTGCCTCGGCCTTTTCATGCGGAGTTCGGCTTTGGCGAAGATCCTGTTCGTGAATGAAGCGTACCAATTGATACTTGACCAGCCTGGGATCATTGTAGAGTTTGGCACCTGGTGGGGGCAGAACCTGGTGCTGTTCGAGAATTTGCGCGCTATTTATGAGCCTTTCAACCAAAGCCGCAGAGTGGTGGGGTTCGATACATTCGAAGGTTACCCAGCCATTTCGGAGAAAGACCGTCCAAGCGACACCATCAAAATCGGCGGCTACAAGGTTGCAGCGAATTATCGTGAATATCTCGAATCGCTCATCGATTACCACGAAAAGAACAACGTCCTTGCCGCAATTAAGAAGCACGAAGTGGTTCAAGGCGACGTAACAAAGACTGCCCCAGCCTACTTTTCCAAGAACGAGGATGTCGTGATTGCGTTGGCCTATTTTGACATGGCCCTTTACGAGCCTTCGAAGGCTGCGCTTGAGGCGATCAAGCCTCACCTCGTTCCGGGCAGTGTCCTCATGCTTGACGAGTTTAATAATCGTGACTACCCCGGCGAAACCCGTGCCTTCAAGGAAACGTTCAAGGGCGTTTCCTATCGGGTCAAGAAGTCCCGTTTTATGACCGACCGCACGTTCATCATTGTCGATTGACCATCAGAATGTTTGAGACGGCCAACATACGCTGGAGCAAGCGAGGACTGGTTATTCGGCCCGATCCACGTTTACCGTGGGCGAGAACTCATTGCATGGTCCCTACCCCGCAGATGCTGGCTGGTGGACTAGTCCGCGTTTTCTTTTCAGGACGTGATGCATCAAACCGTTCGAACATCGGATTTGCCGTTCTTGACCTCAACAAGGATGGCAGGCTTGTCGACTACTCGGTAGATCCAGTTCTCACTCCTGGTGAAATGGGGTGCTTCGACGATAGCGGGGTGACCCCATCCTGCGTGAAGCAGGTCGACGGACGGCTGCATCTTTATTACATCGGCTGGAATCCTGGATCGACCGTCCGTGTGCATCTATTCGGCGGGTTGGCCATTAGCGAGGATGAGGGCAAGACCTTTCAGCGCTGGTCGCGCGCGCCCATCATCGAACGTTGTCCAATAGACCCCTTTCTCAACACCGCTCCTTGGGTTGTGGAAGCGGATGAGGGGTTTCGAATGTATTACGTTTCGGGCTGCGGCTGGCAGCATAAAGATTTACCGCGCTACAATATCAAGCTCGCACGCTCCAGGGATGCGAAAATCTGGCAGCGCGATGGGCATGTTTGCATCGACTTCAAGGATGGCTCGGAGAATGCCCTGGCGAGGCCTTATGTGATCTTCGAAGGTGGCGTCTGGAAGATGTGGTTTGGGCACAAAGGGGAAGCCTACAGGTTGGGTTATGCGGAATCTGCCGATGGCATTGTCTGGCAGCGCCGGGACGATCTAGCCGGGATCGACGTCAGTCCTTCCGGTTTCGACAGCGAGATGATCGAATATGCTGCGGTCGTTAAGTATGGCGGGCGACACTTTATGTTTTACAACGGAAACAATTACGGCATTGATGGTATTGGCTTGGCGGTAGAAGAATGACGCGGGTTGCCATCATGCAACCCACATATTTGCCGTGGCTTGGATATTTCGGTCTGATGAAATCCGTCGACCTCTTTATTTTGCTCGACTCGGTGCAATTCGCCAGGCGATCCTGGCAGCAGAGAAACCAGATCAAGACAGCGAACGGGCCAATCTGGCTGACCGTGCCGGTGCTTTCAAAAGGGAAGCGGGACCAGTTGATTTCTGAAGTTGAGATCGACCGCAGCCGGGATTTTCCTCAAAGCCATCAAACGGCATTGGAAGTGAACTATAAGAAAGCACCCTATTTCGACGCCCATGCGCCGCAACTGCTGTCCTTGCTCGGCGCCGACAACCGCCACCTGGCCGATTTGACCATAGGTGTAATCGTGTGGCTCAGGGATGCATTGGGGATCACAACACCAATCCGCCGGTCGAGTGAGTTTGAGGGTGTCGGAGCTAAAGCAGAACTATTGGCTTCGTTGTGTGACCGGGTTGGCGCGACCGAATATATTTCTCCGCCTGGCTCGAAGGACTATCTTGACGAGTCCGATGCCTTTGCCAGGCGGGGCATGCCGTTGCACTATTTCAACTTCACGCACCCGGAGTATTCGCAACGGTTCGGCGATTTTCTGCCCCACATGTCGGTTATCGATTTGCTCTTCAACTGCGGACCGGAGAGCCTCTCGCTGATTGAGAAGGGGTGCGAGGTATCGCCATGACCGGCAGAATTGCCATTATCCCCGCACGTGGGGGCTCGAAGAGGATTCGGAACAAGAATGTCCGGGATTTCTGTGGCAAACCGATGATCGCTCATGTCCTGCAAGCGGCGCAGGCGAGCGACCTGTTCGACGTGATCCATGTCTCGACGGAAAGTGGAGATATACGCGAGACGGTCGAGAAGCTCGGGTTTCATGTTGATTTCATGCGTCCCGACGAACTTGCAGATGACCATACCCCGATCATGCCGGTGCTGAAGTACGTCGCCGATACCTATGCTGCGAAAGGTCGGGTGTTCGGCCAGGTGTGGATGCTCATGGCCTGCGCCCCCCTTATCGATGCCAGTGATTTGCAGCAGGCGGCGGCACTGTTCGAGCGCGCTGGTGGACATGATCCTCTGCTGGCCGTTTCAGAATACCCTGCACCCGTTGAATGGGCCTTCTGCCGTTCGGAAAATGGGAAATTGACGCCGGTGCAAACGGGGATGTTTGCCGTCCGCTCTCAGGATCTGGAGAAAAAGTATTTCGATGCCGGCTCTTTCGCCGCCTTTCCGGCTGCGACCGTGCGTGCTTCCCAGGGGCCTGGCTCCGATGCAGGATTCATCGGCTATGTGTTGTCGAAAGGGAGAGCCATCGATATCGACGATGAAGCAGACTGGGTCTTGGCGGAGGCGATGTATCGGGTGAGGGCCATTTAGCCGTGGAATCGTCAATGTTGGGTTACAGATGAGAGAAATAGACATATGAAATTTGTAGCGACGATCGAGGCACGGATGACGTCGTCCCGGCTTCCTGGAAAGGTCTTGCTCCCGGCGAATGGACGTCCGATGCTTCATCATCTAGTGAGGCGGCTGCGGGCTGCACCGTCGATCGATGAGATCGTGCTGGCTACGACAACCAATACCGCCGACGAGCCGTTAGTGCAGTTTGCCAAAGCAGAGGGCGTGCGGGTCTTTCGCGGCAGTGAGGACGATGTGATGGGGCGTGTCGTAGGCGCCGCCGAGTCGGCGAGCGCGGCCGTGGTCGTCGAAATTACCGGGGATTGTCCCATTATCGATCCTGACCTCGTTGAACAGACGATTCGTATGTTTAAGCGGCACAAGGTCGCGTATGTAGCCAATTCGTGCATCAGCAGTTATCCGGACGGGATGGATACCCAGGTCTTTAGCCTTGAAACGCTGAAGCAGTCCGCTGCGATGACACAGGATCCGCTCGACAGGGAGCATGTGTCCCGGCATATCGTGAACCATCCGGAGTTGTTTCCCCACCTGTATCTGATCGCACCGCCGTCCCTTCATTGGCCCGGCTTGGGTCTGACGCTGGACGAACCAGCGGATTACGAGCTTCTGAAGAAGATCATCGAGCATTTCGGGGAAACGAATCCGCTCTTCAGTTGTCTTGACGTCATTCGGCTGCTGCGCGCACATCCTGACTGGCTCGATATTAACAGCATGGTACAGCGCAAGGACTCGCGACCCACCTGATGCATAACGTACTGATTATCGGTTTGGGGCAAATCGGGATGGGCTATGACCTTGAGCTCGATTCCGAGGCCTTCGTGCTGACCCATGCCCGTGCGTTTGGAACGCATTCCAGCTTCCAGCTCGTGGGGGGCGTGGACCTCCTGCAGCAGCGGTGCGAACTGTTCGGAAAACACTATGACTGTTATTCAAGCACCGACCTAGTGGCGGCACTACGGCAGACTGCGCCGGACATCGTAGTTATCGCGTCACCTACTCGGCAGCATGGCGCAGTGCTTCGTGCCGTTCTCGAACAGTCAAAGCCGAGGCTTATCCTCTGCGAAAAGCCGCTCTCGTTCGAGATCGAAGAGGCTCAGTCGATGGTGGCGGCCTGCAAGGCGCATGACTGCCTCTTGTTTGTGAACTATATGCGGCGCTCGGAGCCGGGGGCCCTTGAGGTGAAACGCCGGTTGCTGAAGGGCCTAATCGCAACCCCCATCAAAGGCGTGGCATGGTATTCAAAGGGGTTGTTCAACAATGGCTCCCATTTTTTCAATCTACTCGAGCTCTGGCTTGGCAGCATGAAGGAATTCAAAATTATCGAGTCGGGCCGGATGTGGGACGGTCTCGATCCAGAGCCAGATGTACAGGTAATTTTCGAACGGGGCACGGTGAATTTCCTGGCCGCCCGCGAGGAGTGCTTTTCGCATCACGAAATCGAGCTGGTCGCGCAGAACGGCCGTTTGCGATACGAGCAAGGCGGTGGGAAAATCGTATGGCAGGCGGCTGTGGCCGATCCGACCGTTGACGGGTATACCGTGCTTTCATCCGCCGGCGAAACAATACAATCGGAAGGCTTCCGCTCCCAGTGGCATGTCACGAATCAATTGGCAGCCTGCCTAGAGGGGCAGCATGCAGATGTTTGTAGCGGGGCCGCAGCCCTCCAGACGCTGGAGTCACTTGTAGCCATCAGAGATAAATTATGAGCAAGAACACGTCGACAGAGCCTCTCGCTCTCTTGGGCGGGCCGAAAACAATCCAAAAACAGTTCACGCGCTACAACCCGATCGGCGCGGAAGAGGTTGAGGCTGCCAGGAAAGTCGTCGAAGGCGGCCTGTTGTCGCAATTTCTCGGCTGCTGGGATCCTGACTTCTATGGCGGCCCCAAAGTCCAGGAATTCGAACGGAACTGCGAAGCCTATTTTGGCGTCAAACATGCTGTGACCGTGAACTCCTTGACCTCCGGCCTGATTGCCGCGGTGGGCGCCATCGGCATCGAACCCGGCGACGAGGTCATCGTCAGTCCCTGGACGATGTCCGCCAGCGCGACGGCCATTCTCCACTGGAACGCTATTCCTGTATTTGCCGACATCGAACCAGAAACGTTTTGCCTTGATCCGAAGTCGGTCGAGGCCAACGTTACGCCATATACCAAAGCGATCATGGCGGTCGACATTTGCGGTCATTCCGCCGATATCGATGCCTTAAAGGTGATTGCACGGAAGCACGGACTTAAGCTTATTTCCGATACTGCCCAATCTCCGGGTGCCATGTACAAAGGCAAATTTGCCGGAACACTCGCGGATATCGGCGGGTACAGCCTCAATTACCACAAGCACATCCACACCGGCGAGGGTGGCATCATGGTGACCGATGATGATGTGCTCGCTGAGAGGATGAGACTAATTCGTAATCATGCTGAGGCGGTTGTCGGCGACAAGGGTGTTACCGACCTGAGCAATATGGTGGGCTATAATTTTCGTCTCGGTGAAATTGAAAGCGCAATTGGAATCGAGCAACTGAAGAAACTCAAGGGCCTGGTGGCTACCAGGCAGCGGGCGGCAGAGCGGCTGAGTTGTGGCCTAAATGGTTTGAAGGGGTTACGTACTCCTGTCGTTAAACCTGACTGCTCGCATGCCTATTATGTGTACCCCATGGTTTACGATCCCGAACAGACGGGCATCAGTCGGGTCAGAATCCACCAGGCGCTCGTTGCCGAAGGGATACTGGGTCTCGGGGCCTGTTATCAGAATATTCATCTTTTGCCGATGTACCAGAAGAAAATAGCGTATGGTTCCTCGGGGTTCCCCTGGACCTCAGATATCTGCCACCGAGAGGTAAATTACCGCAAGGGGATATGTCCGGTCGCAGAGGGACTACATGATTCCAGCTATCTTGCCCTGGGAATATGCATGCATGAATTCGCCGACGAGGATGTCGACCTGATTGTCGAGGCGTTTCGCAAGGTGTGGAATAGCTTGGAGGCTCTGCGATGATCTATGCGCTTAACAATGAATATTATGTGAGGCCCATGCAAGAGAGCGATCTCGCCGGGCCATATCCCTCGTGGTTCGAAGACCAGGAAGTCTGCAAATACAACTCGCACGGAAAATACGCAAGAAGTGCAAATTATTTCCGGTCCTTCTTCGATTCGCTCAGTGGCGAAGACCAGGTTGTCTGGGCAATATGTCATTCCATTGATGGCCACATCGGATGTATCAGCCTGCAGGGATTGTCCTTTATCAATCGCAACGCCGAGTTTGCCGTGCTCATGGGCCACCGGAAGCATTGGCGCAAAGGCGTTGCGTTTGAGGCAGGGAGGAAGTTGCTGGAACATGGCTTCTTCAAACTGAACCTTGAGCGTATCTACTGCGGCATGGCTGCGCCCAACATTGGCATGCGGAAACTCGCCGAACGGCTGGGCATGGCTCATGAAGGCTGCCGAAGAAACCATCTGTATCTCGAAGGAAAGTGGGTTGATATGTTGGAATTCGGGTTGCTCAAAAGTGAATTTCAGATCGGGACGCCTGAGGCCAGATGATCGGTGTGGTTGCGCATGATGCCGGCGGGGCCGAAATTCTTTCAAGTTATATTCGGCAGCAGGGATTGGATTGCAACTATTGCCTTGAAGGGGCTGCCCGTGGCGTTTTCTCCAGAAAGTTGGGACTTGTCGAGTCGTTGTCTCTGGATGATCTTGTCGCGGGGAGCGACACAGTGTTGTGCGGGACCAGTTTTTTGTCCGACCTGGAATGGCGTGCATTAGGTTTAGCCAGAGCCGCAGGCAAGCGCTCTGTCTCCGTGCTCGACCATTGGGTGAATTATCGTCAGCGGTTTTTGCGCCACGGCGATTGGCATTATCCGGATGAAATCTGGGTCGGTGATGAGATCGGCGAACGCCTAGCCCTTAAGGAATGTCCAGGCATCAAAGTCACGTTGGTTCCCAACCCCTATTTTCTCGACATCAAGCTGGAACTTTCGGCGATTCCAACGTTTAAGGAGACCGGCAAGGGCCTGCGCATCCTCTACGTTAGCGAACCATTGCGAGAGGACGGGTTGGCTCTTTATGGCGACGAAAGGTATTGGGGGTACACGGAAGAGGATGCGTTGCGTTATTTTCTGTCGACCGTTCATGTGCTGGGGCCGCAGATCGAGCAGATCGTGATCCGTCCGCATCCCCAGGAGGAAAGAGACAAATACCGTTGGGCTGTCAGCGAATTCGATTTGCCTATCGTGTCCGGCCTGAACAAGACTCTTCTCGAACAGATAGCCGCATGTGATGTCGTCGTTGGGTGCGCCACGATGGCGATGGTGGTTGGGCTTCTTGCCGGCAAGCGGGTTATCAGTTGCATTCCACCCGGTGGCAAGGCTGACCCGTTGCCGCATGCTGAAATCGAGAACCTGCAGGATCTTCTTGCCGGAGTGAAGCCATGGTAATACCAAGCGCGAGTAAACTGTGGCTGTTGATGACCTACGCCGTCGTGGTCATGGCCGACGCGATTATCCGGATCAAACAGAAACGGCACCGACGGAAAATGCGTCCCGAGCTCCTTGCGCGCGCGAAAACCCCGTCCGTCATTCGGTATTGCAACTACAACCAGGAGATATACGGGAAGCCGGTTGGGGATCGGCGCGCCGTTGTCCTCATGGACTGCTTTCCGATCCCCATCTGGGTCGCCGCTAACAGCGTTTTGGCGCATTGTCTGGCAGAGCGACATCAGGCTACGATTTGCAGCTATGGTAATACGGAACGTGATCCTTATGCAGACGCGCTGTATAACTCATTTAACTGCAGGGATCATTTTGTCGTGGCATTGTCACGCGAGGAGCGAAAACGGAGACGGGCGCTCTTTTGCAGTGTGGTCGGTCGGCTGAAGACGAACCATGATCTGTTCAACCTTGAAATCGACGGTGTGCAGATTGGTGACGAGATATACGAAACGTACCTTGGGCAATTCAATAAGCCGACCGTCGATGTCAGCACCTTGAGGTGCAAGTATTCCATTTTTGTCGGCCTTACCTACTTTATTTATTTTGAGTCTTTCTTCAAGAGGAATAGGGTTGTAGCGGCCGTCCTGTCCCATGATATTTACACGCCCATGGGAATCCCTGCGAAGATCGCCTGGAAAAATCGGGTGCCGGTTTTCCTGGCGAATGGCCACGAGATGAAGCGGACATTGAACCCCAACGACAAGAATCAGGAGTTCCGGCGCTATTCGGAATACTTCGGGCTATTGAGCAAAGAGGATCAGGGTATTGGCCTCGACTGGGCTCGAGGGCAACTGGGCAAGAGGCTGGGAGGCCAGGTCGGCGTGGACATGGGATACTCGACCAAGAGTGCCTTTGTTGGGGAAAGACTCGCAAGGCAAACTTCGTTATCTGGTAAGACGAAGGTCGTCATCGCGACACATTGCTTCTTCGACAACCCGCGTGCCTATGGCGGGTCGCTCTTCATCGATTACCGTGAGTGGCTGTCGTTTCTGGGCCAGATATCTGAAGTGACTGATTACGAGTGGTATATCAAGACGCATAGGGACTACTTGCCGGGAACGCTGGAGACGATCAGGGAGATCATCAAAGAACATCCAAAGCTCCAGCTGATCGATTCCAATACGTCCTGGCACCAACTGCAGGAGGAAGGGGTTTCCGTGGCTCTCACTTCCTATGGTTCCATAGGCCACGAACTACCATTGCTGGGCCTCAAGGTTATCAATGCCGGCTATAACCCTCATATTGCGTACGCCTTCAATTGGCACCCGCAAACGATAGAAGAATATCGCGATCTCTTGATGGGGTTGCCAACTCTTGGTGCGGTCCGCGAACCGGAAAAGGTGTATGAGTTCTACTTTGTGCACTATAGGTTGGCAAAAGGAGGTGGATTCCTGTTTGACAGCTTCAGCGATATGCAGACTTATGTCGCGCAGGATGTTCATTCGACTTTGATTCTCGATAAAGTGGTTGCTGGGGGACGAGGTTTGCATGATCAGGCGAGATCGATTATTTATTCGTTCATTGGCTCCGAGAGATTTTCCGTTGGCGAGCTGTTTCTATATGAATCTCACAAGTGACGATCAGCCCAATGGGCAGATGGGTGGTGGCGCGTGAAAATGAAGGCCGTCATTCTTGCCGGTGGACTTGGTACCCGCATCGCTGAGGAGACACACCTCAAGCCCAAACCTATGGTCGAGATCGGGGGGAAACCGATCCTCTGGCACATCATGAAAATGTACTCGGCTCACGGTATTCACGACTTTGTCATCTGCTGTGGGTATAAGGGCTACATCATCAAGGAATACTTTGCCAACTATTTCCTGCACATGTCGGATGTGACCTTCGACATGGTGAACAATGAGATGAAAGTCCATCAGCGCAAAGCCGAACCCTGGAGGGTGACCCTCGTCGATACCGGGGATGACACGTTAACCGGCGGAAGACTCAGGCGCGTTGTGGACCATATAAAGGACGAGGACTGTTTTTGTTTCACCTATGGGGATGGGCTCAGCGACGTCGATATTGGATCTTCCATTGAATTTCATCGCCGTCATGGAAAGCTTGCCACGGTCACCGCAGTTCAGCCTCCCGGGCGTTACGGTGCGCTGGAGCGGTCCGGTGATCAAGTGATGGGATTCACCGAAAAACCGCGTGGCGACGGTGGACTTATCAACGGTGGTTTTTTTGTCCTTTCACCGAAATGCATCGAGCTCATTGAAGGGGACCACAGTGCCTGGGAAGGCGTGCCCATGAGCCAGCTTGCATCGAGGGGACAGTTGATGGCTCTTGAGCACAAGGGTTTTTGGCAGCCGATGGACACGTTGCGTGAAAAAAACCTGCTGGAAGACTTGTGGGCCTCCGGCAGGGCGCCATGGAAGATCTGGGAATGAGTACATTCCTCAATCCCAGCGCTGGTTTCTGGAGAGGTAAACGCGTACTGCTGACCGGCCATACGGGATTTAAAGGTGCCTGGCTGGCCTTCTGGTTGCACCGGCTTGGAGCCGAGGTGACAGGTGTCAGCCTGCCGCCTGTCACGAGGCCGAACCTCTTCACGCTCGCAAAGATCGAGACTCTTGGCCAAAGTAATTTCTGCGACATTCGCGATGCGGCCAAGGTTGCTGCGTTGATAAGTCTTTGCCAGCCGGAAATCGTTTTTCACCTGGCAGCTCAGCCACTGGTTCGGGCTAGCTATCGTGAGCCGCTTGCGACCTTTGCCACCAACATCCAAGGCACGGCTAATGTACTCGATGCGCTGCGCTCTCTCGATTCGGTCAGGGCCGTCGTCGCTGTTACCAGCGACAAGGTCTACAAGAACCTTGAACAGCCCTCTCCCTATCGCGAATCCGATGCGTTGGGCGGGCATGACCCGTACAGCGCCAGCAAGGCTGCGGCGGAAATCGTCATCGCCAGTTACCGGGATGCCTACTTTGCCGGGAGGGGCGTCGCCCTCGCCTCCGCGCGTGCAGGCAATGTCATAGGTGGCGGTGATTGGTCTGAAGACCGCCTTATTCCCGACGCTGTTCGTGCCTGGAGCGTCGCTCAGCCGCTGGTCGTTCGCCGTCCGGAGGCAATCCGCCCCTGGCAGCACGTCCTGGAGCCACTTGCCGCGTATATCCAGCTTGCTGAAACGCTGTGGCGACAACCGGCATTAGCGGGTGCCTATAACTTCGGGCCGGAAACTCACCATGCTGCAACCGTCCGTGAGGTGGTGCAACTTGCACAGGCTTTCTACGGTAAGGGTGATGTCATCTGGGGTAACGGCAGCGAAGGCCCGCACGAGGCCAGCTGGCTGGCCCTCGAGGTTTCGAAAGCTCGCGCGAAACTTGGCGTCATACCGCGCTGGGCATTGCATGGGTCTATTCAGCGCACGATGCATTGGTACCGTCAGCAACTCGATGGCGTTGATGCGAGTGCAGCCTGCGAGGCAGACATCGTAGCCTACGAAGGGGCATCAGGAAGTTGAACAGCATGGGGCGCTTCACCATCAAGGACATGCCCATTGAGGGGCTCAAGCTCATCGAGCGCCAGCAACTGGTCGACTCGCGGGGCTTTCTCTCGCGCCTGTTCTGCAGTGACGAACTGGCGGCTGCCGGTTGGTTCAAGCCAATCGTTCAGATCAACCACACACTCACTCAATTGCAAGGAACAGTGCGCGGCATGCATTATCAGACCCAGCCATATGCCGAAATGAAACTGGTAACTTGCCTGCGCGGGGCAGTCTGGGATGTGGCTGTAGATCTGCGTGACGGCTCGCCGACATTTCTGCAGTGGCATGCCGAAGAACTCTCCGCAGCCAATCATCGCGCGTTGTTGATACCGGAAGGATTTGCCCATGGCTTTCAGACATTGTCCAATGACTGCGAGCTGCTGTACCTGCACTCGGCTGCCTACGTGACTGGCGCCGAGGGCGGCCTCAGTCCGAGGGATCCCGCACTTTCCATCAACTGGCCACTTGCGATTGTGGAACTTTCGCCGAGAGACGTAAGACATCCGATGCTGAGGAAAGAGTTTACAGGAATAAAGTTATGAAATGTCGCCATTGCGACACTCCGCTCCGACAGGGTTTTCTTGATTTGGGTTTTGCGCCGCCGTCGAATGCCTATTTGACGGTAGATGATTTAGCCAAGCCGGAAAAATACTATCCCCTGCGGCTTAGGATCTGCGAGAAGTGTTGGCTGGTCCAGACTGAGGACTTCGCGCAGGCCGACGAACTGTTCAGTTCCGATTACGCCTACTTCTCCAGTACCTCGACTGGCTGGCTCGCTCATGCAGCGCACTATGCGAAGGAAATCACCGACCGGCTAAAGCTCACGCGCGAAAGCCTGGTTATTGAAATCGCCGCCAACGACGGTTACCTGCTCAAGAATTTCCTGGCGGCCGGGATTCCTTGCCTCGGTATCGAACCGACCGCTAGCACTGCCGCTGCAGCTGAAAAACTCGGTATCCCTGTCATCCGAAAGTTCTTTGATGAAGACTTTGGCAGACAATTGGCCGCACAGGGTCGGCAAGCCAATCTGATTGCCGGCAACAACGTCTATGCTCATGTGCCCGACATCAATGATTTTACCAGGGGACTCAAAGCTGCGCTCAAGCCTGGCGGCACCATCACCCTGGAATTCCCGCATCTGATGCGATTGATCGAGTACACGCAGTTCGACACGGTATATCACGAGCATTTTTCTTATCTCTCGCTATCCACGGTAACGCATATCTTTGGTGCAGCCGGCCTACGAATCTGGGATGTGGAAGAACTAGCTACCCATGGCGGCAGCTTACGCATTTACGGATGTCATGTGGAAGATATTCGTACTGCCTCATCAGCGGTAAGTGTATTGCTAGGAGCAGAAGCGAGGTGTGGCTTGCAGGACATGGCGACCTATCGCAATTTCCAGGTTCAGGCCAATCGAATTAAGGACGATCTCTTGGCTTTCCTGATCGAAGCAAAGCGGGCAGGAAGGAAGGTGGCGGCCTATGGCGCGGCAGCCAAGGGGAATACGCTGCTTAATTACGCCGGTGTGAAGCCAGACCTGCTGCCATTCGTTTGTGACGCGGCTTCCTCGAAGCAGGGAAAATTTATGCCAGGGAGTCATATTCCCATCCTGCCTCCTGCGTTCCTCGACGAGCAGCGCCCTGATTATCTGATAATTCTGCCCTGGAATATTGCAGCTGAGGTTAGGCAACAGAATGCGCGGCTGTCGGAGCTTGGAACGAAGTTTGTTACGGCAGTGCCCAAGCTGGAGATCGCATGAAACCGCGTGCGCATCGCACCAAGCATTGGATGTCCGATCTGGAGATCTACTGCGCGATGACAGCTGTCGATATTGGCTCGAGCGAGAAATGTTTCGAGTGGATAGGTCGCATTGAAGAGACGGGTAGGATGCCACTGATGCAATGTCTCGGACGCGACGGTATTCGAGTATGAAATTTACCGTCCTCGGTGCATCAGGGCTTGTAGGGTCGCGTCTTTGCAGCTTTCTCGAGCAACAAGGACATGAAGTGTTCGCGCCTCAGCGCAATGACCTCAGGATCTACACCCAGGACCTTGGACAGGTGATCTATTGCATCGGGGTGACGGCGGATTTCCGCCGTAAGCCTTTCGAGACCATTGCGGCGCACGTAACCGTTCTCGCCGATCTGTTGAGCCGGGCGTCGTTCGGCTCGTTCCTCTATCTTTCTTCGACCCGGGTTTATTTGGGTGCGAAGAGCACGGAGGAGTCCGCAGATTGCCGAGTTAACGCCAATTTCCCAGATGACTTTTATAACCTCACAAAGCTCACCGGCGAGGCCTTGTGTTTTGCTAGTGGACGTCAGAATGTCCGTGTCGCGAGGTTGTCAAACGTGTTTAGCACGGAGCCTGAGAGTGAAAACTTTCTGAGCGAAATCATGCGCGATGCACTGACGACGAAATGTCTCACCCTTCGAACATCCCTCGACTCCGCGAAGGACTATATTCCCGTCCCCGACTTGCTTGAGCTGCTGACGCGAATCGCTTTGTCCGGCAAGCAGCAGCTGTATAACGTGGCGTCGGGGACGAACGTATCGAACCGTGCCTTGGTCGAGCGCATCGCTGAGCTTACGGGGTGTACAGTGACCGTTGTTCCTGGTGCGCCGATGGTCGCATTCCCACCGATTTCTATAACCCGGATCGAGGAGGAGTTCTTTTCACCTGCGCAGGACGTATTGGCTGAGTTGCCTCGGATGATTCAAGAACGAAAGGCTGTCATACCGTGATAAAAATCGACCTCGAAGCGGGCACCGTTGAAGAAGAAACGGCAACCGGTACTCGCAGACTTACGATCGGCAGTCCCGAAGCGTTTCAATTGATCTCCAAGGCATGGCTACGTAGTGGGTGGGACAGCAAGTACGTCTACAGCTTTACCTGGCTCGGCCGTCCGATAATTCAGCTTCCGGAGGACATGCTGCGGATTCAGGAGGTCATTTATTCGGTCAAGCCCGATGTGTTGATTGAGACCGGGGTTGCGCATGGGGGATCGCTTGTGTTTTACGCCTCCCTGTTCAAGTCTATGGGAAGAGGGCGTGTGGTTGGAGTTGATGTAGAGATACGGCCGCATAACAGGAAAGCTATTGAATCACATGAGTTATCGTCTTTCATGACCCTGATCGAAGGCAGCTCGGTTGCGTCCGATACGGTTGCACGTGTCAAGGAACAGATCCACCCAGATGAAACCGTTCTAGTTATCCTTGATTCCAATCACAGCAAGGCTCATGTTCTCTCCGAGCTCAGAGCCTACTCCGGATTCGTTACTCAGAACTCATACATTGTGGCAACCGACGGGATCATGCGCGACTTGGTTAATGCGCCTAGGTCTCAGCCGGATTGGAATTGGAACAACCCAGCTGAGGCAGCGGCCGAGTTCCTGCGTGAAACCGAACAGTTTGTAGTCGAGGAACCTCAATTTCTGTTCAACGAGGGATCAATTACCGAACGAGTGACGTACTGGCCCTCCTGTTATCTTCGCCGTGTCCTCTGAGCGTTCCTCCGACTGGCATTAAGCTGAGACCATGATTGTGAGGGAGGTTGGCGTATGACTGCATGATTTCCCCGTTTCTGCCTCACAAATTGAAGCATGCAAGTGTCGGATGCGTTAGCATCGTGATGCATAGCCGCAATCTGCCGCTATTCGCGCAACATGTTGGCACGGTGATGATTAGGTCTAGCTCGGTCCTGGTCTGCGTCAATATGCCTTGAAATACATTGATTTAGCATGACAAACCGGAGATACTGAAAGCCTTGGATTGTGTGCTCTGCTGATGTGCTAGGGGGCAGCAGTTGGCGCACGAGATTGATTGGGCCTGGAAGAGTAAGTTCTCGCGAGCTTGAGGGGCAAGTTGCTCGCAGTTTCTGAAAGCACCGAAGTTAACCTCGGAACGAATGTTACCGCGGTGTTGAAGGAAAGGAATTTCTATGAGCGCCAAACTTAAAATTGTCCTTGCGGACTTGTTCTACGTAAATAGGCTCACCCAGAATAGGCTGTGCGTTCCACTGAATGTAGCCTATGTTGCCGCGTACACTGAAAAGCTGTTCGGCAGCGAAGTGGATATTACGATATTCAAAGACGTCGAGTTATTGCTTGAACATCTAGAGCATAACAAACCGGACATCGTCGGGTTCTCGTTCTATTACTGGAATCAGAACCTGAATTACTATGTCGTGAACAAAGTGAGGCAGATGTATGGGCATGACGTGGTCACGGTATTTGGCGGCCCATCCGTCGACAGCATAGAAGTAGAGCATCAGAAATTGCTCGAGAAGTTTCCCGAAGTAGATGTCTTCGTTGAAGGAGAGGGTGAAGCGGGCTTCGCGAGTTTGGTGGGAAAAGCGCTGGCTGGAAGGCAAGCGATCTTCGATTCGCCAATAGACTGTTCGTTCTTCAGTAAAGCAGATGGATATGTGAAAGGTTTTAATACCAGTACAAACCTGGATCTAAGCGAAGTGCCGTCTCCCTACCTGACGGGTTATCTCGACGAGTTCCTTAAGCAGTCGTACTTTCCATTACTGCAGGCGACCAGAACCTGCCCCTATCAATGCACGTTCTGTGTTTCGGGGAAGGACAGAAGCAAGCTGAGGGCTTTCCCGTTGGATCAGGTCAAACAAGAAATAGATTACATCGCGCACTGGAACAAAGACCGGCCGCATATCATGTTAAATCTGGCGGAGCTTAATTTCGGCATCAACGAGCAGGACCCTGAGCTCGCAGCATATTTAAAGTCCGTATCCGAGAAAACCGGCTATCCAAAGAGCGTCTACTTTTACAGCGATAAGCGGTTTACTGAAACTTCAAAGAAAGTCATTCAGGCGCTTGGCGACATTAATAGAGACGGGTTGGTATTCAGTTTGCAGTCTGATCACCCGGAAACACTCAAGGCGATCAAGAGAAAAAATCTTTCTGACGACAATATTAATGAAGGAATCGCCTGGGCAAAACAGAACCGGATTCCGGTAACCACCGAAGTCATCTTTGGACTGCCTTACGAGACCTATGATTCGATGGTTAACTTGCTCAATAAGAGTGTTGAGCAGGGCTTCGACTCGATCATGCTTCACAACCTATTCGTGATGGAAGGTGTCGAGTTGAACAGGGACATGGAGCGGATCCTTCATCGAATGAAGTCCAAATTCAGGCTTCTCGGTTCAAATTACATGATGATCGGGAACGAGCTTATTTTTGAGTACGAAAAAGTTGTCACGGAAAATAGGTACTTTAGCTTTGAACAATTTGTGAAAATACGATGCCTGAATTTGATGTTCTTTTCCGTGTTCCAGGGGGGGTTCTATAAATTCTTCTTCCAGTATGTGAAGGGCAAGGGGATTCCTCTTGCCACGTTCTTTCAGTCGTTCATGAACCCGGATCCCACTGTCGCCTGGCCTGACGAATATCGTGCCTTCGTCAATGACTTCAAGAAAAACTGCATCAGTGAGCTGTATGACGATTTGGGTGCCCTCGGCGCAAACGTCGAGAGGATATACAGAGTCAACAACGACGTTGGTGAGCCGGTTCGGCTAAATCCATACTATTTTTCCCGGCTGATGTACTCGGAGCGTGGATGGGTTAACAATGTCCTGACTCGAATCCTTGTTGCGATGGCTCCTCATCCGGAGGATATTAACGATTCCGAGATTGCGGAGATCCTGTCTATCTCAGAAGCGATGATCGTAGATTTACGAGAAAACAGCCCTGTTGGAGGGACGTTTAAGACAAATTTTGATTTAAAGGCCTGGAGAGATGACAAATTCCACAAGCCAATTCATAAGTTTGTGTCGAGGAATAGCAGTGTCGCGCTTGGGATGAGCAAATCGCAGGAAGAGAAGTTGACCTCATTCGCGAAGGCTAATGCTCATTTGGAAGATCACGAGTACTATTTCGTTGCGGTTGAATCAATTTTCCCAAGGTCGGATTTGTTCTACAATCTGAAGACTATCGCCTCGACAGCGGTAGAGCTGTTACCCGCATAACTGACTGCATAACATACGGGATGTGTTGGCCTGTTTCTGCCCGCAACCTCTCTTCGCACCGCGCGTGGTGTTGCAACTATAGTGAAGCAAGACGCTGCATGCTCCGCTTGCCCGTTAGTTCGTAGGAACATAGTCCTGAAGCTATATTTATCAGTGACCAAATTCCCATTGGACGCTCTTCCTTGGGCAGGGCATTCAACGTGTCGCTCGTACTTCCGTGGTGCCGGTTGACCGTTTGAGGCGCAGCAGCCAGCACCGTTTGTGGACCGCTGCTGGTGTAGATGTAGGGCCATTGCAAAGGAAAATATGTTGGAGGGGAATACGGCTTTTGATAAAGGCCGCGCTTTCATTGAGCGCGAAGAGCATGCCGCTCGGAATGCTAGGCCGGCGGTAAGCATCGGGATGCCCGTTTATAATGGGGAGCGGTCGATTTGTCTGGCATTGGACTCGCTTCAGGCACAGACCTTTTCACACTTTGAATTGATTATCTCGGATAATGCATCAACCGATGGCACCGAGGCAATTTGCCGTGAATATGCGGCGCGAGATAGCCGGATCAGGTATGTGCGGCAATCGACTAACTTGGGGGTAGGTGCAAATTTTAAGTTTGTGCTTGATGCAGCCCAGGGAGAATACTTCATGTGGGCAGCCTGCGATGACATTCGATCTTCTGATTTCATAGAAGTGAATGCTGCATTTCTTGCCGCAAATCCTGGCTATGTGGCATCAACGTCGCCGAATGGGTTTGAGGGGCAGAGTATGGAAAAGGGAAATCTTGTATCGTTCGCCTTGGATGGGGATCTGTACTCAAGATTTGATCAGTTTTTTGAATACTGCTGGGCTTCGCACGGAATCATTTATTCACTGGTTCGCACGCAAATATTGAGGAATTGTGAAATCGTTGGACAGTCTTTCATCGCATCCGACTGGGCGATAGATCTTTATCTTGCCAGCCATGGGAAAATTCATCGAACGTTAGAGGGATATACGCTTTTCGGTCTCAACGGTATCTGCAGCAGCGCAGGAGCATATAGGGCGTTTCGAAACAGCCTGATCGAGTTGCCATTCCCCTTCTATCAGCTGAGTCGGTACGTGATGGGCCTGACGAGGCGGTTCTCGCTTCGTCAAAGGGCGAAAGTATTCCTCGCCCTGGCGAAGTTGAATCTGTGGGCCGCTTTCGACCAATCCCGTGCCGCTCTGTATTCCTTTTACTGTGGCGTTTTCAAATCAAGAGTGGGGCAAGAGAAAAGCCAGGGGTCTTCATGTCGGTAATAAATGAATTGAAGAAGCGCCTCATCGGGCGATTGCGTCCTAGCGCCAGTCTGTCAGGGCGACAACTCGAAAGACAGTTGATTCTTCAGTCGTTGTTCATCGCAAAGTTGAACCGCGGGCTCGCTCACCTGGGAACCCTATCAGAAGCAGAGTTTTGCGGCTTTTCGCAATGGGGTGAAGATGGAATTATCGACTGGCTGGTCGAAAGATTGCCTGGAATACCGCGGGTATTTGTAGAGTTTGGCGTCGGGGATTATAGGGAGTCAAACACGCGTCTGCTGCTGCATTTACGGAACTGGCGTGGCCTCGTCATAGATGGTTCGGCTGACCACATTAGTGATATCAGAAGCCAGGACATTTACTGGCGTCATGATTTGACCGCGAAATGCGCCTTCATCGACCGCGATAGCATCAATCACCTGATTGCCGATGCGGGTTTCAATGGTGGCATCGGCCTGTTGAGTGTGGATATTGATGGTAACGATTACTGGGTGTGGCAGGCCATTGACGTGGTTAGCCCGGCTATTGTCATCTGTGAATATAACGCCGTATTCGGCGACCGCTATCAGCTGACTGTGCCGTATCAGGCAGACTTCCAGCGCACTCGAGCCCATCACTCGAACCTCTACTTCGGTGCGTCGCTCGCGGCCTTGATCGATCTGGCAGGCCGGAAGGGTTATACCTTCGTCGGCACCAATTCCAATGGATGTAACGCATTCTTTGTTCGGAATGATCATGCCGGCAATGTGCTAACGGCAATCGGGAAAGTCCGGTCATTCCCTTCTGTTATTCGTGAGTCTCGCGATGCGCTGGGCCAATTGACGTTTGCCCGTGGGAAGAGCCGCGTCGATGTGATTCGGCACCTGCCTGTTTTCGACTTTGAAGCGAACGCCACGAGACCGCTTGCTGATTTCGGAGAGCTGTACTCGGAAACATGGCGGCAGGTGTACTAAACCAGAGCTCATGCGAGTTGCTTTTGATCAGCAGGTGTTCCTTCTGCAGGAGTACGGCGGCATTTCGCGGTACGTTTGCAGCTTGGCTAGTGGGCTTGCCAAAATTCCTGATGTCGACGTCAGTATCCTTGCCCCGTTGCACCACAACGGTCACCTAGAGGCTCTGCGCGGAGATTTAACCTGGAGTTGGCGAGTCCCTCGCTTTCCCAGAACCGCGCGATTTGTTTGCTCTGCGAGCGCATGGCTTGCGCGGCAAGCCATGATGCGGTTTCGACCAGATATCGTTCATGAGACATATTACTCGGCTGATGCATTCGCGCCGAGAGGCGCACGTCGCGTCATTACTGTGTACGACATGATTTATGAGCGTTTTCCATCTGAGTTTTCTGGTGGCCAGCTCACTGACGCCAAGAAGATTGCCGTTTCTCGCGCCGACCATGTGGTGTGTATCTCAGAAAACACTCGGCGGGATTTGATCGACATACTTGGAATTGCTGCCGACCGAGTCTCGGTGGTGTACCTCGGATACGATACACTGCCATTTCCTAATTTAGCCTCCGGCGGACTCCGAGTACATGGGGATACGAGCCCATTCTTGCTTTATGTCGGGAGTCGCGGTGGATATAAGAATTTCCGATCTTTGTTGCGGGCGTTTGCGAATTCGCCATTTTTGAGAAACAATTTTACCGTCGTGTGTTTCGGTGGCGGAGAATTTGTGACTGAGGAGTTATCCTTGATCCGAGAATTGAACCTTGCTGACACTCAGGTCCGTCACCTGGCTGGAGGGGATGATGTCCTCGCTCGGTTGTATCAGCAGGCCGCTGCGTTCGTGTGCCCTTCGCGCTATGAGGGGTTTGGTATTCCTTTGCTTGAAGCGATGTCTCTGGGTTGCCCGGTCATTTGTAGCGATACAAGCTCGATCCCAGAGGTGGTGGGTGATGCCGGGGAATACTTTGATCCTGGTGATCTAGAGTCCATGCGTGAGGCAATCGAGTCGGTTCTGGAATCTAAAACTAGGCGTGATGAACTGGTCACGAAGGGGCACGCGCGTTGTGCCTTGTTCAGTTGGACCCGCTGCGCAGAGGAAACCCACACTATCTATCGGAGTCTGGTGTGAAGAGAGCGCTAATCTGTGGTGTGTCGGGGCAGGACGGTGCCTATCTTGCCAGGTTGCTTCTCGGCAAGGGGTATCAGGTGTGGGGTACCTCGCGTGACGTTCAGGTCGCGGGCCTGGACAACCTGAAAGCGCTTGGCATATTGGGACGTGTGACGCCGCTATCGATGGCGCAGACCGACTTCAGGAGTGTGCTGAACAGTCTCATCCGGAGTGACCCGGACGAGGTATATTTCTTGTCTGGCCAGAGTTCCGTGGGGCTGTCGTTTGATCAGCCGGCAGAAACAATGGAGAGCGTATCGCTCGGCGCATTGAACATGCTTGAGGCTGTCCGCTTTGTGGGTAAACCTATAAAGGTCTATCACGCCAGTTCAAGCGAGTGTTTCGGGGATGTTGGCCAGCAGTGTGCGACTGAGAGCACACCATTCCGTCCGCGCAGTCCTTATGGCGTTGCCAAGGCCTCGGCACACTGGTTAGTTACGAACTATCGCGAAGCCTATGGTTTGTTTGCCTGTAACGGGATACTTTTCAATCACGAATCCCCATTGCGTCCAACTCGGTTCGTTACCAGGAAAATCGTCGCAACAGCCTGTCGCATCTCCAAAGGGGCCAAGGAAACACTGACCCTTGGGCGCCTCGATATCGTCCGTGATTGGGGTTGGGCTCCTGAATACGTGGAGGCTATGTGGCGCATGCTTCAGGCTGAGGCCCCTGATGACTTTGTCATTGCGACAGGGCACTCTGCTCCTCTTTCTGACTTTGTGTCGCTCGCATTTGGAACATTGGGGCTCGACTGGCAGAATTTTGTTAAGAGCGATACGGCCCTTTTCCGTCCCCTGGACATCACCTACAGTGCAGGCGATCCAGGTAAAGCCAAAAAGATACTGGGGTGGAGTGCGTCAACGCTGCTACCAGAACTTATCCCCAGGTTGGTATCGGCGGAATACGGGGAAGCAGTACCCTAGCGAAACAAAGATCCATGCAGCCTCTCCTGTCGATTATCACTGTTACCAGAAACTGTGCCTCCACAATTGAGCGTACGCTTAATTCTATTGAGGCAATCAAAACCCCTGATGTGCAATACATTATAATCGATGGAGAATCCAACGACGGGACGCTCTCAGTGATTGCACGCTACCGACATGTGGTTGATGTGTTAGTTTCTGAGAAGGACGGTGGAATCTACAATGCCATGAACAAGGGCGCGGAATTAGCCGATGGTCAATATGTGTTGTTCCTCAACGGGGATGATTACATCTTAGCCGATGGATTTAACCACGCCAAACGACTGCTTGCTACAGAAAATCCTGATATTTTGAGTTGCCAGAGTGAGGTATTCTCGCAGAGTGGTGCCAGGCTCGATAAGCTAAGGCCTTCGTTGTGGCGACTATATTTCTTCAACACGGTTCCTCATTTATCTACGTTCGTCGCGACTGTGCTGCAAAAGAAGTATGCATTCAGGGAGCAGTTTCGTATTGCGGCAGACTATGATTTATTCTTGAGGTTATATCTTGACGGGCATCGCTTTAGAGTGACGGATTTTGTGATCGCCACGCACCATCGAGGCGGGTTTTCAAGTAATCAAGCCAGAGCGATTGCCGAAATGAGAGATATCAGGAAGGATAATCTTGGAGTTCCCCTGTATCGCATTTCCCGAATGCTGGAATTGCTAAATGAGATAATAAATACACTAGCTCAAGCGTTGGGATTTCGACAAAAGTCATTAATCCCATAATGATTTTGTTCGTCATATCGCTCGAACATCGCAAGTCAAAGCCGGGGACTCCTGTCCCCATAGCGGCCGGTGCGGTTGTGGAAGGTGTAAGCGTTGGTGCCACATGCTCTTTCTGTTGTGTCTCCTCATTCTTCCTGTGACAAGCTAAATCGCTAGAGGCTCCCCCAAGTGCGGATATTGTTTGCTTGCCAATTTTATGCGCCGAGTGTGGGTGGCGTTCAGGAAGTGATGCGTCAGGTCGCTGAACGGTTAGTCGCCAGGGGCCACCAGGTGATAGTGGCAACGACTAAATTGCCTGCACGTGACTTCGACATGCTTCACGGGGTAGAGATCAAAGAGTTTAATGTTTCGGGGAATTTTGTGAGCGGAATGGCCGGTGAGATTGAGGCGTATCAGGAGTATGCAGTGGCGGGTAATTTCGATGCCGTCATGATCATGGCGGCACAGCAGTGGACGTTTGATGCGTTGTGGCCAGTCCTGGATAGGATTAAATGCCAGAAGGTTTTTGTCCCTTGTGGATTTTCAGATTTCTATGTGCCAGCGTATGCGAAATACTTCCAGCAATTGCCCGGAGTATTGCGGAAGATCAACCACCTCGTGTTTCATTCTACACAGTATCGCGATATTGACTTTGCGCGGGCGCATGGGATTGAGAATCTCTCCATCATTCCCGTTGGCGCAAGTGAAGAGGTCTTCAATGTTGCTTCGGATGCTTCATTTAGAGTGCGACATGGCATACCGGAGACATCTTTTCTGTTCCTTACGGTGGGAAGCTTTACCGGGCTAAAAGGGCATCTTGAGCTTGCGAATGCCTTTTCAAGGTTAACTTTGGGTGAGGGGCAACATGCCACGTTGATCCTCAATGGAAATGATGTTCAGGGGGTGGATCTCAGCCTTAGCGGGTTGGTCAGTAAGTGTATCGGTCTGGTAAGGACTTATGGGATGCAGTATTCATGTGGGCGTATCTGGAAGATGTTTCTTGGTACGGGTGCTACCCCTAAGAAAATTGCAAGTCGCATCAATGCGTCACAAGCAAACAAACAGGTGTTGATAACGAACTTTTCGAGGCCAGAGCTGACGCAGGCATTTATGGCTGCAGATCTATTTGTGTTCGCATCGAATATTGAATATTCCCCATTGGTTCTGTACGAGTCTGCGGCGGCGGGCACGCCGTTTTTGTCCGTTAAAGTGGGAAATGCTGAAGAGATTGCTCGTTGGACCGGGGCTGGTGTGATGTGCCCGTCCACTGTTGATGAAAGAGGCTATACCAGAGTTGATGAAGGTGTGTTGGCCCAGTCGATGGCCGAGCTCATGCAACAGAAAGACAGGCTGGCAACACTTGGAGCGGCGGGGAAAAAGAATTGGTCTGAGGGTTACACGTGGAAAACGATAGCGATTCAGTACGAGCAGCTTTTTCAGCAATTACTGAAAAAGAGTCCCGCGTGAGGTGTGGGCAATTAGTCGGTAGCGGACTGTGATCATTGTAAGAGTAATTGGTGGGCTCGGAAACCAGATGTTTCAGTATGCCGCAGGCAGAGCGCTGGCGCTCGCGAATGGTTGTCAGCTCAAGCTGGATATCTCAGGCTTCAATAATTATGGCCTCCATAATGGGTATGAGTTAGAGCTATTTGATATTAAGGCTGAGATAGCTAGCGTCGCGGAGGTGTCGCAATTGGTTGGGCTCAGCCCTCGGATCGCAAAGTTTGTACGAGAGAGGTGCGGTTTGGGCAAGAAATCATATTGTCTGGAGCGCAACTTTTGTTTCGACGTCGGATTTTTCGGCAATACTCCGCCTCTATATCTGGACGGATATTGGCAGTCGAGCAAGTATTTTGAATCTTGCGCGGCCGAGATTCGTGAGGAGTTCACTTTCTCGAGCGATCTCCTTGATAAGAATCTAGAGCTTGCGAGGCTGATTGGTCAGGTCAATTCAGTTTCGATCCACATCCGCCGAGGCGATTATGTGGCAAGTCAGGCAACAAGCAAAGTGCTTGGGTTTGTCGGTCTTGAATATTACAAGTTGGCGATGAGGCGGATCTTCAACGAGGTCAGTGCTCCTTGGTTCTTTGTGTTCTCCGACGATCTGGCCTGGGCAAAAAATAATCTTGGTTTGTCGGATCGGGTTACATTTGTCGATCACAACCGAGGGGCTACTTCGTACAAAGACATGCGCATGATGGGCCTGTGCCAGCATCATATTATCGCGAATAGCTCATTCAGTTGGTGGGCAGCATGGCTCAATCCAAGCCCAGTCAAGATTGTCATTGCCCCTCAACGATGGTTTAGCAGTGGGGACTTGGATGCTCGCGATCTCCTACCCGATGGGTGGATTAAGCTGTAAAGGCCATGTCTAGGGATCTCATAACGGATTCACCCGCCAGGCCGGATGGAAGGTCTCGGTTTTAGTCAGGTGATTGAATAATCATGACAGCAACTCCTCTTATCAGCATTGCAATGCCGATTTTCAATACTGAGAAGACCTTGGCTTCTGCCGTTCGTTCGGTCTTGTTCCAGTCTTATGTCGAGTGGGAACTCCTCTTGATCGATGATGGCTCCACCGATTCCACTCTGTCTGTTGCACGGAAATTTTGTGACCCAAGAATTCGGCTTGTCGCTGATGGAAGGCGCGCCGGGCTTGCAGCCAGACTTAATCAAGCTATTGATTTGAGCAAGGGGAAATATCTCGCCAGAATGGACGGCGATGATATCTGTTTCCCTGAGCGACTCGAGCGCCAGGTCCACTATCTCGAAGATAATCCCAGCGTTGACTTGCTAGGCACTCGTGCAATTGTGTTTACCGGTGACGGGGCTGTTCGAGGAGTACGACCGTTCAGGGAATCTCATGCCGATATATGCGAGCAACCATGGGTTGGCTTCTATTTGCCACATCCGACCTGGATGGGGAAGCTTGAATGGTTCAGGAGGCATCGTTATAGAGTCGATGTATTCAGGGCGGAGGATCAGGACTTGCTCATGCGCACGTACGATAGCAGTACGTTTACCTGCCTGCCGATGGTCCTCTTGGGATATCGAGAGGGGGCCTTCTCGATATGGAAAACGGTACCAGCCAGATTTTCTCTTTCCAAGTCACTGATCCGCGAGAGTATCAGGAGAGGGAACTATTGGTGTGTTTTTATCGGGCCGCTACTACAGGCAGGAAAGATGCTTGCTGATATCTTGGCCACAGTGTCCGGTCTGAGCCGACTTGTCCTTCAGCGTCGTGCCGTCCCTGTGGGTGAAGTGGAAATTTTTGAATGGGGGAAGGTTTTGGCCCGACTACAAATAGTGAGCCACGATGAGTTCATCGGTACTTCCGGTAGATAGTAGGGGGGCGGTAGCCCGTTGGTTGCGGGAAGGACTTCATTGAGCTCGTTGCCTGGACCGTTTCAGATTTGGGGAAATTTGCACCTTTTGAGACTGTGACGTTATTTCTGTTCCGGATGAAAGCGGAGCTTACGTACGATCAATGGTCCCGATAGGTCATGTCCGAGTGCTGCACGTTTGTACGATCGCGCTGACAGCCCACGCGTTTATCTCTCCGCTCGCGCAGTACTTGCGTCTTCGTGGATATGAGGTGGCGATCGCTTGTTCAACAGGAGCTCAGCCTGATGCTCCAGATGGTCTTCCCTGCCAGGAAGTCTCAGGTACGCGTATATACCATGTTCCGATAGCAAGAACCGTAAGCCCCGTCCAGGATGTGGTGGCTATCTTAAAGTTATGGAGCCTGATTCGCCGGCTCCGGCCACACATTGTTCATACACAGACATCCAAGGCTGGTGTGGTTGGACGGCTTGCTGCCCGCCTCGCAGGAGTGCCAATCGTCATTCATACGGCTCATGCTTTTCCTTTTCACTCACATCTCCCTCCAGCGATACGGTGGTGCTATGTTGCGATTGAGCGATGGATGGCCCGTCTCACGGATCTGATTATTGTAGATACGGAGAGTGTACGGGCTGACGGATTGAGAGAACATGTGGTCAATACTCCAGAAAAGCTTGTCACTGTGTCGATGGGCCTTGACCTGCAGAAGTTCTCGCCTTCGAAATCTGGACCTGGTACTCTTCGTGCGGCGTTGGGTGTAAGCCCGCTGAGCCGGGTTGTCGGGACTGTCGCTCGGCTGGTTCCTGATAAAGGCATGGATTGCTTCCTTGAGATGGCGGCTCACATTCTGGCTGAGCGACAAGACGTGCAATTTCTTATTGTAGGTGAAGGGCCGATTCGAGCTGCCTTGGAGAAACGTGCTGATGAGCTTGGAGTTGCGCCCCATATTTCTTTTCTTGGGCATCGGGACGATATTCCAGATCTGATGGAAGCCATGGATGTGTTTGTGCTGCCGACGAAACGGGAAGGTTTTGGCGTGGTGTTTGCGGAAGCCATGGCGATGGGAAAGCCGACGGTAGGCAGCTTCATCGGGCCGGTAGCTGAGGTCATAGAGGATGGTGTCACGGGCTATCTAGTCCCCCCTGATGATGCGCAGAGTTTTGCTGGGCGGGTGCTAGGTCTGCTCGCGGATGAGAATAAAAGACGGCGCTTCGGTACCGCAGGCCGCCAGCGTGTCGAGCGGTATTTTAACGAAACCCGCATGTGTGCTTCTATTGAGGGGCATTACCGCCGTTTACTAGAAGCCGGGAATGTATGCCTGTAAGGGGAGGAATCTTCCAGCTGGCTATTAAAAATGTGTGTGATCGTGTGTTATCTGCGCTTATGTTGAGTCTGCTCGCGCCAATGCTTCTCGGCATCACACTGGCAGTGATATTCCAGTCTGGATGGCCCGCGATATTTGTTCAGCCGAGAGTTGGGCGAGGGGGTTGCGCTTTCAACGTTTATAAATTTCGGACCATGGTTCAGGGTGCATCAGATAAGGGTTTGATGACAACGGTCGCTGAACATGATGACCGAATCACCCAAATCGGTAAATTCCTCAGGAAATGGAGCCTGGATGAACTTCCGCAACTTGTGAACGTGCTGAAGGGAGATATGAGCCTGGTTGGCCCACGCCCTACGCTAGAGTATCAAGTGAGTCAGTATACCTCCCTGCAGCGTCGCCGGCTTGAAGTAAAACCTGGTATCACGGGATGGGCTCAGGTTAATGGCCGTAATGCGTTGCCCTGGGCTCGTCGAATTGAGTTGGATATCTGGTACGTGGATAATTTCACTCTGTGGCTTGATGCTAAGATCATGTTTCGTACCATCGGGGTTTTTTTACGGCGCGAAGGTCTGTACGGTCAGGGTGGGGTGAATGACGATTTTGGAACCAAGAGAAACGTCTGACCTTACAATGAAGATTGTCGTATACGGTGCCGGCGGGCACGCTAAAGTTGTGCTGGATGTGATTGAAAAGTCTGGAGTCTACACCATTGTCGGTCTCTTGGATGATAGTGCTGAGCTTGCGGGGGGTGTGCGATCGGGATACCGGGTATTGGGCGGAAGTGCTCTTTTTCAAGGGCTGATCGACGAGGGTGTGAAGGGTATGCTCGTGGCCCTCGGTGATAACCTGCGCCGTCGGGCGGTATTTGATGCTGCTCGTGCCGCGGGGTTTGAATTGGTTTCAGCCATTCACCCTTCTTCGCTTCTGGGTAGTCGCGTCAGAATCGGAGCTGGCTGCGTGCTTGTTGCAGGAGTTGTGGTGAACGTCGATGCGGAGATCGGTGATAATGTCATTGTGAATACGAGTGCGTCGGTGGACCACGATTGCCGGATAGGGGCGCACGTCCACCTTTCACCCGGAGTACGCCTAGCGGGCCGAGTGACGGTGGGGGAGTTCACCCATATTGGAATTGGCGCTGTCGTGCTGCCGAATCTCTCCATTGGGAAACACTGTATTGTTGGAGCGGGCTCAGTCGTGCGGGAAGATGTGCCGGATGGGATGGTCGTAGTTGGGAATCCCGCTCGGATTATTAAAGCGAATGAGGTGGCTCGTGGGCTCTGACGGAATGAAAATACCACTAGCTCAGCCTGATTTGACCTGGCTGGAGCGAAAGGCTGTTCTGGATGTGCTCGAATCGAATTTTCTCAGCCTGGGGCCAAAGCTGCCGGAGTTCGAGCGGGCCATGGCACAATACATTGGTGTGAAGCATGCTATTGCGGTAAATAGTGGGACCAGCGGGCTGCATCTTATCGTGCGGGCCTTGGGTATTGGGCGCAATGACGAGGTCATTACTACGCCATTCAGCTTCATTGCCTCGGCGAACTGTGTGTTGATGGAGAGTGCGCGCCCGGTGTTCGTCGATATCGACCCTGAGTCGTACAATATCGATCCTGATAAAGTTGAAGCGGCCATTACTCCACGGACAAAGGCGATTCTTGGCGTGGACGTATTTGGCCGTTGTGCGGAGTGGGATCGTATCTGTGAGATCGCCCAGCGCAGGGGGTTGGCCGTGATCGAAGATTCATGCGAGGCCATCGGTGCTGAGACTTTTGGGAAGATGGCGGGATCTTTCGGTGATGCAGGGTGCCTGGCTTTTTATCCGAATAAACAAATGACAACGGGCGAGGGGGGAATGATCCTCACCAATCGGGACGATGTGGCTGCTCTCTGCCGGAGCATGCGCAATCAGGGGCGTGACGAAGGTCAAGGCTGGCTGGAGCATGCGAGGTTAGGGTTCAATTATCGGCTGAGCGATATTCACTGCGCCCTCGGGCTTGCTCAGTTGTCGAGGATCGAGGAGATCCTCGCAAAGCGTGCCGCAGTTGCCGATATGTACCGTGAGCAACTCGGCCATTTTGCTGACCTCTTGTTACCTATGGGCCCGCGACAAGGGCGCCTCAGCTGGTTCGTTTATGTTGTGCGGCTGGCGGATCGCTTTACCCGCGCTGATCGGAATCGCATCCTTCTTGCTTTGCGAGACAACGGGATTGGCTGTAACAGCTATTTCGCCCCCATTCATTTGCAGCCATTTTATGTCGAGCAGTTCGGTTTTAAGACAGGGGATTTCCCTGTTACCGAACACATCAGTGATCGAACAATTGCGCTCCCGTTCTTTACTACGATGACGTCAGGTCAGGTCGCGCAAGTTGCTGCTTGCCTCACGGAAGTGATGGCTACCACTGAGGCCTTCCGGTGAGATCATTTGTCCTTGAAATATTCGGGTTTCTCTCCAGTCGATTTGGATATCGGCTGATCCGACATCGTTTGCTGCTTGTGATTGGCGTCCAGCTCTTGCTGATTATTGCGGCCAACCTTCTGGCGTTTCTTCTTCGGTTTGATGGAGACATCCCGCCGGGGTATTGGGACCTTGCCGTTCGTGCCTTCCCGCTTGTGTTGCTGAGCTACGTGTCAGGGCTATGGATGTTTGGCCTGTACAGTGGCCTCTGGCGCTACGTTGGGCTTCATGATCTCACGCGAATTATCTGGGCCTGCTTGATGGGCACTAGTGTGCTGTATGGCCTACTGCATATTGGAATGGGCTGGGCGACGTACCCACGGTCAGTCATCATTCTCACGGGAGTACTGGTCGCTGGTTCTTTGGCGGCAATTCGGTTAGGTGTGCGATGTTTCCGGGAATGGCTGCAGATCGTTGGCCCGAGTGCTCGACGGGTGCTGATCGTTGGGGCGGGGAATGCCGGGGAGCAGCTGGCTCGAGATATGCATAGCGATGCGCGATACAACTACAAGCCGGTCGGGTTTGTGGATGACGATCCAGTGAAGCGGAAGATGAAAATCCATGGAGTTCCCGTTGTGGGAGGGATTGCGGATATTCCATCTTTGGCCAGAGGCCTTGTCGTGCACGAGATCATTGTAGCGATTCCCTCGGCTTCGACAGCCCTGAAGCAGCGAATCCTTGTTGCATCGGAGGGGTGTAAGATTCCCATCAAGATTTTGCCGAGCGTAAAGCAACTGCTGGCGAACCCTGAGGCCCTGAGACAAGTCAGGCCGATGAGCTTGGAGGATCTTCTCCAACGTGAACCCATTCAGATGGATCGGCAGGAGTTGCATCCCTTACTCGAAGGGAAGCGGGTGCTTGTCACTGGCGCCGGGGGGTCGATCGGGTCTGAACTGTGTCGGCAAATCGCACGATATCGCCCAGCTACATTGATCCTCTTCGAGCGTTATGAGAATGGCCTCTATGCATTGGATCTAGAGTTGCGGAGGCAGTTTCCTGACGTGGCGATCGTTCCGGCGGTGGGAGATGTCACCATACACGACCGGGTAATCGAGGTGTTGCGGCAGACGGACCCGGAGCTTGTCTTTCATGCCGCTGCGCACAAGCATGTACCCTTGATGGAGCTGAATCCGAAGGAGGCTGTTCGCAATAACGTGTTTGGAACAAAAGTCGTGGCTGAGGCGGCGTTGGCTTGTGGCGTGGATCGATTCGTGCTGATTTCCACCGACAAGGCGGTGAATCCGACCAGTGTCATGGGCGCCACAAAACGGGTAGCCGAAGACCTGCTGCAGAGACTGAGTTATAGCGGACAGACAAAGTTTACGGTGGTCAGATTTGGGAATGTGCTGGGCAGCAATGGCAGTGTCGTCCCCTTGTTTACGGATCAGATTCGAAGGGGTGGGCCGGTTACGGTGACCCATCCTGAGATCAAACGGTTTTTCATGACGATTCCTGAGGCGGTGCAACTGGTGCTTCAGGCCAGCCTGTTGGGGCGGGGCGGCGAAGTGTTTGTGTTGGATATGGGGGAGCAGGTCAAAGTGGTCGATTTGGCCAGGAATATGATTGTGTTGTCCGGTCTTGTGCCTGACCAGGATATTCAGATTGTGTACAGTGGTTTGCGTCCAGGCGAGAAATTGTACGAGGAACTCTTTGAAGCAGCTGAACAAGTCGAACCCACCGCGCACGCAAAAATCCGTCGCGCCATCAGTCCTCCGGTGATTCAATCTGATCGTCTCGATCGAGCGATTGCTCATCTCGAGACTGCCCTGAGTCATGGCGATGATGACGAATTGATCCGCCGACTCAATGAGGCGGTCCCAACCTATACGCCAATGTCGGCTCGCAACGCTGTCCATATTCATTGATCGGCTTTGCCCTGTTTCTCGAGTTCTTTCGGTTGGGGGCAGATGTATGAGGTGCGGGTCACTCCTGCATCTGCTCCAGGATGAGGGCGGCGATCATATTCGCTGACTCATTTGTTTTTTCTCATCTCAGTTTTTGGTGTGCAGCGTTGAGCAAGGTTAGTAAGATGGCCCAGGCCAATAGATAGGACTCATACGATGGCTAAACGGACATCAACGAAAAAAACAACTCGGTCTCGGAAGGTCTCACGTACGTTGCTCAGTCAGATCCGTCTCTTTGCCACCGATGTCGATGGCGTCTTGACGGATGCAGGCATGTACTATGCTGAGTCTGGCGACGAGTGGAAAAAGTTCAATACGCGTGACGGCATGGGGATTAAACTGTTGCAAAAGGCCGGGATCATCACCGCTATTGTCACGCAGGAGCGGACGAAGTTGGTGGCGCGGCGTGCTGAGAAGCTCACGATCCCTGAACTGCACCAAGGGGTGCTGGACAAGTTGTCGCTCGTACGTGAGATGGCGTCACGCCATGGGCTCACGCTCAGCCAGGTTGCCTACATCGGGGACGATATTAACGATCTTGAGACGCTCAAGGCTGTGGGATTTTCTGCCACACCGGCCGATGGAATGCCCCAGGTTGCTGCAGTGGTCGACTATATATGTCAGAAGAAGGGTGGGGAGGGGGCGGTTCGTGAAATGATTGAGATGATTTTGGAAGCTCAAGGCTCAGCGTTCAAGGTTGCAGGATCCAGAAAGCGCACATAGGGCAGGAGACTCAGGGTATGGCTTCTCGTAAACAGCGAACATCGAACCTCCAACAGGATAACCATCTCTATCCCGTGATCATGGCTGGTGGAAGCGGCACCAGGTTTTGGCCGCTCAGCCGACAATTATTTCCCAAACAGTTGCTGCGAATTATGGGAGATGAAACGCTGATTCAGCAGACCATGCGCCGGGTGGTCTGTGCGTCGGCGCCGAGCCGGGTGATGATCTCCACGAATCCGGCTCAAGCAGAGTCCATTCGCGGCCAGTTGGGTGAATGGAAAGATGCGCTCGCAGATAATTTCGTCCTCGAGCCGGAAGGGCGTAATACCGCTCCGGCGATTGCATTGGTTGCGTTAGAACTGGTTCGTCGGGACCCTGACGCGATTATGTTAGTCGTTCCGGCCGATCACATAGTGAAGGGCCAGCGAGCATTCGATGCGGCGGTCTCGTTGGCGGCGACGCTGGCAAAGCAGGACTATCTGGTGACGTTCGGCATCAAGCCGATTCGTCCAGAGACCGGGTACGGCTATATCAAGCCCAACCGGAAGGTCACGTTGGAAAAACAGGGCACGCTCAAGGGGCACCCGGTCAGCCGATTCGTTGAGAAGCCCAATGCCCCCAAGGCGGCACAATATCTCAAAGCGGGGGACTATTATTGGAACAGCGGCATGTTCATTTGGCGTGCTGCGGCGATTCTTGACGAGATTAAGCGCCATCAACCGGCCCTTTATCGTGGGATCGAGCGGATCGGCCAATTGATCCAGGCCGGGGCATCGAGGCAGGCGATCGACGATGCCTACCGGGGACTCAAGCCGGTCTCGATCGATACCGGTGTAATGGAGCAGTCGAAGAAAGCGGCGATCGTGCCAGTATCCTTTCAATGGTCCGACGTCGGGAGTTGGGGAAGTTTGGATGAAGTCGCGTCGAAGGATAAGGCCGGCAATGTCCTGGTCGGTCGTGTCGTCGATATCGATAGCCATCGATCGATTGTGTACGGGGATCGCCGTCTCGTGGCAACGATCGGGCTCACCGACATGGTGGTGGTGGATACGCCGGACGCCACATTAGTCTGTCCAAAATCCCGTGCGCAAGATGTGAAGCAATTGGTTGAGATTCTGAAGAAGCAGAAAGCGCCGGAACATCTGGAGCATCTCACCGTGCAGCGGCCTTGGGGGTCTTATACGATCCTGGAAGAGGGACCGGGTTACAAGGTGAAGCGGGTGACGGTGAAGCCGGGAGGACGTCTCTCGTTGCAGATGCACCATCAACGGAGTGAACATTGGGTGGTGATTACGGGGACGGCGCGTGTGACGAGGGGTGAGGAGGTCTTCGATCTCAAAGTTGGACATAGCACGGAAATTCCTGTCGAAACCCGTCATCGCTTGGAAAATCCCGGTCACGAGACCCTGCATATCATTGAAGTGCAGAACGGACCCTACCTTGGAGAGGACGACATTGTCCGGTTTCAGGACGATTATGGGCGGACGCCAAAATAGTGATGCGTGGAGAGCCAGTGTCGCGTATTGCTTCATGCTCATCACCCATCACTGATCACACATCACAGGGGTATCTATGGGACTCTTTCGCGAATATGATTTGCGCGGCATCGTGGGGCAGGAGCTCACCGATTCGATTGCGGAGCAAGTGGGGCGCGCCTACTGCACCTATGTCAAAGACCGTGGGGTCAAGACGATTTCAGTCGGGCGGGATGGTCGACTCAGTTCGCCAGGTCTCTTCGCGTCCCTTGTGCGCGGGCTCCTCGCCGGTGGCCTGAACGTCGTCGATATTGGCATTTGCCCCTCGCCTCTGGTGTATTTCTCGCTGTTTCAGCTGCCGGTTGACGGCGGTATCATGATCACCGGGAGCCACAACGCGGCTGAATACAACGGATTCAAGATCTGCGTCGGAAAAGAAGCGATTCACGGAGAGGAGATCCAGGCGCTGCGAGCAGTGATGGAGGCCGGCGCGTTTGTCTCCGGCGCTGGGACCCTGTCAGAACATGCCATCATTCCCGACTATCTGTCCTATCTCAAAAAGAGTTTCGCGCACGTCAACGCCACGCGCCTGCATGTCGTCATCGACTGCGGAAACGGTGTCGCCGCGTTGGTGGCCAAGGAGGCGTTGGAGCTCTTGGGCTGCCGCGTCACCGGGCTCTATTGCGATCTTGATGGGAGATTCCCGAATCACCATCCCGATCCCACAGTCTTAGAGAATCTTGACGATTTGATTCAGGCTGTCAAACAGCACAAGGCCGATGTCGGAATCGGCTATGACGGAGATGCCGATCGAATCGGAACCATCGATGAGCAGGGGAACGTGTTATGGGGCGATCGTCTGATGGTGGTTTACTCGCGCGATATTCTGGCTGAAAAGCCCGGGAGTACGATCATCTCCGAGGTCAAATCGTCGCAGAGTCTCTATGACGATATCGCAAAACGAGGGGGACGCCCGATCATGTGGAAAACTGGTCATTCCCTGATCAAAGCGAAGATGAAAACCGAACAGGCGGTGTTGGCCGGTGAAATGTCCGGGCACATGTTTTTTGCCGATCGGTATTTTGGCTATGACGACGCGATTTACGCCTCCTGCCGGCTGGTGGAGATTCTGGCCAAGACGACTCAGTCACTCTCTGCCTTGGTCGCGGATCTTCCAAAGACGTCGGTTACGCCAGAGATTCGAGATGACGTGTCCGATTCCATCAAGTTCCAGTTGGTCAAACATGTGCAAGATCGCTTGGCAGCCTGTATGAAGAGCCGTGAGTCACTTGGACCTGCCAAGTTGGTGATTCGCGATGTGGTGACCATCGATGGGGTTCGCGCCATATTCGAGGATGGATGGGGGCTGATCAGAGCTTCGAATACCCAGCCGGCCCTCGTATTACGCTTCGAAGCCACCTCGCCGGAGCGGTTGGCCGAAATCCGCGCCGTCATCGAAGGCGAACTCAAGGCGGCCAAGCAAGCTCTTGGCTGTTAGCAGAATGCTGAAAAATGAGCGGGGTGCCGGGACAATCCTTGTGCTCGCGCAACGCGCGGCCTCAGAAGGCCCTCGTTGGACGCGCGCAGGTGGGATCATCCCAGGCACCCCTTAGCGGCAGTTCGCCTGCGGCCTTGCCAGACAGGATTTTTGAGCATCCTGCAGGGCGTGTACTTCCAGCAGCGTATCTACCTCGAGACATAATGACTTCGTATCAACCTTCACGGGCTTATCAGCGGGGTGAGTTGCTGCTCCATGCGACTTTCTTGCGTGTCTGGATTGTCCTGGCCTGCCTGATCCTGGGTGCCATGAGCAGTTCAGTCTCCTGGGCTGGGGCTGGCGATCTGACTACAGCACGACCCTTCCAAGTCGGAGAACAGCTCACCTTCGATATTTCTTGGCTGAATATCACCGCCGGCACAGCCGTGATGGCAGTCAGTGGCGCCGGCACGGAAGGGGATCCATCGCTGGTAAAATTGGTCACCACCGCACAGTCGAGGCCGGCGATCACCAAGTTCTTCCCGGTGGACAATCGGGTGGAGTCATTACTGGACCCCGCCACGCTCCTACCGGAGCATCTGACGTTTAAGCGACGAGAAGGAAAAAAGAAGGAAGACATCGAGTATGCCTTTCAGCAGAAAGAGGGGAAGGTGACGGTTCTCAAAGGGGGGACGACCGAAATCTTGGACCTGCCCCCTGGCACCCAAGACGTCATCTCCTGCCTTTATTATACGCGTAGTGCCTTGTCGCTCCAGCCCGGTGCATCGCTGACGATGAACGTCTATCACGATAAGAAGAACCGGAAGTTGGAGGTGCGGGTCGAGGAGATCGAAACAATCAGCGGACCCTGGGGTGCGGTTGAAACGGCTCGTCTATTGGTCGTCATGCCGTTCCAAGGCCTCTTTCTCAACCAGGGCAACATACGGGTCTGGTTGACCAACGATGAACGGCGCATTCCGGTTCGAATGAAGGCTAAAGTCGTCATCGGGTCGATTGTGGCCGATCTCGTCAGTGGGTGGCAGGCCTCGGCGGCAGTCCCATAGGAGAACCAGCCTTTCGTTGCCCGCCCTCTTCAAAACGGTTATACTCGCCTCTACTATGGGACAGTTTCCTCTTACTTTAAGCAGCTTTATCAGTCAGCACCCGATTGAGCCTTCCGGGGCTACCGGAGATTTCTCCTGTCTCCTTGGCCAGATCGGCTTGGTGGGAAAATTGATTGCCCGAGATCTTCGACGTGCAGGGCTGATCAATATCCTGGGAACGACCGGCGAAGTGAATGTGCAAGGGGAGACGGTCAAAAAACTGGATGAAATTGCGAACGAGACATTTCTGCAGGCCTTGAGCCAGAGCGATCTTGTCTGCGCGTTGGCGTCGGAGGAGATGGAAAAACCAGTCCTGCTCCCCGAGAATTGGCCACAGGCCCAGTACATGGTGCTATTCGATCCGCTCGATGGCTCATCCAACACAGACTGCAATATGCCGATGGGTGCGATTTTTTCCATCGTGAAATGTGCAGACAACGATCGGATGCCGACGGAGGATGACCTCGTCCGCAAGGGTACGGAACAGGTGGCGGCCGGCTATCTCATGTTCGGCTCAAGCACCATGCTGGTCTATACGGTTGGACAAGGGGTTCACGGGTTTACATTGGAGCCCGGCATCGGCGAGTATCTCTTGTCACACGAACAGATCCGTATCCCTGCCCGGGGCAAGGTCTATGGCGCAAACGAAGGCAATTATCATAAGTGGACGGCGGGGACGAAGAAGTATCTGGACCATGTGAAGGTTCAGGATAAAGCCACGGGGCGGCCCTACAGCGTGCGGTATTCCGCCTGTTTGGTGGCCGACGTACACAGGATTCTCCTCGGGGGAGGCATCTATCTTTACCCAGGTGAGCTGGACAAGCCGGAGGGGAAGCTCCGATTATTGTACGAAGCCAATCCGTTGGCATGGATCGTGGAACAGGCAGGGGGGAAGGCCAGCACCGGCACCATGCGTATCCTCGATGTCGAGGCCAAGCAATTGCATCAGCGGGTGCCATTGATCATCGGAAGTCCGAGCGATGTGGGGGACGCCGAGGCATTCATCCAAGGCAGACGAATGTAACGACTCAGGTAGAGTAGATAGGCTGAAGGTGTTGAGGCTGAAGTGTTCGGAGCTCCGACCTTCAGCCTAAAAGCCTTCAGCCTGAATAGCTATTAGCGGATACCGTTTCATGAATCCACTGGAGGACAGACATGGCTGATCGCGTACAAGAGATTTTGAGCTGGTACAGCAGCGACAACGCGGGCACACAAACCAATATCGCCCGCCTGCTGCGTCATGGCAAATTGGCGGGGACAGGCAAGCTGGTCATTCTGCCCGTGGATCAAGGGTTCGAGCATGGCCCGGCCCGGAGCTTCGCGGTCAATCCAGGCGGGTATAATCCCCTCTATCACTTTCAGCTGGCGATCGATGCGGGCTGTAATGCCTACGCTGCGCCGTTGGGGTTTCTCGAGGCCGGGGCGAGCCAGTACGCGGGGCAAATCCCGCTCATTCTCAAACTCAATAGCCACGATTCGTTGCATGACGACAAGGATCCGATGCCGTCAGTCACCGGAAGTGTTTCGGATGCCTTGCGTCTAGGTTGCGTGGCGGTGGGGTTCACGATCTACCCAGGGTCTTCGCACTGCAACGCCATGTATGAACAGTTGCGAGAGATTGCCGCGGATGCCAAGGATTGTGGGTTAGCCGTCGTCGTGTGGTCATACCCCCGTGGGTCAGGACTGAGCAAGGACGGGGAGACCGCCATCGATGTGGTGGCCTATGCGGCTCAGATTGCGGCTCAACTCGGCGCCCATATCATTAAGGTCAAACTGCCCTCGGCGCAGCTTGAACAGGCTGCGGCCAAGAAGGTGTACGAGTCGGTGAAGATTCCGATCACCACGCTGGCTGAGCGAGTGAAACATGTTGTGCAGAGTGCGTTCGATGGCCGCCGGATCGTGATTTTCTCCGGAGGGGCCAAGAGCGAAGACAAGAATGTATTCGATGAAGCGCGCGCGATTCGCGATGGCGGTGGGTTCGGTTCCATTATCGGGCGGAACTCGTTTCAGCGTCCCAAGCCGGAGGCGATCACGTTTCTTCATACCATCATGGGGATTTATTCCGGCGAGGGGAAGTGAAGAGTCGGCTAGGTTTCACGTGCCGCGTCAGTCTGTCGCTTGAGGGATGAAGGATACATGGTACCTATGAAGTCACGTCGGCCCTGGCTCGTTCCGTTCATCTTGATTGCCGTTGGGATTGTCATTGGAGTGGTGGTGGCGTCCGATATGGGATGGCTTCCAAGCAGCACCGCCGGGCCCGACCAGACTACCGCCCCTCTCGTTCGTCCGGTGGCCACGGCGCCACAGTTCCCGCTGGCCGGAGGGAGCGGCAAAAACTTCGTCGAGATCGCAAAATCGGTCAAGCCTGCGGTCGTCAATATTGCGGCGACGAGAACGGGAAAAGCCGGAGAGAGCCCTCAAGCCTCGCCATTCGACGATCCATTCTTCCGGCGGTTCTTCGGCGACGAACTGAAACGCGATATCCCGAAGGAACGGAAGGAACGGGGACAGGGGTCTGGGGTCATTGTGGATTCCAGCGGCGTGATCATTACCAACAACCATGTGGTGAACAAGGCCGACGATATTCGCGTGGTGCTGTCCGATAAACGCGAGTTTAAAGCCAAGTTAATCGGGACGGACTCCAAGACGGACATTGCGGTGATCAAGATCGAGGCCACAGGGCTGTCGCCGATCGCCTGGGCGGATTCCGATCAATTGGAAGTCGGCGAGTTTGTGCTGGCGGTGGGCAGTCCCTTTGGCCTGACGCAGACGGTGACGATGGGCATTGTCAGTGCGGTTGGGCGAGCCAGTATGGGGATCGCCGAATATGAAGACTTCATCCAGACCGATGCCGCGATCAATCCCGGCAATTCAGGCGGGGCGTTGGTCAATATCCGTGGCGAGTTGGTCGGTATCAACACCGCCATCTTCAGCCAGAGCGGCGGGAATATGGGGATCGGGTTTGCCGTGCCCAGCAACATGGCGCGTTCGATCATGGATCAACTGGTCGGGACAGGAAAAGTCGTGCGCGGCTGGCTGGGTGTATCTATTCAAGACCTGTCGCCTGAGTTGGCGGCACAATTCGGCATCACGGAAACAAAGGGTGTGCTCGTCAGCGATGTGATGGACGACAGTCCTGCCAAGAAGGCGGGATTTGAACGGGCCGATGTGATTGTCGAGTTTGACGGGAAGCCGATGGATTCGCCCACGCATTTGCGCAATGCCGTGGCGCAAACCCCTCTTGGGAAAAAGGTGCCGATCAAGCTGATTCGAGATAAGAAGTCCAAGGTCCTCGAAGTGACTATCGTCGAGCAACCGAAGTCGATGTCACAGGCCGGCGCAGAGGAGAATGCGGAGTCGATTGCGCCGACAGGGGTGCTGTCGGATCTTGAGGTGCATGAACTGACAGAGGAGTTGACTAGTCGGTATGGAATCAAGTCGACCGAACGAGGCGTCGTGGTGACGCGCGTGAAGCCCGGCAGTACGGCTGAAGAAATGGGCGTGCGGGAAGGCGACATGATTCTGGAGGTGAATCGAAAGGCTGTGACCTCGGTGAAGGTGTATGAGCGGGTCATGTCAGGGCTTTCCAAAGATCAAGCGGTCCTCTTATTAGTGAAGCGACAGGGCCGATCCCTTTATCTCACGCTTCGGCCGTAAGGACCGTTCCACACTGCCTCGTGAGAGGCAGGACATGTGCCGGGAGGTGAAGGTATGGTATCGCGAGCCATATTCGTCCTTCTCAGTGCCTTGGCCGGGATGGTGCTGTTCTTGAGAGCCGAACCGGCCAACGCGTCCTATTGGTTGTATGGAGTCGGCATCGGGGTTCTCACGGGTGGGCTGATCGTCGCCGGAGAGTATGCGTTACGCAACCTGTCATTCGGCATTATTGTGGGAGGAACAGGCGGCTTAGCCGTCGGGCTGTTGCTCACCGGGTTGGTCGAATGGGTTGGCGGTGAGATCTTCGATGTCCAAACCTTCCTGTTTCATATCGGCGGGCTGGTCTTTCTTCTCGGGCTGCCCTATTTAGGTCTCGTGCTCGGCGCGCGGTTCGGGAAGGAAAAGTTTCCCAGCTCAGAGCAGAAGTTCTTCGAATTATCTGGTTCGACCGTCTGTCCCAAAGTGCTGGATACCAGTGTGATTATCGATGGGCGGGCGGCGGACCTCTGTGAAACCGGATTTCTTGAAGGTACCTTTCTCGTGCCGCATTTCATCCTGGACGAACTCCAGCACATTGCCGACTCGTCCGATTCGCTGAAGCGCGCTCGCGGCCGGCGCGGACTCGACATCCTCAACAAGATTCAAAAGATGGTCGGCGTGGATGTCCGGATCATCGACGAGGATTTTCCTCATATTAAAGAAGTCGATGCCAAGTTGGTCGTGCTGGCAAAAAAGATGAATGCGAAAATCATCACCAATGATTTGAACCTGAATAAAGTGGCTGAGCTGCAAGGGGTGCGCGTTCTGAACATCAACGAACTCTGCAACGCACTCCGCCCTGCCGTCTTGCCCGGAGAGACCATCCGGGTGTTTGTGTTGAAGGAAGGGAAGGAAGCCGGCCAGGGAGTGGCCTATCTGGACGACGGTACGATGATCGTCGTCGATAATGCCCGGCGTTCGATTGGACGGAATGTGGATGTCGTGGTGACCAGCGTGCTGCAAACCACGGCAGGGCGCATGATCTTTACCCGCTTGAAGGAAGACACCGAGCGAGAGGAGTTACAAGTCGCTCGTGGATAAACGCGTTGTGGCGGTCGTTCCCGCAGCCGGCAAAGGGCTGCGGATGGGTGGCGCCATTCCCAAGCAGTTTCTTTCCTTGGGCGGTGAGCCCATCGTGGTGCATTCCCTTCGGGCGCTCCAAGCTGCTGCCTGTATCCACGACATTATTCTCGCCGTGCCGTCAGCCGATCTCGACTATTGCCTCAACGATCTCGTAGTCCGGTACGGATTTTCAAAGGTCACCAAGGTTGTGCCGGGTGGCCAGGAGCGACAAGACTCGGTTCGGCTTGGGTTGGAGCAGGTGCCTGAGGAGACGGAGATCGTGCTCGTGCACGATGCGGTTCGGCCGTTTGTCACGGTGGCAATGATCGAGGACGTCGTGGCGGCAGCCCGCCAATATGGGGGGGCCATCATTGCACTCCCCATGCGGGATACGGTCAAGCAGGTCGGACCCGGCCATCTCATCCAGCGGACAATCGATCGGCAACCCCTCTGGCTGGCTCAGACGCCGCAGGCTTTCCGAAGGGATTGGCTGCGAGAGGCGCACCGAAAGGCTAAGGTGGAAGGGGTGCCCGCCACCGACGACGCATTTCTGTTCGAGTGGATGGGCCACCCGGTGGTGGTCGTCGAGGGAAGTGGAGAAAACATCAAAGTGACGCGGCCGGAAGACATGGTGATTGGCGAAGCCATTCTCTCGTCCCGAGCTGCCGTGCGATCTGGAGGGCTGGCATGACGAAGATTCGTGTGGGGTGCGGGTACGATGTGCACCCGCTTGGCGCAGGACGAAAGTTAATCTTGGGCGGGGTCGAAGTCCCACATTCGAAAGGTTTGTTGGGACATTCCGATTCCGACGTGCTCGTGCATGCGGTCTGCGATGCCCTGCTCGGCGCGATGGGAGAAGGCGATCTGGGCCGGCATTACCCGAGTTCCGATCAGAAGTACAAGGGGATCTCCAGCCTGAAGCTCCTTGAAGATGTGATGGGGAAGCTGGCGAAGAAGGGGTACCGGGTGGTGAATGTCGATACGATCATTGTGGCACAGGCTCCCCGGTTGAGCGCGTTTCTGGCTGCCATGCAACAGCAGATGGCGCAGGTGATGGGGATTGAGCCCGATCTGGTGAACGTCAAAGTGAAGAGCGGCGAGGGGCTCGATGCCGTGGGGCGCGAGGAGGGCATGCAGGCCCATGCGGTCTGTTTGATTGAGGCCTTGTGATCGTCGTAGAATAGACGCACCATGCTGAAAGACATTCAACAGGACCTTCAGGCCGTATTCGATCGAGACCCTGCGGCTACGAGCCGCCTTGAGGTCATTTTTACCTATGCAGGATTTCATGCCCTCCTCATCTTTCGCATCGCTCATTGGTTGAAGCTTCACGGCGTGCCATTTGTTCCACGAGCCTTGTCCCAGTTGGCGCGTTGGTTCACCGGTATTGAAATTCACCCCTCAGCCAAGATCGGTACGGGGTTTTTCATCGATCATGGGATGGGTGTCGTCATCGGCGAGACGGCGGAAGTTGGAGACTACGTGACCCTGTTTCAAGGTGTGACGCTCGGTGGAACGGGCAAGGAGCGTGGGAAGCGACATCCGACGGTGGGGAATCATGTCGTTGTCGGGGCCGGGGCCAAGATTCTCGGTGGAATTACAATCGGCGACAATGTGAAGATCGGCGCCAACTCGGTTGTGCTGAAAAATGTCGCTCCCAACTCCACCGTCATTGGGGTGCCGGCCCGCGTGATCAAAACGCAAGGGGAGCGGCTACCCGATGCCACCATGGACCATATCAACCTGCCAGACCCCATCAGCGATCGCCTCTTAGCGCTGGAGCAAGAGCTGATCGACCTTCGCACGAAGTTAGAGAATCAAGAATCCCCCCGCCTGTTCTAGTCAGATGTCCTCTCCCTGAACCATAGCTAAGCGTGTTGAGGTTTCTGAGAGGGGAGAGATTATCTATGTGAGATGGTGTGCGCTGAGGAACGATGGCGCGGCCCAGATGGACCGCGCCGGATAGTGAGATGACGAGTTAGTTCGACAGACAGGTGCTCATGAATTTCTTTCGCTCTTCGCCCTTGAGGTTCTGCTCGCCCGCTTCTTTGTTGCAGGTCTTCATCTTATTCTGCTGAGTCCCGCCTGCCTTCTCCGCCTTCGCCGGTTTTGCCGAGAGGCATTCTTTCATAAACGCCTTTCGCTCGTCGCCCTTTCCTTCTCCCAACCCTTTCGCCGTCGCTTCCGCATTGCACGTTTTCATTTTATTTTGCTGAGCTGGCGCCGCCAAAGCGAACGGCGCGATGCACAGTCCGGACACAAAGAGGGATACCACCGCGAGGCTGGCTGTCTTCGTCATATGCATCTCCTTTGGTGAAAGTGGGGGTGAAAACGGCCGCATCATAGCAAATCTGTAGAGGTCTGTCTTCGTGAATATGAGGCATATTCCCTAGGTTAGGCGAAAGGGGTGGGCTGGAGGGTGGGGAGAAGACAGACAGAATGTCTTCATGCTCGCCTGGTGCCTCTGGCCCCTTGCCAGGAGTCCTGGCTACTCGTAATCGACGTGCATGAGACAGAGACCATGAGGCGGGGCAGTTCTGCCTGCAGCAGACCGGTCTCTGGCCCTCAGGACTTCCGGGAGACTGCCAGGGGGCCGTTTCCCCAGCCCCACGTCGACGACCGTTCCAACCATTGCGCGAACCATGTGCTTCAGAAACCGGTCGGCATAGGCTTCAATCAGAATCTGGTCGCCTTGGCGAATGACCGAGAGTCGTTGCAGATGACAGATGGGGTTGGTGTTGTCCGTCAGGCTGCCTTCGAAGGAAGAAAAGTCCTGTGTCCCGATCAGAGAGGTGGCAGCCTGTCGCATGGCATCCTCATCCAGCGGTCGGTAGATATGCCAGACGAACGCACGGTCGATGGCGGGTTTGGCTGAACGGTGGAGGATACGATAGGTGTAAAGCTTGCCTCGCGCGCTATGTTGCGCATGAAAGTGGTCGTCCATGAGGGCCGAGGCACGAACGGCAATGTCTTTCGGCAACACGGCATTGAGCGCCCGCATCCAGTTGGTTGCCGTCCATTCCAGTCCCGTGCGAAAACTGGCGACCTGTCCAATCGCATGGACGCCGGAGTCGGTGCGGCCTGCGCCGATGACGGAGACCGTGGCTTGACTCACTTGTTGTATGGCCTGTTCGATGGCCGCTTGGATCGTGGGTTGGTCTGGCTGGCGCTGCCAACCGGCGTAGCCGGTTCCATCGTATTCAAGGACTAACTTTACGGTAGGCATGGAGGTCGCAGCGAACGCGGCGCGGAGATCATCGTTCGGACAGCTTTGCAGAAGTGAGGAACGATTTCACACCTTCTTCCAGCGCTTCAGCCACGCGTGTGGTGAAGAGGCTGGTTCGGAGCAGCTCCTCTTCAGAGGCATTCGAGATAAAGGCGATTTCAGCCAGGATGCTGGGCATGCTGGTGTAGCGGAGCACGTAGAATGGCGCCGTTTTCACGCCGTGGTCGACGAGGGTATAGTGGCCGTTCAGGTTCGTCACCATGGCTTCCTTGGCCGTCCAGGCGAGTTCGAGGGATTCTTCGATCTTCTTTGCCGTCAAGAGATCGGCCACGAGATATTCCCATCCCACGCCGGTGCTGTTTAGCGGGGTGCCATTTTCGCGGGCCGCGACTTCAAGCGCCCGTTGATCCTTGGCCTGCCCGAAGTGGTAGATCTCAATTCCCTTTACGGAGCGTTGGGGGTGCGAATTGACATGTATCGAGAGGAAGAGATCGGCATCCTGCCCATTGGCAAACTTAGCCCGGTCTTCCAATTCAATGAATTGATCTCGGTCACGGGTCATGAGCACGCGGATTCCTGCATGTTTGCTCAAGAGGTCGCGCAGTTTCAACCCGACTTTGAGCGTAATGTCTTTTTCTTCCGTCCCGCGCTGCCCATGGGCGCCAGGATCTTTCCCCCCATGGCCGGGATCGATCACGATGGTCTTGAAGGACTTGGCTCGTGGCTGAACCGGTTGAATGGGGGCGGGAAGCGGAGGGGCCTGCTCCATCGGCGGCTCGGTTGCTTGAGTCGGCAGGGCTTCCTTGGGCGGCACCACATCGATGACCAGCCGTGGAGGATTGGCGAGCGTGGTCACGGTATAGCTATGGAATAGGCCGGACGGAAGAGAGACTTCAACCGATCGTTGAGATGCCTGTGTGATGATAAATGGCTTTGCAAGCCTGCCGGATGCAATCTTCGTCTTCGCTGAAGGACTCAACGTGGTGTTTGGAATCGTGATGGTCACGCCTTCTGCCTGGAGGAGTGGATGTTTGCTGGGACGAGCTTTCGCGTCGAGATCGAGGACAAGTCTGGTCAACCCCGGTGAGCTGGCCGTTCGGAGGTTGCGAATCGTCGTCAGGCTTGGGAGGCGTGGCGCCAGTCGTATTTGAGAGGACTGCGCCCGTTTGGCCTTCGACTGAGATTCATGCTGGGCCTCACTCGTTGCCGCAACGGCATGATCTGGCTGACTCAGCGTGAGGGCAACACTTGGGAGGACGAAGAGTCCGGCGAGAACGATGAGGGTGAGGATGCGCCACGGGGCTGATCGCATGGGTGTTCACTGCCTGTGAAGGGATATAGAGTTTTTTCTCAGATGCGTGAGTCGTTGTCAAGGGGATTACCCGTACCAACAACTATTCGCGCGGATTGACAGCGGACGGTACGAGCAGTAGGGTCTTTGACATGGCACTTCACTTGATCGTAGATGGCTATAATCTGCTGGCTCAGACTGGCCGGATCGGTGGTGGCGTAAGTCTGCATTCTGAAATGGCACGTGAGGCCTTCTTGCGCGACCTGGCGGCCTATCGCCAACGGAAGACCCATGCGATTACCGTGGTCTTCGACGGCTGGCAGCAGGGCTGGGGGACGGAGCGGCGTGAGCATCGGCTCGGCCTTGAAGTGATTTTCTCTCGGCGCGGAGAGAAAGCTGACCAGGTGATCCAGCGTCTTGCGGCTGAGTTTGGGGCCGATTGCGCGGTGGTGAGTTCCGATCGTGAGATCGTCGACTTTGCGAGGGCGCAAGGCGCGTTTGTGATGAAGGCTCAGGAATTTATCGGGAAATTGCATGGTATGTCGAACGTACCCGGCGCATCCCTGCATAAAGAGCTGGATACAGGAGAAGACTTGCGACCGAAGCGAGGTCTGGAGAAGCGCGGGAATCCCCGGAAGTTGCCCAAGGCCCAGCGGCAGCGCAGCCGGCAGCTCAAGCGATTTTGAATAGGCGTTTCGCGTTGTCGGTCGTGATGCGCCCGATGGTTTCAATCGACATGCCCGGTACATCGGCATGCAGCTCCGCCAGTTTGTGCGCAACGAAAGACACGTAGGCCGGTTCGTTGCGTTTTCCCCGGTGCGGGATCGGCGTCAGGTAGGGGCAGTCGGTTTCGATGAGCAGCCGGTCCAATGGGGCCGTCTTCGCGATGTCTCGGAGCATCGTTGCACTCTGAAATGTGAGAATACCGGAGAACGAGAGGTAGAATCCTAAATCCAGCGCATCCTTCGCCAGCCAGGCATCCCCTGAGAAGCAGTGAAATACCCCGCCGACCTCCGACGCTTTTTCTTCTTTCAAAATGGCAATCGTATCGTCCTGGGCCTCTCTGGTGTGAATGATCACCGGGAGTTTCAGCTCGCGTGCGAGCTGGATCTGTTCGCGGAACCGTGTTCGCTGCTCTTCCGGCGATGAGTGGTTGTAGTGATAGTCGAGGCCGATCTCGCCGTAGGCAACCACTTTGTGGCTCTGAGCAAGACGGCGGAACTCGTCATACCAACCATCCAGAATATGCTTCACCTCATGCGGATGGACGCCGATGGAGGCATAGACGGAAGGCTGTTGTTCGGCCAGTGACACGGCCGCCTGGCTAGTCGCCAGATCGCAGCCGATGGTGACGAAGGCCTCGACACCGGCCTCCCTGGCGCGGGCGATCATTGCCTCACGATCCTCATTGTAGCGGGCATCATCGAGATGTGTGTGGGTGTCGATGAGCATGTGGGTCTTTATCAGGATGCTGAAAAAGGCCGCCAGCTTCGTTCTCGGCTCATCGAAATCCTCAACGTACCCCTGAGGGTACGCCTCCGGTTTCGACTCGCCTCCGGCCTTGCTGGACAGCCTTTTTGAGCATCCTGTGGTTATTGTGGCATCAATACTGTACGAAATATTCTCTCATATATTTCGTGCGCACCGAGTTTGTTCGCAACTTGCTAGTGGGGGATTAGGCTGAAGTCTGAAGTCGCGTTACGCGGATTTGGTCACGATCATGTCAGCTAGTTCGTTCAGCAGGGACTCTGTTTCGTCCCAGCCGAGGCAGGCGTCGGTGATGGAGACGCCGTGCGCGAGCGTCACGCCCTGCTTCCAGGCCTGTTTTCCTGGGTTGAGATTGCTTTCGATCATCAAGCCCATGATGGATTGGCGGCCTTCACGGAATTGTTTGATTACATCCCGGGCGACCAGGGATTGGCGCTTATGGTCTTTGCTGGAGTTGTCGTGCGAGCAGTCGATCATGACGGGGCGGGCGATGCCTTCGCCCGCCACGGCGGCTTCGGCTTTGGCCACATGTTCGGCGTCGTAGTTGGTCTTTCCGCCACCGCCACGGAGAACGATGTGCCGGTCTGGGTTGCCCGCCGTCTTGATGATCGACGTTTGTCCCTCGGCATTGATCCCGAGAAAGTGGTGCGGGGCACGGGCCGACGTCATGGCGTTCACCGCGACTTGCAAGCTGCCCTCGGTTCCATTTTTAAACCCGACCGGCATCGACACACCGCTGGCGATTTCCCGATGGGTTTGGCTTTCTGTGGTGCGGGCTCCGATAGCGGTCCAGCTGATCAGATCGGCGACGTACTGGGGGCTGATGGGGTCGAGCAATTCGGTCGCGCAGGGCATGCCTGATTGATTGATCTTCAGTAAAATCGTTCTGGCGAGCTCCATCCCGGTTGCGATATCGCAGGTGCCGTCCAGGTGAGGGTCGTTGATGAGGCCTTTCCAGCCGACTGTCGTCCGAGGTTTTTCGAAGTAGGTGCGCATCACGATCAGGAGTCGATCGCGCAGAGCATCGGCAACCGGTTTGAGCTTGGCGGCATATTCGTAGGCGGCTTCCGGGTCATGGATCGAGCAGGGACCGACAATGACCAGCAGACGCTCGCGGTCTTGCCCATGGAGGATATTCCTGATGGCCTTTCTGGTCTCCACTACGAGGGCAGCGGCCTGATCGGTGATCGGGAGTTTCGCCTTGATCTCGCGAGGGGAAGGCAGCGGCTTGATTTCAATGATATGTTGGTTGTCGAGAGGTCTCTGCATGGTTCCGCCTTTTCACCTGGGAGGCATCTTCTATGGCTCGGAGTTCAAGGGCTGACAATATGAGCAGTTTAATGAGCTAAATATAGCGAGTATTCAGGGAAATATCCACAGGATGAGGCATTTGACGCGGTCGAACCTGGAAAAATGCCTGACGTCGGCCGTTTGACAAGCCGCGAATGCCTATGGTACTTAGCTCGCCCCAATGGCTTTCCCTACGTCCATACTACGCTTGCCCGGTATCCTACGGGGTACTGTGGCGATCGGCCTTGTCCTGCTCTTGCTGGCCATTGCTCCGTTCGCTGTGGCACAGGACGTTCATCACGAGTTGGCGGCGGCCGATCACGATGGGCACGAGCATTCCGATACCGACCTCTGTCAGTGGGTACAGCATCACACCGCCGGCTCTCTCGACGTCGGCGCCCCGCTCCTCACGGCCTGTGAACTCGTTAATGTATTCGAGTTTCCGGCTGACTCAGTACTTCTTTCTTTCGAACTCTCCACTCCCGGTCCTTCTCGCGCTCCTCCCTGCAGCTAATCACGACGATTCACTGTGCACCATCCTTCGACGGCTGTCGTCGATCAGCCCGTTCGGGGGATGGGGCGTCTTATTTCATGTGATTGCTGGAGGACTTCATGCGACCAATCGGTTGGCATTTCATTATTCGTGCGGTCTGTTTCTGTGCCTATCTCACGCTGTTTCATCAGGGGCGTGTCGCAGCAGCTGAGCCCAATGTGATCACCGGATCTGTTCAGAATCAGGATCTTCGGCGAGTGGGGCAGGTGCTTGTCGAGGTGAAGAATCAAGAAGGTTCGTTGGTGACGACCGGTGTTTCAAACGATGCAGGAGAGTTCAGCATTCCCGTTCCTGCCGATGGCACCTACTCGCTCAGCGCTGTGCAAGATACCTACCGAAGCGAATATATCGTGCTCAAGATCGGGACCGAGGCCCCCAACCCCATCACCCTCACCCTCTCCAAGACGAGGGAAATCGCGCTTGAAGTGCGGTCGCCTCTGGCGCCGATTCAATATAAGGCGTCGAGCGAGACCTATTCGATCAGCCGAAAAGACATCGAGGAGTTGCCGCGCGGCAACAATGTCGAGTTGCACGATGTGCTGGCGACGATCCCGAGTGCCGCCTATGGCGCACTCAAACAGGTGCATATCAGGCAGGAGCATGCGAACTTGCAGCTTCGCATCGACGGCGTGCCGATTCCTGATACCGTGTCCACTACCTTTTCCGATGTGATTTCGCCGCGGGCTTGGGAACGGGCGGATATCATTCTCGGTGGCATGGAGGCGCAGTATGGCAACAGGACCGCCGCGGTAATGGATATCACGACCAAAAGCGGCACCAAGCCAGGGTTCGGGTCTGTTCAGATGTTTGGTGGGTCGAACAACACGGTTAATCCCTCGTTCGAATATGGGGGTACGATCGGGGAGAAGTTCCGGTTCTATGTGATGAATAGCTATACCTCGACGAATCGCGGGATCGAACCGCCGACGCTGGGCCATTCGATTTTTCACGGACAAAGCGAGCGGAATCAGACGTTCATTCGCGGCGATTATCAGCACAATAACTCGAATAACTTCTCCTGGGTATTTTTGAATTCGGTGGCCAAGTATCAAATTCCCACGTCCCCGAACGGAGAGCTCGATCCCAGTGGGACGATCGTGCCGCTCCTCCAAGCAAATCGGCCGGGGTTTACACCGGTGGCATCTCAGGCCATCGATGAAAATCAGACTGAAAATAATCAATATGGCCACATGGTGTGGCGGCACGATGTGAATAGCAGCAACTTCTTCAGCCTCTCCGGTTATGTTCGTCATACCAGAGCCACCTTTCGGACGGATCCATTTAATCTACTCGCCTACACGGCTGATCCGGCTGAGCCGTTTTCGGCTGCCAATCAGGACCGGAGCGCCTATTCGAGCGGCGTCCGTTTCGATCACACCTACATTCCGAGCAAAGAGCACGTGGTCAAAGCCGGATTTCAGGTCGATCGGACACAGGCGGTGAATAAGACGAGACTGTTCACCTTTGCAGATGACGGGGCGGGCAATCCGACGGGAGATGTGCTGAGTCTGAACGCGGACAACCGGTTGATCGGTTGGCGTCAGGAGTTCTGGATTCAAGATCAGTGGAGCCCGAACGACCGATGGACGTTCAACCTCGGCCTGCGAGGGGATGCCGTCCAATATCTTCGAAATGAAGGGCAGATCAGCCCGCGGGTCGGGGTTACCTACAAAGCCAATCAGTCCAATGTATTTCACGCCTTTTATGGACGGCAGTTTACACCGCCGAATCTCGAGGCTATTTCTTTTGCCAAGCTCAACACGGCCGGCACCAAGGCGGCGCCGGAAGATACGAGGAACAATACGGTTCGAGCAGAGCGGGCCCATTACTTCGAGGTCGGGAGCTACCACGGTCTCTCGCGTTGGGCGACGTTGGAATTGACGGGGTACTATAAGCTGGCCAATTTCCTGGCGGATGCGGGCCAGTTCGGCACCACGCCTTTGTTGAATTACTTCGCCTTCGAACGGGGCTGGACCAGAGGCATCGATGGAGCCTTGAAGCTTCAACTGATGGACAACCTGACGGCACGCGGGAACGTGGCCTGGGGGCAATGTAAAGGGTATGGACTGCAATCAGGACACTTCCTGCTCGAAGCCGCCGAAATTACCGACATCAACTCGAAAGGCGGGGTGAATTGCGATCTCCAACAGACCCTGACGAGTTCGGCTGTGGTCGCCTATCGCTTTTTGGAGCGGACGACTCTCACAGGCCAGATGTTGTTTTCATCGGGATTGCGCACGGCGGAAGAGGGAGGCAAGACCAATTCCACCCATAGCCCTTCGTACACGACCTATAATATGTCGCTCACGCATGTGATTCCGCTTCCCTGGGACGGACAGAAGTTCCTGGTGGGATTCGACGTGGTGAATCTGTTGGATCAGAAGTATTTCATCAATCAAGGTGAGGGGAGCATCGGCTTGGGTGTGTCCCATGCCGGGATGCCGCGGTCGTTCTTTTTCCGCGGCCAATGGTTCTTTTAGCCAGATGCCGAACAAGGTCGCCAGCATCGTTCTCAGTCGCCCGTCTCCCTGCGACGTACCGCAAGGGTACGCCTCAGTCGCCGGGCTCCCTGTGGCCTTGCTGGATGACCTTGTTGGGCATCTGGCGGAGAAATTTCCGGACCTTATGCGCGGGGCTGTGGCCGTGCTGACGGATGCGTCGTCTGCGGCCTTGTTGCCTGGCCCGTTTGAGCATCCGGCAGTGATAGGGTAGGATGTGCCTATGATGAGATTATTTCTTGCGATATCCTTCGCGGCAATGTTGGCCTCGCCGGTTGTTGCGTTTGCGGTGGCCGGCGACGAGGCGACGCATGCGGACGATCATCATGAAGATGTGCTGGAGCTGCCCGAGGTCCATGTGCATGGTCTGCCGCTCAACAAGGACCAACAGCTTGGACCGGTTCCCAAAGCCACCCCCTGGCCGGTCATCCCGCCGGCTTTAGACGGCAAAGAACTCGACGATTGGATGAAGGCCCGCATGTTGGTTTCCAAAGATGCGACGGTGACAGTCGTCGTGTTGGAGCCGGCCAAACATCGGGAACTGACCATCGCCGGGATGGCTGCCCTGAACAAGTGGACTTTCGATCCCCAGATGAAAGGTGATGAGCCGATCGACGGGGAGCTGACTGTCCGTATTCATTTTCGAACGAGATAAGTGCTGGAAGGTTAGGGGCATGAGGCATGTGGCGAGAGAAAAGCAGCTGAAGCAGGCGATTCCTCTCGCCTCTTGCCTCGTACCGCTGGCCGCCGGTACCCTATGAGCTGGGACGAATCTTTCTTCCGCGCCATCAATGGTCTCGCGGGTCAGTCGGCTTGGGTCGACCAACTCGCACTCTCTCTTTCCAACTCAAGTTTCTTGTGGGTTCCCTGCATCCTGTTGGTCTGTTATTGGTTGTGGCTGTCCTGGCGAGAGGTACTTTGGGGTGCGCCGGTCCTGGCTGCGACGATTGGAATTGCAGATGCTTTTGGCGCGAGCCTGAAGCGTCTCGTCGAGCGGCCTCGTCCCTGTATGTCGCTGTTGGATATTCAGCATGTGGAAGCTGCATGCGGAAAAGTCTTCAGCTTCCCCTCGAACCATGCGATCAATACCGCGACGGCGGCGGCATTTCTCCACGTGATCTATCCTCGTTCAGGCTGGGTGAGTTGGCCGTTGGTCGGGCTGATCGGTCTCTCGCGAGTCTATATCGGGGCTCACTATGTCACGGACGTGGTGGGAGGCTGGGTGATCGGTGGATTACTCGGAGCCGGGGCGGCTTGGACATTGTTACGTTACTCTCGTTTCCGTTTCTAGCAGGATGCTGAAAACGTCCGCCAGCTTCGTTCTCGGCTCATCGAAATCCTCAACGTACCCCTGAGGGTACGCCTCCGGTTTCGACTCGCCTGCGGCCTTGCTGGACGGCCTTTTTGAGCATCCTAAAGAAATTCTAACTTGCTAAAGGGGCTTCCTTCAGCCTGCTAGTCTTCCAAACAGCGTAAGAGCTCTGCCTGGCAACGTTCCACGTCATATCCTCGTCCAATCAACACGATCGCGTGGTTCGGTTCGTCGAGGAGGGTGATCGGCGCAATGGTGGCGTTGCCTGGCGGGGCATATTGAAATTCTTGCAGCTCCGGTCCCTTGGCAAAGCGGAAGAAGCCTTTCGCCCGTTCAAGCTCCGGGGGCAGCGTCTTCATCCAGCTCAGGAATCTTACAAGATTCAACGGGCCTGGCAGTCGAACCGTCGTGGCGATGGGATGATACGAGGCACGCTTGTTCTTCTGGGCTGATCGCGGTACGCCGAATTCCACATTTAGCGTCGGTACCGGCGAGATACGTGTGATCGGTTCGAGCAGCGCTGAGGGGTCGACTCGGGCATGGCTGGTTTCCCAGACTCGCGCGTAGGGATTCTGCTTGACGATTGCGGCCTTGAAATTCTCCCAATGGCCGGCGACGTAGAGATCTTTTTTGTTGAGGATCAGTTCGTCTGCGCAGCGGATCGCCTGGGTGGTCACGAAGCCTCCCATACTCTCCTGATCGGTGGGGATGGGATGCAGGAGGGCGATGACTTTTTCCAGATGTGCGAGCCGCGCGGTGTAGAGGTCGGTGACACCATCGATGACTTCGGCTGGATCGGCCATGCCGGAGCATTCGAGGATGATCACATCCGACTCATAGTCCCGCACCAGTTGGGCGATTCCCCAGGACAAGTCTTCCTTCGTGTCGCAGCAGACACAGCCGCCAGCGAGGTTCATGACCTGTTCTGCGATGGTGCCTGCGCGGGGGCCGTCGATGCTCACCTCGCCGGCTTCGTTCATCAAGACGCCTGCCCGCTTGCCTTGGCTCTTCCAATGTTCAAGGAGCCGCATCAAGAGCGTGGTTTTTCCTGCGCCGAGAGAGCCGCAGAGGATATAGAAGGGGATGGACATCGTAGGGCGCTCCGTCTCGCCCGTAGTGGTGACTATCGCCTACATCCGCAGGCAGACCGTTCAGTGATGATGGACGAGGCGATCGAGTTCGCCATGTTGTTCGGCTAGTTTCCCCAGGTCGCAATGTACGGTATCGGGATGGCAGCAGCTGGTTTCCATCTGGATCGTCATATGCTGAATGCCAAAATCCGAGGCGATGCGAGAACGGATTGAGCGGAGCAGCGCCGTCGTCAGGGCCGTATCGTCGCCGTCGGCCAGCACGTGACAGGTGAGCATGATGAGGCGGGGCTCTACGGCCCAGATATGGAGATCATGCACGGTCTTCACCCCGGGGAGGGATTCGATCGCCGCTGCGACGTGGGACGCGCTGATCGTCGGCGGGGTGGATTCCAATAATACGTCGAGGGACTCCTTGAACAGCGGCCAGGCTCCATGAAGAATGGCGCCGACTACGAGGAGGCTGATGAGTGGATCGAGTACGGTCCAGCCGGTCAATACAATTGCTCCGCCGCTGAGGATCACCCCGAGCGAAACCCAGGCATCTCCCAGCATGTGCCAGAAGGCGCTGCGAATGTTCAGGTCGTCTTCCGCGCCGCGCTGCAACAGCAAGGCGATACTCAAGTTGGCGATAAAACTTACCGCCGCAATACCCATGATCCATCCGCCATCGACCGGGACCGGCTCCAGCACCCTTTTGAGTCCTACGAGGGTGATGCCGAGGGCGGTCAGCAGCAGGATGAATGAGTTGAGGAATGCGGCGATGACACCGGCGCGGTGGTAACCGAACGTCCTGGTTTCGCTTGATGGTCTCTTGGTGATGATGTGCGCGTATAGGGCGAGAAACAGCGAGCCTTGATCGACGAAATTGTGCCCCGCATCGCTCATGAGCCCGATGCTGTTGAGCAGCCAGCCGCCGATGAACTCTGCCGTGATGATCACGGCGTTCAGCGCCAGCGCGAGATAGAGACGCGACCGCAAGTGTTCGAAGGAGACGAGAGAACTCATGGACTAGTGTCGCATGGCCCATGAGACAGGGCAAGCATCCTGGCGAGTTGGAAATGGCGTTGCCCTACCTTGCCGATTGAGCTGCGGTGAACTCCAGAAAGTATTGGCGTGGCAGGAAGTTGTGCTCCCGGTCGAGCCGATATCCTGCAGCGGTCAGTTCTTTGACGATGGTCTCACGGGAGACGAGATGATGTTTGGGGAATCCCAGCTCGCCTGATCGGTCATCGGGGTAGAAATCGATAATCGTGATGCGGCCTCCCGGCTTGAGCGACGAAGCGAGGTCGCGAAAATATTTCGAACGGTCTTCAAGATGATGGATGGTATTGCAGACGAAGAGGAGATCGATGGATTCGAACGGCAGTTTAGGACTGTCCGGTCGAGCCAGGATAAACTCGGCTGTATAGGGCACATGCATATGCACGATGCTGTCCTTCGCATAGGCCAGCATCTCCGGCTCGACATCGATGGCATAGACCATTCCAGTGTCGGTAACCGCTTCGACGAATCGGCGTGTGAAGTAGCCTGATCCTGAGCCAAGATCGGCGACCGCCATGCCTGGTTTTACCCTGAGCGCCTCGATCACCTGGGACGGTTTTTGGTCGCGATCGCGCTCGGTACTATCGAGGTGCTCCAGGTACTGTTTGATATTGTCGGGGCGCCGGTGCTGGTCTTGGGCCAGCGCCGGCCCGGCAAGGAGTACGGAGAGGCCGATCAGGAGGATGAAGTTCTTGTTCATGGTTGCCGGCTCCTTGATGGCAAGCGTTCGCTGAGCACGGGAAATTTTGCTTGGCCGATACCGAAATTTCCGTTCGCGGGATCAGCCGCTACGACGCGCAGGGTGATGCCGTCCGGTGCATCGTTCGGGAGGGGGACGAAGAAGGGTGCTTCGAAACGAGCCCGATCGCTATTGTAAAACAGCTGGAGCCGTTCGAGGACCCGCTCACCGATCATCAGCTCACCGTAGATATTGATTTTTCGTGAGTCCCAGTCTCCGTGCGGGCGAACGAGCGCACCGGACAGGGTTCGGACTGAAGCGCGCAGGATCATATCGTTTCTCGCGATCAGCGATTCACCGGGGCGAGGATGTTCGATCTGGACGATATATCCATAGAGATGGAGGACGATTCCATCGTTGGTCGTGTCTTGCCCTGGTACGAGCCACACCGTCGTCGAGGCGCGCTGGGACGATGCGGGATAGGCGAGCGGTCCTTCCGCGGTCACCTCAACCAGCGTGGGGCGGAGCAGGTCGAAGGTCGCGGTGAAGGCTGCGGCTGGCCTGGAGCTATAGTGTGGCTCCTCCATGAGCCGAGGCGTTCGCATGATTTGATTCTGGTCGCCGGCATCGCCCTGCTGAATGCCGGTGGCCAGGATCTGCTTAGTGGCCACATCGGTGATCGTGACGCGGGCGTTTCCGACCTCGCGGCCGAGAACCATCGACCCATGGCTTACGACTCGAACCAAGATCGTCGTCGATTGTGGCTCGTTCAGACGGAGGTCGAGGGGCTGGTCGCTTTTAGCTGGAATCGCCAGGCAGGGGAGGGGCATCAGCACAGCACTGCAGAGAAGCAGGAGTCGGATTGTGGCAACTGCCAGGTTCATTTCACCTTGGTGCCGGGGTCAACTTCCTCAAGGATCGTGGCCAAGCCACGGACTTCGCTGTCTCCTGCGGCCAAAACCATGCCTTGCGATTCGATGCCCATGAGCTTCGCCGGCTTGAGGTTGGCGACGATGATGATCATTTTCCCGATCAGGACTTCGGGCTCGTACTTCTTGCCGATGCCAGCGACGATCTGCCGCTGCTCACTGCCGACCGACACTTGCAGCTTTAGCAGTTTTTCCGATTTCGGGACGCGCTCTGCACTGATGACCTTCGCGGTCTTGAGCTGAATCTTCATGAAGTCGTCGATGGTGATCTGCACCGGAGCGGGGGCCTGTGGTACGGGGCTAGAGGCGATGGGCGTCGGAGATGGCGGTATAGCAGTGGCTGGCGTGGGGACCGCTGCTGTCGGTTGTTGGGGAGTGGCTGCGTCGCTCACGATCTTGGCTCCTTGTGGTTTTTTAGGCTTGTCCTCTTTATCTATCTTCTTTACCGCAACAGATTCTTTCAGGCCAACAGATATGGTCTCGGATGCGATTGCGATGCGGGGGAAGAGGCCCGGGCCTTTGCAGATGTTGACCTCAGCAAGCGGCGTCTCCCATTGATAGGCCGTGTGCAGTATTGGTTTTGAGAAGTCGAATGAAAGGCCGAGTTGTTGGGCAAGTTGTCCCGCCGTGTGGGGCATGTAGGGATACATGAGTACAGAGAGTAGTCGTAGCGCTTTCGATGCCGTATTCAGCACGGTGTTGATGCGTGGTTGGTCTTCAGGATTCTTTGCGAGTTTCCAGGGCGCAGCCTTGTCGATGTATTCGTCGCAGAGGCCGATGAGTTCCCAGATGGCCTGGAGATTTTCTCGAAAGGCGAGCGTGCGATAGCCCTGATCGATTCGTTCAGGGAGGCCTGTCGCGGTGGCAGCAATTCTGGCTTCAAGCTCTGGAATGGCCGGCGTTCCTGCCGCGGGAATGGTGCCATGGGCGAACCGTTCAATCATCGTCAATGTCCGGCTCAACAGATTGCCGATTCCATTGGCCAGGTCGCTGTTGATATTAGTCACCATCGCCGATTGCGAAAAGTCGCCATCCTGTCCGAATGGTACTTCTTTAAATAAGAAGTATCGGAACGCGTCGGCGCCGAACTCATCGACCATCTTGTTGGGATCGACGACATTGCCCCGGCTCTTCGACATCTTTTCACCATCGACGGTCCACCAGCCATGCGCAAAAATGGTCTCCGGTAGGGGGAGATTCAGCGCCATGAGCATCGTGGACCAATAGACAGCGTGGGTGGTGAGGATGTCTTTTCCGACGAGATGAATCGAGGCAGGCCAATATCGACTTTGCGACGGAGCCGGGGGGAGATAATCCAATCCTGAGATGTAGTTGACCAAGGCGTCGAACCAGACATAGGTGACGTAGTCCTTGTCGAAGGGCAATTCAATGCCCCAGGAGAGCCGTGATTTAGGTCGTGAGATCGAGAGGTCGCCGAGCTTCTGTGTCGTGAGAAATCCCAGGACTTCGTTGCGGCGGGACTCAGGACGGATGAAGTCTGGATGTGACTTGATGTGCTCGATTAGTTGTTCCTGATATTGCCCCATCTTGAAGAAATAGTTGTGCTCGCTGATGCGTTCGACTGCTCGTTTGCAGTCAGGGCAGAGGCCGCTCTCGACATCTTTTTCTGTCCAGAACCGCTCGTCAAACGTGCAGTACCAGCCTGTATAGTCAGCCTTATAAATCAGTTGCTTATCGAAGAGGTCTTGAAGGAATCGTTGGACGACTGACTTGTGTGGGGCATCGGTCGTTCGGATGAAGGCATCGTTCGAGATATTCAGCCGTTTCCAGAGCTCTTGAAACTGGGGTGCCAGCTTATCGCAATGAGCTTGAGGGTCGATTCCGGCTTTGGCTGCGGCCTGTTGAACTTTTTGCCCATGCTCATCGAGCCCGGTGAGAAAGAAGACGTCTCGTCCTCGCAGCCGCCAGTACCGAGCGAGGACGTCGGCCGCCACAGTGGTATAGGCATGCCCGATATGCGGTACGTCGTTGACGTAATAGATTGGCGTCGTGATGTAGAAGTGATCGGGGGTACTCATGGGGCGTGACAAAAGATATCAGGTAATAAACGGCGAAAGCTAGGCAGGCAGAGCTACCGCGTCGCGTAGGCGGAGCAAGATCATTTCCAGCGCCATGTGGAGATTGAGATGCCTGGTGGCTCGTTGCTCGGTCAGCTCGATCTCACGGAGCAGGTCCAAGAGCAAATCGGTGTTGGCCTGTTGCGCGTAGGCTTCGAGTGTCGCGAGGTCGTCAAGGTAGAGCAACTGGTCGCGGTCTCCTCCGACTTGAATCAGGACGAGGTCGCGGATCCAGCGGGCCAGCCAGGCGAGTATGTCTTGGGCGCGGTCGGCCTTCGCAATCGCTTCCGCCGAGGTCAGGATGGACCCGATCGATTGCAAGGAGTCGGGACGGACCAAGTTCACCAGTTCCTGTTGCCGCGCGCGCGTGTCTTTCACCTCGGCGGTCAGGGCTTCCCCGATGCGGCCTTCGCTGATGATGGCGAGGAATCGCGCATCCGCGGGAGGGATGCTGCCTGTCAGGATGAGCGCGGCTTCCACCTGTGTGCGAGCCGGTGTTGTAAAGCGAAGGGCCTGACAGCGCGACCTGATGGTCGCCGGGAGGGCGGCGGGGCGACTCGAGATGACAAGGAAGAGACTGTGGGCCGGTGGCTCTTCCAGCGTTTTGAGGAGCGCGTTGGCCGCGCCGATGGTCATGCGGTCGGCGTCATTGATCAAGCAGATTTTCCGCTCGCCGATGAGCGGACGGTACATGATCTGATGTTCGATGTCGCGGACTTGCTCAATCTTAATTTGCCGGGTGATCTGTTCCGGGTCCGGCTCGATGACGAAAAAGTCCGGGTGCGTGCGGGCTTCGATCTGTTGGCAGGATCGGCAGGTGCCGCAACTGTCGATCCCTGCCGAGATAGGAGGCTGTTCGCAGTTGAGCGCTTGCGCCAGACGAATGGCCGTCAGTTGTTTTCCGATCGCCTCCTCACCGTGGAACAGATAGGCATGCGCCAATCGCTGATGGGTGACGGCGGCCTGCAGCAGTGCGATGGATTGTTGATGTCCGATACAATCGCGAAAGGGCATGTTAGCTCCGGCGGCGTGGCGGGCGACGTTGTCGAGTGATCCAGCCTAGCACGATTTTGGCGAGCTCGTCCTGAACATCTTGCGCGGGGCGATTGGCATTCACGATGGTCATGCGGCGAGGTTCTTCGGCGGCGAGCGTCAAAAATCCCCGGCGCACCTTTCGATGAAAACGTTCAGTCTCACGGTCGAGCCGATTCTGTTCTCCACGATCGCCTCGCCGCCTGGCCAGGCCCACGGAAATCGGGAGGTCGAGGACGAGCGTGAGATCAGGCGTGAGTCCGTTGGCTGCAACTTCGTTAGCTGCCCGCAGCCACTGAAGATCGAGGCCTCTTGCATAACCTTGGTAGGCCAGCGTGGAATCCGAGAATCGGTCGCAGAGCACCACGGTGCCGCGTCTCAATGCCGGCTCGATGAGGTGGGTGACATGTTGATGTCTTGCCGCGAGGACCAGCAGGGCTTCGGTCTGAGGTGTCACGGGGTCCTGTGATGAGGCCGTGAGGAGGATCTGGCGGATCGCTTCGGCGGTTGCCGTGCCACCCGGTTCTCTGGTTTGGAGCACCCGGTAGCCTGCTTGAGTCAGCACGTCCGCGAGGTGACGGATTTGGGTGCTTTTCCCGCTGCCTTCGACCCCCTCAAGGGTAATGAAACGGCCGCGAGTCTTCGGCCTCTTTGTCCCCATCGTATCGGCCCCATCGCCAGTGAAGAAAACGGGCCGGATGGTATTCCAAGTTGTTGAAAATAGCAAGAAAAGGCTTGCGAGGCCCTCGTAAATCTCTGTATGATGACCGCCTACGTTCATAGGCTCACATGTATGCTGAAAACCTCGCTAAAACGCTACTTTCTGACGGGCCTGCTCGTGATTATTCCCATCTGGGGAACCGTACTCATTTTGAAGACCCTCTTCGTGGCCGTCGATGGCATTCTGGGGGATCTTCTGGTCCGGTTGGTGCCGAGTCATTATGTGCCAGGCTTAGGGATTCTGGCATTGATCCTGTTGGTCTTTATGGCCGGGCTGTTTGCCACCAATTTTATGGGCCGGCAAATTGTGAAGTGGTGGGAGGAGTTCCTGAATCGTGTTCCACTCGTGCGGGGCATCTACTCGACGTTAAAGTCCATGATGGATATTGTCTCGTTTTCGGATCAGCCCTCCTATAACCGCGTCGTCCTGATTCAGTTTCCCAAGAATGGCCATTATTGTTTTGCCTTTGTGACGGGGATGACCAAAGGTGAGATGCAGGATCTTGCGCAGGAGCCGCTGATCCATGTGTATGTGCCGACGTCCCCGAATCCGACGTCGGGGTATTTCCTTTTGGTGCCGGAACATGAAGTCACCGCTGTCGATATGACGGTGGAAGAGGCGATGAAGCTGATCGTTTCAGGCGGGCTCTGCTCTCCTTCCTCGTCCATGGCATCGGCCGTGACGGCTGCGACGAAGCAGGGGGCGGTGAAACAGCCTGAGATGGGGGTGCCGATCGGATGAGCCCTTTACGAACCGCTGAAGTCTCGAAGAAGAAAAAGCCGATCGCTGTGGACCAGCAGGAAACGATTGCCGGTCTTGCGGTAATCGTGATGGCAGCGGGGCGCGGGACTCGTATGCAGTCAAAGCAGGTGAAGGTGCTGCATCCGGTGGCCGGCCAGGCGATGGTGCTCTATTCGGTCGGACTTGGATTGCGCGTCGCCGGCGATCGCGTGGCAGTCGTGGTGGGACATCAGGCCGATCAGGTTCGCCAGGTCATCGACCGTGCGACATCAGGAGCGAGCCAAGGTTTCTCCGTGGCCATTGTCGAGCAGCGAGAACAATTGGGTACTGGACATGCGGTTTTGCAGAGCCGTTCGGCGTTTGCTGTGGGCAAACGGGGCGCCCCATCGAATTATCTGATTCTGAACGGCGACACGCCACTGCTTCAGGACAAGACCGTACGCGAGCTTCTTCGTGTGCATCAGGCGGAACGAGCGACCGTGACCATTCTAACGGCGGTGCTCGAAGACGCGAGCGGATATGGGCGGGTCGTGCGGGCACAATCAGCCGGGCAGGGCGTTTCGCGTATCGTCGAGGATCGCGATGCCAACGACGGGGAGCGGGCAATTCGCGAAATCAACGTGGGGACCTATGTGGTCGACGGAGAGTTTCTTTTCGGCGCGTTGGAGAAGCTCGATCCCAGTAATGCCCAAGGGGAATATTATTTGACGGACATTGTCCGCCTCGCTACTGAGCAGGGCCGGCCTGTGGCCGCGGTGGTGCTCGGCGATCCCGATGAGGGGCTGGGCGTGAATACGCGTCGGCAGCTTGCGACGGCTGAACAGGTGGTGCGGCAGCAGATCCGTGAACGATGGCTTGATGCCGGGGTGACGATGATCGATCCGGCTTCAACCTGGATAGACGCGGCGGTCACAATTGGGAAAGACACGGTGCTTTATCCCAACGTCACGCTCGAAGGCACTACGATCATCGGGGAAGACTCTGTCCTGCGCTCCTATACCAGGCTGACGAATTGCACCGTTGGTCATCGTGTGGAGATTCTCGATCATTGTTTGTTTACCGATTCTCAGATTGAGGACGACGCGCATCTGGGGCCCTTTGTCCATCTGCGGCCTGGCGTGGTGGTTCGGAAGAAGGCCAAGGTCGGGAACTTCGTCGAGATGAAGAAAACCGATCTGGGCGAAGGGTCGAAGGCGAACCATCTGAGTTACCTGGGCGACGCAAAAATCGGGAAAGGGGTCAACATTGGCGCCGGCACCATCACCTGTAATTACGACGGTGTGCATAAATTTCAGACCGTGATCGGAGATGGGGTGTTTCTCGGCAGCGATACGCAGTTGATTGCGCCGGTGACGGTGGGGGCAGGAGCCATCATCGCAGCCGGGACGACGGTGACGCAGGATGTGCCGGCGGATGCGTTGGTGATTGCGCGGGTGCCTCAAGTGAACCGGGCAGGATGGGCCGCACGCCGGCGGGTGTTGGCGATGCAAGCTCAGGCTGGCTCCGTATCGTCGTCAACGCCGACGAAGAGTCTCCCGAAGAGCCAGTCGAAGAAGCGGAGGTAGATCACCCCTATGTGTGGAATTGTCGGATACGTGGGCGATCAAGAGGCGGTCCCGATTCTCATCGGCGGCCTCGCCAAGCTGGAATATCGAGGCTACGACTCGTCCGGCGTTGCGGTGCTGCAGGGCGAGAAGATTGAGGTCAGGCGCGCGGTCGGCAAACTGGCTAATCTTCAGAAGTCGCTCAAGGAAAAAGCCCTCAAGGGCACAGTGGGAATCGGCCACACGCGATGGGCGACGCACGGGAAGCCCTCGGAACAAAACGCCCACCCGCACCGCTCGAAGGGCTGCGTGCTCGTGCACAACGGCATCATCGAGAACTATCAGCCTCTGAAACAGCAGTTGGAGAAAGAGGGCTACAAGTTCCATTCGGAAACGGATACGGAAGTGGTGGCGCATCTAATCGATAAGTATCTCCAGCAGGGTCTGAAGCTGGCCGAGGCGGTGCGAGCGGCGACCAAGGATGTGCGAGGGAGCTATGCGCTCGCGGTTATTTCGGAACGGGAACCGGGAACCATGATTGCGGCGCGCTCCGGATGCCCGCTGGTCGTAGGCAAGACCGCCAAAACCTCCTTCGTTGCATCCGATGTCATGGCCATGCTCGCCCATACGCGTGACGTGACCTACCTCGAAGAAGGCGATATGGCGGTCGTGACGGCGAGCGAGATTCATTTCACCGATATCGAGGGCCGTCCCGTTAAACGGAAAGCGACTAAGATTACGTGGGATGCCTCCGCGGCGGAAAAAAGCGGATTTCCGCATTTCATGTTGAAGGAAATTCACGAACAGCCGCAGACGATTCTCGATACCATGCGCGGGCGCTATTCTTATGAAACCGGTGAGGCGGACCTGCCGGATATCGGATTGACGCCGAAAGAATTTTCCGCCGTCGGACGGATTTGGATTGTCGCATGCGGTACGTCGTGGCACTCGGGTCTTGTAGGGAAGTATCTGCTGGAGGAGATGGTCCGCACGCCGGTGCAAGTCGACATCGGCAGTGAGTTCCGCTACCGCGATCCGTTGGTCGGGAAAGACGATCTGTTCATTACGATCTCGCAGTCCGGCGAGACGGCCGACACGTTGGCTGCCGCACGTGAGGCGAAGGCCAAGGGTGCGCGTATCGTCTCGATCGTGAATGTCGTGGGCAGTACCCTGGCCCGCGAATCGGATGGCGTGCTCTATACCCATTGCGGACCTGAAATCGGCGTGGCCTCGACCAAAGCGTTCACCGCGCAGCTCACGGCGTTGTATATGCTGGCGCTGCATTTGGGGCGTGTGCGTGGAACCCTATCGGTTGCGGACGGCAAGGCCTGGCTCGACCGTCTTGTCTCGCTTCCGGTGCTGGTCGAGCAGGTGCTCGGTCGCGAAGCGGAGATCGTGGCGATTGCCAAACGGTATTACAAAAAGCGGAATTTTCTGTTCCTCGGCCGCGGTATTAACTTTCCGATTGCTCTCGAAGGCGCGCTCAAGCTGAAAGAGGTGTCGTACATCCATGCGGAAGGGTATGCCGCGGGTGAGATGAAGCATGGCCCGATTGCGCTCATCGACAAGGACATGCCGGTCGTCGTGTTGGCGCCGAAGGACCGGCTGTACGAAAAGACCGTGAGTAATCTGATGGAAGTGAAGGCCCGGCATGCGCCGGTCATCGCGTTGGTCGCGGAAGGCGAGCGGGAGTTGGGGAAGATTGCCGATGCCGTATTCACGATTCCCGACACGCATCCCTTGCTGTCGCCGATTCTGTTTACGATCCCGCTGCAGCTCCTGGCGTATCATATCGCCGTGCTGCGCGGGGCTGATGTGGATCAGCCGAGAAATCTAGCCAAGAGCGTGACAGTCGAGTAGATAGGGAACGTCTGACTAGGGCCTGTTAACACTAACGCAAGCCCTCAACGATCAACGCGAAATTGATGAACGCGACGAACATGACATCGAGTTTTTCAAACCGCGAGAAGATGCGCCGAAATCCCTTAAGCCGACGGAACAGTCGTTCGATCTC
>JAUXQT010000092.1 GCA_030682135.1 Nitrospirota bacterium | reverse complement strand
GTGATCTGGTTGTTCGTGGCGTGGCTCGACCTGAGGCTGTCCCTGGCGATTTATCTGGTTCGTCTGGTTCATCTTGTGCGTTTGGCGTATCGAGCCAGGGCAATCAGACACGCGAGATAAACTAGAGAGACCGTCCTGCTCTCGCGCGTCGCGTGGGAGTGCCCTGCACGGTGACTTTCCGAAAGTCGGAAGTTATACTCAGAGGCATAGGTTGGTGTCGATGGAATGGAGGCGATGGCGATGAAGGCTTTGTCTGGAATGTTGTGTGGGATCGTGAGCCTTGGGCTGCTCGCCATGCCCGTTGTCGTCGTGGCTGGCGCAGCAGAGAAGCCGGTGACAGGCGAGACGGTGGTCCGTGAAGCGAAGGAAGCAGTGACGGCCACCAAGGACTATACGGTTCAGCAGAAAGAGGCGTTTCAACGCAAGGTGCAAATGGAACTGGAGGAGATGCAGGTGCGTATCACTCAATTGCGTGGACAGGTCGAGCATACGTCGGCGTCGGCTAGAGCGGACATCCAGAAGTCGATTGTGGAATTAGAGAAGAAAAAAGAGCTGGCCAGTAAGAAAGCGCAGGAGATTCATTCCGCCACGGCTTCGTCCTGGGAGCAAGTGCAGTCGAAGGCGGTGGCTGCGATGGACGATCTCCGAGAGTCCCTCAATCAGACCCTGTCACATTTTTCGTCACGGTAGATCCATGAAATATGCTCTCTACCCCGGTTGTGCGGCCCAAGGGGCCACCCCGGAGCTCTATCAATCGACGCGAGCCATCATTGGCCGATTGGGGATCGAGGTCGTCGAGCTCTCTGCCGCCGCTTGTTGCGGCGCAGGGGTGGTGACGGAAGTGCATCCCGAGATGGCCCTGGCGATCAACGCTAGGACCTTTGCGCAAGCCGAACAACTTGGCCTGGACGTCATGACGATCTGCGGCACCTGCCAGGGGGTGATGAGTGCCGCCAATCGGCGGTTGAAAACAGAGGCGGGGACGCTGGATCGTATCAACGCACTTCTGGCGCCGGAGGGACTGGCCTATCATGGCCGGGTCCAGGTGAAGCATCTCCTCTGGATTGTGGTACGCGATATCGGACTGACCCGCCTGGGATCCCTGGTCTCCACGCCGATGCAGGACTTTCGGATCGCCCCGTTTTATGGCTGCTACATTCTGCGTCCGTCGTGGGATCTGGGGTTCGACGACCCTGAGAATCCGCAATCCCTCGAGCGGCTCATTAAGGCCGTCGGTGGTGAGCCAGTGCCCTATGCCGGGAGAACCAAATGTTGCGGATTTCCCATCATCCTTGAGAAGGAAGCCATTGCCGTGGCCATGGCCGGGACGCACATGAAAGAAGCCAAGGAGCAGGGAGCCGATTTTATGGTGACGCCCTGTCCCCTCTGCCACATGAGTTTGGATATTTATCAGGATCGGGCTGGTCGTGCGGTGAATACCGAACTCAACTTACCGATCTTGCATCTGCCGCAGTTACTCGGGTTGGCGATGGGAATTCTGCCCAAGGACTTGGGTCTCTCGCATCATTTGATATCGGTTGATTCTATTCTCGCGTCGCTTGAGCGCCGCCAAACGCAGCCGTAACCGCCCTGAAGGAGTCGTCGCATGGACGTAGTAAATATTGCAGATTATCATCAGTTTAGCAGTGATAAGATGAAGAAAAATAACATGTTTGAAACGCCACGATTCTTCTGCGACATTTACTGCTTCGAGCCAGGTCAGGAACAGAAGGGGCATATTCACGGCGAGCAGGATAAGGTCTATCTCGTGCTTGAGGGCCAGGGTACGTTTCAGGTCGGGGCAGAGAGACGGGTGCTGGGTCCAGGGCAGGGAACGATGGCGCCGGCCGGGGAAGAGCACGGGGTGAAGAATCACACAGGCCAGCGTCTCAAAGTCTTAGTGTTCGTGTCGCCGAATCCTTCGTGAGGGTTTGTTACTCGTCTGCGATTTTCTTGAGCCGCCGATCCAGCGCAAACCTCGTGAGGCCGAGATATCTGGCGGCGGTTGTCTTATTGTAGTCCGACAACCGAAGCACTTCCTGAATGATCGCCTGCTCGATATCGGCCAGGGATTGTTTTCCCAGTTTCGATTCGAGCCGGAGCATGCGTTCTTCTCCCTCCAGGATGGTCACCACGACCGATTCCGGTCTTTGCCGCAGTTCGGCAGGAAGGTTGTCTACGGACAGCATCTTGCCATGGCAGAAGATCATGGCCCGTTCGATGATATTGTGCAGCTCGCGAATGTTTCCCGGATAGGCATATTCCCGCAACAGCGTCATGGCATCCGGCTCGATATCGACGACGTCTTTCCCGAATTCCTTGCCGTATCGGATGACTGCTCTTCGGCAGAGGGGCTCAATGTCCTCGACGCGCTTCCGCAACGGAGGCAATTCGAAGGAGACCACGTTGAGCCGAAAATAGAGATCCTCGCGAAAGCGTCCTTCGGCCACCGTTTTTTTGAGGTCTCGATTCGTGGCGGCGATGAGCCTGAAATCCACCACGATATCGTCCGTTCCCCCAAGCCGTCGGATGGTGCGCTCTTGAATCACCCGTAACAGCTTGGCCTGCATGGTCAGATCCAAGTCGCCGATTTCGTCGAGGAACAGGCTCCCGCCCTCTGCCTTTTCAAGCAGCCCGATCTTTCGCTGGACCGCCCCGGTAAAAGCGCCTCGCTCAAAACCGAACAATTCGCTTTCGAACAGCTCTCGCGGGAGGGCGGTGCAGTTCACGCCGATAAAGGGGCCCGATGCCCGCGCTCCGTTGTGATGGAGGACCCGCGCAAGATACTCCTTGCCCGTGCCTGTTTCGCCCAGGAGCAGCACCGACGATTTCGGATTCGAGGCCACATCCCGAACCTGGGACAATACGTTCTGCATCACCGGACTCTGTGCGTCCAGGCTGGAGAGCGCATATTGGCTGTCGTGATGCTCGGTTTCCACTGCAAGCCGCCGGCGAAGGCTCAAGAGGTCGATAGCGCGGTCGAGCACCGGTTCCATCGCATCCAGATCGACAGTTTTGATGAGGAAGTCATAGGCCCCGAGTTTCATGGCATCGACGGCATCTTGAACGGTGCCATAGGCCGTGAGCAAGATGACCAGGGTATGGGGGGCCAGCGGACGCAGTTTTCTGAGGGTCTCCAGTCCGCTGAGGCCCGGCATCTTGAGGTCGAGAAGGATCAGATCGGGAATCTCTTGGGGCAGGGCAGCCAACAGTGCGTCGCCGGACTCAAATCCGGCGACCCGATGGTGTTTTCGAGTCAGGCGCTTGATGATCGCGTTGCGGATCGCCGGTTCATCGTCGGTCACGAAGATGGTTAGTTGCATGCGTTATCCCTCGACGAATTGGAATTCCTGGCGGAGCGGGAGCCAGATCCTGACGCTCGTTCCTTTCCCGACCTCACTGGTGATCTGGATGTCGCCCCCATGGTTCTCGATGATATTGCGGCAGATCGCCAGCCCCAACCCCGTTCCCTGCCGCTTCCCGCTCGTAAAGAACGGCTCGAACACGTGGGCTAACGCGTTATCGGAAATTCCAACTCCATGGTCCGTGACCTTCACCACCATGCCTGCAGTCTGGCCGCGTGGGAGTTCGAAGGCGGTCACGTCAATGGCTGTTCCTTCATGGGAGGCGTCGATGGCGTTCTGGAGCACGTTCAAGAGCACCTGTTTGATTTGGTCTTGATCGGCATGGAGCCTGGTCAGCGCGGGAGAAATGGAACGCATGAGCGTCAGGTGTTTCGCGGTGATGGTTGAATCGAGCAACTTGACGACGTCGTCGATCAGATCGTTGAGAGGACAGAGCACCGGGGCGAGCTCCCGTGGACGGGCATAATCGATGATCTGATTGACAATGCGATCGAGCCGTTTGGTTTCTTTCAATATCATTTCCAAATCGGCATGCCGCGGGTCCGACTTATCGAATTCGTCCAGGAGGAGAAACGCATTGGACCCGATCCCCACGAGCGGGTTCCTGATTTCATGGGCAATCCCAGCGGCGACCTGACCGAGCGTCGCCAGTCGTTCTGATCGGCTGAGGCGTGTTTGCATCTGATCCAAGGCCGTGATGTCGATGTTGAATCCGATATAGAGGGGCTGTTGAGTGGTCCCTTGTTCGAGGGGAATCCGGCGGCTCAACACCTTCCGCACCGAACCGTTCACATGAAGAAAACGGAAGACCGTTTCGTAGGGTTGAACGTGTTCCACTGCGTGCGCGAACTCGGACAACACGCGGTCCCGATCTTCCGGATGGATCCATTGGCGGAATGTGTCCGGATCGGTGACGTGATCCGGATCGAGTCCCGCAAGCGTTTGGTTGTAGCGGTTGCTGAACGTAATCTCCGTACCCCTGGTCGTGAAAATGCCGAAGGGGGCGTTGTCGACCAGTCCGCGATACTTCGATTCCGATGCGGATAAATTGTCATTGAGCACACGGAGGGCCGCTTCAGAATGCTCGACCTGTTCGAGGTGGCTTTGAATCTGAACGCCTAGCTGGTGCATGACTCTCGTGAGATAGCCGATCTCATCTTTTCGTTCGAGCAATGGGATGTGCGAAAAAGAGCCCGTCGGCGAGGATCCGACCGCTTTGGCCAAGCCGACCAACGGACCGGCGATCGAACGGGCGATGAGATACAACGCCAAGGCCATCAGCCCCAGGGTGAGAATCCCTCCGACTAATATGACGGTGAGAGTCGCTGTCCGATCTTGACTCAGTTGACCCAGTCTCGTTTCGACTCGTTTCTGTTCCTGCTGGTCGAACGTCACCATCAACTCTCGAATCCTGACCATAATCGTCCGGCCGCGCCCTTCTTCGATGTATTGGAGCGCCCTCTCCGGGTGTCCTTTCTTAGTTGCTTCGATGAGGTCCACTTTCTCAATGATGAGCTGTTTCACGAGGGCCTGAACTTCTAGAAAATGTGAGCGGTGGGGGATCTCATCGGAAACCATCCTGATGAGTTCCTCTCCCACGGAGAAAATGCCTTCTTGTGCGGTGCGAAAGGGACGAAGGTAGGGGGTCTGGAGCGTCAACACGTATCCGCGAAAACTGGTTTCGAGATCGACGATGAGCCGCATGTACTGGGCGGCCGACTTCTGTGTCAGGTACAAACGGTTCAGCTGCTCTTCATCCCGTTCAACCGTTTGGACACTGTGATAGGTGACGACACTGAGCAGCATGAGGGCGGTCAGCGGGATCACTGACACCAGCAGCAGCTTCCGTTCGATCGGAAGATTATTAAACAGGCGAGTCAGATACTCCCGCATAGGCGCTCCAAGATGGTCTGAGTATCCTAAGTTCGAGTCGTGGGATTGTCAAAACACGGAACGCATGCTTCGCCGAGCTCGATTGCGTGACGATCCTGTATTCGTGCAGCCGTTCGTCGAAACGACGGCGACGCGGTACAGCAATTGTCTGCTCGAACCGTCAGGCGTATACATTGTCTTGTGCGATCGTCACTGGTGCGGGAAGGTCTCGTAATTCCGAAGGGAGATCGCCCGCCGTTAAGATAGTTCCCTTGCACAGGATCACCGCCCGTTCGATGATGTTGTGTAATTCTCGCACATTGCCTGGAAAAGAATACCGCTCCAGAACGGCGATGGCCGTGGAGTCAATTTCCTTCACGTCCTTGTTCAGTTCCATCCCATAGTTCACCATAAATTGCGTACTCAAGGGGGCGATGTCCTCAACGCGGTTTCGCAGCGTCGGTACGTGCCATGCCATGATATTGAGACGGAGATAGAGATCTTCTCGAAAGCGTTGTGCTGCGAACTCCTGCTTGAGATCCCGGTTCGACGCGGCCATGACCCGAAAATCCCTTCTGATGTCCTCGGTTCCTCCAACGCGGCGGAAGGATCGGTCCTCCAGAACCTTCAAGAGCTTTCCCTGCATCACCCTATCGAGATCGCCAACTTCGTCGAAAAATACGGTGCCGGACTCTGCCTGTTCCAACAGGCCGAGTTTGCGCTGCTCGGCTCCCGGGAAGCTTCCACGTTCGTACCCGAAGAGTTCTCGCTCAAAGAGGTCTGGCGAGAGTGCCGTGCAGTTGATTCTCACAAATGGCCCCGCGGCGCGCGCACTATTATGGTGAATCACCCGAGCCAGAAATTCTTTTCCCGTTCCGGTTTCCCCCGTCAGGAGGACGGTTGTCATCTGATTCTGTGCCGCCTCGGTCACCTGTGCGAGAAGTTGCTTCATGGACGGGCTGTTCGCGGCGAGTTCTGACAATCCGTAGTGACCGGCGTCATGCTCGGACGCAAATGCGACCCGCCGGCGCAAGAGGAGATACTCCAAGGCCCGGTCGACCACCGGCTCCACGCCTTCGAGGTCCACGGTCTTGATAAGGAAATCGTAGGCTCCCAGCTTCATGGCTTCGACCGCATCCTCGACTGTTCCGTAGGCGGTGAGAATGATCACCGCGGTATCTCGCGCTTTCGTGCGCAGTGCTTCCAGGGTTTCGATCCCTGTCATTCCTGGCATTTTGAGGTCGAGGAGAATCAGATCCGGGACGTCGTGCTCGACGGCGGCAAGCAGCTCATTCCCGGACTGGAAGGCCCTGACTCGATGCTGGCGTCTGGACAGCCGCTTTACAATTGCATTGCGAAGCGCTGGCTCATCATCTGTGACGAAGATACTGGCTTGCATGGACAAACTCCTTTAGTAACCTGGATCGTGTGGACTGATACTCAGATGGCTAGGGGTGCCTGGAGCTGCCGTTGAGACAGAATATCCCATGAAGTTGTCGCTTCCATGTGCCCAAGGCCAGAGAGAGTCATACCCCGCCTTCTCATGCGAAGGCCATGAGGCTGCGGGGAGGATTGACGCGATAGGCCAGCACATGGTCGGAAAATGCGCGAAAATGGTCCATTCCTACGATGGCGCAGGTATGGCCGGCCTCGATACATTGATCCTGGAAATGGTGCAAATACTTCATTGAGGTATGGTCGATCACCTGTCCCGCCAAGATGATCAAGAAGTTGGCTTTGGAGTTCGGCGGAACGACGAGCGTTTCGTGGAGCGCTTTATCGAGTTTCATTAGATTCATGCAGGTGACTGACGACAGGTAGATCTTGTAGGGGTTCTTCATTTCTCCAACCGTACCCCGTATTGCGCTGGTCGCAACGGTCATCACGCTGTAGCGTTCACGAGAGCCGCGGCCGTCTCCGATTCGAATAACCGGATTGCTGAACAATTCGGTGAGCGCAGCCGGTAGCAGTCTGGCAGCCCGCCCGAAGGGCGACTCTCCGAACGGAGCTTCCTGGGCTGAAGCCCGTACCAGATCGATACAGAGCACGATGACCTTCGTCACTGTGCCAAGGGCTACTCCTTCCAGCAGATCAGAGGTGTACAGGGTGACCACGACGGTGACCACCGCAATCAATAGCTGTTCCTTGCCGATCGCGAGCATCTTCTGGAAAATCCTGGGTGCGCAGAGTTGCCATCCGATCCAGATGAGCAACGCCGCCAGGACTGAAAGCGGAATCAGATTGATGAGCCTTGTCCCGAACCACAAGAGGAGCGCGAGGGAGCAAGCATAGTAAAAGTTGGCCCAGAGGGTCCGTCCTCCGGTCATGATATTGGTCGTGCTTTTCACTCCGCCGGGAATAATCGTCAAACCGCCGGCCAGGCTGGAGAGGATGTTCGAGATACCCATGGCCCGCAGGGTCACGTTGGGATCAGATTTTCGATGGAACGGGTCGATTTTATCGACCGCCGCGATCGTGGCCAGCGATTCCGTGCCATCGATGAGGGTCAGCGTGACAATCGTGACCAGGAATGCCATCCACAAGTCTTGGTTCTGCCAGGCTTCAGAAAAATGGGGAAAGTGGATGCCATGTTGGAAAATATCGAGGGGTATGTGGACCAAGTATTCCTGCGGAAGTTGTAAAAACCAACTGACTATGCCACCCAGGCTGACGACGAGGAGGGGCGCCGGGATGAGGGTGGCCCACCGTTCTGTTCTGCTGGAAAGAAAAAAAAGAAGGGCTAACGCAAGTCCTCCGACGAGGAAGATCTCCGGATTCATCTCCTGGATATCGTGCGGAATCGCCAGGATGGCTGCTGGAATGGATTTGACGGGCGGCAGCTGGTCCCCCAGAAGTTGCGGGATTTGTTTGATGATGATCAGCATGCCGATGGCGCTTAACATGCCCTCGACGACCGAGATGGGGAAATACAGGGCGAAGCTCCCAGCGCGCAAGATACTCAACAGCACCTGGACGATGCCGGTCAGACAAATCGCCACCAGTAGGAGCGGGTACCCGACAGCCAAGTCTCCATGGCCGAGCGTAATCATGCCGGCCAACAACGCCGGCGCAAGACCGGCGGCCGGTCCGCTGATGGTCACATAGGCACCACCGAGGAAGGGGAAGACCAGCCCGGCGATGATGGCCGAGATGACGCCGGTGATGGGTGGGGCACCGGAGGCCACCGCGATGCCCAGCGAGAGGGGAAGCCCGATGAGTGCAACCTGCAACCCGGCGAGTAAGTCGTACCGCCAATGCTTCAGGCCACGTATCCCGTTCCGTGGTTTCTCCATCGTCGGCGTCATCGGGTCATGAGACGACATGCGATGTCTCCTGAGTATTCGTCTTCCCAGCGATCCCATATAACCGCAGATGTCTCAAAATTTTCAGGGTACAGGTTGGATCATGGATCATTCTCGTTGCTGCTTCCGGTACGTGCCGGTACATCTGTTCGACTCCTGGCGCCTCTTTATCTGCCATTGATTGTCATGATTGCCCGGTCCGGAAGATCCGATGAGAAGAACCAGCCGACGAGTATGATTGCGAGTGTGAGTAGGGCCACCCCGATCGTCACCTTGACCGTACTGACCAACAGATCGGCACTCTCTGTCAGGACTGCTCGTACCATCGGTGGCATAGGCATCTCCCTTGTCTTATTCTTCCAGGGGTTGGTCGCTCATGTTGCTAGAATGAGCCACGGTGCCTCATATGTCTGTGCACAACTGATGCCGTTAGCGGGAGCTCGTCTTAGGCGCGCAACCAGGAGCCTGCGACGAATATTGCCAAAGAATACTGGAGGTTTCGAAATAAACTGATGAGCTGCGAGGGGGCTAGCGTCGCGGTCCCGGCTTTGGATGAGCGGGATCGCACGGCGCGCACGGTGCGATACCGCTCCTGCTGGCGGATATGAAATGGTTCAGGATTATGTCGTGCGGTCGTTTCCGGGCTGGCGGGAGCATCCGTCAGCTATCTCCAGCTGTTCGTGACAGCAGGCGCGGGAGGAGGGCTACTTTGGAGGAACGACTGCCGAGCCTCACTCGCTTCAATTGGCGCCATCGCCTCCACTACATCTCTAGTCATACCTGGCCCCGAATCCCTTATTCTGTTCCACCGGACACGAGTGCCTCTGCCTTGAGCCAATCTTCCACGTCATACCCATCTGCTCGCCCACGCTGCTCGTATAGTTTGTAGGCTGTCTCCGCAATGCGGTGGCGGATACCGTCGTCCAATCCGTTCAGATTGTCCCTCTTGTTGCTTGCGACCTGATCTGCCCGTTTCTCGATGCGCGTACTTGCGTTCATGTACATCCTCCCTTCACGACAGATTGGCTCCGCGATCGTTTCGATACGAGCATCTCATTTTCTTTCTGACCAAGAGAGGAGGGGAGCTCGCTCCCGCATGTGTTAGTAAATAATGACCGGCATCAATCGTTGTCGTTGAAGGGGTCGCTCGGGATCTCGCGTGTCGTGTGAGACGTCTTCTGACACCTCACCCTGGCTGAGCGGGACAGAGATGTGTTGTGTCATGCAGGCACGCGAGTCTCGATCGAGAGCTCCACAAATTGTCCGGTGGATTTCGTTCCGGTGGCGCTCAGGCACAGGGCATCAAGAAAATGTACCGTGACCCGCTCTTCGTGGACAATCCATCGACGGACGCACTTTCCCTTTTCCTCGTTCGTCATGTGCGTGCCCTCTTTCGCGCCGTTAAGGGCGAATCGAGCTGGAGCGCCAGCTACGAACGGCCTGCAATCCTCCAATTCGTATGCCTTGGAGGCACACACGGTGCTCCATCTTTCCACCCTACTTACCGTTTTGGCTGAAAGGCGATGTCGGTCACTTTGTTTTCTTCGTCCACCAAGAGCACGGTAGCATCGCCGTTGGCCAGCGTCGCCAGCCTCGGCTGAACGAGCGGACGCACCTCGTATGAGTGTTCTTTGCCGTCCTCGGTGCGAATGACAATGGTATTGTCCTGCAGGGGCTTCAGGATCACACCTGGGACCTGGCCGAGGTTGCCCTTGAGAGGCGATTTCTTTTGTCCAAGTTCGGCTGCCCGATGCACTGATTCCACGCTCCCCATCGTTACGTCCGCGATCTTGTCCAACTCGTCGATGAGAAAGATGACATCCGCCCCGACGGGAATGGAAGCCACTTTGCTTTTTGCGACCGGTCGTATGAGGTGGGCCTCTTCTTTTCCATCCGTCGTATGAATCACTGCCTTATCGTGTCCGGTTGGCATCGGTTCGGCGAGGTGCCCTCGAACCACACGATGGCGGCTGATTTCGCCGGCAATATGCACATCGACCAGCAGATTTTGATCATTCAGGGTGATCTCAACCAGATCTCCTTTTTTAAGTTCCGGCAATCCCTTATCTTTTCGCACGTTCATGGGGAGATTCCGAGGTTGTCCCTCGCTCTTATTGATTTTTGCCTGGTCGCTCCTGATTTCTTCTACCGTGCCAAGAAGCACTCGGTCTCCGGAAAGAAGCTGGGGGTGAGCCTGCTCCAACTCAGACGCTGCACCGGAGATAGAGGCT
>JAUXQT010000091.1 GCA_030682135.1 Nitrospirota bacterium | reverse complement strand
CCTGTCTCAATGATTGCGTACATAAACACCTGCCTCCGTTACAGAAGATGATTGTGTAACACAGGGGTTCGAAGGCTGTCAAGGTAAAGGCGTGCCTTCCCCTGAGATTCCGCCTCGACAGGATCAGTCGGACCCCCTCCTTCGAGCTACCCTATTCGTGGGCTATCCCGCTCCGGCCCCCTGGGGTATGCTGTTTTTTTATGGTCGAGTTAGTTCACGGATTGGAGACAACATTTATGGCCGCTACCCCGAAGTCCAGTCTTGCCAACCCGGCGAGCACTCGATTTGTGCTTCGACCCTATAGGCGCATCCCAATCTGGCGTGTGCTCTACTATCTCAGCGGAGATAGCGTTGGGAAGGGTGTGGTGACCAATCTCTCTCAATCTGGCATGCGGATTCAAGGCGAACATGCGGTGAAGCCAGGTCTTTGTTTGGCGTTACGTCTCTCACTTGCGGAAGATGGCCCGACCATAGAAATTGAACTGGTTACAGTCCGCTGGGTCGATGGATATGATTTCGGTGTAGATTTCATCCATATCAGTCCCGTCTCGGCGAAGCACATCGCCGCTGCCATGAATCAGCAGATTCGTGCCCATCAGATGCCACGCTGAGCGCGAGCGGCATCCTTCATTGCGCTCTCCTAGCCTCGCCTGGGCCGTTGCTTGACGCTCCTTCCGGCCCGCTGTTATATTCCGTTTTCGATTTACTCTGACTCACCTCTGTATGGTTGCTACTTATGCTTGAGCCTCAAGGAAAAATTTGGATGGACGGGTCGTTCGTCAATTGGGCGGACGCGAATGTCCATGTCATGACCCATTCGCTGCATTATGGACTGGCTGCGTTCGAGGGAATTCGTTGTTACAAGGGGAAGTCCGGTTCCGCGATTTTCCGGTTGCAAGAGCATGTGGATCGGCTGTTCGACTCTGCCCATATCGGCATGATGCAGTTGCCCTTCGACCGAAAGCAGGTCGCAGAAGCCATCGTGGAGACGGTCAGGGTGAATAAGCTGGATGCCTGCTACATCCGTCCGCTTGTCTACATCGGACATGGCGCGATGGGGGTCTATCCTGGCGACAATCCGATCAAGCTCGCGATCGCAGCCTGGACATGGGGTGCCTATCTCGGCGACGATGCCCTGGCGAATGGGATGCGCGCCCGTGTGTCCTCGTTTACCCGGCATCACGTCAACGTCTCGATGACAAGAGGGAAGATTTCTGGTTATTACGTGAATTCGATTCTCGCGAAGCGAGAAGCCAAAGCCGACGGCTACGATGAAGCCATTCTTCTCGATACCGAGGGGTATGTCTCCGAAGGAACGGGAGAGAACATCTTCATCGTGCGGAAAGGGCGGATTAAGACGACGCCACTCACCTCGATCCTCGACGGCATCACCAGAAGTTCCGTCATCGACTTGGCGCGCGAGAAGGGGATCCCTGTGGCCGAGGAGCGCTTCACGCGTGATGACATGTATATCGCCGATGAAGTCTTCGTGACCGGGACAGCGGCCGAACTCACTCCGGTGCGGGAAATCGACAATCGCCGGATTGGAGCAGGGAAGCCCGGGCCGATCACGCAAGCTCTGCAGAAGACCTTCTTTTCCATCGTGCGCGGGGAAGATTCCTCCCGCGAGGCCTGGCTCACCCGCATCTAGCAGGACGCGAAACGAGTTCTGTCCTCACCATCCGTCTCCACTCGGCACTCTTGATATCCGTGAATCGTGAAGCGTCGTTCGTATCTCGTGAGGGATACGAACGCATAGCTGGGGGAAAAGCCATCCCGCTTCATTCCTGACCGCACGCTATGAGCCATATGCTCTCTTTTTGGCGAGATACGAACGACGCTTCATGAACGACGAGGAAGAACTGTTTCAGCGTCCGATCAATGAGCAGGGGCTGCGTCGCCAGGGGCGTGGGTCTCAGCGGCTGGGGCTGCCGGCGTTGTTGCCGGGGTTTCTGGAGCGGTCTGAGAGGTCTCTTTCTTTTTGAGGTCGATCACCGTGGAGGAAAACGTTCGCTCTCTTGCCATGATGGCGAGGCTCAACGAGGTGAGCATGAAGATGGCTGCGACGACGACCGTGAATTTGCTCAAGAAGTTGGCAGGACCACGGCTTCCGAACACGGTCTGACTGGAGCCTCCGAACGATGCGCCGATCTCAGCGCCCTTCCCAGACTGTAAGAGGATGGCGCCGATCATCAGAAAGCAGATCATGACGTGAATGACGATAAGAAAAGTATACATGGCACTCCGATCCGTTAGGCCCGCTGTGTCTGAGCAATGCCGACGATTGTAGCAAAGGAGTCGGGGTTGAGACAAGCCCCGCCGACTAATGCCCCGTCGATCGCATCCGAGGCGAGGAGCGACGCAATATTTTGAGGCGTGACGCTTCCACCATACAGGATTCTGATGGTCGATGCCGTAACATCTCCCCAGGTGGTCGCCACGAACGTGCGGATCGAGTAGTGTACGGCCACGGCTTGTTCCGTGGTGGCAGCTCGTCCTGTGCCGATGGCCCAGACCGGTTCGTAGGCGATGGTGACGGTTGAAAGATCCTGTGAGGTAAACCCGGCCAGGCTGCCGGTCAGCTGAGTGGTGACGACCGATTCTGTTTGGCCTGCCTCACGTTCAGCCAGCGACTCTCCCACACAGAGGATCGGCGATAGGCCCTGCGCGAGCGCCGCCCGGACTTTCTTTTGAATCGTTTCATCTCGTTCGCCGAACAACGCGCGGCGTTCAGAATGGCCCAGGATCACATAGCGGCAACCAAGATCGCGCAACATCGGAGCGGAGATTTCTCCTGTAAAGGCTCCCTGCGTCTCCCAATGGAGATTTTGTGCGCCGAGGCTGATCCAGGAGGAGGGGCCTAAGGTCTTGCGGGCCGATTCGAGGGATGTGAAGGGTGGCGCAATGACCACGTCGGCGTTGGAGGATGCCGCAGGCAGTCGCGTAAGGAGATCACGAATGAAGTCGGCGGCCTCAGAGGCCGTCTTATTCATCTTCCAGTTGCCGACGATGAGGGGTTTGCGCACTGGTGTCTCGATGTTGGTAGAGGGTGTGAGCGTTGCGATGAGCGTTAGGCGACTCGATCCGGGAGGGCGGTGAGGCCCGGGAGTTGTTTGCCTTCGAGTAATTCCAGCGCGGCGCCGCCGCCGGTCGAGATGAACGACATATTCTCCGATTCGCCGGCCCGATGGACGGCCAGAGCCGTTTCGCCGCCGCCGACGATCGTGAGCGCGTAGGCATTGGCAACCGTGTGAGCCATGGCGAGCGTCCCGCGCGCATAGGCATCGATTTCAAAGACGCCCATCGGTCCGTTCCACAGAATGGTCTTCGCGTTCTGGACGACTTCGTTGAAGAGTTTGACGGAGGCCGGGCCAATATCGAGGGCGTACCACCCCTTCGGAATCTCCTGGACCGGAACGATTTTCGATTCCGCTCCAAGCTCGCGGCTGGCTGCGACGACACAATCGACCGGCAGATAGAACTTCACGCCGCGGGAGAGGGCATGCTCCTCGATGCCTTTGGCGAAGTCCAACATGTCGTTTTCGACGAGGGAGTTGCCGATCTCCATTCCCTTTGCCTTGAGGAAGGTAAGGCCATGCCGCCGCCGATGATGACTTTGTCGACGCGTTTCCCCAAATTCTCGATGACACCGATCTTTCCCGACACCTTCGCCCCGCCGAGCACGGCGACAAAGGGCCGAACGGGGTTTTCGACCGCTCCCTCCAGATATTCGATTTCCTTCTTGAGGAGGAAGCCCGCCGCCGAAGCAGGAATATATTTGGTGATGCCGACTGTAGAGGCATGGGCCCGGTGCGCGGCGCCGAATGCGTCGTTGATATAGACATCGCCGAGGGACGCCAGCGCTTTCGAAAAGGCATCGTCGTTCTGTTCTTCACCCTGATGGAATCGGAGGTTCTCAAGGAGGAGGACGTCTCCTGACTTCATTTTGGCCACCAGCGCTTCCACTGCCGGGCCGATGCAGTCCGGTGCAAATAGAATTTCTTTGCCCATGAGCCGTCCCAGGCGTTTCGCGACCGGGGCCAGACTGTACTTGGGGTCGAATTTTCCGTTCGGCCGACCCAGGTGCGAGCAGAGGATCACCTTGGCACCGTCGTCGATGGCGCGATTGATGGTCGGCAGCGTCGAGCGAATGCGGGTATCGTCGGTGATTTGGTGCGCATCGTCCAGTGGGACATTGAAGTCGGCTCGGATGATGACGCGCTTGTCTCGCAGGACGACGTCGTCGATCGTTTGTTTGCGCAGATTCATAGCGGCTCCGTGAGATCGGTCCTACCAGGCGTACCAGTCAGCGTCATACAACATCAGGCTGAGGCGGGCAGCCCCAACCTAAGGCTTAGTGCCCTGTCGTTTTTGCCGCGATGACCTTGATCAGGTCTCGCACCCGGCATGAATAGCCCCACTCGTTGTCGTACCAGGCCGTCACCTTGACCATCCGCTTGTCGATGACCATCGTGAGCGGGGCATCGAGTGTGGCCGAATGGGGATCGCCCTTCTGGTCGATCGAGACGATGGGGTCTTCAGAATAGTGCAGGATGTTTTTCATCGGGCCATTTGCTGCTTTCCGGAAGGCAGCATTGACGGATGCGAGGTCGCAGTCTTTTTCTGTTTCGACGGTCAAATCCACCAGCGAGACGTTCGGCGTGGGGACGCGGATCGCGAGGCCATCGATCTTGCCTTTGAGCTGCGGCAGCACGAGATGCAGCGCCTTCGCCGCGCCGGTGCTGGTCGGGATCATCGACATGCCGGCTGCGCGCCCGCGACGCAGGTCTTTGTGGGGCAGGTCGAGCAATTGCTGGTCGTTGGTGTAGGAATGGATCGTGGTCATGACGCCATGCTTGATGCCGAAATTATCCAACAGCACTTTGGCCATGGGAGCCAGGCAGTTGGTCGTGCAGGAGGCGTTGGAGATGATGTGGTGCACCTTCGGATCGTAGGCTTCGTCGTTGACGCCCAGTACGATGGTGACATCCGGGTCCTTCGCCGGCGCGGAAATAATGACGTGTTTGGCTCCGGCAGCGATGTGTTTCCCCGCGCCTTCGCGGTCGGTAAACCGCCCGGTCGATTCAATGACGATGTCGACTTCCAGATCCTTCCAGGGCAGATCTTTGGGATCCTTCATCGCCAGCACCTTAATGGGCTTGCCGTCGACGAAAATCTGGTCGTCTTTGGCCTCGACGCTTCCCTGTAACGTCCCGTGGACCGAGTCGTACTTTAAGAGGTAGGCGAGCGTCTTCGCATCTGTGAGGTCGTTAATTGCGACAATGTGTAGGCTGGGATCACCGAGTGATGCCCGCAGGACGTTCCGTCCGATCCGCCCAAATCCATTGATCCCGATCCGAATAGCCATGACGAGTAGTTCCTCAATAAAAATGGGCCGGTCCCATCACCGGCCACAATGATGGCGATAGTATCGACCACCCTAGGCCTTGTCAAGCCATACCAAAGCGGTAACTCCGCGCAGGATCACAGAAGTTTCTCTGTCAGTTGAAACGGGTCTCAGCAGAGTGACGACGAGGTTCGCGGGCCGCTGCCTTGCGTCTCTATCGCTGGGTTCGTTAGAGTTCGTCGATTCCAGCTTGAAACGTGCTCCCAGAGGTACCAGTGAATCTCTTCGAACAAACGACGAAGGTCTTAGAGTGGCCGAGATTGCTCGAGGCCCTGGCCGGTCACGCCCGCTCGACCATGGGGGCGGCGCGTTGTCGTGCGCTTGAATTGGCCACCGATCTAGAGGATGCCGTCCGGCGCCAACAGGAAACGACGGAGATGGGGCGGCTGCAGGATGCGGGCGATGGTCTGCCGCCCTTCGTGTTCCCTGATATTCGGGATCCACTCGCCCGGGCTCAGAAAGGGGCGGCGCTGGAGCTGCTCGAGCTCCGGGACTGCGCGGTTGTGCTGGAGCTGTTGGAGGAGAGCGGCCGGTTTATCCTGCGGCACCAGCAGGATGCTCCTGCGTTGGGCTCTGTCGGGCAAGCCCTGCAATCGTCTGGGGAGCTGCGCCCCGTGAAAAGCGCGCTGGATGCGGCCATCCACCAGGACGGTTCAATGAAAGAGTCGGCGACGCCGGAGTTGCGGCGCTTGACGCATCAGGCTCATGCGCTCAAACAGCAGATCAGGCATCAAGTGGATCAGATGCTCCACTCGCGCCGTTTTGAGGAGATTCTCCAAGAACAGTATTTTGCCCAGCGTGAGGGCCGCTATGTCATCCCGGTGAAAACCGATATGAGGGGGCGGGTGCCGGGGATCGTGCATGACGTCTCGGCCAGCGGGGCGACGGTGTTTATCGAGCCGCGCGAGCTGGTCGAGCTAAACAATTCGATCAAAGTGGCGGATCTGGAGATCGAACGGGAGGTGCGACGCATCCTCCGCGAGTTGTCTGCCCTCGTCGCCGCACAAGCCGAGCTCATGCTGGCAGGGCTTGAGGCGCTGGCCGAACTGGACGGGATCGCGGCGCGGGCCTCGTTTGGCCGTCAACTGAAAGCGCAGCCTGTCGGGCTCAACGACGAAGGGCGCGTGACGCTGCTCCAGGCCAGGCATCCCCTGCTCGTGTTGTCGAAGGGGGAGGTCGTCGCCAACGATATTCTCTTGGACGAGTCGATCCAGGTGCTTGTCATTTCCGGTCCCAATACGGGTGGGAAGACCGTGACGCTCAAGATCGTCGGGCTCTTTGCCTTGATGGTCCGTGCCGGATTGCACCTGCCCTGTGACGCGGAATCCGAGATGGCGTTCTTTCCCGATGTCTATGCCGATATCGGCGACGCCCAGGACCTGGCCCGCGACCTGTCCAGCTTTTCCGCGCACATGATCCAAATGATTCAGTTGCTCGATGAAGCGGACCGTCAGCGCAACGGCGACGAAAAGTCCGAACCTCGGCAATGGTTGGTCCTCCTCGATGAACCAGTCACCTCGACCGATCCGACAGAAGGCGCGGCCCTGGCAGAAGCCTTGCTCTGCCGGCTGGCCACGTTGGGGATGAAAGTCGTCGCGACTACCCACTACGGATCGTTGAAGACCTTGGCCCACATAGTGCCGGGCTTTGCGAACGCCAGCGTCGAGTTCGATGTGGCGACGCTCTCGCCCACCTATCGGCTCTTCATGGGGGTGCCGGGGGGGTCGTCCGCGCTGGAGATTGCCGGCCGGTTGGGGATGGACCGGGCCTTGCTGGATGAGGCGCGGCTGAAGCTCCATAAAGATGAGCGGGCCATGGAAACGATGCTGCAGGATCTGCAAGCGACGCAGCGGCAGTTGTCCGACGACCTTGCCCGCGCGGTCGAGGCCAGACGTGAAGCGGAGCAGGCGGAACAACGAGCGAAGGCACAGTTGGCTCACTTGGAGGAGACCGAAAAGGAAGCACAGAGGGGCCTCAAGCGAAAGCTGAGTGAACAGTTCAGCCGCGCGCGGGCGGAAGTCCAGGCCACGGTCGATACCGTCAAGGGCGAGCAGAAGCTGATCAAAGCGAAAGCCGCGAAGCAACGGCTGTTCGAGCTCGAGGCCCAGACAAGAGCCGAGCTGGCTCCGGCCGGGACGCCGATTCCGCTGGAGCAATTGGGGGTGGGGGATCAGGTCGAGATTAGCGGGCTCGGCATGACCGGCACGCTCCTCGAAACAACGCAGGGAAAGAAACGCGTGAGGGTGAAGGTGGGAGCAGGGGAACTGCTCGCCACTGTGGCGAACCTCGTGGGACTCGCACGAGGGCAAGCCGCACCGTCGAAGCCGGCTGCCGCATCCGTTCCCCGGCGATTCCAGTCAGGCAGTGGGTTCGGTCTCGATGAACAGACGATTGTGGATGTGCGAGGCAAGGCGGCAGACGAAGCCTTGGATGACGTGGTCGCGGCACTGGATCGCGCGACGATGGCGGCAATGCCATTTCTGCGCATCATCCATGGCCATGGCACGGGAAAACTCAAAGCCTCGTTGCGGGACTACTTGAAAGATTCGCCCTACGTGGCAGATTTCCGTGTGGGAGATCGGGCAGAAGGTGGAGATGGCGTTACCGTGGTTCGGCTTCGCTCGTAGCCGACTCCTCGGTCGGTGAGTCGGTGAGGGCCTCCAGAGCTTCCGGTATGGAGTCCACCGGCGAGACCTCGATCGAAATCGGCAGATGTTCCTCTCGTTCGGCGGGAGCGTTTTGTCGGGAGACGACCACTCGCCGGAGTTTTGCCGCTCGTGCCGCCTGCATTTTCAACGGAACAGATCCGACCGGACCGATCGCACCATCGGGAGTCACCGTTCCCGTCAGCACATGGCCGGGCGGTACCGTTTTCCCTTGAGCCATCGCTGCAACACTGAGACTCACCATCGCCGATAAACTATCCCCATAGATCGTCATGCCTGCATAGGGGACGGAGAGTTCCACCGTCCAGGAACTCGTCGAGAGCCCCAGCGATCGCGCGCTCCGTGTGATCGCCTGTTCGATCGACGTTCGGGCCATGTTCGAGAATCGGCCCGGTGTCGTGTGGAAGTGCAGGATCAATCCTGTCTCGTCTTGCCGCTTGTCGAACGACACCTTTACGTAAGAGACCGTGCCTGCCTGCTTCTGGCCGGTGGTCACACCCAAGATGGGAATCAATTGTTCTCGTGGGGCGCTATACACCGGCGCTGCAATGAAGACGGACAACATCAGGAATGTTGTGGCGCAGATGCGCAACTGTGCCGATGGTGACCAATGAAGCAAAGAGTCCTCGTGCCCGGTTCAGCCCGTGAATGGACGGGTGTGCTATCGGTCACGCAGGAGAAGTCTTGAGAGGCGGCAGAGGGCGCGCGCGAGGATGAGTGTGAGCGGATACGAACTGATTTCATCCGACGGAAAAATGCGAGGATCGATGTATCACTTGCGGGTCTTCGTTACGGTCTGTTCGTGATGGTTAAAAAAGGATAGGGAGTGGTCAGACCGTCCTTCTTGCTCGCGGAACGCGCAGGACCGTCTGTCTGGTCTGTCTGATTCTTCTTGTGGGATTTTCGGTCTGACCAACCAGACAAACGAGACAGACCAGATGAATCGGCCCTCGTTTCTCGCTTGTCTCGCACGTCTCGTGGCACAGTCATGGACGCGCGCAGTGGAAGATCAATCCGCCCCATCCCTGAAGAGATAACGGGCGAGCTTGGAAAGATCATCTGTAGGCTCGATCGAGGGTCCCAGTGGGAGGGCCTCTAGCCAGCTATCAAGGGAGAGGATAGAAGGGGAGAGCGGTGGTCGTTCGATGCGTCGCGCTACCCGACGATCGCCTGCCTGGTTTCATCCAGATGTTTTTGGAGATAGGTCATGAACGGCGTCCCGCCTGTCCCGACGGCTGTGGGATTGCTCGTGTGGGACTGATGTTGCCGGTGTATGTAACTGTCGGCATAACCGATGTGGATGTCGCGGAACTGCGCGAGCAGATCGACGCAGCGGCAGTAGGCCGTCCAGAGATCGGGACGGCTGAGTTTGCGGTCGCGGACATAACCGGAAAGCACCGATCTGTTCCGATTGTCCTTGGTTTCCTCCAGAGCCTGGATGAATGTCCGGTGGCGCGGGGGCATGTAGTCTCGCATTTCTTGCAAGTACTGGGTTAACGGATCCGGCGCATGGGAGATCCCCAGCCCTGCATCGAGGCAGGGCACAATGGAGCTTTGCGCGCCGGTCTCGCCGCGGAATTGCTGCGGCCGTCCCTCATACGCCGCGACACCTTCGTACCTCAGGCCGTCGGGGAGCGCAGGGTTGTTTTTCCAGGCGTGGATGTAGGGCCGCACGCGGTTGTAGTACACATAGGGATCGCAGCGTTCTTTCATCCTGAGCAAGGTGTCGCGCATCGCCTCTTGCGCCTGCGCCAAGGATGCGAGCCCGAGCAATACCTCCTCGGCCTTATCCGTGACAGCGCCGTTCACCGCCAGCACGAGTCCTGCGAGCCCGGGCCCTGCTTCCCGCTCGATCTGGATGTGCACGACGACAAACCATTCTTCGTCGAGCCCGCCGAGAAAATTCTGCAGCAAGACAATGTTGTCGAGCCGAACGGGTTTGGCAGGATCGAGTCGCCGCCAGTTGTCGAGAGCATAGGAGGCGTAGGAGAGGACCGGCGGCCGGCCGAGGTGCTTGGCGATCTGGTGCCAGGGTTGAGCCAGTTGGGGCGGCAAGGTACTGGCCGGCTGGTCCGGCACTTCCCAGACATAGGCATGGCCCGCAAACGAGAGCATGCGCATCGCGGCCCGATAGTCTTCGATGTGCCAGGAGGCAGGCACGGAGGGCAGCAGCATGGGTTGTTCATCGATGAACCGCCGGACCCTGCGGGCGCTGAGCAATTTCGGGAGCTCGTGCCCGAGCTGATTCAATATGGGACAGTCAGACAGTTGCTCTTGAGGGTTCCGTGGGAGAAACCCCTGTTCAGGCGTGATCTCGTAATCGGAGAGGAGGAGGGGAAGCGGTGTTGTGGATTTCATACGCGCCTCCGGTTGTAAGACCTCGGCACCTGGTTGGGCTCGGTCACATTATATAACGGATGCAGTGCGTTTGCTGGTCGTGGGAAGAGGGGGGATGGAGGCTGATGATCTTCTGTGCTCGCGCAACGCGCGGCCTGAGAAGGCCCTCGTTGGACGCGCGCAGTGGAAGATCAATCAGCCTCCATCCCTAGAAGAGATAACGAGCAAGCTTGGAAGGACCTATTAGATGGATGACGGTCGTTCGACGGGCGCAGTGAACGACAGTCTGGCAGCTCCCTTTTGAAGGGAAGCAATCGGTTTCAGAAGGAACCTGAGCGGGCGGGCCAGGGGGTCTCCTGTGCTTGTGCAACGCGCGGTCGCAGAAGACCCTCGTTGGGCACGCGCAGTGGGAGACCCTCTAGCCCGCCCTCAAGGGGGGTTCTACCCCACTTCCACGGACGGTTGAGTTAAGAGTTGCTCCCCCTGTTGCTGCTGATCGAGTCTCCGCCGCTGCCGGGGATTGTGCCAGCGCTCGATGTAATCAAAGATATCCGCTCTCGCCTCGGCTCTCGTCTGGTACTGTCGCCGATTGACCCGCTCCCGCTTGAGGACGCCAAAGAAACTTTCCGCCGCGGCATTGTCTGCGCAACTGCCCACCATGCTCATGCTGCAGGTCACCTGGTGAGTCGCCAGGAACTGCTGGTATTCCGCCGAGGTAAACTGACACCCACGATCGGAATGGAGAATGACCGGGGCGCGGGTGGGCCGCTGCCAGATCGCCATGAGGACGGCTTGGACGACCAACTGGCAATCTTGCCGCGCACTCATGGACCAGCCCACCACGAGCCCGGAATACAAATCGAGGACGATACACAAGTACAGCCAGTGTTCGGCGGTCCGCACATAGGTGATATCGGTGACCCATTTGGTATTGGGCGCGATGGCGGTGAAGTCTCGCTCCAAATGGTTGCGGGTTCCAGCCGGCGGTGTCCCTGACGGCTTGGTGCGCCAGCGTCGCCGCTGCGGGAGGCCGCGCAAGCCCGCCCGGCGCATCAGACGGGCCACCCGGTGGCGCCCACATCGCTCCCCGGCGTACCGCAGATCCTCCCAGATCCGCGGACTCCCGATGACACCGTCGGAATCGGCATGGAGCTGACGAATCCGGGTGAGGAGCCGGGCGTTTTCCTGGGTCCGTGCACTCGGCCCCCGCGTCGCCCAGCTATAATACCCGCTGGTCGACACGCGCAAACACCGACACATCAATCGGATGGGAAAGGCGTCGCGGCAGCGTTGGATCATCCGAAACTTCACTTCGACGCTCTCGCGAAGAACGCTGCCGCTTCTCGTAAAAAATCCCGCTCCTTCGTCACCCGGGCCAACTCGCGACGGAGCTGGCTCACCTCTTCATCTCGGGATCGCCCGTGGCCGACAAACGCCTGCTTGGGCTCCTGACGCAACTCACGGCACCATCGTCCCAGGACATTGGCCCCGATGCCGAGGTCTGCGGCGATCTGACGGACCGTCACCCCCGGTGACTCCAACATCGCTACGGCTTCACGTTTGTACTCGGCTGAAAACTTCCGTCGTGCTCCCATGACACCCCTCCTGGCTCATTATGAGCCGTAACCAGGTGTCCGTAAAAGCGGGGCAGAACCCGGGTGAGGGTTAGGATGTGTGTACTGATATGGCGGTCTGGTGGCTACTTGGGGGAGATGCGGAAGAGAGAGTCTGCCTTGAACTGCGTGTTAGGTTTCCAGCCGATTGTAGAGCTCCCAATCTAGTTGAACGCCCGCTCGTCTGGCCTGTATCGACAATATTCCTATGTATGCGATCTCGACATCACCAAGATTTACGCGGGTGAGTTTTCTTAAAGCGATCCGGAGCGGCATGAAGAAAACAAGCATCGTATCTGTGTAGTGCAGCCAATTTGCCACAACAATCGCGAACTGAACTAGGCCAGCCATCCCAGCTCCCGACATATACAGGTAAATCCCAGCAACGGAAGAAGCTGGAAGCGCTATGATCCAACCACCTAGGAAGGCTGGAAAGACTAAATTCAAGATGCGGGAGTATGTAAACTGCTGAAATGCATTTGCGGCTCCGAACGACAATACAAAAGCAACAAGGGTCCAAGCCAAAGAGTGTGTTACGGCTGCTGTTAGGATGGCACAGACTGACGATAGGGCGTTTGGAAAGCCTGCCCACAACTCTACATCGCGAAAAGCGTCGGTAAGGTCAATTCGGTTCTTGGCAGGGGCCAGCACGCGCTCAACGCGTTCTGGATCAAGACGTATTTTTAAGCCTCCAGGAGTATATATAACGCTCATTGCTGGATTGTGCTCTCGGAAACCTACCATTCAAGGTAAGGGGCTGGCTGGAAGCAGGCGAAGTCCACTGTAAGCCAGTCCCACTTGACCGCAATGTTCGGTATCTTTACTTCCACTTATCTTGCAAGACGATACTGTTCGCCATAAGGAAAAACAGCGGCTTAAAGTTGTCCATCTGCCGAGCCAGCACGCCAGGGGTCGTAGGTTCATCAGTGGAAATACCGCACTGCAACTGAACCATGGTGGTGCCGTAGATGAAAATGTATGAAATAAACTGGCCGTCAGTAGTTTTTCCCGCTCTCTCTAGCCGCATTGAAAATTCGAGTATTCCCGCCGGCAGGCCTTCTATTTTGGTCGGCTTCGCATGAATAAATGTTGCGTCGGGCGGTACCATGCCTTTCATCTCGGCAGGCGTAAAGAACTCTATTAGCTCACTTTCAGAAATTACCGTTCCTGCGGGGACGGGAATGGTCTTGGTTATGATAAGTGCCATCTCCAATCCTCGGCCCCCGTCACTGACGAACTTTTGAACAATGTTTGGCCGTTCACCCTCCTTGGCCAACCAGCTATTCGGGTATGACAGAACCATATTTACGCCCTTCGATTTTGGGTGGCCAGCAGTAGAAAACTTTGTGAGATTACCAGTGGTAAATTCCTTTGCGTCTGGCGTGACGGCGAGTGTCATGTTGCTCGGGAGTAATGCGAGGAGAAGTATAACGGCAGCTATGTGTTTCATAGGTCTGTCCATAAGGTGGTAAATGAATGATGGGTTACATTTTCTCTGCTTGCTTGATTCGCGGCTGAGCCCGCAGATTCCGGTAACAGGCCATTTGCCGATTGGACGTTTTAGGAATGCAAAACGTGTCAAAACCGTGGGGAGACCAACCCTCCATGTCAGTAGAAAACTGAAGAGAAGTGACGTCGGGTTAAATTCGTAGATGAACAAGCCTCCTTTGCCGATGCCTAACGCTGGCAGTGTGCCGTTGGCGAAAGAGAAAATCTTAGCGGCGTGAACCCGGTGAGGACTCGCTGTCTGTCAGATGAAGTCTTGAGTTGTAAAAATTAGGCGTCAATTCTTTACCTATCTGATAGATCGCCGTGTTTCGCTTCCGACTTAACCTTCTTCCACTCTTCGCTCAGTAGTAAGAGGTGGCTCCGGTTGGTTGGACAGCCTAGGCCATTTCTTAAGTGGTGCCTGGCGAATTACTGACTACGCGGCGGTCTGCCGTGTTGTCAGATGGTCATAGTACACCTGGTCGGGCGTCTGGCCGTCAAGCGCCTGATGCGGCCGGGTCTGGTT
>JAUXQT010000087.1 GCA_030682135.1 Nitrospirota bacterium | reverse complement strand
CTACGAAGGTCGCTTCCACTTCGGTCTTGAGGTCGAGCGCATAGCTGATCAGCCGGTCTTGCCCTGGAGGAAGGTCCTCAATGCGCGCATCGCCCGCGTAGCTGCCGCTATCGAAGAGCGTGATTGGCCCCTGCATCAGATGAAGGGATGACGTGTTGGTCAGCCGATACCCGTTCAAGGGATGTTTGGCGTTGACGGTCTGATTGTAGACGGAGACTTTCTGTCCCTTCAGGCTCTGGCCGACGATCGGCAGCATCGCGCTGGTATGTTTCGCGAGCGTGACAGGCTGGTCGATGCGATATTCGAAGAGCTCGCCCTTATCCTCGCCCATCGCCATAGAAGCGATTCCTTGATCGAGACGACCCATGTCCATCTCAGATGCCTTAAGGGACTGCTCCGGTGCATTCGCTCGTGCACTGGCGAGGCCTTGCGCCATTTTCCCGAGTAACCGCTCCTTCTTCATCTCACTCCTGGCAGGAGACGCAGGCGACAGTGATTTCGGTTCGTCCATCGTGTCGCCATATGTCTGGGGAAGGAGATTGGCATAGAGCTCCGGCTGCACGACTGGCCGTGGATTGTAGAGGGTCTGATAGAGATCCATGGTAAAGGAAATGGGCCGTCCCGAGACGAGCGAGAGAGCGACCTGTTTCCAGTCCTGCTCGGTGGTGTTCTCCACAATGGCCCAGCCTTGCAGATAGGGGGGCTTGTCCTCGTCCAGCACGAGCCGATAGGTGGTCTTCCAGATTGGCGTTTCCGTCAAGTAGGCCACTCGCGCTTGGCGGCTGCCGGTGCCGTCGAACAGAATCGAGACGGTCTTTTTCTGGGCATCATGATTTGTCGCCAGCGCCGCCAGGGCCTGGTGCAGTTCGGCGTTCAAGGCCTGGTCCAGCAGCTTGACCCGTTGGATCTGGGTGAAGGGGAGCGAGCGAAAGCCCTCGTCGGTGAGGAGGTTGAGATATTCTTGCTCGATGACACGACGGGCTTGGCCATCGGATATCGACTCGGTCTTCTTTTCGACCCCAAGAATAGTGCCCAGCAGAGGGTTCGGAGCGGCCACTTCAACCCGTTCGCCACGCACTTGGGTCAAGATTTGTCCGAGAGTCGGATTGCCGTTCAGGTTTACGCCGAAGCTGCCGAGTACCTTGGTCACGGGATCGCGAGAACCATAGGTGACCGTCGAGATCGTGCCCCCACCAAAATCTTGAACCACCAGGCTCTTGAGGATGTCGTTGATTTGGGTGACGTTGAAACGCAGATCCAGTTGCGTCCGATTTTGGACCGTACCGTCATGTTGCATGTAGCCGACGCCGCTGGAATAGAGCACGATCTTCGAGAGGGGAAGACTGGCAGGCTCTTCTGCCATGACGGGCCAGGGGAATAACACACATGAAAGGAGGATCAGACGCCTCATCAACCTGTGACGAACGTGAAGTGGCAATGCGGACATAAAGGCCTCCATCGTAGTTGTTCCCCTGTGATCTATCCTGTCCCCGTTATGCCGTCAATAGGGCGATCCTTTCACGAGACTCTATCCTCTCAGATTCACTCATGATACTGTTCCTTCCCATGAGCGACGCCGACGAGAAGACGATCACCAGCATCCTCAAGGACTGCCGCACCATCGCGGTGGTGGGACTCTCCTCGAATCCGGCTCGTCCTTCCTTTGGAGTGGCGAGCTACATGCAGGCGCAAGGTTATCGAGTGATCCCCGTGAACCCGAACGAAACCTCCGTCCTTGGCAAACAGGCTTTTCCATCACTCGCCGAAGTGCCGGACGCCATCGATCTGGTGAATATCTTCAGGAAGTCGGAAGAGGTCCTTCCGATCGTTGACGAGGCAATAGCGCGTGGCGCCAAAGCCATTTGGATGCAAGAAGGGGTTGTGAATGAAGCCGCGGCCCACCGGGCAGAGCAAGCGGGCCTTCTCACCGTGATGGACCGTTGTTGGCTCAAAGAACATGCAACTCGGTTGCATCGTGGCTAAGCCAGCCTCACCTCTGACTCCGGAGGCAGCGGCTCTCGATCCGCAACGAGAGGCCCTGCTGGCGATGGCCGACCTCTTGGCCAAGATCCTGGATACCACCGTCAAAATTCCCGGCACACCCTTCTATCTCGGCCTCGATCCCTTGCTCGGGCTCATCCCAGGAATCGGCGACTTGCTGGCCAATCTGATGGGAACCGTCATCCTGGGGTTGGCGGCGCGGCTACAAGTTTCGCAGATCGTCATCGCCCGCATGAGCCTGAACCTCCTCATCAATGGAACGGTCGGAGCGATTCCCGTTGTCGGCGATCTCTTTTCCGTCTGGTTCAGGAGTCACGCCAGAAATGCCGACCTCTTACGCCGCGCCGCGACAGAGCCCTATCGAGAAACCAGGCAGGCCAGGCTCTATGTGGCCGGCATCATTGGCGGGACCGCCATACTGTTGCTGCTTGCCATTGCACTTGTCCTTTGGATCGTCGTGAAGCTCTGGGCCGCAATCGCGCTGTAAACGGACTTGGTCGCGTTCTCAGCGCTCAGCACTTCTTCTGCTACCTCAAGATGGAGTGCTTTCCAGGCGGGAAACGGGTATTCTTCCGCAGCCCACAAGAGATCATGATGCAAGCCACTCCACGCTGGTTTTCTCTCCCGCTCTATACGCAAGTGCTCATTGCCGTGACCTGCGGCGCGGTGCTGGGCGTCATGTTCGGGCAAGAGCCCTATCTGGGTGGTCTGCGCAACGAGCAGCTGGGGCGGCTTGGGCTGTTCGTGGTCACGCTCCTCAAGATGCTCGCCATCCCTCTGATCTTCTTTGCGATCCTCGATGCACTGATCCGCACGAGCCTTCCGATGCGTCAGGGGGGCAAGTTGCTCGTCATTTGCCTCGTCAATGTCACCGTGGCCATGACGATCGGCCTCGTCTTGATGAATACCTGGCAGCCGGGTCTGACCTGGTACGGCCACGTCGACGAGTTACTGCACCTCGTGCCTGGTGCTCCGCCCTCGGCAGTCAACCTAGCGGCAGTGCAAACCGGGTCGCAGAGTCCAATCGAGTCTCTCGCATCCTATATTCCCCGCACGATCCTGGCGCCGTTTTCCAGCAACAACATCATCGGCATCGTGCTCCTTGCTTTAGCGATCGGTGCGCTGCTCCGCCGTTTGCGGACTAATGCCGACCAGGGAAGCGGGATCATCCATGCCCTGGCGCGAACCATTGAGCGTATCTATGGCTGGCTCGTGCAGATACTGGGGTGGATCATCCTCGCCGTGCCACTCGCAGTCTTCGGGGTGGTGGCGCAGGTCGTCGGGAAGGCTGGCATCGGCGTCTTCACCGTCCTCTGGATTTTTCTCGCGGCCATGCTCCTGGGGCTTGCCATCCACGCGCTCCTGTATTATCCGCTCGTGGCTTGGCTGGTGGGGAAGAAGTCGCCGAAGATCTACCTGGGGCAGGGGGCCGATGCGATTATGACCGCCATGTCCTGTAACAGCAGCCTCGCCACTGTGCCGGTCACGCTCCGGTGCCTCGAACGTATGCAGGTCTCGCCTCAATCGGCGCGCCTCGCGGCCTGTGTCGGCACGAATCTCAATAACGACGGCATCACCCTCTATGAAGCGATGGCGGCCCTCTTTCTCGCCCAAGCGCTGGGTTTTGAACTGCCGATGGCGAATCAGGTCTTGATCGTCGTGGCCTCGATCATCGCAGGGGCCGGAGTGGCCGGCATTCCGGAAGCCGGGCTGATCGTCCTGCCGCTTGTCCTCTCTGCCGCAGGTTTGCCGCCTCAGGTCATTGTCGCGGCCATTCCACTCATCATGACGGTGGATTGGATCATCGCTCGAGCCCGCTCTGGTGTGAACGTGATGAGCGACATGCTGGTGGCCATCCTCCTCGACGAAGGGCAGGCTCCACCCGCCACAGAACCGAGCGGAGTACCGTCCCAATCTGAAGCTGCAAACCCCACGGCGATTTAGGGAAGGTCTGATTAATTCACGTTTCCACTCGGAAATCTGCTCTTGGGGTGATCCTCAGGGCGAATTCGGTGGGCAGCCGCTGTTTCGAGAGCCTTTTTGTGGGGCGCCCCCACCCTCCGATGGCCCGTAGCCCATCTC
>JAUXQT010000084.1 GCA_030682135.1 Nitrospirota bacterium | reverse complement strand
CACGAAGGAGCTCTCGCTTGAGACGGGAGGCCGGCATGCTCACAGACTCGTGCCGACGCCGAAGTCCGTTTTGAATTCTAACCAATAGATCGCTAATGGGATCTGTAACCATACCAACCCTTTCACCAACGCTCTTCGTGCCTCGTGACGGTTATCAACCGCCCAGCGACACGGAAGGCAGATAATCTACCAACTCGACATCCGAACCCCAGGAATCTCACCCTTCAGGCTCAGTAATCGAAAACAAATTCTGCACATGCTAAACCGGCGCAAAAACCCTCGTACGCGGCCGCAGATCCCGCATCGGTGATAATCCCTGACGGGGAATTTTGCTTTGACGGACGATTTATTTCTCAGCGCTAATCTCGACACCTACAGCTCCTTCGTTTGACGTTACGTCCGGAATGGCATCCCCAAATGCTTCAATAGTGCCCGACCTTCGTCATTCGTCTTGGCGGTCGTGACGATCGTGATGTCCATCCCGTGGATCGACGCGACCTCGTCATACTGAATCTCAGGGAATATAAGCTGTTCTTTCAGCCCAAGAGTGTAATTGCCACGTCCATCGAAGGACTTTGGCGAGACACCCCTGAAATCCCTGATTCTTGGCAACGAGAGCGTGACAAGACGGTCAAGGAACTCCCACATCCGCCGGCTCCGCAGCGTCACTTTCGTACCGATCGGCATCCCCTGGCGCAGCTTGAAAGTCGCAATGGCTTTCTTCGCCTTCGTAATAAGAGCCTTCTGACCGGTGATCAAACCTAACTCGGCAGCGGCACTCTCCAAGAGCTTCACGTTCTGAATGGCTTCACCCATTCCGACGTTCAGCACAATCCGCTCAACCTTCGGCACCTGCATGATATTTTTGTAACCGAACTCTTTCATGAGTGCGGGTACAACCTTCTGCAAGTACGCCTCGCGCATCCGCGGGTTAAACTTGGACTCTTCGCTGCCCTCGTCCATCACCTGAGGGGCTGCCGACCCTTCTTTTTTCTTGGGTGGCCGCTTCTCTGACGTCTTACTGCCTTTTCCTGATTCAACCTTCGCCATCTGGCGTCCTCACTCCTACTCGACTGAGTCGTTCGATTTTTTGCTGAACCGGACCCGCTTGCCATCTTCGAGCGTACGTACGCCCAGTCGGGTTGGTTTCTGTGTCACAGGACACAGATACATCACATTGGAGATCGCAAGAGGCGCTTCCCGCTCGAGAATGCCACCTTGCTTGACTTTCTGATTCGGCTTGGTGTGTCGCTTGATCATGTTGAGCTTCTCAACCACGACCTTGCCCACTCCCGGATCGACCGAGAGCACCTTGCCGGACTTCCCGCGGTCGCGCCCTGAGATCACGACGACCACATCGCCCTTACGAATTCGACTTTTTGCCAACGCCTGCTTATTCATCCGGCCGTCACCACCCTCGTTAAAGCACTTCAGGAGCAAGAGAAATAATCTTCATGAACTTCTTCCAGCGCAGCTCACGCGCGATCGGCCCGAAAATACGCGTGCCTACAGGATCCCCATCTTTGTTGATCAGTACGCAGGCATTCCGATCGAACTTGATGTATGAACCATCCTCACGGCGCACTTCTTTCGTCGTCCTGACGACCACTGCGCGGCTGACATCGCCCTTCTTCACCGTTGCCGCAGGGATGGCCTCCTTTACCGCCACCACGACAATGTCTCCGAGCGACGCATATCGGCGCCTGGTGCCACCGAGCACATGAAAACACATGGCCTGCTTCGCGCCAGAGTTGTCAGCCACGTCCATGTATGTATAACTTTGAATCATAGTGCCTGTTCCCTCTACCCTTCAAACGATCTCAGCCTAGCTGCCCTGTCCCTTTTCCACGACCTCAATTACACGCATGTGTTTATCCTTACTGATGGGGCGCGTCTCAACCATGCGCACACGATCGCCGACCTTACATGCGTTCTCTTCATCGTGGGCCTTGAACTTCGTCACCCGACGCAGCACCTTCCGGTAGAGCGGATGTATGACCGACCGTTCGATCTCGACCACGACGGTCTTGTCCATTTTATTACTGACCACACGGCCAACCCACTCGCGCCGCTTGTTTGCTGACTCCGCCATCCTCAGGCCCCTTTCGCCGTGGTAGAAGTTGATTCGACCTGCGCGAGCTCACGCTGAATCGTCTTGACCTGCGCGATGGACCGCTTTGTCTTTCGCAGCTGCATGGGGTTTTCTAATCGTCCGGTCCCCATTTGAAAACGAAGATTAAAAAGCTCCTGCGTAAGCTGCTGCGACTTCTCGGCAAGCTCAGGTGCCGTTAGTTGACGTAATTCCTTGAGATCCATGGATGCGCTCGCTCCCTACCCTTGTGTCCGATTCAGTCGATATTAAAACTCGCCGCGAACAACGTATTTCGTGGCAATTGGCAACTTATGAGAAGCCAAGCGGAAGGCCTCCTTGGCAACTTCCGGCGTCACACCGTCCATCTCATACATAATCCTGCCTGGCTTCACAACGGCAACCCAATACTCCGGGTTACCTTTGCCCTTACCCATTCGAGTTTCAGCCGGCTTCTTGGTAATCGGCTTATCGGGGAATATTCTCGTCCAGACCTGACCGCCGCGCTTCACGCAGCGAGTGATCGCAATACGCGCCGCCTCAATCTGACGACTGGTGATCCATCCAGGCTCGAGCGCCTTCAAGCCGAACTCCCCGAGCGTAATCTGGCCGCCACGATAGGCCTTGCCCGTCATACGCCCCTTCATCATTTTGCGGAACTTAACTTTCTTTGGTGCTAACACAATACCCTCATCAATTAGCCAATTCTTCGTTCAAATGGCGATTCTTTTTTAATGGGCTGTAGCGGAAGGACTTCACCCTTATAGATCCAAGTCTTGATCCCGATCTGCCCCATCGTCGTGTGAGCTTCGGCGAAGCCGTAATCGATGTCAGCCCTGAGCGTATGAAGCGGCACACGGCCCTCGCGGTACCATTCAGATCTCGCAATTTCAGCTCCACCGAGACGACCGCCAACCATGATCTTGATACCCTGAGCGCCAAGACGAAGCGCGGACTGCACACTACGCTTCATCGCCCGGCGGAAGGCAACACGCTTCTCTAACTGGGTGGCCACATTCTCACAAACCAACTGGGCATCCAACTCAGGCTTTTTAATTTCCTTGACGGTAATGTAGACCTGCCCGGAGTACATCTTCTCCAACTCAGCCTTGAGCTTATCAACCTCAGCACCCTTGCGGCCGATGATAATACCAGGACGCGCGGTAGAAATGATCACACGAGTCTGGTCGCCGGATCGCTCGATCTCAATCTTAGCCACACCGGCATGGAAGAGACGCTGCTTGACCATTTTTCGAATCTTGATATCCTGATGGAGCAGCTTTGCATAGTCCTTGCTGGCATACCACCGAGAGCTCCAGTTGACGTTGTATCCTAGTCGATACCCGATTGGATGTGTTTTATGACCCATAACTCCTTATGCCTCACTCAGCCAGGAAATGAATCGGCTCCGTTAGCCGTCGCTACCTATTGTTTCTCTTTAACATCTACCGTCGATACGACGACAGTAATATGGCTCATGCGCTTCTGAATGGCATTCGCGCGCCCTTGCGAGCGGGCACGAAAGCGTTTCAGCGTTGGCCCGCAATCGACAAACGCCCTCGACACGATCATCGACTCACTATCGCCCATCTCTTTTTGCTCCGCATTGGCGACGGCAGACCGCAGAAGCTTTTCGACGACCTTACAGGCCTGGCGCGGCGTATTGCGAAGGAGGGCCAATGCCATCGGAACCTGCTGCCCGCGGATCAAGTCGATCACCGGACGAGCTTTTCTCGGAGAGACACGGACAAATTTTAAAACTGCTTGTGCTTCAGCCATAACATTCCAATCCAATCGAGTTTGCCGAGACCGCGGTCTGACACCTATTTAAGGGCGACTGATTTCTCTGTTCTGGCATGCCCATGCCCTTTGAAAAATCTGGTCGGAGCAAACTCACCGAGTTTGTGTCCCACCATATTTTCCGTCACAAACACAGGAATAAACTTCTTCCCGTTATGAACCGCGAAGGTATGTCCGATCATGTCTGGAATGACGGTAGAGCGTCTCGACCAGGTCTTAATGATCTTCCGATCCTTGTTCTGATTCATCCGCTCTACTTTTTCAAGCAGATGATCGTCGACGAATGCGCCCTTACTTACAGACCTCGGCATCGCGTACTCCTACTTGCGGCGGGAAATAATGAACTTGTCCGTCGCCTTATTGTTCCTGGTCTTATATCCCTTAGTCGGGAGACCCCATGGGGAGACTGGATGGGGATTACCCTGTCCAGACTTTCCTTCACCGCCACCATGCGGGTGGTCGACAGGATTCATGACGACACCGCGCACATGAGGGCGTCGCCCCTTCCATCTTGTCCGACCGGCCTTGCCAACACTAACATTCTCATGGTCCGTATTGCCAACCTGCCCGACCGTCGCCATGCAGGTCGCAAGAATCCGACGCATTTCGCCAGACCTAAGTCGCACCTGAATATACTCGCCATCGCGGCCCATGACCTGAGCAGAACCGCCCGCACTACGAATCAGCTGTCCGCCTTTGCCTGGCTTCAACTCGATATTATGGATCGTGGTGCCCAAGGGCATGCTGGACAATGGCAGGGCATTTCCAACTCGAACCTCAGTGCCGAGACCGGCCTGCACAACATCCCCGACCTTCAGCCCGACAGGCGCCAGGATATAACGCTTCTCTCCGTCCTTGTAATGCACCAAGGCAATACGGGCAGAACGATTCGGGTCGTACTCAAGCGCGGCAACGGTGCCAGGGATTCCGCTCTTATCACGACGAAAATCGATCTTCCGATAGAGGCGCTTATGCCCACCCCCACGGAATCGCACGGTTGTCCGCCCCTCGTTGTTTCGCGCACCGGTGCTGCGACGGAACGAGGTCAGCGATTTTTCTGGCCGCTTCTTCGAGAGATCCTCAGTCGTCACCGCGGTCATTCCGCGGCGCCCTGGGGTTCTCGGTTTGAATACTTTGATTCCCATGCTACAGTCGTCCTTCCAAGACACCGAGTTAATCCCGGTGCAGCGTCACGCTATGCGCTCTCGTAGAGCTCCAATTTTTCGCCTTGCTTGAGCTTGACGAAGGCCTTCTTCCAATCTGATCTCTTGCCGGAGAACCGCCCTAAGCGCTTCACCTTCCCGCGCACGTTCATCACATTCACGCGCTCAACTTTTACCTTCAAGAGCGTTTCGACCGCTTGCTTAATCTGGACACGGTTGGCATCCGGATGAACGAGGAAGGCCACGGTGTTATTGGCTTCCCGCATCGCCGTAATTTTCTCCGTCAGCAAGGGCTGCAACAGAATGCTATGGAGACCCGCCTTCATGACCAGACCTCCTTCACCCGCGGCAATTCCCGCTCAGGAATCAAAATCAGCTCAGCCCGAACAATGTCGTACACGTTCAATCCTTCAGGACCTACCACACAGACGTTAGGTAGATTGCCCGCCGCTTGAGCCAACCCAGGATGTCCTTCGCCGGCCACAATTAGGGCATATGCGCCAGGGCCAAAATTCGTCAGCACTTGAGCCAACAATTTCGTCTTTGGCTGGTCCAACGCCAGATTGGACACGATCACGATTTGACCATCTGCCAACTTTGCAGACAGTGCGCTCTGAAGCGCAGCGCGATACTTCTTTTTCGGCATGCTATAGGAATAGTCACGCGGCTTCGGACCAAAGACCGATCCGCCGTGGCGCCATACAGGTGAACGGATCGACCCGGCTCGCGCCCGCCCCGTATGCTTCTGCTTCCAAGGCTTTTTCCCTGATCCCGCCACTTCGCCACGACGCAATGTCGATGCTGTACCCTGGCGCTCACAAGCACGTTGCATCACAACCGCTTCATGAACCAAGGCCGTGTGCAGCTTGCAGCCAAACACTTCCTCAGGAAGTTCGACGGATCCGACTTTCTGTCTCTTCAAATCAACGACATCAACCGTGGGCATGACCTACCCCTTCTTCGACTTTCTCACCATGATCAGTCCATTTGCTGCACCAGGGATCGCCCCCCGAACAAACAACAAGTTCTCATCAGGCCTTGATTCAATAACTTTCAATCGTTGCACTGTAATCTGCTTCGCGCCCATGTGCCCAGGCAACGTCTTGCCCTTCCAGACACGAGAAGGATACGAACTCGCGCCCATCGAACCAGGATGACGATGGAACATTGAGCCGTGAGACTCAGGACCGCCGGCATAATGATGCCGCTTCACCACACCCTGAAATCCCTTCCCCTTGGAAATCCCGATGACATCCACCCAGTCGCCTTTTTTAAAGATATCGACTTTAATGGACTGCCCCACCTCTACATCACCTACCTTCTGAAACTCTCTCAGGACACGAGTCGCCGGCGCTTCCGTCTTCTTCAAGTGCCCCAGCTCAGCCTTCGAGAGCTTACGCTCCTTGACTTCCCCAAAAGACAACTGAACCGACTCATACCCGTCGCGCTCTTTCGTCTTGATCGTCACCACTCGGCAAGGACCAGCTTCGATGACGGTGACAGGCGTGAACCTCGTCTCATCAAATATCTGGGTCATCCCCAGCTTTTTACCCAATAACCCGTTCGTCATGTGTGACGTTCCTTGTCAATCAACTACAATTAAAGCTTAATCTCGACATCCACGCCGGCAGCCAGATTCAACTTCATCAGCGAATCCATCGTCTCAGGCGTCGCATCCATGATATCCATCAAACGCTTGTGCGTCCTGATTTCAAACTGCTCACGAGCCTTCTTGTCCGCATGCGTAGCGCTTTGCACCGTAAACTTCTCAATACGCGTCGGGAGCGGAATCGGCCCGACAATCTTTGCTCCGCTTCGACGAACCGTCTCGACAATTTCAGCCACGGACTGGTCCAGGACTCGATAATCGAACCCGCGCAACCGAATTCTGATTCTTTGTTCAACCTTAACCATTCATTCCTCTATTCATCCGACCAATCATTACGCCAGAATTTCGGTGACGACGCCAGAACCGACAGTCTTGCCGCCCTCGCGCACCGCGAACCGCAGCCCTTGATCCATCGCAATCGGGCTAATCAGCTCACCCGTCACACTCACATTATCGCCCGGCATGACCATCTC
>JAUXQT010000083.1 GCA_030682135.1 Nitrospirota bacterium | reverse complement strand
CCGTAGCCCATCCGGGCCTGTAGTGTTGCACTTGGAGTTAGAACTCAAGGAGCAAAAAAACTCCTGTTGTCATAGGTTGTTGTGACATCGTTAAATACCATTCTCAGGCCTATCTCACCCAAAACAAGAGAGATGACGATTGCTGCAAGGAAAATGGCACCTGTTTTGAGTACAGCCATACAACCCATAGCTTAAGAAAAATATACAGGCCCGCAAACGGCTCAATGAAATATCGATACTGCTAAACCATACGTACCGCTACTTATTACGTCAATATATTCATAGAATTTCAACTACTAAATACGTCACAAGTAAGCTGGATGCCAGCACAACGAATATCTCCCTAACGCTCTTGCTGTTACTCCATTTGCCCTTCGACTTCACGTAAAGCAGTCAATGCCGCTTGCCCAAAGCGATTCGATGGGTTCAATTCTATCTGACGCTTGAGATGCTCCCGTGCAAGCCGCCGGTCACCCAATTCTCGGTAGGCCACACCGAGATGGAGGTCGATGCAATAGATGCTCGGCTTTAACCTCTTGGCTCGTTCAAGTAACGGTAAGGCCTCTATAGCCCGGCCTGCCCGGACTAAAACCCACCCGTAGGTGTCGAGAATGTCCGGATTGTCAGGATCCATCCGGATAGCCTGTGCGGCATACCGTTCCGCCTGGACCGGATCCGCCCCCAGAAACTCAATGTCCAACCATGCGATCGTATTGTACAGCTCCGGGGACTGAAAACCGCTTTCTACTGCCAGCATGTATTCCGCCCTAGCTCGCTGGTAGTCGTGCTCCCGTTCATACACCATTCCACGATTGAAGTGTTTGAGATCATGGTATGTCTGCGAGGTCACTGCGGCGACCGGCAAAAGAAGGAGCACCACAATCGCAATAGTACGGCCCATGCCCAATCGCCCTGTCGTGACCAACGTCAGCCCGACCAATACGCCAGCAGCATCTGCCACCAGATCGCCGTATTCTGCCGTCCGCCCCATACCAAGCAGAGCCTGTTGCGCCTCGTCCGCAACTGAGATGAGAAGGGAAAGACCTACCGCGACACACAACTTCTCCCTTTCTTGACCCAGCCACGTGCGACCGCGCATCACGCTGTACACCATCAAGAACACCGCCATGAATGCAAAAAAATGAGTTGGTTTATCCAGGCCAGGAAACTGAAGCCATACCTTCGAGAGCGTTCCTGCTACAACGTTCGGCAATATCAACAACCCGGCCAGCATCAGGAGCCCCATCCACCAAGGGATTCCCCTTCTCAGGTGAGCAGCGATCGCCCCTATCCCTAGTCGGTGTGACCCGCCTCCTGACTCGAGGCGGGACTGAATCCACAGTCTGGTTTTGTTACTCAGGAACATGACTATCCGTCTTCTTCGCGAAACGCCTGAACATCTGTTGTGCACGCCTCATGGCAAATTGATGAAGATCTTCACTGAGGCACAGAAGCCCGTGGAGGGACGTCGGATACAGCATTAATGAGGTCAACGCATGGCGATGGCGTGGCCACATAGCCTGCCATGGCTCCTCGGACCCGAGAAACTCATAGGCCTCAAGTCCTTGCTCAAATGCGTAACGAAGAGTCTCCATCGTCAGCTGAATCCCGGGAGAACATCGAGCCCATTCCTCGTCATACCCTATTTTGAGCACCCAAAACCGTTGTGCGTCTTGAACACCGAGGATCGTGGCGATCGCCTCCCCCTGCACCTCCAGGAAACAGACACGAAGCGCCCCGCGATCACAGGCCATCTCACTGTACGCGGCAATGAATGTTCGCACGCGCTCGTTGGCAAGAAGCGAAGAACCTGATCGTGCTTTCCAACCGGCCCCTTCAATTCTAAAGGCTTCCTCAAGCAAATGCGGAAGGTCAGCTCGTGAGCTGGGGCACTCGACCCTGACAACCACCTGGCCAAGCCGCTCCATTCGCTTGCGCTTGCGCTGATAGTCGTAGCGGCGTTGCCCTGAAATCGACCGAAAATAGTCCTCCCAGCCTCCCGTGATGCAGACATACGCCGCATCCGCGGTCTTTCGACTGAGAACCACTCCGCGATAGCGAGTCCGCTCACGAAACGTGGCTTCAATCGGAGACTCAGCGGGAATCCTGGCAAGCACCGTCGGCATTCGAAGACTGATTATTTTGCGGACTAAGTGCTGAAGCGACTCTACTCCGTCATAGAGAAATCCGGCCGGTTCGTAGAGCACCGACACCCCGAGCAACTCCAGCCACTCAACCCCACCACGTCTAACGACGACAAGCGGCGCCACCGCACAAATCGCATCCTTCAACCGCACCACTACGACGCGAAGATCCGATTCGGCACACAGGGTCTCCGCACAGGCGAGAAACCAGTCCGCGCCTAGGAGGGGACTGCCAAATTTCTCGGCAAGGACATCCCAGGCGGCCGCCATGCTTCGCATGGTATCAACCCGAGTGAGCACATCCACTTCGTAATCATACACATCCATCTTAACGAAGCCGGCCCTATCCTACGAACCCTCAGGCTGGGAATCCCGAGGATTGACATACGCTACTTGTTGACCGTCATTCCTCTGAGCCACCGTTCTAGCCTTTCGATACACCCCGCAGACAAACCCTTTGAGAGACGGCGCAAACAGGGTAAGGGACCGGTGCCACCGTAGCTCGTCGGTCCACTGGCGTTCCCACTCATAAGGTTCGGCAGGAAAATCAAACTCTTGGACCCCCTGCCCGATGAGTTCTGCTACTAGTCTTGCCCGAAGAAATGTGGAGGGGCTCAGTGGCTTCTCGGCATGGTCGTAGCTGGTCTTCAGATAGAAGTATGTGCCCTTCAGCAAAACCCCGAGATTATAGGCAACTGGACGATCATCAAGGTAGAGAAATCTCAAGTGAAGTCGCTTCATCGGGGATGCCAAGACACAGAGCCGATGGTAAAACGTTGTTTGCCGAGAGACGACTGAAATAGACGTGCCGTGCGCATGCTTCCATGAGCGATCTTCGATGGAAAGGAGGGCGGCATAGGCTTCGTCGATATCGGGGAAGTCGTCCTGGGTCCGAATTTCAACATGCCGCTGACTCACCAGTTTTCGCTCGATGCGTTTCAACGCGTTCCGAAAACTGCCCGACCGCCGTTGGAGGTATCCCTCGAACGTGGTATCCAGCGTTAACACGAACGACGGCTGCTCTTTTCTGAACTCGAACCGCGAGCGACGCCGGCGCAAGACCTCGCACATGAGCCCTCCAAGCGGGCGAGCCTCCAACAGCCGCGTCATACTAAACACATCCCAATGGATTTCCCGACTATAGAGTGCATCAACAAAGGCGGCCAGAACGTGCTCCGAAACTTCCTCCAACAGCAAGTCGCTATGCGTATTGGACAACTCCGAAACCGGGAAGGCCGTAACGAACGTCTGTCCAAGCTTTCGCATCGTTCTCAACACCAACGGGACAATCCCGATCACGGCGCCTCGTCGCTTCAGAATAATCCAGGCAATATCATCGCTGCCCTGGACGTGAGACTCCATGAGCGCCGCAGTCCACTCGAAGGAGACAGAAGGCTCACTCTCTCCGTGCTTCAAGAGCCGATCCCAATCAGCCTTCAATTGATTGAGCATGCCTCGTCCACGATGAATTTCCGCCACAACCATTCAGGCTTTCTTTCCAATGCGAAAGATGACCTCCTGCACCTTCATGGCCACTCGACGGAAGAAACTTGGCAGAAACGTCAACAACATGAGCCAGGGCACCGACAAACCGTATCGCCGTCCCTCGACGAAAACTTTCCGCGCTTCCGCTTCATGTCCGGGATAACACATGAGGGCAACGCCAAGCGCGCGATGAAGCTTCCCCATTGTGGCATCAACCATGATCGTGTTCTCTCGATAATAGGCCGCGTCCTGAACCGCATGACGCTCCACGATCTGGAGCAATTGCCGCTGTTTATCGATGAAGACGACAGGCCCATCTGCCCGCTTCGTCGTGGAGATTTGTCCATCGTGATAGCGAAGCTGATAGGTCGGCACATCGACGAATGCGATTCGATTGCGCTTGGCAATACGAAGCACCAAATCGTACCCGTCAAACAAGGAGAGGCCTTCGTCGTGATACCCGACCGAATCAAGCACGCTGCGACGTACCAGCACCGAATTGGTGAACACAAATAGGACCCTGAGGTAGTGACTGAAAATATCTCCGAAATGAATCCTCCGGTCCGACCACGGAAAACAGTCGACCCCGGCCTCCTTCAATGACAACGATGCATCGAAGTACTGATCGTACGTTTCACCGTTTCGAAATGCCGGAGCGTGATACGTTTTCAGATGAAACTCCTCCGCGATGCCATCACCGAATCCCGAGAACTCTGAATAGACCAAACCGACATCGGGGAACTGATCCAGAATCTGAACCTGCAACGCAAGCTTATGCGGAAGGTACCGGTCGTCGGAATCCAGAAACGCCAGATATCTCCCCTTAGCAACTTTCATCCCCGCATTTCTTGCATGCGGCGCCCCACCGTGATTTGTATGAATAATCAAAATTTTCGAACGATACGGCTCAAGGCGTTCAAGCGTGTCATCACTTGATCCATCATCGACGACGATCACTTCGACGTTCTGGCAGGTCTGGGCAAGTACACTGTCAATGGCCTCACTGAGGAGCGGGCCGCGGTTGTATGTCGGGATGATCACACTCACATCCACAGGGGACGTGTGCACGGCAGATCGATCGCTATTCACGACAGCCCCTTCACAATAGACAGCATTTTTTGCTTGGAGCATTCCATGAGAAACCGGCCTGAGTCCTGAAAGATCTTCAGGCTGACGGTCTTTCGCATGCTGTTGGTAAAACGGCTCTTGAACGGCTCATCTCCAACCGTGAAGTCAAATTCGCGTCGTTGTTTTTCGATGGCATACCCGATCAAGTGCCGAAGCAGAACAAGTCCCGGCGAATGCTTCGCATAAGACACATCAAACGAGGGCTTGTACCACAGCAACGCGCCGTTGTAATCGAAACCGTAATGGAGGGACAGGGGCTGACCGTTGAACTCGACGGCTGAAAATAGGAGCCACCCCTTGTCAGCCATGGAGACGGCAAGATCCCGATAAAATATCCGGTTGCGCTCCTTGAGGAATAGACTGGGACTATTGCTGCCTACCCAGCGAGCAACATGCTGTTCAAAAAACCCATCCAGATACGGAATGACTGCGGCGCCGGTCAGATCCTTGAATGCGAGTGGTCCGTTGCGCTCAAAATAATTTTGGCGCCTGCGAAGGCCTGCCTTGTTGAATATCTTATGCGCTTCATCCTCGTGTCCGCTAATCAGTAGTGTCGGACACCTAAACTGCTCTCGCGCTAGAATGTGATAACCCGTGCGCTGGCAGATGGCCCGAACCAGCTCGACAGTCGACGATTCGGCTGGAATATTATTCAGCTCAATGACATCCCAACGTTCACGCACCACAAATAATGCGTTGCATATCGCTTCCAGTACCTTCAGCCTGTCGCCTACCGTAAGGAAGTCAGAGTAGTCCGCCTTCCCTTCTCCCAAAAACATCACGCGCCGCTGGCCAAGGATTCCCTTCTTCACCATGAGGGGAGCCACCCCAACAACTCCGGCAGATTTCGTCACAGAGATAAACCATGGCTCACACTGATCCCCAAACACCTTTTCCCAACTCGACATCCACTCGTGAGTCTGAAATATGGTATTGGTCTCACTTCCAGCTGCCAAGGCATTCCAAGACTCTCTATCAAGTCCTACGGTATGAATCGATTGGGAGAGCCTGGTCTGTATCATTGTGGTGAGTAATTGCGCCTTCCAGCACCAAGCACATCCGTAACTACTTTCACCATTCGTTCCTGATCTCGTGAGGTCACATACCCATGCGTCGGAAGCGTCACAATGCGGCGAGCCACCGACTGCCCCCCCTTCGCCTCTCTGCCCACGCTTTGAAGCTGATTTCTTAATTCGGGCACATCGCTAATGGCAGTCGGATACGAAGCCGTTGCTCCAATTCCATTTGCCCGAAGTGCCGCTAGCACCGCATCCCGGTATTCAGGATCAATCAAGACCGGAAAACGAAGATACGCAGGCTCCGCCCCCGGTTTGATCACGACTGGTTCGAGCTTGGGCCCCCATGGCAACATGCGTTTCAACCGCTCGGCATTCACACGGCGCTGCGCAGTAATGGCATCGAGACGAGTGAACAGCCGATGACCCATCGGCGCCATCCATGAGTCGTATTGTGCCAACGGGTAATCGGTCCGATACGCGGTAGTTCCCAGGCCAAGAAACGGAAGCGAATTAGGCAACCAATACCCCCGCGGATGCAACAAAGCGGCATAGACCACCAACTTGGCCAGATGGGCCGCAGACTCGCCTATTGTGCACTGCGGAAGAACACGAACTTGCTGTGTGATCGCCTCCGCAATGCGCTCGGAATTCGTCACGAGCACTCCGCCATCGATCGATGTCACGTTCTTCCCTTTATCGAAGCTATAGATGCCGACGTCCCCCCAAGTCCCCGACGGTCGACCGCCAATCGATCCGCCAAGACACTGCGCCGCGTCGTCCACCACATAGACACCACGCTCATGCGCCACGCGTGTAATCGACGGCAGATCATTCGGCAGCCCGTACAGATTAGTCGCGACAACCGCCAATACTCGCGACCCGTCAAACTGTTCCAACGCGCCAGGCGCAAAATCGAGTGTCATCGGATCGACATCGGCGAGACGAACCTTCAATCCGGCTTTCACAACGGAGGACGGTACCGAGAAACAGGTGTAGGAAGGAATGACCACCTCATCACGCCTCCCGCCATCCACAGCCTTCAGCGCATGCAGCGCCAGCGTCAACGCGGCGCGGCCGGTGGAGACGAAATCGCAATACCGCACGCCCGCGCGCGCACGAACGTCTTCCTTGAATTGCTGCAGTGTGTCGGATCGAATCAGTGCATTGCCGACGCTGCAAAGCACGTCGACGAGACTTATCGGTGTGCCGGCGGGCGGAACGAATCGCAAGGCGTCCATCATACGCTTGGTTCTCCCCTCAGACTGACCTCACCTCGAACATGAGTGACGAATGTCGTCGTCAAGGAATTCCCTTCGCCACCAATGGTCCCAATAGGCGAGTGACCGGCAACGGCAGCCTCCGCCATACACTAATGGCAAATTGGAGTTTTGGATTGGCAACATTCAGCTGAGGCATGGGGCGACCGTCCCGCATAAGATATTGCCAATAGAGTTGAGTCGGGTACGTATTCCATTTCTTCTTGAAGCTCTCTCCTCCAGAGTCGACCGTCGACCGTCCAAGATGGTACAGATGAAAATCTCGCTCGCACGCGTCTTTAATCATCTCCCAGTAAAGGACGTAACTCGATTCGACCTCTCGAGCCTTCGGTAACGCTCCCAACCACATTCCTTCAACGATACCGCGGAAATGTCCATTGAGGGCTGAGGAAACAGGAACACCCTCATGGTCGAGGACGAAAATCTTGGTCTCTTGTGGGAAATTCTTGATAATGCGTTCGAAATAACTCTTTTGATAGAGCGGCGTTCCCAAGTTTCGCCAGCTCTCGCTCAGAATGTCATAAAACGTATCGAGAAGCTCCAATCCGCCACTCCGGACACTGAGGCCCCTCTTGTATGCCCGCCGGATATTGTTGCGATGACCGGTTTTGAACGCATCCCAGAGCGTATCGGGGTTTTTATCGAGCGTCAGCGTAATACTGACCTTGTGCTCGGACGTCGGCAGATCTCCTCCCAGCTTCCGCAGGCTGCGAATCTCAAGGTAATCGATCCCGTGTTGTTGAACGATCTTCCTCGCTTCATCGAGAAGCAACTGCTCAATAGCCGGCTCGTCGACGCAAGGCCCGCCGTAGTTCACAAAAGGAAGGGAGCACAACAGCTTTCCAAATACTCTACTTTGAAGATACACGAGCGGAAACACCCCACGAATCTTCCCATCATCAACCGCAGCCAGATAAAAGGTCTGGTGCCCAAAGGACGCTTCATTGACAGTCTTCCAGCCGAATAAATGATAGAAAGACGCCTGCTCCTGGCCGTACACAAAATCGTCCCACGCCTTTGCGTAGCTCTCATCGCACTGGATAATTTGAATCATGGTTGTCCTTCTGCGTGTCTCGATGTCATAAGTAGAGCAGGCTCGTTAACTACCTTAACCAAGCATGACAGCAGTCTAGCCGCCACAAGTTCAGCAGCCCGTTGGTTCAAGTGGCCCCCATCTTCCGTATACTCAGGCACAAGGGTCGGGACCAGATCACCGTGATAATGAAAACAGGACGGCCTCCCATCAGGATATGTCGCTTCTACTTCCGCAAGATCGAACAGGCGTCCGGAACTCCCGTAGGCGCCACGAAGCAACTGATTATACGCATGGCGCCTGGCTTGGTCCTCCCGCTGTCGATTGACGCATCCAGCTTTCTCGCGCAACCAGTCCATGATCCCACCCCCGACACACATGAGTGGCACCGTGACATGAAGAAAGACAATCTTGGGATATTTCTCCCCAAGCAAAGCCATCGTACTCTGATAATTCAAAAACAAGGTATCGATATCGGTATTGGCGGTAATATCCACGTAACAGAGCTTAAACAAGGCAACGTCGACACGCTCCCCCACCCCTGAATCAATCACCTGCGCAAAGGCCTGGAATTTTGAGAACGGGTCGCCGTTCTGCCCTACTCGGAAATGGGCAAACACGGGGCGTTGCAACACCTCTGCACCGTTGTTTTCAATCACCTCAAGATGATTGCCGGTCAGCGTCGAAAGCGCCTTCATGATGTTCGCGCCGACCGATTGATGGCCGAAACAGACTCTCATCCGCGCGAGTCCATCCCACGAGGGCGTTAGGGATCGATCAGACTTCAAGTGCCATTTCCGGTATCACCTGCTATTCCAATTGTGCAATTCGGTCGGCCAAATCAGAAAGATATCTATCAAGGGCGCGGGCTTTGACGCATCCACTGTGATCATTGCCAAAGCCCGCTCCTTCCCCTAACTGGCCATCGAGGCGAGAGCGAACGCTCGTGACATCTGCCCCCGAGAGTAAGGCTGCTGTTTGAGCTGAAACAGGCTTTTCAACAGCCCCAAACTTGAGAAGCACCGGCCTCAGCGATCAGGCCATGTCCCACGAAAACCTAGGAGGGCGTTCCAACGTCGCCGACCGCTTCAATCAATAACGGCTCCATGTGTAGATATCGCGCAACGGCACGCTTCGCATCGATATCGCGATAGACCCGATCAACCTGCGCAGCCGTCAACCCTGCCGCCACGGCCACGGTCTCTGCCGGAATCTGCCGGTCCTTTGCGTAGAGACAGAGATCCATCTTGTCGTAGGGTAGCGAGAAATAGAATTCCTCTTGGGACTGTGCCAATGAATAGGTATCGGTTGTCGGGGGACGGTTGAGAATTTCTTCTGGGACCTCAAGGAATCGAGCGATCTGATACACCTGCGACTTATATAAATGCGCGATGGGTTTGATATCTGCGGAACCATCGCCATTTTTCACGAAAAATCCCTGATCGTATTCAAGACGATTAGGCGTTCCCCCAACCGCATAGAGGAACCGGTCGGCGTAGTAGTACTCCATCATCTTTCTTGTCCGCTGCTTGAAGTTCGTAGCGGCAACAAGCGCTAAAAATGCATCGGCCGTCAGCCGCACCTTCGTCTGCTTGCCCTCAGGGTCCTGGACCACCACGTACGAGATCCTGAACTCCGAACTATCGAGAGAGGAGAGCACCAGCTTAGATTTATACCCTGCATGGTATTGCGGAACGACCGCCTTGATCGCCTCGTCACGTCGCCGATAACATTCAGCCCCCTGTAGAATGCCGGAGATATCTTCCTTGAACGTTCGAATCCCAAGCTTATTGGCCAGTAGCTGCCCCAAACGCAGGCTATCGTCTGAAGAGTCCGATTCCGGCATGAATATTCCCACCACTCGATCGGCCCCCAAGGCATGAACCGAAAGGGCGGCGACAGCGCTGCTGTCGATGCCTCCGGAGAGTCCGACCACTACTCCTTTTCGCTTGAGCTGTTTGAACACGCCCTCCCGCATGAACACACCGATTCGGTCCGCCTCTTTGCTGACATCAAGCTTCAACTGATCCGCTGAGAATATCCCTGACTCTTTCTTCATCGTAACCCTCCTCCCAACATTCCGTTGTCATCCAGTGCAGACACTTACCCACTTCAGCAGGTACTCGGCGTCATACCATTTTTCGATCTCTCTCAAATCGCTTTCGGCACAGAGTCCCATGAAATGCTCGCGGCTCGTGCGACGGACAAGAGCTAGGACGTAACAGGCGCCGATGATTGAACCGCGCGCAAGCTGATTTCACGAAGATTCTGCCGCAACACCTTACCGGAAGGAGACTTCGGTAGCGCATCGACCACAATAATCGATTTGGGCCGTTTGTATTGCACCAACCCCTGAGCACAATGCGCGAGAAGCTCTTGGTCGGTCGCACAGCCTGCGGATTTCAGTGTCACGACCGCGCAAATTTTCTGCCCTAAAATCGGATCGTCGACGCCGACCACTCCGGCCTCGTGAACTTGAGGATGCTGCAAGAGCACCTCTTCAATCTCCACAGGACTGATCCGATAGGCACCGGACTTGATCATCTCGCTATTGCGGCCTTCGATCGTCAGATAGCCATCCTCGTCTAATCGCCCCAGATCACCTGTGCGAAGCCATCCATCTCGGAGCGCATCAGCTGTGGTATGAGGATCCTGCCAATACCCTTGCATGATGTTATCCCCCGAGGCATACACTTCACCGACTTCTCCGACACCTGCCTCAGCACCTCCCTCTTTAACGATCTTCAGGGTCACACCAGGAATTGCGCGGCCGGCAGATCCTTTTTTCACATCCAAGAGGTCGGGAGGGAGGTAGGTTAACCGTGCAGATGCTTCAGTTTGGCCATACATGATAAACAGACGTGCCCCCGAAAACACCGATCGTACGCGAATCAACAATTCTGACGGCATTGGACCGCCCGCGTGCGTCAAATACCGAAGTGCGGGAAACGAATATGATTTCAGACTCGAGTGGTTGAGCATGATGGCATAGGTGGTGGCCACGCCGGAAAACCCGGTGACTTTCTCCCGCATCATACTTTCCAGAATGACGTGGGGATAGAGAAAGCTGTTTTCGATCACGAGCGTTCCACCGACAAAGAGATGCGTGAGCATGACCGAATTCCCATAGGCATACATGAACGGAAGAACGGCCATCGCCGAGTCGTCCGATGTAAGCTGCAGGTACTCAAGAATTGACTTCGTATTGGCCATCAAATTCCTGTGCGTCAGCATCACGCCCTTCGGCTGGCCTGTCGACCCGGATGTATAGATAATTTGTGCAAGGTCTGCCGGGCTCTTGATGGTCGACTCTCCTTGACGACAGCCAATGACCTGATCGTCCTTCACAATAAATCGCAGCCCGACCGAATTCACATCGTCGATGGTCCAATGTTTGACTGCCGAAGAGGCGATCAGTCCAGTTGCCCCAACATGGCGAATGATACGAACGACCTCTGCGACAGGAACCTGTGGGTGGATCGCCACCACAACACCACCGGCTTGAAGCACAGCAACATATGAGGCGATATAGTCGGGCGAATTCTCCATCCAGAGGATCGCCCGATCTCCTTCTGTAAATCCGCCTTCGCTCAGCCTGCTCTTCACCGTTGCGACAAGATCTCGCAATCCGCCATAAGTCCATTGTCGGCCCTTATAGACAACGGCGACCTTGTGAGGCCATGAATCCATCGTTTGAGCAATGACAGTCTCTACGCGCATACCCATCCTTGCCACTAAACAACCTGAAATGCGGAGAGCAAAAAAGAACCTGCAATCAACGCCCTCTGCTCAGGAAATCGCCCAGAGCCAATGAAAAGAACGCCCTCGACTCGCATGACGTTTATTTCCGCTTTTTCTCTACGTACCGAACAATGGCATTGATTGAATCCAGATTCGCTGGGATGAGGTCTTCGTCTTCAACCTTGACTTGAAATTGCTCTTCCAAGAAAGAGACCAACTCCAAGACCCCCGTCGAATCGATAATACCGGACTCTAGGAATGAGGCATCGCCGCTCAGCGCCACCTCTGTCCGGCCAAACAACAATTTGTCCAGGATATACTTTCGCAGCTCTGTCTCAATCGATGACATGTCACACACTCCTTGGAAAGTTCGTAATAAACCGGTCTATGACCACCTGAGTCGAGAGGACTCCAACCAACGCCATATTATCCTTCATGCTCACAATCTGCCCCTGCCTTGCCTTCTCCAATAGCTTTCCAACCGCCCCCGCATCAAACATACCTCCCTCCTGAATGGCGCGAGGAGCAAGCAGCTCTTCGACATACTCAAAGAGCTTGCCTGCCTTCCCGCCGGCAAGAAAACTCTGGCTATCAGGCGCACGGTACGGCTGCTTATGCCTGTTTCTGATCGAGCGTGGAATCATGTCTCCGATCGCTGCCTTCAACAGATATTTCTCGTTCAACACTTTCATTTTGAGCTGCGGAGAAAGTCTCGACGCAAATTCCACGACCCGGTAGTCCAGGAAGGGAAACCGTCCTTCAATGGAATGGGCCATCGCCATCCGATCGCCTTGAGAAGAGAGAATATACCCCGGAAGGAGATGGGCCGCTTCCAGATATTGTGATTGTGAAAAATGATCCCACTGCCCATATCGGCTCGGCAACAAACCTTCGATCGTCTGCATCGCATCACAGCTCTTGAGGCTGTCCGCCGTTGCCTTTGAGTAAAATACTTTGAGCTTCGAGGTCATATCCCAACGAGGCAAGTGAGAAAAAAATGGGCTCTCGACGTCTTCTTTTCTCACATGGAAGAATGCGCGCAGATAGGCGTCGGACTGGGACTGGATATTTTTCATATAGGGATAGAGGCGCCTCAGAAGCACCGGCCGAAACTTTGAGTCCGGGTATTTCGCCCAGAATCGCCGGATCTTCGCTTCCTTAAAAATGTCGTACCCTCCCAGGATTTCATCTGAGCCCTCTCCTGTAAGCACAACTTTATACCCCTGCTCTCGCACCAGCTTAGATAACAGAAACAGAGGGGCGGGAGCCGTCCGCAGGACAGGTTTCTCGGTATGCCAAATCACTTCTGGAAATGCTCGACCGATATCCTGGGATGAACAAATGACGCCTTGGTGATCTGTCCCAAGAAACTGACTTGCCTCGTTCTGAAAGCTACTTTCGTCAAACTCTTTATCTTCAAATGCGATGGAGAATGTTTTCAGATGCGTCGTCCCAAGCTTCTTCACCAAGGCCGCAATCACCGTTGAATCAAGCCCACCGCTCAGATAGGCGCCGACTGGCACATCCGCCCGCAAACGAATCCGAACAGCGTCGAGAAGCAACTCCAACAGGCCCTCTCTCGCCTCTTCTTCCTGCATCAACCCTTTCGACGGATTGTAGTCGAGGGTCCAATAGGGCTTAACCTGAAGATCGCCATGCTCAAGAATTATTGAATGCCCTGGAGGAAGCTCTGACACCCCTTCGAAAATTGTTCGAGGCGGAAGGGTTACCCAAAAAGTGAACAATTCATCCAAGGCCTGCCGATCAATTGCTCGAGGCACGGAGGGGACGACCAGCAAGGACTTGATTTCAGATCCAAACACAAACCCTTCAGGAGTCTGTGCATAGAAGAGCGGGCGAACCCCCAACCGATCCCGCGAAAGAAATAACCGCTCGCGTCTGGAGTCCCAAATGGCAAAGGCCCACTGCCCATTCAGATCATGAACGCACTCTTCGCCCTTCTCTTCGTACAGATGCACAATGACTTCTGTATCCGACTGGGTTTGAAACCGATGTCCCTTCTTGATGAGATCTTCGCGCAATTCGACATAATTGAAAATTTCACCATTGAAGGTGATCCATACGGTCTTATCCTCGTTATGCATCGGCTGATGCCCACCGCCAACGTCAATAATGCTGAGCCTCGCATGAGCGAGCCCCACGGACCCAGACAGATGGAATCCTACCGCGTCCGGCCCCCGATGATTCACCATGCCGATCATCCGTTGGAGCAAGGGCTTTTCAACGGCAACGCTGGGGCGCTTTACAATTCCTGCAATGCCACACATAGAGAGATCTCAGGTTTATCGGAAGGACAAATTCACCACAAAAATCCTACTGTCTTGCCGGCATTCATCTTGGAACCGGCAATACCGTAGGAATGAGAGGAGCTGGATGGGCTGCCGCATTCCCGGCACATAGACCAGGAACGATTCTTCAAAAACCTATGCCTTTCCCGCTTGGCCCTTGGCCATACGCCCGTTGACTTAGGCTTGAAGAATTGGCGACGATATGGGCTCGGGAACTCCGGTGAATTCCTACAAGAGACAGTTCCATCTAGGAGAGCCAGGCCAAAGCCCATCCAGGTTAATCTTACCTGAAAATTACAGATTGATAACTGAATTCAGATCTAGGACAACTCGTATTTGGCAAGTACTGCGTTAGAGCAGCATCTTTCGTCTAATATGCTTCTCTTCTGTATGCGGTTTTATATGCACCATATGCCATGCCCTCTACACAGGATCAGCCATTGAGGGTTTTCTCCGCAAGGCCAGGGACGCTACCAGCTGCCGCGAACCCAAGAACTCGCTCCTTGTTGGCGCAGGCCATACCAATGGTCTCAACGGCTTGTCGTATCGACGCGAACCTGAAGTCCTGCACCAATTGCTGCAAGCGAGATTCCGTCTTCCGAAGATTCAAGTAATGCCGAAACTTCGACACCAAAGACCCTTCCATCCTCGGCTGATCAGGATCAAGCTCCCACGGGTGGAAATACATGATGAGTGGCTGTCCCTCCGTTGCAGCACGCGTGAGCAAATTACGCAAAATCTGATAGGGGTACAACCGAAAATACCCTCCGCCTGCGATCGGAAGACGAATTGGTCCCATTCGTAATGTCGATGGAGGGACTTCCCATAGAGCACCAGCTGTGGTCTCTAAGAGATGGCACCAGGGGTTGGCTCCTGGCATCCCATAGCGGTCATGTTGGATGGGGAAGATACTTGAGTCATAGACATACCCTTCCTCAACCAGTATGGGCAGCGCCCACTTCGTTTCCGGTGTAATGGTAAAAGATGGGGCCCGGTAACCGTGGACCGGCCCACCGATAATATTCTCGAGGATGTCTTTGCTGTTTCGGACATCTTCCCGAAATAGATCCGGCGTCTGGGAGGTAATCAACTCATGTCCGAAACCATGAGAGGCGATCTCATGACCAGACCTCGCAATGGTCCGCACAAGATCCGGATGTTTTGTGGCAACCCATCCAAGCACGAAAAATGTTGCGCGAATCCCTTGTATCGAAAGAATCGAGAGAATTTTCTCGACATTCCTCTCCACCCGGCTCTCATAGTTGTCCCACTGACGTCTCCTCATCGGCGACCAAAAGGCGGCGACTTGGAAATGCTCCTCTACATCAAATGAGAGCGCATGTACTCGATTTGCTTGTGGCTTCATTGTTCCTAGCGGGCCCCTTCCCCAAGCAGAACAACTCTGGCCGTTTCAGTCAGTATTCGAAAGTCCAAGACTAGGGTCATGTTCTTCACATAGTATAAATCGTACTGAAGCTTGGTATGTGCATCCTCAGCGGTCGATCCATAGCGAAATTGTGTCTGTGCCCATCCCGTCACCCCGGGTCGAACCGTGTGCCGAATATCGTAGTAGGGGATTTTCTTCCTGAGTTCATCGACAAACACCGGCCGCTCAGGACGTGGGCCGACCAAACTCATCTCTCCTCTCAGCACGTTATAGAGCTGTGGGAGCTCATCGATCCGCAACTTCCTGAGTATACGGCCAACTCGAGATATTCGAGGGTCCTGCTTTTCCGCCCATCGCGGTCCACTCTTTTCTGCGTCGCTATACATCGAGCGAAATTTCCAAATCATATACGGCTGACCGCGAAGCCCGACACGCATCTGTCTATAGAAAACAGGGCCTGGCGAATCCATCTTGATAAGAAGGCCAATCAAAATACACAGTGGCAACAATAACACCATGCCAATGGCCGAGAGCAGCACCTCTACAACTCTCTTCACCCCCATCGTCAAGACTCGCCGCTGAAAGCCTGCTGAGAAAATGAGGGCACTCGGTCGAAGTTGGTCGATTGAGAGACGCCCTGACTCCTCCTCATACATTTGGTGCCCGTCAACCACCTCAATCCCAATGGTTTTGCAATCGAGCAGGGCTTGAACCGGAAGAACCGACCGTCGGTCCTCTACGCACACAGCAATGGTATCAACATGAAATTGCTCAACCACCTCACAGAGGTTCGCATACGTACCAATGATCTGAGGACTCCCTAAATGGGAACTTACCTGCGAGGGCTCTCGATCAATGAAACCGACCACTTCCATAGTCATGCGTCGCTTTGTCACAAGGATATGATACACCTCGGATGCGAGCTGGCCACAACCAAGAATGACCACGCGCCGCTTAAGGCTGTATGGCCTTCGCTTAGGACCAGGCATCTCCCTCAAACTAGGAATGATCACAGGAGCAACTTTCCCCATCTCTACTTTCCCTCGACATACCGACTGCCAACTTGATCATCGTAATGGCATTGGTAGGATGGGATACTCATCGATTCAATCCCGGCAAGTATAATCCCAACCTGACATTGTGGACGCAAAGCTTTCAGCGCCTTCTCTACCAGGTCACGACTCGTCTTTCCCGCCTGAATCACAAATACCATCACATCAGCCATGCGTGAAAGGACGTTGAGATCTGCCAATGGGAACACGGGCGGAGCATCAAGAATAATTTGATCAAATCGAGGGCGCACCTCATCAAGCAATTGCTCGAGCTGACGAACCTTCGACAACTCGATGACTTTCTCACTCCTCGTCCCTGCGGGCAACACCCAGAGCGGAATGTCTCCCATCTTATGAATACATTCGTCAATAGTGTGGGTGCCTGCCCAATAGTCAGCTAAACCCGGCCCAGAAGGCATTGCTAAATACTTGCTCACCGCAGGTCGCTTAAGGTCACAGTCAATGATAAGCGTCCGTTTATCCAAGCCCTGCGCGAAAATATGTCCGAGATTTATAGCTGTGGAGCTCTTGCCTTCTCCCATTACAGAACTCGTAATTAAGGCGACTGACTGTTTCTGCCCCGTTGACATAAGTGCCAACCGTGTTGCCGCAACCCGATATTGTTCCGCAATCATAGAGTTTGGCCACCACTTGGAAATAAGATTCCACGAGGCCTCTTCCTGAGCGGGAATACCTTTTGTTAATGCGGTCGAGGAAGATCCATTTCGAACTTCCTTCCCGTAGGAAAGCAGGGGAGTTTTTTTATTTCTCTCAGATTGGGAGATCGGCCCAGAAAGTGTGGGAGAAACCGGCATGCTCCACTTGGCACCTGGCAATGTGCTAAAGGACGGAATCCCCGCGAGTATGGGGAGGCCTAATAGACTTTCCGCTTCCTCCGGTCGTCTAAATGATGGTCGCAGCACCTCAACTCCAAACGCAGATCCAAAACCAACCCCGAACCCAACAACCAACCCGCCGAGAAGGATAAGCAGGGGATTGGGTGATTCAGGAGTGGCAGGGAGATTGGCGGGATCAAGGATACGAAACTGTTCTCCCTTTTGGCGTTTTTCCAAGTTCTCTGCAAGCCGAGCGTTCAATCTCTTGTCGAGCAATGATTGATAATTCTTTTGCATGTTGTCATAGTCGCGAACCAAGATCATGAGTTCTTGCTCTCGAGTGGGTGCCCGTTCTACCCGTCCCTCATACTGCTTTACCTGCTCGAGCAAGCGGCGAAGTCGCTCTTTTTGAGCCTCCAGTTCATTCTTGGCCTGATCTCGCTGCCGCATCAGGTCTCGGAGCATCGGATCCACTAACTTGGTCGACCCAGGCTTGACTTCGTCTTTTGAGACTCCATACTTTATGGCCAATTGGTCCTTCACCGCCTCAATTTCCTGACGTGTCTGCAGAATATCTGGATACGTCTGGCGATACTCGGCCGAAAGCGTCGTCAGAGTACGTTCCAGCTCTGCAAGCCGTGCGATGAGCGGATCAACGCCTCGTCCCTGATTTGCGGGCATTGTCCCGACTTCCCCCTGCGTTCCAGCACCACTGGCGACCTCGCTGACTTGTTTTTCGAGAATCGCCACTCTGTTGAGTGCAGCCTGAATGCCCTCACGTGCAGCATTCACATCCAATTGCAAGCGGTCTAAGCTCCTGAGGTTCGCCTCCATTTGTTGAGGCAACTCACCCATATATTTACTTTTAAAGTCGCTGATCGACCGCTCCTGATCCTCAAGCTTTGCTCCTACCAGTTTTAATTCCTGCTCAAGAAAGCTGGAAGCCCCTTCAAGCATTTGCTCGCGATTTTTCAAGTTCTCTTGAATGAAATTCGAGACAAATTTCTCCGTCACTCTCATGGCGGTGACCGGGTCTTCGTGAGCAAACGAGATAGAAAACCCTTCTATGGTATCCCCTGTCCGTGCATGCCCTACCTTGTACTTGGTAACTTGTATTTTTTTCCGCATTCCTGCGACGATCGCCTCTCGATCCTCGGGAGACATGCCAGGACGGAACATTTCAAACTCCTCAGCTGTTTGGCTTAACAATGATCGACTCATGATCACTTGCTGGATGGCACTAATGCGCCCTTCAATGGTGCCCTCGACCCCAGATTTCACGTAGTCCTCAGAAATCTTCTGGCTCTCAACGAGAACCGTCGCGGTCGAACGAAAACTCTTCGGAAGAACAAAACACAATACAATAGCAATGGCCATTGAAGCCGTTACAGCCGACACAATAAGCCATTTCCGCCGACGGATTATTCCGATGTAGTCTTGAAGGCCAAGTTCAGTCGACGAGTTCATCGTTAATTCCATTCTGCTGTAAGAGACAGCACGGCTGTCTGACGACTGACCACATTGACGGAATTTGCGGCACCGAAGGTAAACCGATCCCACGTAGCGGTCGCGCTCGCGATTAAACCTGGATAAAAAATGTAGCTCACGAAGCTCCTTCCACCATAAGAATCGAACTGGACGTTCCCACTCTCTGCCCCAAGAGCGCTACTACGCGCATAGTTTCCCTGACCGCCTATGCTCCACTGGCTGGTAAGACTATGGTAAATGGACAAAGCCACACTGTCACTTATCATGGCTGATCCCGTCTGAAAGAACGTAGGTTGAATGGATCTATTATAGGACGTTATAGTGGTTATCATCGGAGTCCGCCATTCCAAGCTTGCCAACATCGTCCATTGAGGCTCTCCTGGAAGACTCGACAAAAGAGAAATACCGGGAGAGACCCTCACCGTCCACTCACGAGCAACCACTGTTCTCCATGTTGCCATGGCTCCATCCACATCCACTCCGGAAGACGGGCCACCTGTATTAAGCTGAAATGACATCTGCTGATGCTGATAGGAAGCCCCTATTGTGTTCGAAGGATTGATCTGATGGTCCAGCCCTGATTGAAAAATGTGAACGTCCGTATTGAACAGCCCACCGACAGCGCCAGTGACTGCTCCTTGAGTATTGTAAAATCTGAGCATCTGATATGAATAGGAGGCATTAATCAGATCCGACGGAGTGAGCGCATACGTACTCAGTACGTTAGCCACATTTGTAAGCGAATTATTTCGAAAAGTCTGAATTCCACTGATAAAGCTGTTATCCGGCACCTCCGGCGTAAGCCAGGCCTGTGGCTTAGGAGAGTAAGTCACCGTATCACTTATGCTGAGTCCCAAGCCTCGAACTACTTTCCCGACAGCTTTATCCAACGCCGCATTGAGAACTGCATTTGTCCCGACATAGTTCAACCCGGGATTACGGGCATATACTTCGGAAATAATACCTCCGCGTAATGTTGTATCGACCATATCATTTCGATAACTCACACGAGCACCGGCAGCAATATTCGTGACGAAATCCTCCTGTTTATTGGTCGGAGTGAAAAAGACATTACTATCGTATCGTTCAGAGACGGACACGTAGGGAACAACCCCCGGCGGAACTCCCCCCGGAGGCGCACTCGTAGGTGCACCAATGGGTGTGGCCGCCGGCCTCGAAGCAGCATCTTGTGCCGTCCCTGACGTCTGTCCGCTTGCATCACTTTGTGTTTGTGCCTGCAGGGTATTCGCCAATACGACAATAAAAAACATGGCCAAGACCACGACCAACCAACCCGACTGGGCAACCATGCGCACGAACACTCTATGGCACGACAATGGTATCCCCTGACAACAGCCTGAAATTTCCCACTTCACCTTTTCCCATTACCAGATCGTCATAACGAACGGGGATGCGTACTTGACGCTCGTCAGCCGACCCAGGGCGAATGGACCTCATGACTGCCATCCTATTTTTCGAGGCATATTGATTAAACCCTCCGGCCAGTGATACGGCCTGGAGAACTGTAGTATAGGACTTCAGTGAATACTTTCCTGGACGGACAAACTCTCCAACAACAAAAATAGAATAGCTGTTAATTTCCTTCACACTGACAGACACAGACGGATTTTCTTTGTACTCAGAGAGTCGCTTGGATATTTTCTCGCTCACGCCTGATGCTGTCAGACCGCTTGCCTGCACATCTCCAATCAGCGGGAGAGAGATCATTCCATCTGGCCGTACCACTACCGTCCGAGACAAATCCTGGTTTCTCCAGACCGTCACCTCCACGACATCTTCCGGCCCAAGAAGAAAATCCTTTGGAAGAGGCCGACCAATTTCCTCCAACGCTTCCCGCGGGATCTCCGCGCATGCAGCCACAAGCATGAGCGCGATCCCCGCCATTACACACATGCAGAAAGTCTTTCTTGCAAAATCAACGCACCCAACAGACAGCATTCCGTTTCTCCCCGACGCATTCATGGTACGAGCACCATCGTTTCCGAGGGCACGACAATTTGGTCACCCGGTTTCAGCTCAATGTTTTGATTGGAACCTTCTCTCAAGACAATATCATCATAACTCGCCTTAATCTTAATTTGGCCCGCACCATCCTTGGCAAAGCGAAATACGACGATCTTATTTCTCGCTGCTGTAGGAGTAAAACCTCCGGCAACTGTGACTGCCTGCAGCAAGGTGGTCTTGCTCTTCAGAGGAAACTTACCCGGGTGTGCCACTTCTCCGAGAACATAAATCGCATAGCTATTCACTTCTTTCACAAGGATGGTTACCTGCGGATTCTCCTTGTACTCTTTCAACTTCCCGGAAATTTCATCGGCTAACTGGACTGTCGTTTTTCCAACAGCGGAGACATCGCCGATAAGAGGAAGAGAAATTCTTCCGTCGGGGCGAACAGTCACGGTTTTTGAAAGATCGACATTTCGCCATACTGTAATTTCCAATACATCTTCCGGCCCAAGAATATAATCTGTCGTCACGATTAGAGATGATTTCTCCTGTGCCGACTCGTGGGGCGAACTAACGGCAGAAGGCTTAGCTTGCCCCAATGCCATTGTAGCTGTCATGCTTACAATGAGAACAGCCATCACAGAAATATTTATCATCATATTCATCGCCACCCTTATGTGGTGAACAAACTCAATCATATCTTTTCACCTATAGACTGCAAGTAGTTTCACCACAAGCTCGCATCACAATCTTTTATTTAGAACATAAACTTGAGACCGACGAAATAGGGACCCACGCCACTATTTTGGCCAAACGGTAATTTCCTCGTCCATCGCACCTCCGCGAGGGTCGGAGTCTCTGCCGCAGTGATCGGTGTCGGCACATAGACCTTCATCACCTGTTCGATCGCCGGGGCCTGATCCATCAAGATCAGCATGCCTCCGCTGCTAATATTAACCGATAGCGCTTTCCCCCTGTGAGCAACCGCCAAAGGATCATTCACCGGAGCCGTCATCTCGTAGGGGATGGGACGCAAAAGCGCCGCTCGATCATGATGCTTCTGGAAATCTGTCGCAATTGGCCATTCCCACTCATTCTGTCCCACAGTATCCCCCCTACGAGATGAATTGCTGCAAAAGCACTTACACCAACACCGAGTCAGATTCCTCGAAAAAAGAGCCTTCGCATGCACTCTTTCTACTAACAACGCCAGATGCCCTCACGGTTTATTCGAACGCCTTAACTCTGTAGGGAGAGTATAGAAAGGCATCGAGTGAGGAACAATACCGACGATGTAGGACTCGATTCTCAAAAGGTGGGTGTTGACTCCCCCTAAAGGGTTAGGTACTATTTCCACTCTACACTTACGTTCTCGATGTCTGTGTGCTACCTTAACAGAAAGCATTGGATTGTCTAGCATTGTTCTTGAAATAACCGCGAAAGCATCCCTCCTCCATGAGTGATTCCTCACTGCCCGTAGACCCCACAGACACTCTCGCCGATCAACGGGCAGGCGCAGGGATCGTTGTCCTTTCGGCGTCCATGCAACTCCTCCATATGAATCGGCAAGCCTCGGAACTGTCAAAACAGATCAATGCGGCCGAACAGGGAGGAGGGAGCCTGAAGTCTGCCCATGGAGTCTTGCCTACAGCGCTGACAGAACTCTGCGGAGAAATTATCAAGGCGCTCCATGTTCGAACCGAGGCAAAAGACTGGGAGCAATTCGAGATCAAACGTGTTGCAGGTAATCCTGAGCAACCAATCCTGTTGCGAGGATTTGGCCTCCCGGATCGAGGTGGGGTCCAATATGCGAGACTCGTGGTTACCTTAGAGGAGTTAGCAAGGCGGCAACAGCTCAATACCGATCAGGCCAAGGAAAAGTTTCAATTAACCAATCGCGAGCAATCCGTCATTGAGCACCTGGCAAAGGGCTGGACGAATAAAGAAATTGCGAACGCACTTCAGATTACTGAGCAGACAGTAAAAGAACACATCAAACACATCATGAGAAAAACGAACTCCACGACCAGGACAGGCATCCTCGTTCATATCTTCAACTCGTAATCGCCACAGTAACCTGCAACTAAAATCCCACAGTGCGCTATCTTCAACACATATAGCGTTTCAACAATCAAGATTTATGCAATAAAATCAATAACTTGAAATGAATTACCCTGGCCTATCGATTGCATTGCCCTATTGTGAACCGTTAAAAGCACCGGATTAAATTAGGACAACCACCAGGGGTAGCATGAAAACGACTCAGCTCATACTCGCAAGCCTCTTAATCGTAGTAGCCGGCTGTCAGACTGGCCAACCGGTAAAAACAGCCGTCATCGATAACGGAAGCTTCATGAGCCTCTGGGGCACCTACTCCCGATGCCAAAGCAGTACCGGCATCGACCAATTGAGGGAGGATGCGCTCGCGTTAACAAGCGCCGCTAACCACTCGCTGGCCCAGGAGTCTTTCGTTCTACCTCTGCCAGGGAAGCTTGAAAAATTCGTCGCTGCTCCTGCAGCCAGATTCGCGGTAGATGTAAAGGCAATGGCGGCAGCCTGTTCTTTACGGGCCGGCTCTGCCGCCGTGGAAGCAGGAAAACTTGATGTCGCCAAAGACCTTCTCAGGAACGTCCTGAACTACCAGCCCCAAGCCGAGTACGCCTACTACACCCTGCAGGCGAAGACCCTACTTTCCGAGCTTGAGACGAACCTTGTTGAGGTTACACTCAACCTTCCCTAATCGGCTCACTCGTTGCTCCAACTATTTCCCCTTACGCCCGCGTGCAGTGGCGCTACCTGACCAACGACACAAACAGGCGATCGTAGGCATTCGCCGAGCGAGCCCAGGACACATCCATACTCATCCCCGCCTCAACTAATTGCTCCCACATCAATCGGTCCTGATACACCGCCACCGTTCGGCTCAATACTGACAGAAGCGCGCTTGCCGTATCCTCTTCAACGTGGAACCCTGTTGCCTGCCCAGCCTGCTGAGCATGGACGGTCAATGGCACGACTGTATCTGCCAGCCCACCGGTCTTTCTCACAACAGGAACAGTTCCGTAACGGAGACTATAGAGCTGACTCAATCCGCAAGGCTCATAGCGTGAAGGCATTACAAATACATCTGCCCCGCCTTCGATGCGATGCGCAAGACCTTCGTCAAAGCCAAGATGAAGTCCCATGCGATGCGGATAGCGCGCCTGAAGCGACTGAAATGTAGCTTCGAGCTCTGGCTCGCCGGTTCCCAAAATCACCAATTGCAAATCCAAAGCCATTAATTGTGGAATGATGGCAGCCACAAGATCTAGCCCCTTCTGCGACGTCAGCCGTGCAATCACGCCAAGCAGCGGAATCGATGTTTCAGGAAAATGGAACTCTTGTTGGAGCGCCTGCTTACAGACCAATTTCCCCGAGCGATCGGTTACTGAGTAATTTGCGGGAAGATAGGGATCAGTTTCCGGGTTCCATCGATCGATGTCGATCCCGTTCAAGATGCCAAGAAGGTGGTCCGCACGGTTGCGTAACACACCCTCTAGCCCAAATCCAAATTCAGGCGTGAGAATTTCCCGCGCATAGGTCGGGCTGACCGTCGTCACATAATCGGCAAAGACGATTCCCCCCTTGAGCAAATTCACGGAACCGTAGTACTCAAGCCCCGCGGGCGTAAACAGCGACTGCGGCAGTCCGGTTTTCTCGAATTGCGCTCCAGGGAACACCCCTTGATACCCTACATTGTGAAGCGTCAAGACAGTGCGCACATCCTGAACCTCCGGCCGTCCTTGACCGATAGTCTTGAGGTAGACCGCACACAACGCCGATTGCCAATCATGCAGATGGAGGAGATGGGTTTTCCAGTGGTTCACAATGTGTTGATATGCGATCACCTCAATCGTTGCGCGGCAGAAAAATGCAAACCGGTCGAGATTATCCTGATAGTCGGCGCCCCGATCTCCATATAACCCGGGCCGATCAAAGAAGGCCTCGTTCCGGACGGTCCATACGCGGACATGGCGGCCACCGCTGCCGACGGAAATGACATCTTCCTCGATCAGCGTGTCGACAGGCCCCTGAGGAGTCGGCACTTGGAGACGACAGACAGGACGGAATGACCGCCCAGACTCACTCAGGCAACGATAGCGGGGAAGCAGAAGGATGACGTCATGGCCAAGCTTTGCCAGTTCAAGAGGCAACGCGCCAGCGACATCAGCAAGCCCGCCTGTCTTGGCATAGGGAACCGCCTCGGAAGAAACCATGAGGAGATTCAAAGGATACTTGGTCACGGAAGGCCTACAAGACACAGACATTATGGAGCAGTTGGCACTTCAATCCTGGAACGAAATTTTTCTTCATGCTGCCAGCTACGACCCAAGGCATGGAGCTGAGCCGCCGTCAACGCTTCGCGATAGACAAGCCGTTCTTCAAAAAATACCACCAGCCACCCGCGATCTGGATAAGCCAGAAACAAGGCATCGCCTGCTTCGATATGAACCTCCCACCCTCGTGGCGGTTCTCCGCTCGCCAGCCTCGACCGTGGCATCAGCGAATCATCTTTCATACCGAAGAACTGCATGAACTCAACATGCTGATACGTCGGCGATCCCCATGCCCCGACAAATGCGCGCGGGGTCAACTGATGGAGCACTAACTCATTATCTCTGATATGCCGCTCTTGTTCTTCCAACGAAGGCATCCCGCTGCAACCAAGTGCCGACCCAAGAGCGACCACCAGCACCACGACCCATTTCGAGAGTCTCAGACCATTGCGGTCATGGAACCGCTTGGCACCACAATCGGTCACGATGATGCCAGTACAATCTCTCACAACAGACGCCGGCTCCTTGGTTCTCTAGGCTTCACAGGCTGACAGACATCGCACTGGCACAGCCGCCGAAGAAGAGCATAGGAGTAAATCCCTGTGTCGTGGCCGTCGCTCCACGTGAATTGCAGCGCATACCGCCCGACCGGCTGCACATCCTGCAACATGATCACGATGGGGACATCGTCAGGCTGCAAACGCCGGACGCCTGACCACTCATCGACACAGGCGGCACAGGGACATTGCTGGCGGAGATACCGAACGGGGTAGACAGCCTTGTGCCCGTCGCTCCATTCGATACCCAACACGCCCTTCTCGACCCAAGCCATGTCTTTCGGTTCACAGAGGGTCTCTGTCATGCCAGGCAACTCCCTTTCACAACGAACCGGCGGTTCATGTTCATGACGGATATGACAAAAAATTCACGGGAGGCAGTTGCCTCCCTGCCACGACTGTAACATACCCTTCGACCGCTCGCTCCACCTCGTACCTGACTTGCCCTGCGGCCCTCAAGCGATCGACCATTGCAGGCGCAAGCCGCAAGGCCTGATGCAGAAAGGCCAGGCTCCCTCGCGAGAGCGGCAAACAGCGGAAGGTCTGGCGCGCAGCACAGACCACACAAACCAGGCCTCCTGAGAGAGGCGAGAACTGAGGTTCTCCCACCAACCGGCCCTTGCCACAAGCCGCACAGTGATCGGTCTCAGGGCGAAACCCGATAAGGCCCAGCAGACGAATCTGAAACAACAGCGCGGTCAACGCCGGATCCTGGCTCGTGACTAAGGCGCGCAGCCCCTGCTCGAGCGTCTCGAAAAGCGGCAGATCAGGATCCCCGTCCGGTGTCACGGCACCGACCACATTGACCATCCTGGCTGCAGCGGTCATGAGCGTCAGGTCTTCTCGAAACCTCATGAACGGTTCCACGAGATCGACTTGAGAAATTCGAAAGAGCGAATCACCGGACTTTTCGAACAGGTTCAGATGGCAGATGGTGAGCGGCTCAAGCGATGCGCCGAGCCGGCTCTTCATCCGGCGAGCCCCCCGCGCTACCCCGCGAACCTTCCCCATTTCCTTGGTATAGAACGTGACGATACGATCCGCGTCGCCCCACTTCCGACTATTCAGCGTAATGGCCGCCGTCTTGATCAGCGGCATAGAGATGACGTCCGTTGAGGTAAAAAACCCGCCTGACGGCAAGACCGCATGGCCAGTCCCATTAGCGGAGGTGTTCCATAAATATCGTGGCCAAGGAGAGATAGATGGTAATGCCCGTGATGTCATTCGCTGTCGTCACAAAGGGTCCGGCCGCCACGGCAGGATCCACTCCCATGCGCTTCAGCAGAATGGGCATGAACGTCGCCATACTGGTCGAGACCATGAACGCGATAATCAGCGACACACCGACGACCATACCCAGAAATGCCTGATGCCAAATCCAGCCCACGATCGTCAAAATCACACCGCACGCGAGCCCCATCAAGAGGCCGACCTTGATTTCCCTGATAAATACGGTGCGCACATCCGTCAGCGCGATCAGCCCTGTCGCCAACCCGCGAATAATGAGGGTCGAGGACTGGAGGCCCACGTTTCCACCCATGGCGGCGATGACCGGAATAAAACTCACAATGGCCACTACTTCCTGAATCGTATACCGGAACTCCCACAGAATCGCGCCCGACAACAGACTGCCGACTAGATTCGTAAAGAGCCACGGGAGCCGGTGCTTCGCCGACGCCACGCTGGAGGATTTCGAGACCGAGTCCTCTTCGATCGCGCCGGCCATCTTGAGCATGTCTTCAGTCGCTTCTTCCCGGATCACGTCCACGACGTCGTCGACCGTGATAATGCCGACCAATTTGTTGTCTTGGTCGACGACCGGAATCGCGAGCAAGTTGTAACTCGCCACCTGACGGGCGACCTCTTCCTGGTCCATGTCGACCGTCACGCTGATCACGTCGCGGGTGGCGATGTTTTTCAGCGGTGTCGCGGGAGGGACCGTCAGCAACTGCCGCAGCGAGAGCACCCCGACCAAACGCTCATCCTTGTCGGTCACGTAAATATAAAACACCATCTCCGCATCCGTTGCCAGCTGGAGACGTCGGATGGCATCTTGCGCCGTAGCCTCTTCCGGAAGTGCGAAGAACTCCGTCGTCATGATGCCGCCGGCCGTATCCTTCGGATACTTCAGCAGGTCGGCAACTTCGGTGGAGTCCTCCGTCCGCATGAGCGAAAGGATCTCCGTGGCTCGCTCTTCCGGCAACACACCGAGGATGTAGGCCACGTCGTCCGGACCGAGATCTTTGATCAGCCAGGCGATATCCGAATGCAGGAGGTCCGCCAGCACTTGATTGATACTATCGCTGTCGAGTTCGCTCAGGACTTGGCCGCGCTTCGACTCGCCCCGCACCAATTCGAAGACTTCCCGCTTTTCTTTGGGCGACGACAGATGCAGAATGACCTTGGCCACGTCGGCTTGGTGCATCCGGCCCAGCATCTTCGCGAGATTGGTGATTGCACCACGCCGCAACAGCCGTTGCACAGACAGCAGCACGATGTCGGACTTGGTCCGGCCTCGATCGGCCTGATCACGCAACGCGTCGCGGAGGAGATCTTTATCCACCGGACGAGAGCGCGGATCCACGGGACTCGGTTCTGTGATGCGTTCCGTCGGCAACATCTCGATCCTTGCTAGTAACCTAATTCGGTGAGGGCATGCTCATCCTCTCGCCATGCCTCCCGCACTTTCACCCACACCTGCAGAAACACTTTCATTCCGAAGATTTGCTCCATCTCGCGTCGCGCATCCGTCCCGACCGACTTGAGCCTCTCTCCATGTTTCCCGATCAAAATCGCCTTATGAGACTCTCGCTCGACCAGCACCGTGACACTGATACGCGCCAGCTTCCCCTCCTCGACAAACTCGTCGACCTCCACGGCAACGGAGTAGGGCACTTCTTCGTAGGTCTGATGCAGAATTTTCTCGCGAACGATTTCGGACGCCAGAGTTCGCATAGACTGATCGGTGACGGTCTCTGCATCATAGGCCGCATCCCCTTCTGACAGATGGGCCACGGTCACGGATAGCAATCGATCGACATTATCGCCGGTTTCAGCCGATACCGGCACAACGTCCGTCCACGCATATAATCTGGCGTAGTTCTCCATCACCGGCAGCAGCTTGAGCTTATTGACCAGATCCACCTTGTTCAGCACCAAGATGACCGGGCGAGAACGCTTCCTGATTGCCCCTTTCACATGATCGATCACCAGGAGATCACCGAGGCCAGGCGAACTTGTCGTGTCCATTAACACATACAAGATATCTGCCTCCTCCAGCGTATCGACCGTCGTGCGAACCATGCGCCGATTCAGCAGATGTTGCGGCTTGTGCAAGCCAGGCGTATCGAGTAGCGCGATCTGCGCTCCCGGCGCATGCACGACCCCAAGAATTCTGGTTCTCGTCGTTTGCGGCTTATCTGAGACAATCGCCACCTTCTGCTGAAGCAATTGATTCAGCAAGGTCGACTTGCCGACGTTCGGTCGTCCAATGATCGCGACTGTGCCAAACTTCATGGTGTTACGGGCGTGGCCGCTCCTGTGATGGTGATGGAACCAAATGATACACGGTTTCACCTTTGCGAACGTAGCCGAGCTGCTCTCGCGCCAACTGTTCGATCCTCGCGGGATCGTGCTCCAGACGATCGATCTCTCCACGAAGCGTGCGGGCCGTCCGTTGTAATTCTTGAAGGTCAGAGTCCAACTGCTGGGCATGCTCACGCATGGACAAATAACGCGGTAACCCCATGTCGCCAAACACCAGGGCAATCAGCAACAGCAAACAGGCGGCGCCTCCGACATAATGCGCGCCCGTCATCATACGACGTTGCCAATCCAGCCACTGTCGTCCCCGGTTCTGCTTAATAATCATCGTCGTACACTCACCCTCACTATCGACCCGGCACCGCCTCACGACCTCGATAGACAGCGTTGGAACCCAGCTCTTCCTCGATCCTGAGCAACTGATTGTACTTCGCGACACGATCCGTTCGGGACAACGATCCGGTCTTAATCAGCCCGCAATTGGTCGCGACCGCCACGTCCGCAATCGTCGTATCCTCAGTTTCCCCCGATCGATGCGAGATAATCGCCGTATAGCCTGACCGTTTCGCCAGCTCAATCGCCTCTAGCGTTTCCGTCAAGGTGCCGATCTGGTTGAGCTTGATCAGAATAGAGTTCGCGATCCCTTCCTTGATCCCCTTGGCAAAAATTTCCACATTGGTCACGAAAATATCGTCTCCGACCAATTGAACCTTCTTGCCCAACTTCTCCGTCATCATCTTCCAACCCTTCCAATCCAACTCGCTCAACCCATCTTCGATGGAAAGAATCGGATAGCGATCCACGAGCTTCCCATAATACAGGACCATCTCCTCGGAGGAGCGCTCAGGATTTTTTTCGGCTTCAAGGAGGTATCGCCCCTTCTCGTAGAGTTCACTGGCGGCACAGTCCAATGCGAGGGCGATGTCCCGTCCCGGCTTGTAACCGGCCGCCTCGATGGCCTGCATGATCAGGCTGAGTGCCTCTTCATTCGATTGGAGATCCGGCGCAAACCCGCCCTCGTCGCCGACGGCCGTGTTCAAGCCTTTTTTCTTCAGCAGCGACTTGAGGGTATGAAACACCTCGGTCGCCATCCGGAACGCCTCGCTAAAACTCGGCGCGCCCACCGGCATGATCATGAACTCTTGCAAATCTAACCGATTGTCGGCATGGGCCCCGCCATTGATGATGTTCATGAGCGGCACCGGCAACACGCGAGCATTCGTCCCGCCCAGATATCGGTAGAGCGGCTGGCCTGTTTCAGCCGCCGCCGCCTTTGCCACGGCCAGCGATACGCCGAGAATCGCGTTAGCGCCGAGCTTGCTCTTAGTTTTCGTACCATCCAGATCGATCATCGCCTGGTCGATACCGATTTGGTCGAACGCTTCCTTCCCTAACAACTCCGGCGCGATCAGCTTGCTGATGTTGGCGACCGCCTTCGAGACGCCTTTCCCCATCCAGCGCTTCTTGTCGCCATCGCGCAATTCGATGGCCTCCTACTCGCCGGTCGAGGCTCCTGACGGCACCGCCGCCCGCCCACGCGCACCACTCTCCAGCGAGACCTCCGCCTCAATCGTCGGATACCCTCGTGAATCCAGAATCTGCCGTCCCTTGATCTCTCGAATCGCGATCATGATTCCCCCTCAGGCTGCTGAAAAGACCATCATTCCACCCGCTCAACCCCGTCGCGCCAAGACGCGCCATTTCACTATTT
>JAUXQT010000074.1 GCA_030682135.1 Nitrospirota bacterium | reverse complement strand
GGCCTGCTGACCGCCATGCGAAAGACCGCCTTCGGGGGCCGCCGCTTGGGCGAAGCCTACGAAGTGCTTTGGGCGATGATCGAGGATCCCGACTGCTTCGTCGTGTTGACGCTGTCGGGGGCGATGACCATCGCAAAAATGGGCAAGATCATCAGCGCGATGATCGATCATGGGATGGTGCAATGTGTGGTCTCAACCGGCGCGTTGATCGCCCATGGGTTGAGTGAATCGGTCGGTAAAACGCATTATCGGCACCATCCGTCGATGTCAGACGAAGAACTATTCAAAAAGGGCTACAATCGGGTCTACGACACATTGGAGATGGAGTCCAACCTGAATTATGTGGAGCAGGTCGTTTCCCAGACGATGAAGCGGGTGAAGCCTGACCAGAATCTTTCCTCCGAGATTCTCACGCGTGAACTGGGGCAAACTCTTGCGGAAGATTATGAGGGTGCGGGCATTCTCAAAAGCGCCTATGTGAAAAAAGTCCCTGTCTTCATTCCTGCCTTTACCGACTCCGAGATGGGCCTGGATGTCGGAACATGGGCCATGGGCCGGGAACTTGAGCGGGCTCGCGCGAAGCTGCAAGGGCGCAGCGATCTTGACGTGCTGCGGGCGATTCATGTCGCCTATCCCTCCTTCAATCCCTATCTCGACCTGAACAGTTATGCGAGCCATATTGTGTCGGCGAAGAAACTGGGGATCTTTACGATTGGCGGAGGTGTGCCGCGTAATTGGGCGCAACAGGTCGGTCCCTACATCGAGATCAGCAATTCGCGGCTTGGCCTCAATGTTCAGCCGCCTCGTTTCCAGTACGGTGTGCGCATCTGTCCGGAGCCGGACTATTGGGGCGGGTTGAGCGGCTGTACCTACCAGGAGGGTATTTCCTGGGGCAAGTTTGTGCCGCCGGAAGAAGGCGGGCGCTTTGCCGAAGTCTTGAGCGATGCCACGGTCGTTTGGCCACTCCTCATGGTGGCATTGTTAGAGCGTGCCAAAACGAAACGAGCGCTGCGCACATGACGAAGGCCTATTTCTTTCGCACAGTCGCGGCTCTGTCGCTGTTGGTACTCTTGTCCTCGACTCAAGTCGGTGCCGGATCTGCCACGGAGGATGGGCGAACCAGAGGGCGCGCTGACGCACCGATCACGTTGATCGAATACTCCGACTTTACCTGTGGTTGGTGCGTGAAGTTCTTTCAGACGACGTGGCCTCGGTTGCAGTCCAAGTATATCGATACGGGCAAGGTGCGTTTCCTCTATCGAGATTATCCACGAGCCGATCAGGGGGTCGGGGTCGAGGCGGCAGTGGCGTCACGTTGTGCCGGAGCCCAGGGAAAATATTGGCCGATGCATGACCGGCTCTTTAGCCAGGGAGGTCGGCTGGACTCGGGGCTGTTCAAAGGCTATGCGAAGACGATTGGCTTGGAGCAGGTGGCGTTTGCGAAATGTTTCGACGAGCGGCAATATCTCGAATCCATTTTTCAGGATCGTCAAGAAGCGAACCGGTGGGGATTTCACGGTACTCCCGGTTTTATTCTGATTCGGACGGTCAGTGGACCGACCGAGAAAGAGCCGGCCATCGCGATCCCAGGCGCAGTTCCGTTCGAGGATTTTGCCGAGGAGATTGAGCGCATGTTGGCCACTGCTCCACGTTCCTAGGGGGCTCCCACGGAGCCTCATGGGACGACGGCGGTGACACGGAACAATCAGTCCATCACTCACGAAGGATCACCAGATGTCTGTTACACAATCGTATTGGTCTGTTCCGCAGCGCGCAGGGGAGCCAGCCTACTGGGTCTGTATGTCCTGCTTGTCAGAAGCCTTCTATCTCAAGGTGCCGATGCCGGATTGCCCGACATGCCACGGTGTCTCAACCTATGAGGCCTTCACGCTTGAGGCCATTCGCGATTGGGGCACAGAGGAGTTGATTGCCAAAGCCGGTATCGCCCAACAGGCAGCCAGCCTTGAGCCTGTTCCTACGGTATCGGGTCAGTCCGCCGACTAAGTCTTCACCACCCTCGGAGCATTTTCCGTGCAGGGACCACGTCCATTTTTGGTTGGAGGCCTGTGGCGGCACGGGGAAACCGTTGCTCCCGTGAATAATCCCTATACAGGGCAGCGGCTTGCCGAGGTGTCGACCGCGAGTTCCGGCGATGCCGAAGCGGCGATCCAATCGACGGTCGATGCCGCTGTTGAAATGGCCTCCCTCCCATCCCACACCCGTTATCAGGCGCTACAGAAAATCGCAGGCGGGCTCTATGCCCGGCGTGAGGAATTTGCCAGGCTGATGACGGCTGAAGCTGGCAAGCCGATCGCCGATGCGACGCGTGAGGTAAGCCGCGCCGTTCAGACATTTACCATTGCGGCCGAAGAGGCGAGGCGCATTCCTGGCGAGGTGATCCCTCTCGACTGGACGCCGGGGACGGACTCTCATCTCGGCATTCTTCGCAGGGTTCCGATCGGTCCGGTGCTCGGAATCACCCCCTTTAACTTTCCGTTGAATCTTGTCGCCCACAAGGTCGCGCCAGCGCTGGCTGCCGGCAATCCCATTCTCATCAAGCCGGCGCCACAGACACCCCTCACCGCATTACTGCTGGGTGAAGTCGTGTTGGAATCCGGGCTTCCTCCTGGCGCGCTCAACGTCCTGCCCTGCGACAACCGAGTGGCAGAACAGCTCGTCGTCGACCCTCGGTTCAAGCTCTTGAGTTTTACTGGGAGTGCCGCCGTGGGATGGATGTTGAAGGCGAAGTGCGGGAAGAAGAGGGTGGTGCTGGAGCTCGGCGGGAATGCGGGCGTGATCGTGGAGCCCGATGCCGATCTGGAGGTTGCCGCACAGCGTTGCGCTGCCGGTGGGTTCGGGTATGCCGGTCAGACCTGCATTTCCGTGCAGCGTATCTTGGTCCATCATTCGATTGCGGATCTGTTCACGACGAAATTGCTGTTACAGGTTGCGCGTCTCAAAGCAGGCGATCCGAGCGACCAGGCGACGGTGGTTGGTCCACTCATTGATTCGGCTGCGGCCCATCGTGTCGAGGCCTGGATCGGGGAAGCCGTATCGCAGGGGGCGCGAGTGCTGCTGGGCGGAAAACGGACGGGCTCGGTGGTGGAGGCGACGGTACTCTCCCACGTGACGCCAACGATGAAAGTATCGTGTCAGGAAGTATTTGGACCGGTGGTGACCGTGACCCCCTATCGTCACTTTGACGAAGCGATTACGGCGCTCAACCAGTCGGACTACGGGCTTCAAGCCGGAGTCTTTACTCAGAATGTGAACGCGATTTTTCATGCGTTTCGGCATCTTGAAGTCGGGGCGGTGCTGGCCAACGAGATTCCGACGTTCCGGGCCGATCACATGCCCTACGGGGGCGTCAAGGATTCGGGAATCGGTCGCGAAGGGGTTCAGGCCGCAATCGAGGACATGACCGAACCCCGCATGCTGGTGTTAAACCTCAGGCCGCCGGCCGGGGCTTAAGGAAAAAAACGTCGCGGGATATTGCGAAGCGGCGCCAATCTTGGTACAACAGCGACCCTGTGCTTATTATGAGTCGGACTGTGGGCGAGCATGTCACTGAACCATGCGTCCGTCACCTAGTTGCTTGGATAACGTAAGGAGAAGAGACGATGGTACCTACGCAGATGTTTCTGACGCGAGGTGTTGGAGTCCATAAAGAAAAGCTGGCCTCCTTCGAGCAAGCCTTGCGTAGCGCCGGCGTTGCTTATTGTAACCTCGTCACGGTGTCGTCGATTCTTCCGCCGAATTGCAAAATTATCCCGCGCGCGCGCGGCGAAAAATTATTGAACCCCGGTGAAATCACGTTCTGTGTGATGGCGCGGTCGGAAACGAACGAACGGAATCGCCTGGTCTCCGCCTCGATCGGTTTGGCGATCCCGACGGATCGCCGGACCTATGGCTATCTGTCCGAGCACCATGCGCATGGCGAGACTGACGAAGAGACGGGTGAATATACGGAGGACTTGGCGGCACAGATGCTGGCGACGACGCTCGGCGTCGAGTTCGATCCGAACATCGCCTGGAAAGAACGGGAACAAGTCTTCAAGATGGCCGGCAAGATCGTTCGGACGCTCAACATTACCCAGTCTGCGATCGGAAAGCCCAATCGCTGGACGACCGTGATCGCGTTGGCCGTGTTTATTCCAGAAGAAAATATCCCCAAACGGCGTCGGTAGCCCTGTCGAGTGAGTGAACGCCCATGACGCTTCCTGCCGGATGGGAAGGTATCGACCAGAACTTCCTCGGGCTCGAAGAGCCTTGGTGCCATCCTGATCAGGCGGGCGTCTATATCCTCCCTGCGCCCTACGAACATACCTCCAGCTATGTGTTGGGATCCGATCGAGGGCCGTCCTCGATCATTGAGGCGTCCCAACAGGTCGAATTGTACGACGAAACACTGCGTTGTGAGCCCTATCGCGAATGGGGCGGGGTCGCCACCATTCGCTCGCTCGACCTTGCTGGCAAAGTCGATCGGCAAGCGGTGGATGCCATTGATGCTTTCGTCACACCGCATGTCGGGACCGGTCGGTTTGTCGTGACCTTAACCGGGGAACATACCGGTGCGTTGGGGGCGATCAGAGCCCATGCTCGTCGTTATCCTGACTTGTGCGTGGTGCAAATCGATGCTCACGGAGACTTGCGGAAAGCCTACCAGGGAAACCCCTATAGCCACGCCAGCGTCATGGCACGCGTGGTCGATGACGGATTGCCGTTGGTTCAAGTCGGGATTCGGTCAATTTCTCCGGAAGAAATCGATCGCATTGAGAGCACCGATCGGATTTCTACGTTTTTTGCCGCCGATATTCTTGATCCGTCAGGACCCTATGAGGGCAAGGCCTCTCGCTGGGTTCCTGAGGTGGTGAAGGCCTGTCGCGGGCCGGTCTATCTGACCTTCGATTGTGACGGGCTTGATGCCTCGCTGGTTCCTGCACTCGGCACTCCTGAGCCCGGTGGGTTGGGGTGGTACGATACGCTGAACCTCATTACAGCGTTGGCCAACGGCCCTGGCATCCTCGGGATGGATATCAGCGAGATTGCGCCGATCGAAGGGCTCGTCGCTCCGCAGTTTTGTATTGCCCGCTTGATCTACCGCATGTTGGGGCGAATTCAAGCGGGCCGTCGCGTTCACTGAAACGGCATGCCTACCCTGTGACCGACCAGCTTCGCATCAATAAGTTTTTTACACACCATGGCATTTGCTCTCGGCGTGAGGCCGATCGCTTGATTGAATCCGGTCGCGTGACCATCAATCAACGGGTGGCTTCTTTGGGAGATAAGGTCAGCACTGAGGACGTCATCGAACGAGACGGACAGGTGATTCCCTGGGGAACGGCCCCGGTCTATATCAAGTATCACAAGCCTGTCGGTGTGACGACAACCAGCGAGTCGCATGTGGCTCGTAACATCATCGCGGAGATCGGCCACCCGGAGCGAATTTTCCCCATCGGCCGACTGGACAAGGACTCGTCCGGTCTCATCCTGCTCACGAACGACGGAGATATCGTGAACGAGATTCTCCGAACCGAGCATGGGCATGAGCGGGAATATGAGGTCTCAGTCGATCGCCCGTTTGACCAGATATTCGTTGACCGTATGGCTCAAGGGGTCGACATTCTCGATCGTCCGACCAAACCCTGCCGGATTGACCGGCTCGGTCCCGCACGGTTCCGCATCATTCTTACCGAAGGACGCAATCGGCAGATCCGGCGCATGTGCCAAGTCTTGGGGTATCGGGTGCTCATGTTGCACCGTGTCAGGATCATGCATCTGACGCTTGGCGGATTAGCTTCGGGGGGCTGGAAACCGCTTACCGACGAGGAGCGCACGCAGCTCTTTCAGGCTGTCGGGCGAGGGAGTAGTCCGAGCGATAAGCAGGCGGGCTGATCCGGAACAAACTATTCCTGATGTAGTGCCACTGCTGGGGTGTCACTGGCCAATGGCCGCGGGATGGGGCTGTGGCCGGAATCGATCTCGTGTTTGTCCGGACCATCACTGTGCCGGGAGATTCCTCCACGCTGTCTGGTGAAGAAGAGATTTAAGAAGGCGATGAAAAAACTTCCACCCACGAGCAGCAGGCTTGTGCGCTGGATCGCCTTGGTGCCCTCATCCCGCATATCTTTCGCCACATCCGCCACAGTGTCCAACAGCCGGTCCAGCGCGAGGCTGACCTGAATCATTTTCGGGCCTGCGTTGTCGGAGGCATGTTCTTCCGCCTTTCGCCGGATGGCTTCACGTTCCGTTAGAGAGACGGCGGTCCATTCCTGCGTCAAGAGTTGTACGGTTGTGCTGGCCACGGAAAAATATTGGTCGAGACTGCGCCGGACCGCCTCGATATCTTCAGGCTCACTGCGCCCGCTCCGTGAGACGCGCAGCCCCGCGGCTGCATACCGGTCCACGGCATGCTGAATTCTCGCGCGCTGAGCGGGCAATGATTCGGTGATTCGCTCGAAGTCCTTCTGGCTGTCCGCTTCGAGCGCGCGGATAATGGTGTTTCTGTACCGCATGATGTCTGCGGAAATATGGGCAAGGTCGGTGGCCCCGAGTGTGTACTCGGTGTACATAATGCGTAAATCCTGGTCGACGCTGCTCAAGGCTTGTCCACTGAGCCACCCAAGGCCGGCAACCAGGAGGCTGATGACTAGTTGTGAGGCGCTCGGACGAAATGATCGAAAAAAAGTTTTCAGTCCCACTCTGTTCCCCTACTTAATCGAGAATGATTCGTCGATCGACGTGCGGCGTGAGATTCGGATCGTTCGACACAAAGATCACCGACCAGGGTTCGTCTTTTGAGCAGAGCCGTCGTAAGACGGTCTCGCGCATGGCCGGCTGCAAATTGTGGATGATGCCGTCAAAGATCAGAATTTGCGGACGAGCCAGGATCGCACGTGCGAGCAATATCCGCATGATATGGGTTGGAGCCAGGATTTTCCCAGGGGCCCGGATGTGGGTCTTGAGTCCCTGCGGGAATGCGTCGACGTCTTCTTCCAGTTCGGTGAAGCGTAATGCCCACCGGATATCGCTATAAGGAATATAGGATCGTCCCAACACGATGTTATCTTCGATCGTGCCCTCGAACAGAGAGAGCTGGGAGTCGATCATGAACCCTCGACAGCGATTGATCGCCTGAAGGTCGAGGTGGCGAAGGTCTACCCCGTTGTAGCGAAGGACGCCGCCGGTCGGTGCCTCCAGTCCTGCCAGGACCCGCGCGAGCGCCGTTTTAGCTGCCGCCGTACTGGCGTAGATGCCGATTTTTTCCCCGGGGGTGACTTCAAGGTTGAACTGCTCGAAGATCGGCGGCAGGCCAGGGTGGATGACCGCGAGGTCTTTGCAGGTCACGCGAATGCCATGAATGGTGGGATCCGGCAACGGGACGGACAGGGTGGCGGAGGCTTGGTCCTTCGGAAGCGAGAAGAGAAAATTGAGCTCGTTCAAACCGGTGAGAAAGTAATAAATGTGCCCCATACGTTTGACGACGGCATCGAAACTCAGTAGGAGTCCACTGACAACAACCTCGGCGGCGACCAGTTGCCCGAGCGTCAATTGGCCGATGGACAACAACCATCCGGCCGTTGCGAGGAGTCCGCTGTGGGCGACGGCTTGCCAGCCGACCGATCCCAGGTATTGGCGGATTAGAATGCCGAATCGAGTTTGTCTGGTCTCGACGTAGGACTGGACTAACTCGTCGGTCCTTCGCATCAGTATGGCTTGGCTGTCTGTGGCTTTGAAGTGCAGCAGATTGAACGAGATCTCCTGCAGCCAATGCAGGGTGTCATATTTCGCATGGGACATGGCGATGGTGGCCTTCAGGCCTCCATGCGACATGAGGAAAAAGACGACGGTAAATCCTGCCATGAGCAGTGCGTTATACAACAGGAAGTAGGGATGATAAAAAACCAGGATGGTCATGCCGACCGCCCCGCCCACGATGACGTTGATCAGATCAACGAGGAGGACGGAGAGCGCCCGTTGCATAAAGACCGTCTCCATGAAGTAATTGGCATAGCGGGGCTTAAAACCTAAAAATTGCAGCTGGGGCAACTGTTGGGCCATCCCGAGGGCGACCCGAGCGAAGATCCGGCGCTCCAACACTTCGACGGAATAGAACTGTAAGGCTCGAAACGCTCCGACGAACATGAGCCCGGCCACCATCACCCCGGCGAGAGTCACAATGGTGATGGGCTGAATGGCGAAGGCAAACGTGTTGACGAGCTCTTGGACTGTGAGAGGAACGATGAGGGAGAACAGTCCGATGGCGAGCGAGTACGAGACGATCAGCGCGAGGATCCGCCGTTCCAAACGGAAGAGGACGCCCAGGCATGCGAGCATCGATTGAAACAGATTCTGTTGATGACCGGCCTGATGTTGCACGGAATCCGCCTTCTTCCTCGGCTGGTCTGCCTCTCGATGTCTGGCGTGAGAAGGGCAGGGTGAACCGATGTCTGGGAACAGGCGCGTTATGCGCTCACGCTATCAAAGCAGTGAAAGAAAAGCCACTTCTTCTCAATCAATCTCTTGCGCGATAGGTCACGGGGGTCACAAACGGCGTCGTTCTGGCCCAGGCTCCGATGGCCCATTGGTACAAGGCTTGCGCCTTTTGATAGTCCGCCTTGGCTCGGATGACCTGGCTCTCCGAATCGACTGAATTCCGCTCCCGCAAGTTGACGAAGAGGATACTGGTGGCCCCAAGGCTAAACCGGAAGCGCTCTCCTTCTTCGAGTGTCTTGGCTAGCCGGAGCGATTCGGCTGCGGCCGCGACACGCTCCTTGGCACGTTCGAGGGCAGAGAGGGCATTGTCGACATCGATGAGCACTTGTTGCTCGCGGAATTGCTGCATGAAGACAAATCGATCTGCCTTGCCTTGCGCTTCCAGGACTTCGCCGCGGCTCTTTCGCTGGAGGATCGGAATCTTGAGTTCCAGTCCAAAGCGGTAGCCGAGCCCCAGCACGAACTTCTCCGGCGCGCGCGCGGGCGCTGCTTCAGCATCTAGGCTGGGGAGGAGGTTATTTTTGGCCAGCTCCAGATCGATATTGTTGAGTTTGGCTTCGATGCCGATTTCCTTGACTTCCGGCCGATCGACCTTCGCTTGGAGTTTATGGGCTTGGATCGTGTCAGGCGCCGGCACGAGCATGGCCGACGGGAAGTTTGGGGCGCGATCCAGATGCGGCGAGACTGGCGCGTTATTCTCCCAGAGGAACATGGACAGTTTCAGCTGTTCTTGCTCTACCAGCCGTTGCACGGCGATGGCCACCTCGCGGCGGCGCTGCACCTCCTGATTGGCCTCGACCACGTCGAGCGGCGCGACGGCTCCTGCCTTGGCGCGGCCTTCAACCTGTCGATACCGGTCTTCGGCTACTCCTACGGCCCGGCGCTGCACCTCTGCAAGCTTTACCGCAGTGACCCAATCCCAAAACTGTGTGGCAGCGGCAAGAAACAGGTCCTGTCTCGTTTGAGAGATCTGCACCTCGGCCTTTGGGTTGGCCAATTCTGATCGTTGGAGTTCGGCATTCTCGGGATTCACCATGAGGCCTCGGAGCAGTGGGAGGAAGCCTCCGAGGAGGACTTGATTGTTGCCTCCGCCGAATGAAAGATCGGGAATTTTGGCATTGCCGATGGCTTCACGAATTCCGGCACTGTAGCGGAATCCCCAGGGATGGCGGGCCTCGATAAGGGTGTCGTTGAATCCTACCGTTTGGGTGCCTTTGCCCGGGTTCGAACTGGAGATAAACCGTTCAAGTTCGGTATCGTTGATGAGGGTTGGCTCAAAGGCGCCGAGCGCTTTGAGCATTTTCCCGCGCGCCATTGTTTTCTCTGTGCCGGCTCCCCTGAGGAGTGGGTGTGAACGATCGATCCAGGCGTGAATCTCTTCCACACTCAAGGGAATCGGCGGGAGCGATTTCGATTTCAGCGGCTCTTCCGCATAGGAGAGGGAGGGGCAGAGCCCGATCGAACCCAGGAGCAGCAGGACCGGGAGAGTGTGACGGGCATTCATGAGACGGACTCCTTTCGTCAGATCGGCGAGCGATCGCTGCGAGGGTTAGGCCGGACGCGGAAGCGCGAAATCGGTTGTGGTGTAGGCATATTGAGACGAGACCACACGACATGCGCCGCGTTTATTTTGCACCTCGCCCAGCTTTCGGCAAGAGCGTGTCGATCAGGCTTGGTGGGCGCTCTTGATAGTCTGGCGGGAAGAGATTGAAGCGCCGCCAGAGCTCGTACCACAGGGGGACCCGGTTCAAGATGACCCATCCCATGGCTTTGGTTCCCTGGCGGACATGTTCTTGTGGCGGCCAGGTCCGATCTTCGGGATCCGGGACCACCCAGAAGCGAAAGTTTCCCTTGCCGTCGTCGACTTGGTCGATGACCTTGATGACGCCACCATAGGTACCGGCCATGATCTCCGGCCAAGCTGGAAGAGGAATAGCCGGAATCCCATAAAACAAGACACGCACCTTTCGGCCTACGTTGAGCAGCGGGGCATCCATTCCGTCAGCCACCATCTCGATGGCCTTGTCGGCACTCGCTGGAGAAATTTTTACAAGTTTGTCCCCGGGGCGAACGGTTTCGCCGGCACCGGCTTGAGCCATCTTTACCACGGTGCCATCGATCGGGGAGAGGATGTGCCCGGCGAGCCGGCGCTGTTCCGCGTTGGACATGCGCAGTGAGACATCAGCCAGTTGATCGGTGGCTTTTGCCGCTTCGCCGATAGAGGCCTCACGGGCCGCTTCTGCGTCGAGCAATCGTTGCAGGACTTCGGCGCTGACCTGGTCGCGGCCGAAGCCGAGAGCCTTCATGGCCTGTTCTGCTCCCTTGAGGTTGGCTTGCGCTCCGGTCAGATCTGCCTTGGTGGCAAGGGCCGACTGAATGGTCAGTTCGAGTTCGCGTTGCGAGACGAGGCCCTGTTCCGCTAACTGTTTGTGCCGGTCCACGTTCAGCTCGGCTGTCGCGACCGCAATTTTTGCTGCTTCGACTTTCTGGTAGGCTTCCCGGGCCTTATTCTCAGATTCGATCACGCGGGCCTGGGCGGAGGGGACCGCGGACCTCACGAGATTCTGCATCTCCTTGATCCGTTTATCCAATTGCTCGGCCCTGGCGAGCGCCGCCTTGCGACTTTGATCCAGTGCCTTGCGTCGCTGGTCTAGGAAGGAGAGGAGGTCCGGAGACATGAAATTGGGGTCGTAGTCGTCTAACTCAAGAATGAGATCGCCTTGTTTGACGCGCACACCCTCAAAGATGTGCCACTTCTTGATCCGGCCGGTGATCTGCGCTTCAATATCTTGTGGTCGTTCGGATGGCGTATAGGCGGAGAGTTGTCCGCTGACGGTAATCGTCTGTGTCCAAGGAACGAAGGCGATGATCAAGAGAAACAGGAGGACGAGTTTGATGGCGAGGCGCGAGGAAAATCGAAGACGTTCGGGGATTTGGACCGCTTCCCAGGACTGAAGCTTTCTGGAGGTCGCCAGTTCGTCGATAGCGATCTCATCCAGGCCGGTGTCCCGTCTGACAAGGGAGCGAACTTTGCTTCGCAAGTCCTGTGTGAAGCGTGCCACCGACTTCTCCTCGACAGGGGGAGAGAAACGACTACTACGGCTCCATCATAGTGGAAAGCCGATCATCCGGTCAATTTCTCTGCGGGAATCGGCTTTCGCTGGCAGGGCCTGCTTGACCATCCTTCAGAGAGTCGATAAGGTGGGGGCTCCGTTGAGAGCCATAAGCCAGAGACCCACGAGAGAAAGGCCCGCGCGAATATGCCTCGTCTCAGTAGAGGACCCCAACGACTATCGCAACGAATAAAAGCGGATCGCTCGCATCCCTTGGTCGGGGTGTTGGGCGGAAGTAAATCCGATTTCCCGATCTTAGAGAAGGCCGTGGCGATGCTGACGGATCTTGGGATTCCAAGCGAACTCCTGGTCGTCTCGGCGCACCGGACTCCTGATCGCTTGTTCACCTATGCAGAACAGGCTCCCGGCCGGGGGATCGAAGTGATTATTGCCGGAGCCGGCGGGGCGGCCCATCTTCCCGGGATGCTGGCTGCGAAGACGCATCTGCCGGTCATTGGAGTGCCGATCCCGACGGAGAATCTTCGCGGACTGGACTCCCTCCTCTCCATCGTACAGATGCCACGAGGGATCCCCGTCGCCACCGTGGCGATTGGCGGAGCGGAGAATGCCGGCTTGCTGGCGGCGCAAATCTTGGCAGGCCGGTATCCTGCAATTGCCGACCGTGTGAAGGTATTCCGTCAAACACAGACGGACAACGTACTCCAGTCTCCTGAGGCGAAGGGCCCAGGCCGCCCGAGTCGCCGGCCGTGAAGGCAGAGGTCGTCGAGCCAGGGTCTGTTCTCGGTGTTCTGGGCGGTGGACAATTGGGCGCCATGTTCACCCTGGCAGCACGCCGTCTTGGCTATCAGGTCGCCGTGTGGGATCCTGATCCAGAGGCGCCTGCCCATCGTTTTGCCACACACAACTTTTCAGTTCCCTTTCACGATCAACCTAGTCTTGTGCGGTTTGCCGACTTGGTCAGCGCCGTGACCTATGAATGGGAAAATATCCCTGCGGAGCTCTGTCGTGCGTTGGAGCAGCAGAAACCGGTTCGTCCATCGAGTGCCGTCCTGAACGTGATTCAGGATCGCCTCGAACAAAAGGGGTTCTTGGCCTCCAACGGATTTCCCGTTCCTTTGTTTGTCACCCTGACAGACCCCGATCAATTAGCGGCAACCGTCCGACAGGTTGGCTACCCCGCATTCTGTAAGACGGCGACGGCCGGTTATGATGGCAAGGGTCAGTGGCGCATTGCCCAGGAGTCCGATGTCCAGGAGGTGGAACGGGCATTATTGGAATCCGTCCGCCCCGGTATGCGATGGATCGTGGAGTCCTATGTGCCGTTTGAACGTGAACTCTCGATCCTGGTGGTCCGTGGATCTGATGGACAGAGTTGCACCTATCCGTTGGTTGAGAATGAACATGAAGAGGGGATTCTTCGGACCACCATGGTGCCGGCGTTGGCCTCTCCCATTGTGACCGAACGAGCGGCAACGCTTGCACGTCAGGTCGTGGATCGTCTGGAAGGGGTCGGGGTTTTCTGCCTCGAATTATTTCAGCTGCCTAGCGGAGAATTGCTCATCAACGAAATCGCGCCTCGGCCCCATAACTCTGGCCATTACACGCTTGATGCCTGCAGCGTGTCTCAGTTCGAGCAACAGGTTCGTACGACTAGTGGGATGCCGCTTGGTGAAGTGCGTCTGCTGAGCCCAGCCGTCATGGTGAATCTTATCGGGAATGATGTCGCGGCCATTACACATGGCTCAGGTTGTCGAGCCCTGCTGGACATCCCTGGTGCGATGCTCCACCTCTATGGTAAACGTGAGATTCGTTCCCGTCGCAAGATGGGACATGTCACATTTCTCGGCGAGACACTCGGTCTTGCTCTCGATCGGGCCAAACCATTTCGTGACGGCTTGGCGAACGGCTCCCTCCCCTCAGCATAAATACCTTCATGTCTGCGTCTGGTTCCTATCCGGCATCAACCGACAGGATGCTGCCGCGGGAGCGACAACATTATCGACCGTGGTAATCAGGCAAAGCCAATCTGTAAGCCGTTTTCTGGCCATCACGTACCGTTCTATTTTGTGACCTGCTGTAGGGAGATGGATAAAATGGTTCACCGTCTCAGTGCGTAGTGACTGGGAATGGCGGGGTTCTCCTCTGTTGGGGTATCGGTACAGGACTTGCTCCACTCTGAGCTGGTTGCAGGAAAACGATGGTGGCAGGAGAGGTCACGACCAGCGGACTTGCTCAGCACCCTGCGAGTCGTTGGTAGCCCAACAGGAGATCATGCAGATGAGCAGTCGCGCGTTCCCTTCTGAGAATCGTGCTGAGCCACCGTTGGATGACTCACGGTACGACAGTGCGATTTCACGTCCACGATATGTCGTGCTTCAGTCGCTGGTTGGGGTCATGCTGGCCTATCAGCTACTATCAGGAGGGGAGCTTCTCTCAAGCCAGCTGACGAGTGACGTGATGCTCGGCGGGTTGGCGGCGTTGGTGCTTTGCCTGTTGTTGGTGCCGATCCCAATTCTACAGTCTTCATGGTTCAGCGGAGCTCTGATCGGGATCGATACGCTGTTCGTCACTGCGACAATCTACCTGTCCGGCAATGCTCGCTCGGATCTCTATCTGTCGTATTTTCTGCTCATGCTCATTGCCGCTTCGGTGCGGCGGCTCTCCCACGTCATCGCCTTTTCCCTGCTGCTCTGTGCCGGATATGGATTCACCCTCTATCAAGGGGTTGTCCAAACTGGTTCATTGACGGTCGGGCATCTGTTGGGGGTCCCGGTGTTATTGGTGATGGCAATATTCTACGGACTCGCATTGCAAACGATCGGGGCGGAACGGCAACAGAAATCCCTCTTGATGGAGAGTGTCGAGACCTTGAAAGAAACTGAGCAGGCCTTGCAAGCCTCGCGTGACCAGTTGGAGGCCCGTATCAAGGCGCTCAAGGGGGATCTCTCGCGAGCGAATGAGCACGTTCGGCAGGAGCAACAAGAGCGGCAAGGCCTGGAGAAGCAATTACTTGAAGCGCAGAAGATGGAGGCGATCGGTCGAGTTGCCGGAGGGATTGCTAACGAACTGAATCATCTGGTTTCCGTGATCGGGCGGCAGACTGGCGTTGTCCTCTCCTCCCTCAAAGCGGGCGATCCGCTGTATCGGCCGGTCGATGATATTTTTCGAAGCGGAGGCCAGGCCGCAGCCTTGACGGCTCAATTGTCAGGACTGGGCCTCCATGACGGTCACTTTCGGCAGGTACTGTCGGTCAAGGCCGTGTTGGAGGAGATTCGTGGAGTGATCAGAGGGTTGCTGCCTGCGCCGATTGAGCTGGACCTCGTCATCGACAATGCACCGATGGATGTCGAGGTTGATCGTGAAGGGCTCGAACAAATCCTTCTGCATCTTGCCGTGAATGCGCGGGAGGCCATGCCACTGGGTGGCCGGCTTCGGATTGAAGCGAAGCCCCTGCAGGAGACTGTATCTGCGAGTGGCAAGGGGAGGCACCAGTCCATGGTGCTGATTCAAGTGAGCGACACAGGAAGCGGGATGAGTCTCGAGACCCAGTCGCACATGTTTGAGCCGTTCTTCTCCACAAAAGAAATGAATGTGGGCCTTGGACTCACCGCCGTCTACGGCATCGTGAAACAAAGTGCAGGCCAGGTCGATGTGGTGAGTCAGCCAGGCCAAGGCACCGTGGTACGGGTGGTGCTGCCCTGCGCACCACAGGGCCGGCCGCTCACGCCATCACTCCAGCCACAGGTTTCAGCCAAAGGTCAGGAGACGGTTCTCTTAGTGGACGCGAATGAAATTGACCGAAAACTCGCACTCTCCACGCTGTTGCGGCATCGCTATCAGGTTTTGGAGGCGAGCTCGTCCGTTGAAGCGTTGCTGCTCACGCAGCAACATCCAGGAGCCGTTCATGTGACCGTGAGCGATCTCATGATGCCGGAGATTGGCGGGCGTGACTTAGCCACACGTTTGCTGGCGCAACATCCGATGATGAAACCGCTCTTCGTCTCTGGTTATGACGACGAGGCGATGGTGTCTCATCGCCTCAACCCGAAATATCTCTTGCGGCGGCCCTATCGACAAACTGGGTTGGTGGAAAAAGTGCGTGAACTGCTGGACGCCTGAGCACCGGGTGGGTTCTTTGGTTTGTTTCGTTCATCTGGTTGGTTCCGTTCAACCAAACAAACCAGATGAACCGGGCTAGTTCTCCCACCGGTCCCTGTCGCTTGCGCCAAAGAAGGGCACGTTCGGGCGCTTGAACAGACCGATCAGCGCCATTCCAGCGAGAAACCCGCCGATATGGGCAAAGAAGGCCACCCCTCCACCCTTGCTGACGATACTCATTCCGCCACTGAAGAGTTGCATCACAAACCACATGCCGAGGACGAAACCAGCCGCCACCTTCGTGAGGCCAAGGCCCGGTAGCAACACCAGCACGCGGGCTCGCGGGAACAGCAGCACGTAGGCGCCTAAGACCCCGGAAATGGCGCCGCTGGCTCCAACCATGGGAACAGTCGAAGAGGGATCGGTTACGGCGTGACTCACGGCGGCGAGGATCCCGCATGTGAGGTAGAACAGAGCAAATTTCGTATGCCCCGTGACGTCTTCGATGTTGTTCCCGAAGACCCAGAGGTACAGCATATTGCCGATGAGATGCATCCATCCACCGTGGAGAAACATGCTTGTGATCAACGTGGCATAGGCAGGAATGGCCACATCCGTTTCCGGGAGGCCTGCCTGTCCGAATACAAGAGCCGGAATCGCTCCGTACTGGAAGACGAAGGTCTTGTCAGCGCCGACGGGAAGGCTGATCTGGTAGAAAAATACGAGGACGCAGGCCGCGATGGAAATGAGCGTCACCACCGGCGTCAGCTCGGTTGGGTTATCGTCGTGCAGAGGGATCACGGTGCCCTTATTGTGAGGGAGGGCGGCGACGGTCGATGACCGATCGGGGCAGTGCTGGGTTATCCGGCAAGGTGCCATCGGGGCCCAGCAGGACTGAAAACCCCGCTGCATGGGTATGGCCGCCACCGCCGAAGGAAGCGGCAATGGCTCCCACATCCGTCCCGTCTTCCCTCGAGCGCATGCTGTAATAGCGGCGCCCGTCGCGATCGTGCCACATGACGCAGAACGGATGTTCCGCAGACAGGCGTTCACCGATCTGGCTGGTCAAGACCGCGCTTTGGACCGATGGCACGACGGCTCCGTGAAAGTCGATCAACATCGCCTGCGCCGCGAGTTTGCTTACGAGTTCGTTCTCGTAACGGAGGATGGCTCGACCCTCCTGTTCCAACTCCTTCTGTTTAAAGTTGCTCCAGAGTTGGTAGTCGAACGGGTACGAGGCCACAGCGGCACTAATTTCTCGGCTGGAAGGGAGCGCCCAGGTCCAGAGGTCTTTGTCTTGGATATAGTTGAGGAGCCAGGGTGTCGGCCGGTCGTGAGCCCATTCCCAGGCGAGGACCGCCCCTGACTTTTTCATGTCGAAATAGGCATAGGGAAGGCCGGCCAGGGCCTTCTCTGCGGTGATGTGATGATCGAGCACGAGGAGCGCCTGTGTCTGTGCGGCCATAGTTTCCAACGTCTCGCGGGCATAACTGAAATCCACGATGACGACCCGTTGGTCTTTAAGCCCTTCAGGAGGCGGGTTGCCGTGTTTAACGGGAATGAATCGAGCTGCGGGGAATTGATTCCAGATTGCCCAGGCGGCGCCGAATCCATCGGCGCATTCGGCGTGATAGAGCACGACCGTGGGGGGCTCACTGAACGGGTGTTGTATGCGGGAAGCGGCCATCGTGGCGAGCATACCATGTGGCCTTGCCGAGACTAAAGCCTCTTTATGCCGTGCGATCAGAGGTTATTCAGATGGTCGATGAGCTGACGCAGCCGGCTCGCGCTTCGGCGGTTGGAGACGAAGGTCAAGCGAGACAAGTTCCTCAGATCCGGTTCGTCGAGTTCTTCGGGGAGTGGACCGCGCAATTCAAAGGTGCCCTCGGACAAGAGATCGCCAAACTTATCATGAAGGATGGCCACCTGTTCGGGGGGGATGGCGGTTTTGAGCCGCATGGTCAACAAGCGTCCTACATACCGGATGGAATGGAAACGGCGGTAGAAGTGTTTAATTTCCTCGATGGCCTCGTCCACGGATGTGGTGATTTTGAAGAGGCTGAGATCTTCAGGGTTGATCAGTTTACGAGCCAGCAGCTGGCGTGTGACGAAGCCGTACCAGTCGTCCCAATAGTCGCACCCGGGAGCTTGGAGACAGACGATCGGCTGAGGGTCGCTCTTCCCGGTTTGGGCGAGGGTCAGAATCTCGAAGCCTTCGTCATGCGTGCCAAAGCCGCCGGGGAACAAGGCAATCGCATTGGCCTCTTTCTGAAAAATCAGTTTGCGCGTGAAGAAGTATTTGAAGGTGACGAGTTTGGGGTCATCGGCAATCGTGGCATTCGGGCCCTGCTCGAAGGGCAACATGATGTTCACCCCGAAGCTGTTCTCGCGGCCGGCGCCCTCCTGACATGCGCGCATAATCCCGTCAGCCCCTCCGGTAATGACCATGAATCCTTCTTCGACGATCTGACGGGAAAATTGGAAGGCCATCTGATAGTTGGGGTCATCCGAGGCCGTGCGGGCCGATCCAAAGATGCTGATCTTGCGTCGATCGCGGTAGTCATGAAAGACGCGGAAGGCGTGGCGCAGTTCTTTGACGGCTCGGTTCACGATCTTGAGGTCCAAGGCGTCCAGATGGGCATCGTGAAGCCGGAGCGTTCCGGCCAGGAGTTCCTTCATAATTGCGGCTTGCAGGTCGTCTTCCGGACTCTCGAGCAGGAGGCGAATCTGGCCGAGCAACTCCTCGTTCGAAGGGAGGGCGCGGGAGCGGGTCTGGGAGGTCTTCATTGGGTTATCCATGTGTGGTGACGGCTCCATCCTTGGTCGAGAAAAAATAGTATCAGGAGATTGCCTGCTGGTCAAAAGAATGGAGGATATCTGTGAGGTCAGGAACGATCAGGAGAAGGTGGCATGGTTTGAAGTGCCCAGGCCCTGATGCGTGCGAGGTCGGACGACGAGAGATCCGTGAATTGAATATCGACATGCCAGGTGCGGGAGCCGCTCGAAGTCTCAGCTGGTTCAGTTTCGGGACTCTCGCTGGCCAGCACTTTCCCCCGAATCGTCAGGGGCGTGTTTTGACCGGAAATGGAAAACGCCAGTACGACGTTCGTGCCGGTCGAGATCTTCGCGGTTGACTCGACCAATGCGCCGGCATGGTTCAGTTGGACGATCATGGCATTATAGTTGAGCCCCTGAGCCGATGCGCGTCCGACCACGCTCACCACTGAGGGGATCTTCGTGCGACGCCGGGCCGGCGTGAGCATGAGGTCTTGTGCCGTGAGGACTCCAACCGGTTGGTTCTGTTTGGTGACTATCAAGAGTGGTGCACCCGTCGCCATCATGAGGACGGAGGCGTCCGCTAAGGCCTGGTCGTATTCGATGAATTGCACCGGGCGTGTCATGATCGTCCGGACTTCGATATCATGCGGTTCGAGACCCTGCGCGACGACTTTTTTGACGATATCGGTCGGCGTCATCAGCCCGAACTGCGCGTCGGTATCCTTCACCAGCAGGCAGGGGGCCTGTTCTCGTTCAAGTAGCAGCGCCGCCTCGCTGACGGAAATATCCCCGGGAATTTGCACGACTCCTGGCGTCATCATATGGGCAATCACAGTTGATATAAGATTGGTAGTCTTGGCAGATTTGTCACTGGTGTCCGACATGGGTTCGAGACCTTCTCCGATTCGTCCTTGCACGATTCGTGAGGGTTTCGCCCCCCGGCGACGTACGCCAAAGTATAGCAGACGGAACGCCGTCGTTCGTGGCAAGGGCTTTCCTTGTCAAACAAGGGGTTGAGCGAATAGACTAGGCGAATTGTCCCGGCAGCACAAGGGTAGATTGATGGTTGAGCACGATTCGGTTTTTCAGGACTTTCACCGCCGCCTCAGGCCAATCGCTCCACAGGGGATGGGGCTGTCGGTCGACGTCTATTCTCCCGATCTGTTCGAGTTGGTGACACAGCTCAAGGAGCGAGGCCTCCGGCCTGGTTATCTCGAAGTCTTTAAGGCGGCCACGACTGCCCTGGCAGCGGTTCGGCAGGCCCTGCCGGAGATGTCACTGGCCTACCATGGGGAAGGCCTCTGGATCACGCAGCCGGATGTTCAGGCCTCCCCGTTCTTTCAGCAGGATGTCGGCGAGATGGTCACGCAGCTCAATAACATTCAGAGTCTCTGGCTGAATCATGAATGTGCCATGAAGCAGATGGGGGGCTACTCGTTCGGCACCTATGTGCCGCCACTCTATACGCCGTTGAGCGCCGAGGTGGTGGCCGATAATATCGCGACGATTCAGGAGGCGATCGATCGGCAAGGACGTCGGGCAGACGGAACCTCGCCACTGTTTCTGTTAGAGATGCCGCCGCTCACATATTTTTCCCCTGGTACGATCCCTATCCCTCACTTTTTCCGGCTCGTCACCGCGCGAGTGCCCTGCGGCCTCGTGTTGGATATCGGGCACCTCTGGACGGTCTATCGTTATACGGCTGCCCGCCGACGAACGTCTCTTGAGCAATTCATCAAGGAATTCCTCGACGAATTTCCTCTGGAGCGGGTGGTCGAGATCCACGTGGCCGGGTTGGCCTGCCATGAGTCGAGTGATGGGGCTGAGCGGGCCGAGGAGCTTCCTGAATGGATCGACGCTCATGCGGCGCCGATTCCCCCGGTCCTCTTCACCCTACTCGAACAGGTTCTGGCCCATCCGAACCTCGTGAGCCTCAGGGCGGTGGCGCTGGAAGTGGATACGAAGCCGATCGAGACGATTGTGGAGGAATATGCGGAGGCCGTTCGGCGTTTCTCACCCGTCGTTCAGCAGGCGATGGCCCGAGGAATGGCTGCGGCATGGTCGATCGCCGGGGTGCGTCCTTCATGCTCAGCTCCGGAGCCGATGAGCGAGTCTGACCGGCAACAGTTGCGTGACGACTATGCGCGTTATGCGCAAATCATCTCAGGGCAAATTCCCGCCACAGGTCCGGAATGGCAGGACGTGGCAGCGGATCAGGCAGGGCTCATATCCTATCGGGCGTCCTATCTGCCCCACGAGATTCTCCGTTGGGGGGGAGACCTCGTCGAGATGTTTCCCCAGACCTGTAAGTTGCTCGCGGAGCGGGGTGTCTGTCTCACGGAGTTTGTGGCCTTCTGGTTTCGCGTCCCCCGTCCACTTACGCAGTCCTATGACTTCTTCCTCCTGAAGATCGACCGGTTCCTCGAATTTGTGACGGAATCTGCGCCGGACGTACGGATTTCTGCCCAAGAGGAAGGCGATCAGTTGCGGCTGGCCTATGCGCAGGCGAATGAAGTCGGAGAACGAGTGATGGAGATGGAGCCATCCGTATGAGTTTTTGGCAATCGCTCATGGGACCGGTGATCGGGATGGCGCCCATGGACGGGGTCACTGATGCCACGTTTCGCCATACCGTGGCGATACACGGCAATGCAGACGTTTCCTTCACGGAATTCACGCATGTGCATGACGTTTGCCGTGGGCCGGAGTTTTTGTTGGATTCTCTTATCTATCACGAGGTGGAACGACCGATCGTTGCGCAGCTCTACGGGAAAGACCCGGACCTCTTCTATCAGGCCGCCCATGCAGTCTGTGAGTTGGGGTTCGACGGATTGGATATCAACATGGGTTGCCCCTCGCGCAGTGTCGCCTCATCCGGCTCAGGCGCAGGGTTGATCCGAACGCCGGATGTAGCCCATGCGATCATGCAGGCAACTCGACGAGGGATTGCCGATTGGGCGGCCGGTCAGACCCTGGAGGGTGCGGGACTCAAGCAGAGTCGAGTGGCGGCCTTCGAGCGGATGAACGAGCAGCGGCAGAATGCTCGCCCGCTTGTCCGCCGGACGATTCCGTTGTCCGTGAAGACACGTCTTGGCTACGACGTGGTCGTCGTCGATCGGTGGATCGAACATCTCCTCATAGAACAGCCAGCCGTGATCTCCCTGCATGGCCGTACCCTGGAGCAAATGTATCGAGGGGAAGCGGATTGGGACGCCATTGCCCGGGCGGCAGAGATTGCGCGGGGCAGCGGGACCTTGCTGTTTGGAAACGGCGACGTGCACAGTCTCCAGGACGTGGTCCGTCGTGTGCGGGATACCGGAGTCGATGGGGTGTTGGTCGGACGAGCCGTACTCGGGGCCCCCTGGTTCTTTCGTCAGAAAGAAGACGCGCGCATCTTGCTTCAGCAGCAGCTGCCAGGCCGGGGGCCTGAGCCGGTTGTGCCGCCACTCGACGTGCGTTTCGAGATGTTGCTCGATCATGCCAGACGGTTCGAAGCGGTGAGCGGGACGGGGCAGTTTCGGCGGATGCGTAAACACCTGGGGTGGTACTGCAAAGGGTTTCCTCATGCCGCTTCACTCCGGGCCAATATGGTTCGAGTCTCGTCGGTCGCAGACGTGGAGCAGGTGCTCGCTGATTTTCGCGTGATCTGTATGAATCGTGAGGAAGGCCCTGAGCAGATCTCGCTCGAACCCCTGGCCTCTATTGCGCCCTCTTCGGCGTTGTAGATGGCACTCATCCTGGCTTCAACCTCTCCGCGCCGTCGCGAGTTGCTCGCGTTGCTGGGCATCCCCTTCGACGTCATCAGTCCATCGTTCGAGGAGCGGCTGGTGTCTGGTCTGACCGCGATCGAGCAGGTGCAATCCTTCGCGCAGGGCAAAGCGCAGTCGGTCGCGAGGCTTGAGCCGGAGGCGATCGTGCTGGGGAGCGATACGGTCATCGAGCTGGATCATCACGTGCTCGGGAAGCCGGCTGACCTTGCGGAGGCCCGATCGATGCTCCGGCGCCTGGCCGGTCGTGACCATCGAGTCCTCACGGCGGTCGCGCTGGTCTGTTCAGTTCGTGCGATGGAGGTTGTTGCGCTCTCCGCAGCGGTTGTTCGGATGAAGCCCTTCGATGAACGTATGCATGAGCGCTATCTGGGGACCGGAGAAAGTTTGGGGAAGGCCGGCGCCTATTCGATCCAGGGAGCAGGCGGAGATTTGATCGATTCTATTACGGGCGATTTCCCCACCGTGGTTGGCCTGCCGCTTCGTCTGGTCGCCCAGTTGCTGGCGCAAGCCGGCGTGAGTATACCGGTCGATCTTGAGCAACTATATGCTGCCAAGCCCTATGCCAACTGGGCTCGCTTCTCCGTCTGATTGCAAAGGGGTAGGGGTTTCCGTACAATGCCGCCCCATCATTTACTGTCTTGTTTACGGAGGAAGTTATGAGCGTGCGATGCCTGACATCAGTGGCGCGGGTTGGTGTCGTTGTCACCTGTGTTGTCGTGGGCCTGCTGACGGTCGTCGGTCCCCGGACGGTCCTGGCGATCGATGTGAAATTATCCGCGGAAGAGGCGCAGAAGGCCTTGGAAGCCGGGCGGGCGCCGATGGAGAAGGCCAACAGCCCGGAGGACGTCAAGAAAGTCCTTCAGCAAGCTTCCCTGGTGACGCGAGTAGGCGCCGATCCAGAGAAAGACTCCTGTGGAGCCAGTGCTATTCTTCGGACGAAGCGGTATCGCCTCGAAGCCTTTGGCCGGCAGGAAGCGGCCGAGTCCAAGAAGCGGAAGACGGATGTGCGCATGCCAGACGAATTCATTAAGAAAGTCGTGGATATGCCCAATATGGAAATTGAAGTGCAGCTCTGTGGCGATGACGAGTATTTTGCAGAGGGTGCCTTGATCGAGTTGCAACAGGGCTCCAAGAAGATCAAGCCCATCGATATCACCAAAGCCGAACGTGGCCGAAAGAATGAAGGCAGTGGGCCGGCCTACCGCTCGCGCTTTACCGCATCGTTCGCGTATGAAAAGTTCGATCCCCTGGCAGCGTCCCTGTTCGTCGTGAATCTTCAGGACGGAAAAGAGGCGAGAATCGCCGCTGACTTCTCCAAAGTGAAGTAGTTCGCTCTCTTCAATCCTGCCCCTGACAGCGAGTATCTACCGTTGTCAGGGGCCTGTTCTTCCGTACCCCGTTCCGTCAGCTGTCTGGTCCTGCCCTTGCAATTTCATTTCGATACGTTGGTAAAACCGGTGCAACAGCTGGATTGTTGAGGCGTTTGTCCCCAAAGGCAGGTCTTTACCTGTCGCATTTCGCGACGGGAGGCTTGACCATCCTGGGGCAAAGGGCTAGCGTCTGATTTCCTGTCAGCAGAGAAGGAGTGCAGCATGACCGAAGAGTGGGGTGCGATTCTCGTCGTCGATGACGATGCGGAAATGCGAGAGCTTGTCCATGATGTCCTCAAGGACCGCGGGCATCAGATCACGATGGCGGGGAGCGGACCGGAGGCTCTCAAGCTATTGGAGGAGAAAGACCACGCGGTCGTGCTGACGGATTTGCGGATGAAAGGGATGCTGGGGACGGAGTTGCTCACGGAGATCAGGCGCCTCTATCCAGACATCGGGGTCATTCTCATGACCGCGTTTGGGTCGGTGGACACTGCGGTGGAAGCCATGAAGCGTGGCGCCAGCGACTACTTGACCAAGCCGGTGAAAAACGAGGAATTGGTTCGTGTGGTCGAGCGCGCGATTCGCGAAGCGGCGTTACGACGGGAAGTGAATCGGCTCCGGCGAGAAGTGCACAAGGAATATAGCTTCCATCAGATCATCGGCAAGAGCAAACCGATGCAGGAGGTGTTTGACCTGATCAGGCGTGTGGCCGACAGTCCCACGAATCTCTTGATCACCGGCGAAAGCGGAACCGGCAAAGAGCTGGTGGCTAAGGCCATCCATTACAATAGTGACCGCAAGGATGCGCCGTTCATTCCCGTCAACTGCGCCGCTATTCCGGAACAGCTGCTCGAAAGCGAGCTGTTCGGCCATATGCGTGGCTCATTCACGGATGCCAAGGTGGATAAGCGGGGCCTCTTCGAAGAGGCGCAAAAGGGGACGCTGTTCCTCGACGAGATCAGCGAACTGCCATTGATGCTGCAGGCCAAGATTTTGCGCGCGATCCAGGAGAAAGAAATTCGCCGCGTGGGAGCGAACAGGCCGATCGCCGTGGATGTCCGTATCATTGCGGCGACGAATCTCAACCTGACGGAAGAGGTCAAGGCGAAACATTTCCGGGAGGATTTGTATTACAGGCTGAATGTGATCGAACTACGCCTTCCACCCTTGCGTGAGCGCCGCGAAGATATACCGTTGCTCGTGGATGCGTTCATGAAGAAATGTGCCGCGTCCCGCGGGAAGCAGATACAGGGCGTGAGCGAGTCTGCGCTGGCCATGCTGGTGGATTATGCCTGGCCGGGCAATGTGCGTGAATTGGAAAATGTGATCGAACGGGCCGTCACGCTCAGCCGGAGCGAACAGATTGTCTCGGACGACCTTCCGGTGACGCTTCAGGGCGCCCGTGGCGACCGGCGACTCCTCGATGATGCGGCTGAACGGACCCTCCCGCTGGATCAAGTGGAGAAAGAATACATTCTCAAGATCCTCGAGAAGACCGGCGGCAATAAGTATCAGGCCGCGCAAGTACTCGGGATCGATCGCAAGACACTCTATCGGAAGTTGGGCGAGATCGAAGGGAAGACGCCAGCGTGAGTCCAGAGTCGTTCGATAGCGAGCAGCAGTTTCGTCTCATTGTGGAGGCCGCTCCCAATGGGATGTTGCTCATCGATGAGCGTGGAGCGATCGTGATGGTGAATACCTCTGCTCTTCACCAATTCGGCTACGAGAGGGACGAGTTGCTCGGCCAATCAGTCGAGATGCTCATTCCAGGACCGTTTCGATCCGATCACCGGCAGCACCGAACAGAGTTTATGAAAGTTCCCCAGGCACGATCGATGGGGGGGCAGCGCGAATTGTTCGGCTTACGGAAGGACGGGAGCGAATTCGCGGTCGAAATCGGACTCACGCCTATTCAGACGGCCAAGGGGATGGGGGTGGTGGCGTCGATCGTGGATATTTCAGAGCGCAAACGCCTGGAGGTGCAACTTCGACGGGCTGAGCGGTTGGCGGAGTTGGGCACATTGGCATCCGGTATGGCGCATGAAATCGGGACGCCGATGAACGTGATCCTCGGGCGTGCAGAATACCTGCTCCAACGCGCAGCCGATGACGGGATGAAGAAGGGCCTGACCACCATCATCACGCAGGTCGAGCGCATCACCAAGGTGATGAACCAGCTCCTGGCCTTTGCCAGGCGGAGGACGCCGGAGCGGCGGGCCGTCGATCTTGCGAAGATCGTGGAGGATAGCCTGGACATGTTCCAGGAGCGGATCGCCCAATGCCACATCACGGTCGACACGACGATTGAATCGTCATTGCCCTTTGTCCATGCCGATCAAGACCAGCTCATCCAGGTGCTCATTAATCTCGTCATGAACAGTCTCCATGCCATGCCGGAGGGAGGGCGTCTCAGTCTGGGCCTCGCGCGTGAAGGCGAATACGTGCGCCTTGAGGTCGCCGATACCGGACATGGCATGCCGGAAGAGACCCGCGCAAAAGTCTTCGATCCATTTTTTACCACCAAAGATTTTGGAAAGGGGACCGGCCTGGGTCTCACGGTGGTGAAAGGCATCATTGAGGAACATGGCGGGACCATTACCCTGGAGAGTGCAGTCGAAAAGGGGACGACTTTTACAATCCGACTCCCTATTGACTCGGCTCAGACTGCTGGTGCCTCTCCATCGATACGCCTCTAACTCCTTCACAAAGTCGATTATCGGCGAGCCCTCTCTGTCGCGATCTGCGACAGGGGCAGGATCGCGTCTGTCCCAATTCTCGCCAGCGCTAACTGCGTTCCCCGCTATGTGGCACGTGATCTTGTAGGATTTTTAAGCGAATTAGCGCACTTATGGACTCCATGGCTTTACGGCCGCTTGGAGGCAAGCTGGCATAGGTTGTGAACTCCTGTCTATTACGCAAGCCGTGGGGGCTGGAGGCGGAGGGGAGATGTGATGTTGCAGGAACGGACGCCAGTAGTCCTACTCATTGCCGAAGACGACCAGGACATGCGAAGTCTGTTGTGCGATGAGTTGTGGGATCTGGGGGTCTCTATCCGGGAAGCGGCCGATGGGGATGAGGCGCTTCGGTCGGTGCTGGATGCTCGTCCGACATTGATTCTCACGGATCTCCGTATGCCGGCTGGTGGGTTAGATTATATTGCCAGGCTCAGGACCTTTGCTCCCGGGGTCCCGATTGTGCTGCTGACGTCATTTGGCGATCCCAAGACAAAAGCCGATGTCTTGGCTATCGGCGTCGAGGCCTATTTCGACAAGCCGGTTCGCCTGAGCGAACTCAAGGGAACCGTCCGGCGCCTCTTAGGCCCGGCATTGGATGGAAAAATAGACTGAGACCTTGTATCCTAGCGACTCTTTAGCTTGTGAGAGGTGTGAGATGGCCGGATCTCAACGAGACCCTTCGTCTGTTCCCTTCCTGACCGATCCCATCCTTGAAGCTCGACTGGAAGCCATCAAGCAGTTAGCCGGTGGGTTTTCCGATCGGGTGGCTGTGGTGGATCGTGACTTCAACGTGATCTACGCGAACGAATCGGCATGGTCTGAAGACACATCAACGTCATCAGGCCGTTCAGCCAAATGTTATCAGGCCTTTGCTCACCGGAGCGATCCCTGTGGCACCTGCCCGGCGACCAAAATGTACGAATCGCCAGAGGTCCGGTCCGTGGCCTGTGCGTCCGGCGGGGACGGCACGGCCTGTGGGATGCATCAGGCCTTTCCGCTTGTTTCAAGTCGCGGCGAGGTCGAGTCGGTACTGGTGCTGTTCAAGGTCGTGCCGAAAGCCGAGGTGCAGCCGAGCGGTGCGCATGCGGCCGTGAAGCAGGGGGCGAAGCTGGGCGAGTTGATCGGCTCGAGCGCGCCGATGCGAGAAGTACTCGAGATGATCAAGCTTGTGGCGGACAGTTGTGCCACCGTGTTGATTCAGGGGGAGAGCGGCACCGGGAAGGAGCTGGTGGCGAAAACGATTCACCAGACCAGCTATCGGAGGGACAAGCCCTTCGTCGTCGTCGATTGCGGTTCGTTGCCGGAAACGCTGTTGGAGAGTGAGCTGTTCGGACATGTGAAGGGCTCTTTCACCGGCGCACATGCCACCAAACGTGGACTCTTCGAAGAGGCGGATGGCGGGACGATCTTCCTGGACGAAATCGCCGATACGACCGCGACCTTTCAATCCAAGTTGCTGCGGGTGCTTCAGGAGGGGGAGATCAAGCGGGTCGGAGGCAATCAGCCGATCAAGATCGATGTGCGAGTCGTGTCTGCAACGAACAGGGATCTTGTCGAGCTCGTCAAGGCCAAGAGCTTTCGGCAAGACCTCTACTATCGGCTGGCGGTGTTGCCATTGTCTCTTCCTCCGCTCCGTCAACGGCGAGAAGACATCCCGCTTCTGGTGCAGCATTTCGTGGCGGCGTCCTGCAAGCGTCACCGGCAGCCAGTCCGGCAGGTCTCGCCGGATGTGATGCAGGCGCTCACCCAGGCCACATGGCCTGGCAATGTGCGGGAGCTTCAACATTACATAGAGCGGGCCGTCGTCACCACCACTGGTCCCACGTTGAATTGCAAGGACATCGTGGCCATGGGATCGAAACCGGTTGAACACGACCTCCGTACCGTTGCACGTGGCGCGACCCGCCAGGCAGAGCATGCACGGATTCTTCAGGCGCTCCAGCAAACAGGGAATAATCGTGCGCAGGCCGCCAAGCTCCTCAAGATTAGCCGGGCGAGCCTCTATAACAAGCTCCGTAGTTATGGCGCGGGTGAGGCCTGATGTGAGGGAGATGGCTCCTTCGACTGCAGGCCAGTCCCCGTCCGTTGCTGCTCCTCGGTCCAGCTATTGCTGACTCAGTAAGCCGCCTTTCTTGCGTGGCCAATCCGTTTGTTCGTACCCCATTTCCTCTTCGCAAGGCTCTCGCGACTGTCCGTTTCCGCCCCACAATTTCATGACAGATGTCCAATCGATTGGACGGTCTATCTATTTGAATTTTCAGCATTTGCAATTGCTGCATGAAGAGACTGTCTAGTTTTGTAGAAGATTCTCCGGTTGACGGGACGAATTTTACAGAGTCGTCCTGTGCGAATCGTAAGGACTGGAGCGGGTTCGCTGCTCATTTCTCCCGCTGTCTCTGTCGAGGCACGCAAGCTGCGTATACGTAGCGTTGCTGGTGGAGGTCTGGGTGATTAGGACCGGCCTCCGAATGACCCTCTCCTCCGTAAGGAGGACCCTTCACCAGCACTTAACGAAGGCCAAGGGAAGCAAAGCAGGGAAGCGATCAGCTGTCAGCAATCGGCTTGCAGGGGAAAATTGAACACTGAAGCCGATCGCTCACAGCTGATAGCGCACGTAAGTTGGATTCAACCATCCGCCAGGTAAGGCGGACATAACAGGGGGAGGCCGTACTATGAGGGGTGATGTGTGTAAACCAACGCGCAAGCGGCGCCGTACGAGGTTAGCGCTGATGCTGCAAAGCGTCTTGCTGGCCGGCAGTCTGGTGGCAACACCGGGGCTGTTTGCGGCGGGAGCAGGAGAGGAGTCCCATCAGGGGCATGCCACTCCGGTCGCCATGCCGGGATGGACTCAGCAGTTGAAGGGCCAGACCGTGGTGGAGAACGCCATGGAGGGCCGTGCCGGTAATGCAGAAAAGATGGAGATGCAGCACCACCGCCTGATGGAGAAGCTCGAGCAGCAGGCGCAGAAAGATGCCAAGGCGCAGCAGACGTCCGGTGCCTTCAACGAGATGTCGATGATGCACCAGTACATGGGGCAGGACGGCAGCAGCTTCTTGCTCATGTCGGATGGGACTAAGGGCGAGCCGGTGATGACCTCGGGCGGGAAGTGCCCGGCCGGTGCGCCGGTGAAGAAGTATGACGTGGCGATGGTCAACATCGAGATCACGTTGAACCGTTGGCTCGATTTCTATCCAGGCTACATGTATGTG
>JAUXQT010000073.1 GCA_030682135.1 Nitrospirota bacterium | reverse complement strand
GTCGCGACGTCTTTGAAGCGCGATAAGCGGTTCAGGAAAGTGGGACCGAATACGTTTGAGGCATTGGAAGAAGCCCTGATCCATGCAGTGTAGTGCGACTGGGCCAGTTAGACCTTAAAAGACACGAAGGGGGGGGAGAGTCTTGGCGACGAAGAAAGCAGCAAAGAAGAAGAAGACGTAGTCCCCGCCTTGATTCTAGCGTCGGGAGCAAGGCCACTTGCTCCCGACGTTAAATCACTTGATCGTTCACCACACGTTATGAATCATCTCGCCTGTTGAGGCGAGACCGCGACTAGAATCCCCTAGAAAAGGATAGGAGTTAGGAGGCCTGGAGTGCCACCAGCGATGCAAATCGTGGTACAGCCATGGCCGAGCGAGGCTCAGACGCGGCAACTGGTTCCTCAGCGTTGAGCAATACCCAGCTGTCCGAATGGTTCAGGATCTGTTGAACAAGGCGCGTATGTATCGCATGCCCGGAGCGTTCCGCGATCACATGTCCGATAAAGGGTACGCCGAGTAATGAAAAATCTCCGATCAGGTCCAGAATCTTGTGACGGACGAATTCATTCGTAAATCGCAGGCCTGATTCATTGAGGATACCGTCCTGAGAAAGGATGATCGTATTGTCCAGACTGCCACCCTTCCCAAGTCCACGGGCCCAGAGAGCTTCCACTTCCTGCATGAAGCCGAATGTCCTGGCGTCCGCGATCTCTCGTTCGAAGGCATGGACTGAGTGCTCATAGGCGTAGGTCTGCGTCTGGATCAACGGATGATTGTAGTGAATAGAATAGGTGATTTTCGTGGTCGAAGACGGTTCGATGCGAACCCGTCGATTTCCATCTACGACCTCAAGAGGCCGTGTAATTTTCAGATAGGGTTGCCGTTGGCTCTGCGGAGCAATGCCGGCTGAGCGAATGAGGCGAACGAAGTGGCCTGCACTTCCGTCCATGACGGGGGCTTCGGCGGCATCAACCTCGACGTATACGTTATCGATGTCGAGTCCGGTTAATGCTGCCAGAATGTGTTCGATCGTCTTGACTTGAAAGCCATTCCCGCTGATCGCCGTGCAGAGTTCCGTTGCCACCAAATGCTCAACGGAGGCAGCAAGAGAGGCTCCGCCTTTGCCGCTCCGGTTTACGAATACCACACCGGTATCCGCAGGAGCAGGTCTGAGTGTAAGAGTTACGGGCAGTCCCGAATGGAGCCCAACCCCTGAACAGCTCACCGCATTTGCCAACGTCTGCTGTACTCTCACAGGTCACCTCAATAATTACACAGATGGTATCAGCAACTCGTGTGCCAGAGATTTTCATTGAGGTTAAACAACGGTAATGCACTGAAATTAAACGTAAAAATAGGCACATCCCTTGCTGTGAGTGACGTTGTATAAATATTACACCTGTGACTTTTCATGGAATGCAGGGAGCACAGTTGCAGTGCTTTGACGGCGATCGCTGTGGTCGGTAGCAAAGGCTCAAGATCTGTTGGGGGCTGAGTCAACCGGTGATAATTGGCTGCTTTAGGAAGATCTGAAAACTTCTTGTCTCGCAGGAAGGCTTCCTGTAGTGGTCATAGTAGCTATGGTCGTGGGTCCAATTCGATGAGGCCTTTCCGAATGGCCAGGATGGCGGCTTGTGTGCGATCGTAGACTTGGAGCTTGTGAAAAATATTCCGGACATGGTTCTTTACTGTCTTTTCGCTCAGATCTAAATTATTGGCGATTTCCTTGTTGGTCTTGCCGTCAGCAACCAACCGGAGGACTGTGATCTCTCGCTCTGTCAGATCGTGCTCGACCCACCCTGGCTTTTTGCCCTTTTTCTGGGACATCAAAGAGAATTCAGCCAAGATCTTGCTTGCGACCGAGGGGTGGATGAGGGATTCGCCTTTGTAGATCGCGCGTATCGCGGCGACGATCTGAGAGGACTCAGAATCTTTTAGGAGATATCCGGTGGCCCCGGCTCGTACCAAATCAAAGATGTATTGTTGCTCGTCATACATGGTCAGGGCCACGATGCCGATGTGAGGGAATTCACGCTTAATCTGTCTGGTCGCTTCGACCCCGCCCATTCTGGGCATGCTGACGTCCATGAGTACCACGTCGGGTACCAACGTCTTCACCTTTTCGACGGCTTCCATGCCATCCTGGGCTTCTCCCACGATTAGGATATCGTCTTTCGTCTTGAGGATTGCGGCAAGTCCTTCACGCACGACCCGATGATCATCTGCGATAAGTACTTTAATCTTCTCCATGCGCTGTCGTCTCCTTTTTCATCAGCGGGACATCGACGACGATCGTCGTCCCACGCCCTTTCTTTGAATCAATCTTGCCCTCGCCTCCTACCAGGCGAGCCCGTTCCAGAATGCCTCGAATCCCGAAATGATCCCATTTATCGGGATCACGTAGCACCGTGTCCATGTCGAATCCTACGCCGTTGTCCCCGATCGTGACACGGAGCCGTTCAGGGTCGATGTCTAATTCTACGGTGACTCGAGTCGCTTTCGCATGTCTCTCGACGTTGCTGAGGGCTTCTTGCACAATACGAAAGAGGAAGATTTTAGTGCGCGGAAACAAGATCTGCTCATCGCCGGATACGCGGAATTGCGTCTTGATGTGATACTGGGTTTCGTACGAAGTGAGGTAGTTGGTGAGGGCGGGGAGCAGCTCCATCTTATCGTAGTGGAGAGGCCGAAGATTAAAGATGACTTGCCGCGCCTCCTGGATGGCCAGTTTCAACTGAGCTTTGCTTTCGCGCAAGGTAGCCAGACTGGCTTTCGGGTCTTTTCGAATCAGTTGCTGGCTCAGATCCAGCTTAAAGTTGACGCCGGCCAAACTCTGCACAAGACCGTCGTGCATTTCGCAGGCAATGCGCGTTCGCTCCTCCGTCACCGCGACACCCGTTTCCTTGACGTAGAGGCGATAGAGCGATTGGTATTTATTTAAGGTCTTCTCGATTTCGGCCGTGGCACGAATACGAGCCTCAATGAGTTCCCACATGAATTTCGCGCTGGCCCCGCCGATGATCGTCACACCCATGCGGTGAAAATCTTGGAGTAACTGCCAGACTTTGGCATTGCCGGATACGTCAATGATGAGATCCACACGTTCAAGATCCAGAAGCTTCCGGTAATCGCGGGTCACAGGGATTCCGAGCCGTTTCGCCAGTGCGATACCTGGTGCATTTTTCTGGACTTCAGCCACGCCGACGACCTGCACTAATGGATCTGTTGCAAAGATTTCAATCAGTGCTGTGCCGCCACGACCTGCGCCGATGATCGCAACATGTGTGCCGGTTGGCGCATGTATCTTGCGCGGTCGCTTGGGAACCTTGGCCTTGGTTATCGGCATGCTGACACCTGCTTGCTGTGAAATCGCACCATGTTGTTAACTGGCGAACCAGGGAAGGACAGGGAGAGGACGATGAGGGGAGAGGATGGGTTCCGCGGCCCTCACCGGTCGCGGCGTTGCTGAGCCAACGTTCTCAGCTCGTCCATGAACTGGTCAATGTCTTTAAACTCACGGTAGACAGAGGCAAAGCGAACATAGGCTACTTGGTCCAGTTGATGCAGCTCTTTCATCAACTCTTCGCCCACGATCCGGCTTTCTATTTCTGTCTCTCCCATCTCTTGAATGCGTTTTTCAATACGGTCCGTCACCATTTCGATGGTGGCCGTGCTGATGGGCCGTTTTTCACAGGCTTTCTTGAGGCCGGCAAGAATCTTACTGCGGTCAAAGGATTCACGGCGACCGTCCTTTTTCACCACCACGGGTAGGATTTCTTCGACACGCTCGTAGGTCGTGTAGCGGCGTTTGCAGCCGAGACATTCGCGCCGACGGCGAATGACTTCGCCTTCCTTCGCCATACGCGAATCGACGACTTTGTCTTCGAGTTCATCGCAGAACGGACATTTCACAGGCGGTGATCCTGCCCCGTCTGACGCGGCTTAGTAGGTGTGGAAGATCGGAAAGCGGCTGCAGAGCGCTTTGGCCTGCGAGCGAACTTTCTCGAGCATTGCGGGATCTTGCCGATGCTGCAGCACCTGATCGATCAAGTCTACAATCTCTTTCATCTCGGTTTCCCGCATCCCTCTGGTCGAGACAATGGGAGTTCCCAATCGAATGCCGCTGGCCACGGCTGGTGGTTTCTCGTCGTAGGGCACAGCGTTCTTGTTCACGATAATGCCGGCGGCGTCCAATGCGGCATCCGCCTCTTTGCCGGTAATGCCTTTGTTGGACAGATTCACCAGCATGAGATGGGTATCTGTACCGCCCGACACGATCTTATATCCCCGGTCGAGGAGCCCTTGGGCCAGCACTTTTGCATTGGCGATGACCTGCTGCTGGTACCGCGTGAACGAGGGCGAGAGGGCCTCCTTGAACGCGACGGCCTTGGCGGCGATCACATGCATCAAGGGGCCGCCTTGCATTCCGGGGAAGATAAATTTGTCGACTGCTTTTGCATGCTCGGCCTTGCACATGACCACGCCACCACGGGGTCCCCGCAGGGTTTTGTGGGTCGTCGTCGTGACAAAGTCGGCATAGGGGATAGGATTTGGGTGGAGTCCCGCAGCGATCAGGCCGGCGATGTGGGCGATGTCGACCATCAAATAGGCACCGACCGATTTGGCGATCTGTTGGAATCGTGGGAAGTCCAGGGTCCGAGCATAGGCACTGGCGCCTACGACAAGCATACGTGGCCGGCATTCTTCCGCCAGCTTTTGCACTGCGTCATAGTTGATGGTCTCGGTCTCGCGGTCCACGCCGTAGGAAAATGCGCGAAACAGGATTCCTGAAAAATTGACCTTGCTACCGTGCGTGAGGTGACCGCCTTGCGCGAGGTCCATTCCCAGGATGGTGTCGCCTGCCTTCAGTACGGACAGGTAGGCTGCCATGTTGGCCTGCGACCCTGAGTGGGGCTGCACGTTTACATGCTCGGCGCCAAAAATCTGCTTGCAGCGTTCGATCGCGAGAGATTCGACGGTGTCCACATGCTGACAGCCGCCGTAGTACCGTTTACCCGGATACCCTTCGGCGTACTTATTCGTCATGAGGGAGCCCTGAGCGGCGAGGACCGCGGGGCTGGCGAAATTCTCCGAGGCGATCAGAAGGAGCTTGTTACGCTGACGCTCTTCCTCGGCGGCAATCGCGGCATAGACATCCGGGTCTGTGGCTTTGAGCGCGTCTAAGGAACCAACCGCATCGTTCATGACTACCTATTCCCTCTTAGGCCTCGGTAGGGGCCGATTCGGCTTCCTGTTTCTTCACGACGTGGATGACTACCGTTGCGGTCACATCTCGCGGGAGCTTGATCGGCACAGTGAAGGTGCCGAGTTCTTTAATCGGCTGCTCCAGCTGGATCTTGCGCCGATCCACCACGAATCCCTTTTCCGCCAATCCTTCTGCAATGTCCTTGACCGTGACCGATCCGAACATCTTGTCGTCCTTGCCGACCTTCGTCTCCACCGTAAGGGATACGGCTGAGATGCTCTTGGCATGGGTTTCGATCTCGACTTTTTCTTTCTTTGCCCGCTCGGCTGCCACGCGCTTGATATGTTCAAACGCTTTGATGCTGCGGCTGTCTGCTAGTACTGCTTTTTTGCGCGGAAGTAGAAAGTTCCGTGCGTATCCGTCTTTGACATCGAGGAGATCGCCGAGGTGGCCGACCCCTTCCATCGTTTCTTGTAGAATAACTTTCATGCCCCTAACTCCTTCTGTTGGAAAGGGAGTGAGCATACTGGGGGGGGCGAAAAAAGTCAATTATCAATATGGCCTGAGGGCGAGGGAACACCAGAAGAAGAGTAGGCGTTTCTCAGACTCCTTCCTGACAAATATGCTATGGGATAGCACGTCGTATTCTTGGCCCATGTACTTCCGCAGGGTGGGGCAGCCCTCCAGACATTCCGTTGACAACCAGGGAACCCAATGTTACCGTCCGCGCCCATCATGTTGAATTTGCGGCGTCTGCTCCTATTTTTGTCCATTCTCATCAGTCAGGGTCTGCTCACGGCGCCTCCTGTCCTTGCTGTTCCGGCGACTGAACCTCTCAATATCGTGGTGACCATTCCCGTTTTGAAGGACCTGGCCGAACAAGTCGGTGGCCCCTATGTCCGCGTGACATCCCTTCTGAGCGGCTACGAGAACGAACATACCTATTCCCCTAAACCGAGCGATCTTGTCGCCGTTCGGAAGGCTCGGGTGCTGTTCGAGGTGGGTTTAGGCCTCGAAGTCTGGGTTTCCTCATTGGTCAAGAATGCCGGCAGCTCCTCGCTCCGCGTCGTCACCACGTCCAAAGGCATCGCATTGCTCCGCGACGAATCAAGTCACGAAGGAGCGGGTCATGCTGGCGGAGAAGACGAACAGGGAAATCCTCATGTCTGGATGGATCCTGAGAATGCGATGACCATGATGCGTCATATTACGGAAGCGCTTATTCAGTCAGACCCCGCGCATGCGACAGAGTTTCGGTCCAATCAGGCCTCGTATCTTCGGAAACTGGACCAATTACGGGTGAAGTTGAGTGAGCGGATCGCACGCCTGGCCGATCGTCGATTTGTCGCGCATCATCCGGCCTGGCCATACTTCGCGAGGCGGTTTGGCTTTGACGTTGCTGCGACGATTCAAATACAATCCGGCTCAGAGCCCTCAGCCCTTCAGCTTCAGACCTTGATCGGGAAGATCAAGAAAGACCGGATCAAAGTTATCGTGTCGGAGATCCAGCTCAGTCAAAAACTTCCAGATCTATTGGCAAAAGAAACGAAGGCCAAAGTCATCGTGTTGACCACGTTACCGGGAGGCCTGCCAGGGACCGAGACCTACCTCGACATGCTCCGCTATAATGTGCTCCAATTGGCCAACGCTCTAGAGTCTCCGTAACGGCTCGACGGGCCATCATTTTGCGCCGGAAGGAGCGCCTGGTTCCGTGTCAGACTCCCTCGAGCCTATCATTCGGTTTGACCATGCCTCGTTTGGATTTCCCGGCGTCATCGCGCTCAAGGATATCTCGCTTTCCATCAATGCAGGCGAGTTCGTCGGCGTCATCGGCCCGAACGGATCCGGGAAAACCACACTCTGCCGCGCCATTTTAGGCCTCATGGCTCCCGTTGAGGGCCATCTCCATATCTTCGACTGTGCCTGCGACGCCTTACGTTGCCATCACAGAGCCAAGATCGGTTACCTTCCGCAAAAAGGCGTCGTCGATCGCAACTTTCCAGTGACGGTCCTTGAAACGGTCATGATGGGTCGATATGGAGCCTTGGGCCTCTTCACGCGCCCAGGGTCGAACGATCGAGCGATCGCCATGGAGGCACTGTCCCATGTCGAAATGGACAAGCACAAAGACACGGCTCTCGGCCACCTGTCCGGCGGTCAGCAGCAGCGGGTCTTTATCGCAAGAGCCTTAGCTCAACAGCCCAAAGTCCTTCTGCTCGACGAGCCGACGACCGGGCTGGACATGACCGCTCAGCATAATGTGATTGAACTCGTCGAGCACCTGCACGACGAGCTGAGGCTGACGATTGTGCTGATCACTCATGACATCAATATGATCCGCTCGCGAGTAGACCGGCTCGTACTCTTGAAAACCCGCCTTTACGCCGCGGGGCCTCCTGCCGATGTGTTGAAACCGGAGATCCTCAGCCAGGTTTACGGGAAGGACCTGGTGATTACAGACAAAGACCTCATCATCGTCGAGGACTATCACCATCATCATTGACCAGGCGGCACCATGATCGAGCTTTTCACGTACGACTTCATGCAACGGTCTCTGCTCGCCGCCGCGATGGTCGGAGGGCTCTGCTCTGTTGTCGGCGTGTTCGTTGTCCTACGAGGACTCGCGTTTGTTGGGGCAGGGACGGCGCATGCGGCGTTTGCCGGTGTGGCGCTGGGGTATCTCATGGGCTGGCCGCCGCTGGTGCTGGCGATTATTTTTGGTCTTGCCACGGTCTGGATCACGGGCTGGGTTGAAGAAAAAGGCCGGATGAAACTGGACGTGTCGATCGGTATTCTCTACACCACGACAATGGCCTTAGCCATTCTTTTCATCGGCTTGATGAAGACCTACAATGCGGAAGTGTATGGCTATCTCTTCGGGAGTGTACTCTCGGTCACCACTGAAGAGCTGCGCATCATCGGCGGGTTGAGTGTTCTTGTGCTCGGCCTCATCGTGCTGTTCTCGAAGGAACTGTATTTTATTGCGTTCGATCAGGAAATGGCCGAAGCCTCCGGGGTTCCAGCGCGACGGATATTTTTTCTTCTTCTCACCCTGGTCGCCCTGACCGTTGTCGTCTCGCTGAAAACGGTTGGTGCCATTCTGGTCTTTGCCATGATTCTGATCCCTGCTTCTACTGCCTATCAACTGACCTCCAGCCTCAGGACACTCACCCTCTATTCCATCGTCATCGGTGTCACGACAGCCGTTGCTGGGGTGGTGATCTCTGCCACCTGGGATGTGCCGTCAGGCCCTGCGATTGTTCTTCTCGCCACCACTGTTTTTTTCATCTCGGTGCTTTTCTCTCCGAAGAGAATAAAACATGTAGCACCGGCCCACGCGCACTAGTCAGTCGCGGCACCTGACTGTAGGGCCATGCGTACAGTGACTGTGTCATTCATGATTCATTTCTCCACAATCGTTAGATCGAATAGTCAGTGCAAGGACTCACGCGATCTCAACATAGAATGTTGCGGTTTCCACCTTACTTCTGCGAAACCGATCAATATTGATCAGACTAGATTCGTCTTTTCAGGCAACATTCGCCTCTCAAGGGGCATAGAGGTGCCAATCTTGCACTGCCATTTCGCGCGACTGTGTCCCGTTGCCTATTTACATCATTACACCACGGAGGGTTTATAAATATGGGTCTCAATTTGGCTCGTGTTGGTTTGCTGGGGGTCCTGCTGACAAGTGTGTTCGTCTTTGGCAGCCAAGCCATGGCGGAAGAGTGGAAGATGGAGCAGGGCGGCATAGAACCAGGAAAATTCGTGCTTGGTATGCGGGCAGGCTTTGCGCCCTTGACCCAATCGTTAACTGCTAATAGCTCAACAGACGTGGGCTCCTTGGTGAACTTCCAGGGGTTGTATAGTCTCAATACCTGGCTCTTGGTCGGGATGGTGCTAGAGTGGGAACGACATGGCGTGGATCAAGAGCGTCCTTTTAGGGACTTGGGCCATCAAGACACAGTGTCGGTACTCCCGACCGTCGAAGTTCGACCGGTGCGGTTTGGGCCGATCAGCCCCTATGCCAATATGAGCTTCGGGGTGAATGTGAATAGTTTCGGTGAAAACAGTTCGACGCGTATCTCTCCCAGCAATACCTTCGCCTGGCGGCTTGGCTGGGGCGCGGACTATATGCTGACGAAACAGTTCGCACTGAACACCGAAATGGCCTATAAGCGGAACGACGGACATGCGACGGTGAACGGTACCCGCAATAACGATTGGAATGCCTCGTCGTTCGGCTTTCTCTTCGGTGCTAAATTGTTCTTTTAGCGAGCGCGTATTTCTGGCAGATGACGAGACGTGGGATCTCCAGACTCAGGGGATTCCACGTCACCGCTGTTGAAGGAGAGAGACAGAAGACCTTGATTGGCAAGACATGCGCTAGTCAGCTTTGTCTTGTTTTGACCGGCTCCAGACCATGCCGGTCTGTTCTTTTGAGCTAAACCCAAGCTTTTCGTAAAAGCCTGGCATACGGGTGCAGAGCCAGAAGAGCTCCACCTTCTTCAGGCGGGGATGGTTCAAAATGCGCTTGACGACCTCGGTTCCGATGCTCTGTCCTTGATAGGCCTTATCGACGATCACGTCCCAAATAGTTGCCCGGTAGACATAATCTGTTAAAACCCTCCCGAATCCGATCAGGACCTCACCTTCCCAGGCTGTCACCGCGACATCGGTGTGGCGCAACATCTCACGCACGTCTGCAAGAGTCCGTCCTTTAGCCCAGGGTGCTTGCTGGTAGAGGCGGACGAGCTTGGCGGGGTCGAGGTCTTTCTTCTCGGCGAAGGTGATGGCGGGCTTGAGGGTTGGGGGCATCTTGTACTAGATTATCTCCCAGAGAGAGCTTTAAAAATCACGCGGAGTGTACGAGGAACATCATGACAACGCAAGTCCGTAGCTGCCCCAAGTGCGCTCAACTGATGTGGCTGACAGAAGATCAATATGAACTCCTCGATGAGGCAACTGTTCGTGCCAAATGTCCACACTGCGGGTCGAGCGTTCGCTTCTCCCTCGTTTCGCAGGGTGCCAATGCGGCTGGCCCCAAAATGGGCCATTGATCGCTTTGCGAGCCCTGAGCATAGAGTTTTGAGTTTCGGATAAACTCAGGACTCAGCACGTACATCTCAGGACTCTTATCACATTCCTCGCCCTGCGCCGTCTAATTCAGGCTTGTTGCCAGGAAGAATCTTGTTCAGCACCGCGCGATATTCGCCGGTTCGCTTTTCATCGATCCGTCCAATCTCGATTTCTTTATCTCGTTGCATCCGCTCGAGATGGTCGAGCACCGTCAAGAGCGGTTGGACGGAGCCGAGTAATCGGCCGACTTCGAAGGCCTCCAGCGATTCTACGAATAAATCGTTCAAGCCTTTATAGGCAGTTCCAGAGCTCTGGTTACGGAAGCGAGAGACGATCTCTTCATATTCCTCAATGGCCTCAAACTTTGGTTTGACACCGGTCGGCACGGCCGACAAATGGACAATCGGTGGCAGCTTGGCGGCATAGACTTTCAACTGAGCCACCAGTCCACCTATTGCGTCGAGCACATCGGCTGTTTGCATGACATCATCCTTCGCGGGGGCATTGATTACGCCAAGTTGAGAGGCCTGTCAAGATTTCTTGGCGCCCGGAGGAGGCGTGAGGGCATCGAGTGCCTGCACCACTTGCTCCATATCGGTGGGAAAAGGCATTGTGTATTCGTGGAATTCTCCTGTAGAGGGATGCCGGAATCCCAGGGTTCTTGCATGCAACATCACTCGGGGGATTTCAACGCCTTCGACCTCACAGACTTTCTTCCCCCCATAGGTCTGATCTCCCAGTATCGGATGGCCTAGAGAGGTAAGATGAACACGCAGTTGGTGGGTCCTGCCTGTGCGCGGGTACAAGAGTACATGGGCGGCCAGTTTGCCGAATCTGTGGTCCACCTTGTATTCCGTCACGGACTCTTTGGGTCTCGCCGTGTGGGCGGAGAATTTTTTCCGCTCCTTCTTATCCCGACCGATGGCCAATTCGATCAACCCATGTCCTTTTTTCGGTATGCCTGTGATCAGTGCTTCATACACCCGTGTGATCGTATGTAGTTTGAATTGAGCGGAAAGGGCGCGATGAGCCATGTCTGTCTTGGCGATGACCATTACCCCAGAGGTATCTTTGTCCAGGCGATGGACCAGACCGGGCCTCTCTTTCCCACCGATTGTCGAGACCGTACCGCCGGAGGTTTGAAAGTGGTGGAGGAGGGCATTCACCAATGTACCTGCCCAATGTCCAGGCGCCGGATGGACGACGAGTCCGGAAGGCTTATTCAGGAGTAATAGGACATCGTCCTCGTAGAGGATTTCCAGAGGGATTGCCTCACCTTTGAGTTCCAGAGGCTCTGCTTTTGGAATGTCGAATGCGATGTTGTCGCCCGGCTTGATCTTCTGGCTTGGTTTGACGACCTGGCCGTTGATCCGCACCCGCCCTTGGCCGATTAATCGCTGCAGGGCCGATCGCGATAAATTCGGCTCACGATTGACCAGGAAGACATCCAATCGTTTGGGTTGCTCACCGGCCGTTACGACAAATTCTGTCACCATTGGACGAATCGACCTCACCAGTAGGTTCAGGCCACGCTACTGTAGCGCGAGGCGAAATTGCAATCTGGAGGCGTACTGACTGGTTGCTCCAAGAGGCGTGGGAAAGGAGCGAGTCTGAACGATGTGGAGCGGTGACTTAAACGTGAGCCTTGCGGGCACGGTCGGCGATCTTTTTACGGAGTCGGGCTTTTTCGAGACTGATTTCTGCTTCTTTTACTTCCGATGGCAGCCCGCCGGCCTTGAGCCGTTGTTCGGCCTTCACGAATGCCGCCTGAGCCCGCTCGACGTCAATGTCTTCTGCCTTCTCGGCGATTTCGGCCATGATGGTGACTTTGGTCGGTGTGACTTCTGCGTAACCCCAAAGAATCGCCATATGTGTGGTCTGGTCCCCGACTCGATAACGAAGCTCACCGATGCGTAAGGTCGAAAGAAAATGGCAATGGCCCGGCAATACGCCGAATTCGCCCTCTGAACCCGGTGCGATAACCTCATCCACCTGCTGGCTCAAGAGCAACTTCTCCGGTGTTACCACTTCTAATAGTATCTTCCCTGCCATGTTCCCTATTCCCTTACTTCCACTCAAAAAGCGGGAGGATCGATGCGTCCTCTACTGCGCGCGTCCAACGAGGGCGCTCGATTCGCCTGCGCCTATACCTTGACTCCCATTTTCTCTGCCTTTGCGATCACTTCTTCGATCGGGCCGACCATGTAGAAGGCCTGCTCCGGGAGGTGGTCGTATTTGCCGGCGAGAATTTCTTTAAAGCTTCGCACGGTGTCTTTGAGCTTCACATATTTGCCTGGCGAGCCGGTGAAGGCTTCGGCCACATGGAACGGCTGTGACAAGAAGCGCTGAATCTTCCGCGCCCTGGCCACCGCCATTTTATCGTCTTCCGATAATTCGTCCATACCGAGAATGGCGATAATGTCTTGGAGGTCTTTGTACCGCTGCAACACGGACTGGACTCCTCGGGCAACCTTATAGTGATCCTCGCCGATGACTTGCGGGTCGAGAATCCGCGAGGTGGAGTCGAGCGGGTCGACGGCCGGATAGATACCCAGCTCAGCCAATTGCCGTGACAACACGGTGGTGGCATCCAAGTGGGCGAAGGCCGTGGCCGGCGCCGGGTCGGTCAGATCGTCTGCTGGCACGTAGATGGCCTGCACCGAGGTGATCGATCCGCGCTTGGTGGAGGTGATGCGCTCTTGCAGTTGTCCCATCTCGGTCGAGAGGGTCGGCTGATAGCCGACAGCGGACGGCATACGACCGAGCAAGGCGGACACTTCCGAGCCGGCTTGGGTAAACCGGAAAATATTATCCACGAAGAGCAGCACGTCCTGGTTTTCTTCATCGCGGAAATACTCTGCGACGGAGAGTCCGGTCAGAGCGACGCGCAAGCGGGCTCCCGGTGGCTCATTCATCTGCCCATAGACCAACGAAACTTTTGACTTGGAAAAGTCCGTGGGATCGATGACTTTGGACTCCTGCATTTCGTGCCAGAGATCGTTTCCTTCACGGGTCCGTTCACCGACGCCGGCGAACACCGAGAATCCACCATGGTGCAAGGCGATGTTGTTGATGAGCTCCATGATGATGACGGTCTTGCCGACTCCGGCGCCGCCGAAGAGACCGACCTTGCCGCCCTTGCTGTAGGGCTCCAGCAGATCGATGACTTTGATGCCGGTTTCGAGGACTTCGGTCTTGGTGTCTTGATCTTCGAGACGCGGCGCAGGCCGGTGGATCGGATAGGTCTTGGTCGTCTTGATCGGACCCATTTCGTCGACCGGTTCGCCCAACACGTTGATCAAGCGTCCCAGTGTTTCGCGGCCGACCGGCACAGAAATCGGCGCGCCAGTGTCATGGACATCCATCCCGCGCGTCAGACCGTCGGTCGTGGACATCGCGATCCCGCGCACGCGGTTTTCACCGAGATGCAGCGCGACTTCCAGCGTGATGCGGACGGCTGGCGTGCCAGCGGCCTTATTCTCTTCCTGAATGACTTTCAGCGCGTTGTAAATGTTCGGCAGTTGTCCGGGAGGAAACTCCACGTCCACGACTGGTCCGATGACCTGAATGACTTTTCCAATGCTCACGGCTCACTCCTTCTTCAACGTGGCGGACTATTTCAGCGCTTCGGCACCGCCGACGATATCCATCAATTCTTTGGTAATGGCGGTCTGACGGGTCTTGTTGTAATGCAAGGTCACTTTTTTGATCAACTGGCCTGCGTTCCGAGTCGCACCGTCCATCGCCGCCATACGGGCGCCATGCTCCGCCGCGGCAGATTCCAAGAGGATACGAAACGTTTGTATCTGAAAATGTTTCGGAATAAAGACGTTCAACAGTTCGGCCTCATCGGGCTCGTAAAAATAGCTGCCGCCGGTCGTGCCTTCCGCTTGTGCTGTCCCAAATTCGGCTGCGGTATCGACCGGGAATAACTTTTCCACGATCACGCGTTGTTGAATAGCAGATTTAAATTCGTTGTAGACGATGTAGAGTTCGTCGAACGTGCCCTTGACGAAGTGGTCGGTGAGGTCGCCGCCAATGTCGATGGCATGCTCGAAGGTGAGCTTGTCGAAGATGCCGGTCCATTCCTGCCGGATGGGCCAGGTACGACGCCGGAAATAGTCGCGGCCCTTGCGTCCGACAATGCTCAAGCTCACTTGCAGGCCGCGGGCTTCACATTCCCGTACGAACTCGGAAGTCTTTCTCGCAATATTACCGTTGAAACCGCCGCACAATCCGCGGTCACTCGTGATGACCAGTACTTCAACCTTCTTACCTTCACGTTTTTGCAGCAGGGGATGGGAGGATCGATTGACGCGCTGGCTCAAGTTGCTGACCACAGCCCTCATCTTCAGCGCATAGGGACGCGCCGCCAGGATGCGATCCTGCGAACGTTTCAGCTTCGCCGCGGCCACCATCTTCATGGCCTTGGTAATCTTTTGCGTATTCTTAAACGCCGCAATCTTACGGCGCAGACTCTGTAAACTCGGCATGGTCTAGATCTCTTCTCTATCTGCCAGCAGCTACTTAGCGCCGTATCCCATCTTCTGTTTAAAGGTCGAGATGATCTCTTTCAGTCTGGCGCCGACTTTGTCATCGATTTTTCCGATGCTCGCGATTTCTTTTTTCAGCTCCGCATGATTCTGCTGCACATAGTGCAGGAGGTCAGCTTCGAACTGCTGAACCTTGTCGACCGCGACATCGTCCAAATAACCGTTGACGCCGGCGTAGATGGAGAGTACCTGGTCGGCGACTGGCATGGGCTTGTATTGACCCTGCTTCAGCAATTCGACCATGCGCACACCGCGCGCGAGCTGCATCTGGGTCGCTTTATCGAGTTCGCTGCCGAACTGAGAGAAGGCGGCCATTTCACGGTACTGGGCCAAATCGAGTCGAAGGGTACCGGCCACTTGCTTCATGGTCTTGATCTGGGCCGAACCTCCGACGCGGGACACGGACAGACCGACGTTAATTGCGGGACGGATACCGGAGTAGAACAGATCGCTTCCGAGATAGATCTGGCCATCGGTGATCGAGATGACGTTGGTTGGAATGTAGGCGGACACGTCACCGGCTTGTGTCTCAATAATGGGCAAGGCCGTGAGGCTTCCCCCTCCGAGTTTATCACTGAGTTTGGCTGCACGCTCCAAGAGTCTGGAGTGGAGGTAGAACACGTCGCCAGGATAGGCTTCGCGGCCCGGTGGCCGACGGAGCAACAGGGACAATTGACGATAGGCCACAGCATGTTTAGAGAGGTCGTCGTAGACGATTAATGCATGTTTGCCGTTATCTCGGAAATATTCGCCGATGGCTGCTCCCGAGAACGGCGCCAGGTACTGCATCGGTGCTGCGTCGCTCGCGGTGGCTGCCACGACGATGGTGTATTCCATGGCGTGGTTCTCTTCGAGCGTCTTAACGACGCGTGCCACGGTGGAACGCTTCTGCCCGATGGCGACATAGATGCAGAATACGTTGAGGCCTTTTTGATTGATGATCGTATCGACGGCAATGGCGGTTTTGCCTGTTTGCCGGTCGCCGATGATCAGTTCACGCTGCCCACGACCGATGGGGATCATCGCGTCGATGGCCTTGATGCCTGTCTGCAAGGGCTCGCGCACTGACTGACGTGTATTCACGCCGGGAGCCACCACTTCGATGCGGGACGACAGCGTCGAGTTGATCGGACCTTTTCCGTCGATGGGCTGGCCAATTGCGTTGACCACACGACCGATCAGGGCTTCACCGACTGGAACTTCAGCAATTCGTCCGGTCCGTTTGACTGGATCCCCTTCCTTCACGCCGACATCATCGCCCATTAGCACGGCGCCGACGTTATCCTCTTCAAGGTTGAGCGCAATGCCGTAGAGGCCGCCTGGGAATTCAAGCATTTCTCCGGCCATGGCACCGTCGAGACCGTAGACCTTGGCGATTCCGTCTCCGACCTGGATGACTGAGCCGGTCTCTTTGACGTCGACCTGCTTGTCGAAGCCCTTGATTTTTTCTTTGATGATCGAACTGATTTCATCTGCCTTGATCTGCATGGCTACTCCTTAGTCAACAAACTCTGCATCGCTTGTAACCGCCCACGGACGGTGCTATCGACCACCGTGCTGCCGAGTTGAATCTGAACGCCGGCGAGATGGCGGGCATCCGTGTGAAAGGTCACGTCAACCTGACGTTTGAGCATCTCGCGCAGGCGAGTGCTGATTCGATCTTGTTCGGCTGGGGGCAGAGCCGCCGCCGAGGACACGGTAATTTGTTGGGTGCCTTTTGACGCATCGGCAAGTTTCGCAAAAGCCTCGGCGATTTCCGGAATAAAGCCGACACGATTCTTTTTCACGAGCTGCGCAAGAAATGTTTTTCCGACGGGAGGGCATCCGAGACGTGAGCCAAGCTCCGCGAGGACCGCGATTTTTTCTTCTGCGCCAAATGTCGGCGAGGCTACGACATGGCGCAACGAGACGGATTCTTTGATCGCCTCACCTAACCCCGTTAAAGCTGCGCGGGTGGACTCAATGGTGGATGCGTCGAGGAGCTCGAAGAGTGCCTGTGCATAACGTCGGGCAACTGCTGTCTTGATCACTATGCTGATCCGTTCGTTCTTCTTTTTGACAAAAGGAAAGCCTTCGTGCGTCTGCACGAAAAGAGGCGCGCCAAGTTAGCATTGGCGGATGAGGGCTGTCAATACGAGCGTATTTGGTGATGAGACTAGACTGATTGGATGATTCCACCGCCGAGGACCCGATCGTTTCGATAGAACACGGCAGATTGCCCCGGGCTCAATGCCCGTTGGGGCTCATGAAAATCTATTTGAAGGGTGCCTTCCGATAGTGATTGGATGGTTGCGGCTCCGGCAGGAGTGGCATACCGCACCTTCACCGCTACCTCTGAGGTGCCTGTGAGTAATGATGGATCGAAGAGGTTCAAATCTCCGATAGTACATTGGCTGCGACGCAAAGACTCTTCGGTCCCAAGGACGACCGTATTCGTGGCAGGCTGTACTTGCTGGACATAGAGTCTGCGGCCGGTCGCGATCCCGAGGCCTCGTCGTTGGCCGGGCGTATAGAAGGCGATCCCGTCGTGATCACCTAAATATTGACCTGCCTCATCGACGAATGATCCTGACGTTTTGGCTGTCGGAGCTTCCTTCTCGATGAAGGTTCGATAATCGCCGTGACTGACAAAGCAGATTTCTTGACTTTCTTTCAATTCATCCGCGGGAAGGCCCAGGGCCTCTGCCTCCTGCCAGACCTCAGATTTTTGCATGGCTCCTACGGGAAAGAGCAGACGTGAGAGCCATGATTGGCGGAGTCGATAGAGGAAATAGCTTTGATCTTTTTTGAGGTCGGCCGCTCGCTGAAGTGTTGGTAACCCTTCGGACTCGTCGATGCGGACATAGTGGCCTGTGGCGACATAGTTGATCCCGCGTGCGTCGGCAAGATCGATAAGTCCTCGTAGTTTGACTCGCTCATTACAACGGACGCAGGGATTCGGGGTGGTACCGTCGAGATAGCCGGCCAGAAAGTCGTCGATTACCCCAGTGCGAAAGGCCTGCTTGGTATCGACGACTTCATGTGGAATTTTCAATGTCTGAGCGACGTACCGGGCAATGCCGACTTTACAGCAGCCTCGCTCTTCCCATTTCTTGGAAGCCGCGACGGTGTCGTCTTCATGTTCCCAGACTTGTAGTGTGACGCCATGGACGTCGTAGCCCTGGCGAACCAGAAGCGCTGCCGCCACGGAGCTGTCCACTCCACCGCTCATACCGAGAAGAACTGTAGGGCGAGTCATAATGCGGCTATTGTACTGAAGTCGAGAGCGAAAGGGCTAGAGGGAGGGAACTGTGTCTAATGTGCATTGGCTGTGGCAGGACTGTGAGGCGTTCTGACAGAAACGGCACGCTCTTCATTCCAATGATGAGCGCCCATATCGCACATGCCATGGAAATGGGAGCCTTCTTGAATCGCAATGACGGGGGTTCGAATATCACCGATGAGCGTGCCGGGCTTGAGAATCTCGATTTTCTCAGTGGCGGTGATGACCCCATTGATCTTGCCACTATTCATGAGCACGCCGACCGATATGATGCCCTTGATCACGGCATGCTCTCCGACGATTAACGTCCCAGTTGTATGGATTTCTCCTTCGACGCGTCCATCTACACGTACGGTGCCATCAAAACTGACGATCCCCTTAAAGTCCACTCCTTTACCGAGGAGTGTGAAATTCTCGCTGTCTGGCTCCGACTGCTGATTCCGCTCTTTCATCGCCCACATTCTGGTCTCCTCCGGCTCTTTCTGTGCGCGCACATCTCGTCGCGTTTATATGCGAATAATATACTTACGTATTAATTGATGATCTAACCGTTGATGCGTTTGATGTCTGGTTGCGGGATGACTCCAACCGGACGCAAGGGGGCTTCCCGTGGGAGCTCGCGCACGGTGTGAGCCATCTCGAGATCACCATTGAATAACACGCCGTCTTCCATTGACAGGACAGGCGTCTTTACGCTGCCACTCACCACCGCCGGGGCGCGAAGTTTCACACGTTCTTTCGCCACAATATTTCCGGTGATTTTCCCTTTGCACACGACAGTTCCAGCCGTGATTTTTGCCTGGATGACGGCATCCTCACCGACCAAGAGTATGCCCTCTGTGTGAATTTCCCCATCGAGATATCCGTCTATTCTGACGGTTCCGCTATACGAAATGGTGCCTTTGAACTCGACGCCTTTTCCGACGAAGGCAATAATGCCCTCCGTATTTTCGGCCACGAGGGTATTGGTAATATCGCCAGTCTCTTCACGCTCTGGTTCGGCCGCGCTCGTCTCTGTCTGTTTCTCCTGACCCCACATGAGTACGCCTCCTCGAGTTCATCATATTACTTCGTCGTGACTGATGACGCAGTATGGTAAGTAGATATGAAGGAATGGTGCAGTCACGCATTGAGCATGAGCAATAAATATGCCCCATGCTCTCGCGAGTTTACGAGTGAGAAAAGCGGGTGAACTAATTTAGAAGTGTTTCAAGAATCCCGTCGAGCTCAGGGGGAGAGAAGTAGTGAATGACAATTTTTCCGCCACGCCTTCCTTTTTGAATCGTGACTTTTGTCCCAAATCGTTTTTGCAAACGCTCTTCAACATCGGACCATGGTGTTCGGCGTAAGTCTTTTGTCGCTCGTTTTTTCGCAACCGGTGATGATTCTACGAGTTTTTCAGTCTCTCTCACCGAGAGGCTTCCCGCGACTACGAGCTGGGCGATCCGAAGCTGTTCGCTCTGGCCAGGAAGACCAAGAATCACTTTGGCATGACCCATGGAGAGCTGATTGGTTTCAATCAGCTGCTGAATGTCTAAAGGAAGATTGGTCAGGCGTGCGACATTTGCGATCGAGGATCTTTCGCAGCCAACTTGTTGGGCAATTATGTCCTGAGTCAGTCCAAATTCGTTCATCATCCGATGATAGGCTCTTGCCATTTCCATAGGATTGAGATCTGCTCGCTGAAGATTCTCTACGAGTGCAAGGACAATGGACTCTTCGTCTCCGCAGTTACGAATGACGGCTTGAATTGTTTCTAGCCCCGCGTCTTTCGTTGCGCGCCATCGTCGTTCACCAGAGATGAGTTCATAGATTCCGTCGCCTTTGCGGCGTACCAAAATCGGTTGCAGTAATCCATTTTGCTTCAAGGATTCAGTGAGTTCTGCCAGTTCATGAGGTGCAAACGTTTGTCTCGGCTGATATCGATTCGGCACAATGGCATCGACGCGTAGGCGTTGAACCTCTGCCGATTCAGGCATCGGTGCAGCCTTGACCGATGGCAATAGTGCATCGAGCCCCCTACCCAGCGCTTTTTTCTCCATGACTCACAAACTCCTTGGCTAAAGACAGATAGGCTTGGGCTCCTGCGGATGCAACGTTATATAACATGGCCGGACGTCCGTAACTCGGAGCCTCGGCGAGTGTCACATTTCGTGGAATCACGGTGCCATAGACGGCATCTTTGAAATGCTCACGAACTTGCTCAACGACTTGGCGAGCCAACGTATTCCTCGCATCAAACATTGTCAAGACGATCCCCTCCAGCTTCAGATCAGGGTTGAACGACTGACGAACGCGTTCGATGTTACCCACCAAGCGGCTCAACCCCTCCATGGCATAATACTCACATTGAACGGGGACTAGAATACTACGTGCCGCGACCAGTGCATTCACGGTCAGGATTCCCAATGTCGGTGGGCAGTCTAGAAAGATGACATCGAATAGTTGCTCAACGTCTCGCAGATAACTTCGAAGAATTTTTTCACGTTCTTCAACGTTCACCAGTTCGACTTCTGCGCCTGACAAGTCAGCATTTGCCGGCAAAAGTGACAAACCGTTCACTTCTGTGACATGCACCGCATCATGAAATTTCACATAATTAATTAGACAATTGTAGACAGTTGTTTGGAGAGATCGCGGGTCGACCCCTAGCCCGCTGGTGGCGTTTCCTTGTGGGTCCATATCCACAAGTAAGACCCGCTTACCGAGGAGTGCGACGCCAGCGGCAAGGTTTACGGCCGTTGTGGTCTTCCCCACACCACCCTTTTGATTTGCGATCGCTATAATTTTTGCCATATATCAGGGTAAGCCAATCATGATCTCGTATACATCGATCATGTTCCACGTGGAACATTTCACATGCCATTGATTATATTACTCAACGCGCTATTTCTATCACTGAGATAACTCTTTTCCCGGACTTCTGCGGGAGGTCTAGGGATGTTTCACTCACAAGATGAAATTTTCCATCTAACTCTTGATGTGTGACGGGCTCTGCTCGATATAAGACCACTTTCCCATTTAAGCTTAGTAATTTGGGGATATGCTCTCTAATATCTTGAAATTTCAATGCTCTTACGACGATCATATCGATAACATGATCGAGCGGACGCTTAGCGTACTGTTCGATGGTTCCATTAAATGTCGACACATTATGAAGCGTTAATAGGCCGATCATTGAGTTAAGAAAGGAGCATTTTTTCTGAACTGGATCAATTAAGACCAGTCGTAAGTCAGGCCTTAGAATTTTAAGAGGAATGCCAGGAAACCCTCCTCCGGACCCCACATCAAGTACAGCTCCATTTTGTGGAAAGTTTGTTGCGACAAGGGCAACAAGTGAGTCAATGAAGTGTTTGATGATGATTTCTTTGCGATCGGTAATTGCGGTGAGATTAATAGTTTTATTCCATGTCATGAGATGAGCGAGATAAATCATGAATTGTTTGGCGTGGCTCTCCCCGATAGTCAGCCCAAGTTTCCGTACGGAATTAATCGTGAGTTCGAGCAATTCTTGTTCATGTTCCACGTGGAACAATTACGTGAATCAACCGCTGAGGTCAAGACATTCCGAAACGGATGGTAGTGGTTCTGTGTTTTGCCGTCTAGGATGAGATGTGTAGCAGACTGGTTTGGCTAGATTCGCCCCTGTATTTTTCAAGTGCCACAAGGAGGAGTGAAATCGCCGCTGGAGTGACACCTGAAATTCGTGAGGCTTGACCGATGGAAGCAGGCCGAACTTTATTGAGTTTTTCACGGACCTCTCGTGAAAAACCAGGCGTTCCATCGTAGCTGAATGTTATCGGAATGGGCCTCGATTCAAGCTTTTTGAATCGTCCGATCTGTTGGAGTTGCCGTTTGATATAACCAGCGTACTTGATTTGCAGCTCTATTTCTTCATATGTTTCAATGTCTTGCACCGATTCAATCTCAAGCGCCTCTAGTAGGGTTTTGTAATCTGTTCCTTGGCGCCGTAATAGTTGAGCCGCGGTGCAGGGCCCGGATATTTCTTCAATCCTGGCTATTGTCAGTCGCTCACGAACTGCTTCTGTGAGCCTTGGTCGAAACTCTTCGAGACGTATGAGTTCATCTTCGATGGCTTTCTGCTTTACTTGAAAGCGTGCGTAGATTTCGTCGCCAATCAATCCGACCTGCCGCCCAATGTCCGTTAACCGAAGATCCGCATTCCCATGGCGCAGTAACAGACGATATTCTGCCCGCGAGGTAAACATGCGATAGGGCTCGCGAGCATCTTTTGTAATGAGATCATCAATTAATACACCGATATAGGCCTGCGACCGGTCTAGTACAAGCGGAGGTTCCTCATGAATTTTCAAGACGGCGTTGATTCCAGCCATCAGACCCTGAGCGGCCGCTTCTTCATATCCGGATGTCCCATTGATCTGTCCCGCATGGTAGAGGCCAGCGATATTTTTGGTCTCTAGAGTCGGGTGCAATTGTCGTGGGGGAAAGTAATCATACTCGATCGCATAGCCAGGTTTGAGCATGGTGGCATGCTCTAACCCAGGAATTGTCTTCAGTATTGCAGCCTGTACATCAACCGGCAGGCTCGTGGAGATCCCATTGGGGTAAAACTCAGGCGTATCCAATCCTTCCGGTTCGACAAAAATCTGATGCCGTTCTTTATCTGCGAAGCGTACGACTTTATCTTCAATCGACGGACAGTACCGCGGTCCGATCGATTCAATAATTCCGCTGTAAAGCGGCGACCTGTCCAGATTCTGCTGGATTAACTCATGCGTGGCGCGATTGGTATGGGTCAAATGACAAGGTAGCTGTCGATTGTCTATCCGGTCGGTCCGATATGAAAATGGGGGCGGAGGATTATCCCCTGGCTGCGGCACCATGACGGAAAAGTCGATGGTCGCCCCGTTTAAGCGAGGAGGCGTGCCAGTTTTGAGCCGGCCTAGTTCGAATCCCAGGTCGCGCATACAATCAGACAGGTGCTCGGCGGATGCTTCTCCAGCTCGTCCTGCCGGGAAATGATTCAGGCCGATATGGATAAGACCCTTAAGGAATGTTCCTGAAGTCAGGACCACAGCCTTTGCCAGAATGTGATCGCCGCAACCCGTCACCACACCTGTAATGGAGCCGGCATGCGTCAGCAAGCGATCGACCGTTCCTTCAGCGATCGTCAGGCCTGCCTGCAGGCGGAGCGTTCGTTGCATGGCGTCTCGATAGAGTTTCTTGTCGCATTGAACGCGGAGGGCTCGCACTGCCGGGCCTTTACTCGTATTGATGAAGCGGAATTGTATACCCGCTTGATCGGTGTTCCGCGCCATCTCTCCGCCCAGTGCATCGATTTCCTTGACCAGATGTCCTTTGGCAATTCCCCCGATCGCAGGGTTGCACGACATTTGGGCAATGCGGTCGCGATCCATCGTGAGCAGCAAGGTTCGGGCACCCATGCGCGCCGCAGCCAGGGCGGCTTCACAGCCGGCATGGCCTCCCCCTACTACAATGACGTCAACGACCTGTCCCACGTTCACCCAGCTCCTACTTGCCAATGCAGAATTGTGAAAAAATCTGACCCAGAATCTCGTCGGTCGTAATGGCGCCGGTAATTTCCCCAAGTGCGTCGGCTGCGGTACGCACATCGATCGAGACCAGCTCCCCGGGCATCCCAGATTGCACGGACTCAAGAGCCTGGCCTAAGGATTCAACCGCTCGGCGTAATGCGTCACGATGTCGTACGTTCGTGACCGTGGCGGTCTCTGCTGATTCAAAGCCCCCCGATATGAGCTGAGTACGAAGGGCCGACTTCACCGTCTCAATCCCAGAACCGGTTTTTGCCGAAATACGGTATGTCACATGGTCTGCAAACGCTGAGTCCATCTCCACAGTATCGGTTAGGTCTGACTTGTTCAGCACCACGATATGTTTACGATCTCTGACGAGATGCAATAACTCTCGGTCCTCGCTGGTAAGGGGCACCGTTCCATCCAGCACGACCAACAAAAGATCCGCTTCATCTTGTGCGGTCCGCGTACGTTTTATTCCTTCCCGCTCAACGACATCGTCCGTTTCCCGCATGCCGGCCGTATCAACCAAACGAATCATCACTCCATCAAGATCGATAGATTCCTCAATCACGTCCCTCGTTGTGCCAGGAATGGCGGTGACAATCACCCGCTCTTCCTTTAAGAGACGGTTTAAGAGACTGGACTTGCCGACATTCGGGCGCCCAAGGATAACGACATAGGCCCCTTCCCGCAAGATCCGCCCTTCCTGCGCCGTCGATTCCAGCTTCTGAGCTACGGCACAAGCCTCACTGACGATGCGCAGGAGTTCCTCACGTTGAAGAAATGAAATGTCTTCGCCCACAAAATCGATTCCCGCCTCAACATGGGCTAATACTGTCAAGAGAGAGGCCCGAGTCTGTTCCACCTCACGCGCAAGATCGCCGCGCAGATGGCGCTGAGCGATGTTCAGTCCGGCCGTCGATGTTGCCCTGATGGTGTCGAGTACCGCTTCTGCTTGTGAGAGGTCTAATCGTCCGTTGAGAAAAGCTCGCTTCGTAAATTCTCCCGGCTCCGCCATCCTTGCACCGGACTCTACGCAGACCTTGCAGACCATCCCGAGCACCAATGCACCGCCATGAGACTGGATTTCTACGACATCCTCTGCGGTAAAGGACCGCGGAGCCTTCATATAGACTACGAGTGCTTCGTCAAGGAGGTCTGTTGCGGTCGTCCGCACCTGACCGAGTCTGAGTTCTTTCCGTTCGACCGTTGCAGGAATCACAAGATCGGCAAGATGAAGCGTATGAGAGGAAACCGATGAGAAGGGATGACCGGAACGTAATCGGACAATTCGTGCCGCTACGACGAGGGCTTGAGGACCACTGAGGCGAACGATCCCTATGCCGCCCTCTCCTGCGGGGGTCGCAATGGCACAGATGGTATCTTCGAGTCCTCCCTGCATGGCGACTCTTTCACCGCGTGACCGCTCCCACTGCCGGCTGGTCGTGCACTCCTGTGCCGCGGTCCGTGGGGAGGCTGTTATGTTAGGACTTTGGCCCGCTGCTCAGCTCCGGGCCTGTCGTAATGAGTGTCTTATTGCGAAATAAAAACCGATCCGTGAATACTTGCTGGGAGATGGTCAGCACGTTGTTTGTCAGCCAATACAATACAAGGCCGGCAGGAAAATTCACGAACAGAAAAGTCATAAACACCGGAAGCACCAACATGATCTTCGCCTGTGTCGGATCCATCGTGGTGGGTGTAATCTTCTGTTGAATGACCATTGTCGCTCCCATGATCACCGGCAGCACGTAGTAGGGATCCTGCACCGACAAATCGGTAATCCAGAGGACAAAAGGGGCTTGGCGCAGATCGATCGTCATGTAGAGGATGTTAAACAGCGCCACGAAGACGGGCATCTGTAACACCATCGGCAGGCAGCCGCCGACAGGATTTACTTTCTGGTCTCGATAGAGCTTGATCAATTCTTTATTCAGTCGGTCTCGGTCGTCTTTGTATTTTTCCTGCACGGCAGCGACCTTGGGTTGGATCAGCTGCATCATTTTCATCGACTTGTAGCTCTTGTACTGTAACGGGACAAACAACAACTTAATCGCCATCGTCAGCAGGATGATGGTGACCCCATAGTTGTAGGTATAGTCATGGATGAATCGCAGCACGTAGAAGATCGGTTTGGCGACGGACTTTACAACCGTCCAACTGCCGAAGATGAACCATCCGAAATCGATGGTATCTTCCAAGCCCACGTTCAATGAGCGAAGGGTGTCGTATTCCTTGGGACCCGCATAGAGCTGAAGCGCGATCGAGGATCCTGCGCTTGGCGCTGGCATCCGCACGCCGGCTGAGACAACCTTGTCGCCTTCCTTCTTGGCCAAGGCAGATGTCGCCTGTTTTGGCATCAATACGGAAAGGAAGTACTTGTCCTGTAATGCGACCCACTGTACTGAGCCTTTCCGTTCAAGCTCCGTATCCGGAGTTTCTTTTTCAGCTTTGTCGTCAACCAGTGAAGCCGACCCGATCAAACCGATGAAGCCTTCCCCCCATTCCACGATGCCAAAATTCGTCCCCAACCCCACATCGTAGGGTTCAGTCACACCATCCAGGGCAATCGAGACATCCACCACGTAGCTATCGTGATGGAAGGTCAGCTTTTTCTCTACGCCGAGATGAGTGACGGGGTCGTGAAACTGCATCGTGACATGCCCGACGGGATGTGAGGAATCAAGAAGGGTGAAATCCTTTTCGATGGAATAGAGGCCTTCTCGAATCGTCTTTTCAATGTCCGCGTTCGCAACAGTAATGGAGAGAGGGCCTCTGAACTTCCCCGTTTGATACACGAGTTGTACCGGCTTCTCCTCAGGCGCTGCGGTATGGTATCGCTTCAGTTCCCAGCTCCGAATGACGCCACCACGATTGGATAGACCGACTCGGACCAGATCCGTTTCCACCGTGACCGTCTGTTCTGATGTCGCAAGCGCCGCATCTGATGAAGTAGCGCCAGGCTTGCGATCTACTTGGGGTGGGACGTTCAGGTCGATCGAGGTGTTGTCCTGTCCCGTCGTGGGAGTTGATTCTGTCTCGATGGAGGACGAGGAGCCTCGAGCGGAAGAGTTCTGTATAGCAGGCGGCTCAGGGAGCCATCCCATCTGCTTGAGAAGCAGATCGTACCCCAAGATGATCGCTAACGATAGGACGAGAAAGATGACAACGCGTTTTTCCATGACCAATTAGTATCCGATGTGAACGATCAAGACCCTGTTACTTCACAGGATCCATTCCTCCGGGATGAAACGGGTGGCACTTCAGCAGACGGCAAATCGCAAGCTTGAGGCCACGGAGCACTCCGTATCGACCGATCGCCGTAGTTGCATATTCAGAACAGGTTGGATCGAAGCGGCAGGCAGGCCCCAGGAACGGCGAAACCCAATAGCGGTAACCAGCTAGCAGAGTCAGGCAACACTGGCGCACACTAGTTTTCATGGGTCCGCAGCAGCCGTTGGCGTTGGAGTGTCAACAGCCATGCTTCTTTCAAGACAGCAAATGGCTGCACAATCGAATCCCGCTTTGGGAAGACCACAAGGGATTGCCCTTGAAGCAATTGGCCTTGCACGTGGCGCGTGAGTTCTCGAAACAGGCGTTTGACCCGATTCCGGCTCACGGCTCCCCCGAATCGCTTCCCCACCACAATGCCGACACGACTCCCGCTGAAGTCGGTCGGGCAAATCATCATGTTAAAGAAGGCAGTCGAAATCCGACGACCGTTCTTCTTGGCATACTCGATGTCGCGGCTGCGTTTCAGGAATAGAGCCCTGTCACCTCCACCCTGTAACATCACGATCATCCTGGGAGAAGGCCACGGTGCACAAGAATTCCCTTTCGAGACCAGATCTCCGGACTCGATCATGACCGCCTACCGTCATCCTGTAGCGGGAACGTCAGTGTTGGGACACGTACCGAGGGGCAAGATTCCTCGCAAAGCCGAACGGGAGCTCTGGTCAACCTATACGGTTAAGCGGGCTCGACCCTTCGCGCGACGACGAGCAATGACCCTCCGGCCATTTTTTGTACTCATCCGCTTACGGAATCCATGCTCACGCTTTCTCTTGAGGTTCGATGGCTGCGCTGATGTAAATGACATGCGATCACTCCTTGCCTAAGAAGACTCACAGATGAACGGGACATTATAGAGATGGGGTTGTACCCTGTCAAACTCCTTGCTCATCAGAAACGGACACATTTTAATTGAGGCACTTTTGTTGAAGTACGGGCTAGATCGCCCCATGATTTGGCAAATATATAACCATGTTATATCCAAGTCATTGTAAGGGAAGAGTTTTTCAACATCTCTCTTCTTGACTTCAGTGGCATTACCCTTGCGAATTCAATAAGGTTCTCAGCATCTTGTATGCAAAGATGCATTGACCGCAATCGAACATCACATAAACGCTGGCTATTGGTCGGCACCTTGAGGAGGAGAAAAACCATGAATTCACGATCCACGATGGTACCAGTCCTGTGCGCCCTTCTGATGCTCACGGCCTGTGCGAAGCCGCCGACGGAACAGATCGCGGCAGCAGAAAAAGCCGTGTCAGAGGCGCAACAGAGCGGCGCCTCAACCTATGTCGCAGACGAATATGCCAAAGTTCAAGGCTCACTCGCCGCGCTTAAGAAAGAAGTAAGCGATCAAGACGGCAAACTCGCAATATTCCGCGACTATGGCAAAGTCGAGCAGCTTGCCGTGGCAGCGAAAAGCGATGCGGAACGACTCAAAGCGGAGGCGACGAAGAAGAAGGACGAAGCCAAAGCCGCTGCACTTCAAGCGCAACAAGTCGCCCAAGAGGCCGTCGCGGCCACACTCGCGTTAGTTGCCAAAGCGCCTACGGGAAAAGACCGCGCTGCATTGGAATCAATCAAGGCCGATGCTGAGGCTCTGAAGGCATCCCTCAATCAGGTGCAAATGGCCATCGACACCGCAGACTATCCGGTCGCACAAACGAAGGCGGTTGCCATTCACGAGAAGAGTCAGGCTGTCTCGCACGAAATCGAGGCGGCGCTTGCCAAGATTGGAAAAGGAAAGCCCTCTGCGGCGAAGAAGAAATAAGTTAGACTGGTCATATGCCTGGTTACGGTCTGCGAATAACATCGATCGTCTTGGGGTGGGGAGCACTGGCATTAGCCGGTTCGCTTCCCGGCTGCGTAGAGGCCGTGCCCCAAGACGCGATCGAGGCGGTCGAAAATATTGATCGAGACTTAATGCAGCTGCGGGCGGCTGAGTTTTCGCCGAACGACTATGCTCAGTTTGCACATCAATGGATGGCGCTCAAAAGCCGGGTTCAGGCCGACGAAGATCTGGTTCGCTGGCCTTGGGAGCCCAATGATTTAGAAATCGCTCTTCGTCGGTTACAAGAAGAAGGGGCCCACACGGTTACGCGCCTCACAAAAGAGCGCGAAACATTGCGTCATTCAGCTGAAAGCAAGATTGCTCAGGTTGAGGGCCGGTCTCGGATGATGACCCTGCAGGTCAGCGGCATCGATAGTCGGCTCGTCCTGGGACAAAAACCAGTAGAAACCGATCTGCTCATGAAACAGGCTCACGCTTTCTATGAGCAAGGGCAATACGATCGCTCCCTCGACGCAGCGGACCGGGCTGCGCAGAATTTGGCGATGCAAGCGGTCTTGTTGAGTCATGAATTGGGGCGATATGCCAATCGAGATCAAATCATTGGCTGGCAGCAGATGGCCAAAGACACCATCACCTGGTCACGCATCCATCGAACCTCGGCTATTGTGGTGAGCAAGGCCGATCGAGTCTTGACCCTCTACAGAAACGGGCAAAAAATCGCATCCTACCCCGTCCGCCTTGGATTTAATGGCATTCGAGAGAAACGATACCAGGGCGACGGCGCCACCCCGGAAGGCCGGTATCGGGTCAGCAGTAAGCGCGGACAGGGGCAGACTCAGTTTTATCGCGCCTTGGTGCTCGACTATCCCAACGAAGAGGATCGACGCCGTTACCGGCTCGAACGGAAGACGGGACAGATCCCGGCATCGCGAGCGATCGGGGGGCAAATTGAAATCCACGGAGTCGAGAACGAATTGATGGCCCAAACTCTGGGGTGCGTCATGCTCGACAATCCGCAAATGATCCTCCTCTTTGATCGGGTCGAGAAGGGAACGCCGGTGACCATCGTCGGCGCCTTGCACGAGCAGAATTCTATTGCACAAACCTTAGAGATGCTCGGTGTGCAAAGAAAAGAAACCTGAGGCGGATACATGAAGCGCGTCCTCCTGTCTCTGTGGTATGTCGTGATGAGCCTCTTCCTCGTCACCCTGGTGCAGAGCAGTGGCCTGCCGCTGTCGGATGCGGTAACCGATCAACCCGCCCCGGTCGATCGCGCTGGATCTCAAACACTCCATGCGCGCTATAAGACGCTCGTTAAACAACTGACTCAGTTGATGCCGACGCAACCCTATATCCTTGTCGATACGGCTCGGAATCACCTCTATATCAAACGGGGTGATCAGGTGCTGCTGGATGCAGTGGCTTCTACCGGAAGCGGCACGATACTCGATAAGCCCGGTGATTCAAAAGGGCAGTGGATCTTCGATACTCCGCGGGGAGAATTTGCCGTACAATCCAGATTGACGAATCCCGTCTGGGTGAAGCCGGACTGGGCGTTTATTGAAGAGGGGCTCGAAGTCCCGAAGAGTCAAGCCGACCGCCTTGAATCCGGAGTGCTCGGCGAATATGCACTCGGATTCGGGAAGGGCTATTTTATCCATGGCACGCTCTATACCCGCCTCCTTGGAAAAAATGTGACGCATGGCTGTATTCGACTCAACGACGACGATCTGAAAAGTGTGTATCGGCTTGCCAAGGTCGGCACACCGATCATGATATTTTAACCGGCCTCGCACTGGCGCAGTCCCCTTATGATTTTTCTCTGCGCAGTACTCTCCATTTTCCTGCCCCTTACGTCGGTAAGCTGGGCTGCTGAACCAGACGTAACTTCTACAGTAGGCATGACCGACCCCGTCGCGCTCCAAGAAGCCACCCGGGTGTTAGAAGAAGAGATCAAGCTTGCGGCCCGGCCACAGACCTATGTGTTCATTGACCTCGCGTCCAACGTAATCTTGATCAAGGGCCGGGGCGTCGAACTCCATCGCATTCCAATCGAAAGCTGGTCGGCCTCACACCCCGACCAAATGATGGCCTCATACCGTCTACGCGAACGTCCTCCGGTGAGTCGTCGAAAAATTGATCCCGCGGCCGGAGCTGAACAGGAGCCCATCTCACTTGTGGATATGCCGACAACGTATACACTGCTGTTTTCTTCCTCGTTGAGGATCCTCGTGTTTTCGAATACCGAAGGCGATCCCTGGCAATGGACCATGCAGCGAGGTCGTGCATGGTGGCGGAGGCTCACCGTATGGGGAAATATGCTGAGGACGGGAGACCCGACTCTGTCTCCCCCTTCCCTTGACCTCACGGTGTCTCACGAGCATGCACAATCTCTCGCCTGGACGGTCGTAGAAGGTATGCCCTTTCTTATCCGTCGATCCACGCCATAGGTGAGGTCTTATGTTTGTGTTTCACTCATCCGATATCTAAGATGTACGGAAGGGTTGTCATGAAGGTTAAGACTGATCGATCATTTTCCGTGGAGCTGCTATCCCTGGTTGCCGCGGCACAGGTACGGCTCACTGCCAGCCATGCGGTCGAGCGACTATGGGCGCGAGACCATCGACTGTGGAAACAAGACCCTACAGACATCACCAATCGTCTCGGTTGGCTGACCGTCATCGATGAGATGAAAGATCGAACCGAGGAATTGCGGGTTTTCGCAACCTCGGTGAAGAATCGCGGCATCCGCGATGTCGTCCTGCTAGGAATGGGCGGCAGCAGTTTGGGACCGGAAGTGCTGCGGGCGTCGTTTGGATCAGGCCGTGGTTTCCCGCGCCTGTGGGTCCTCGACTCCACTGTCCCGGGATGGGTTGGACAGGTCACGAAGGCGATCGACCCTGCTCGAAGTCTGTTCATCCTCGCGAGCAAGTCCGGCGGAACCATTGAGGTTATGTCCCTCTTCGCCCACTTTTGGGATCTTGTGAAGAAAACCACAGGCCATCAAGGCGGGAAACAATTTATCGCCATTACCGATCCGGGCACGGGGTTAGAAAAGCTCGCAACCGAGCATCAGTTCTTGCGCATCTTCACCAGCCCTCCGGACATCGGTGGGAGGTACTCGGTTCTGTCCTATTTCGGATTAGTCCCGGCGGCGTTGATGGGTATCGATGTGGCAGAGTTGCTGGCACGCGCTGCGATGATGGCTCGAGTCTGCCATGTGCAGTCTCCGCTCGAACAGAACCCCGGCGCCGACCTTGGCGCGACGATGGCCGCACTCGCCCAAGCGGGACGAAATAAAGTCACACTCATTACCTCACCCCAGATCTCGGCATTCGGTCTCTGGGCGGAGCAGCTTCTCGCAGAAAGCACGGGCAAGGAAGGAACCGGCCTGATCCCCGTCGCACATGAACCAATCGTTTCGCCGACCGCCTATGGCACCGACCGACTCTTTGTGTATCTCCGGCTCAAAAACGATCTTAATCGGCCGCTCGACCACCAAGTCGCCAAACTCGCGCGACAGGGACATCCGGTCCTGACCTTCACGCTCAAAGACCGGTACGACCTCGCGACAGAGTTTTTCCGGTGGGAAGTCGCCACAGCCGTCGCCGGCCATCTCTTGGGCATTCACCCGTTCGATCAACCGAACGTCCAGGAAAGCAAAGACAACACCGCCCGCGTGCTGAAAACCATCGAGTCCACCGGCAAGCTGCCGAAACAGGTCACCGTCACTCCGGCGAAAGCAGCGGTACAGCTGAAGCGACAATGCCGTCCCGGTGTCTATGTCGCGATCTTGGCCTATACGACTCCTTCCCTCAAGATGGAGCAGGCCATTCGTTCGCTGCGGAGAATACTCGTCTCCCGTCACCATGTGACCACGACGGCCGGTTATGGACCGCGCTATCTCCATTCGACAGGCCAGCTCCATAAAGGAGGCCCGAGTAGCGGAGTATTTCTGCAGCTCATGGACCAGATGAGTCCCGATATATCCATTCCGGGAGCAGCCGTGACCTTTGGCACCCTCGCGCGCGCGCAGGCAGCCGGCGACATACAGGCTCTACATGCGCACGATCGACAAGCCATCGTCCTGCCTCTGGGCAAGAACCCGATTGCCACGATACAGGCGCTCACGAAATCCCTTGCGCCTCATGCTCCAACAGGTCGTTCCTCCACGATCCGTACCGGAACCGTCCGCGCCCGTAAGAACTAGGATGCCCGCCGTTCCCGACATTCGCATCTCACAGAACATCCACACCTGGGCTGTCGCAGCAGCAGAGCTTGTGCAGGCGGTGGGTCACGAGGCTATTCGTGCGAAGGGACAATTCCTCATCGCACTCTCCGGCGGCAAGACGCCGGAAGTTCTGTACCGGGCACTTACCTCCCCTTCCTACGCCGGGCGGTTCGATTGGTCCAGAACCGCATTTTTCTTCAGCGACGAACGGTGCGTCCTTCCAGATGACCCTCGGAGTAACTACGCCCTTGCGAACAACGCGCTGTTCACTCCTCTGAACATTGCGCCCTCACAGGTCTATCGTATGGCAGGGGAATCACCTGACCCGCGGGCGGCGGCCTCTGAATATGAACAGCAGTTGAGGCGCGCCACCAAGACGACAGCTCTGACTCAGCCACGCCTGGATCTTATCCTCTTAGGGTTGGGAGAGGATGGCCATACGGCTTCCCTCTTTCCCGGATCACCACCTGTGCAGGACCGTCAATGTGCAATTGCAGTCACCCAATCTCCAAAAGATCCACCGACCAGATTAACCATGACCCTAGGTGTGATCAACCGGGCGAGTGTGATACTGTTTCTCGTCGCGGGAGCCGGCAAAGCCGGAGTCGTGAGAGCCATACTCGATCCGAAGACCGAGGCTGAACGACAGCTCCCGGCTGCGTTGGTCAGGCCAGAAGACGGGCGCCTTGTCTGGCTTCTCGATCAAGCGGCTGCCGCGGAGCTTCCGATGGATCGATAGCGGACGATTTCACATGAGGACTCGATGATTGTTGCCGGTGATATTGGGGGCACGAAAACGCACTTAGCGCTCTACGACTGGAAGAAGGATCGCGTCGACCCTGTTCGACTGGAGTCGTTTCACAGTGCCGACTACACCTCCCTTGAGGACATGCTCACGGAATTTCTTGTCCCGCCGAAACCACCGACACCGATCGACGAATACGAAGCCGAGAAGGACAGCGCTGCTGAGCCCGAAGAGGAACGTCCAGCGGAGGTACCGCTGACGATCGAGGCTGCCTGTTTCGGTATTGCCGGCCCCGTCATTCAGAACCATTGCCAAACGACCAACCTCCCATGGGTCGTCGATGGCGCAGTGCTGGCGAAACGGTTCGACATCCCGAACGTGCGGCTCCTCAACGATCTCGAAGCCATGGCCCACGGCATCTTGCTGCTCCGAGCGGACGAAGTCGAAGTGTTGAATGCCGGAACGCCCCCGCCGCACAATCAGGCGCTTGCCCTGATTGCAGCGGGAACCGGATTGGGTGAAGCCATCCTCTTCTGGAACGGCTTCCGCTATCAACCGATGCCGTCGGAAGGCGGTCATTCGGACTTTGCACCAAATAACGATAACGAGATCGGACTCTTGCATCATCTGCGCGGTCATTACATGCACGTCAGTTACGAGCGGGTGCTGTCAGGTCCAGGCTTGCATGCCATCTATGACTATGTTCGTGACAGCAGGAAGAATGAGCCCACCTGGCTCTCAGAGCAAATCAAAGCTGGTGATCCGGCGGCGGTGATTGCAGAGGCCGGGCTCAAAGGCCAGGCGGAGATTGCCAAGCAGGCACTCGATCTGTTTGCCTCTATCTACGGTGCCGAAGCCGGCAATCTTGCGCTGAAAGCCATGTCGCTCAACGGCGTCTATCTAGGTGGCGGTATCGCACCGAAGCTGCTCGCGAAACTCAAGGACGGTACGTTTATGAAGTCATTTACCAACAAGGGCCGCTACAAACGTTTGATGAGTTCAATCCCGGTCAAAGTCGTGATGAACCAACATACTGCTTTGCTCGGCGCCGCAGCATTTGCAGCCCACCTCGCACGGCAGACTTCATAATGGCCACAGATCTCGATTCGCTGAAGCGGGCGGCTGCGTTAACAGCCGTCGAGTATGTTCGCGATGGGATGGTTGTGGGACTCGGGACCGGGTCAACGGCGAAACATATGATCGTCGCACTGGGGGCCAAGGTTCGTTCCGGCATGAGACTCCGCGGAGTGCCCACGTCCAAGGAAACGGCTATGCTCGCCAAGCAACAGGGCATTACGCTCATCGATGCCGATAATGCCTGGGTGATCGATGTGGCGATCGACGGGGCGGACCAGGTCGACCCCGCCTTCAATCTCATCAAGGGCGGCGGCGGCGCGCTCCTGAAAGAAAAGATCGTGGCGGCTTCGGCCAAGCAGTTCATCGTTCTAGTCGATCAGACCAAGCGAGTGCCGGTACTGGGGGGATCATTCCCGCTTCCGATCGAGGTGATCCCCTTCGGCTGGGGCAGTACGGCCCGAGAAATCGAAGCCCTGACGAAGAGTCCGGTGGTACTCCGTGAACGGGACGGAGCGCCCTTCAACACGGAAGCAGGCCATGTGATTCTGGATGTCCATCTCCCTCGGATCGACAATCCGCGAGAGCTGGAGATCGTCTTAAACCTCATTCCAGGCGTTGTTGAGACCGGACTTTTTGTGGGGCGAACAGACCTGCTCATCGTGGGCACCGCCAACGGAGTCGAAACATATCCTGCAACGAGGACATGACCGAGCCGCTCAGCAGACGGCATACTGTATAGCACCTCACCGCAGATGTTCGATTCATCCTGGCTCTTCCACTCGCACCATTCTTCAGCTCGTGCCTTCAGAGTCCCTTTGCGAATACGATGACCGAACGACCGAAAGGTGAAACGATGAACCAGGCCTCTTCTCCAGGCGTGCTTGATCCCTACCGGCTTCCCAGGCATGTGGTCCCGACTCGATACGATTTGAGATTGGAGCCAGACCTGACGGCCGCGAGTTTTACCGGTCAAGAAATCATCACCGTCGCGATCGATCAGTCTACCTCTGACATCGTCCTGAATGCCATCGACCTGGACATCGCTTCGGCGAAGATTGACGGAGAGTCCGGTTCAGCGAGTGAGGCGACGATTGCTTTGGATGCCACGCTCCAACGCTGCCATCTCACGTTTGCCGAGCCTCTCTCGCCGGGTAGCTGGAGACTGACCATTCATTTCTCAGGCACCCTCAACGACAAGCTCCGTGGCTTCTATCGCAGCACCTACAAAGACGAGAATGGGGCGACACACAATATGGCGGCGACACAGTTCGAGGCCACTGATGCTCGCCGAGCCTTTCCCTGTTGGGATGAACCGGATTTCAAAGCTGTCTTTGCGACCACGTTGGTCATCGACCCAACCTTGACGGCTGTTTCCAACAGCACGATTACATCTGAAACGCGTGAGGGCGGGAAGAAGATGGTGCGGTTTGCCGACACCATGAAAATGTCGACGTATCTGGTTGCCTTTATCGTAGGGAAGATCGAGCCGACCGAACCGACCATGGTCGGCCAGACCCCGCTTCGCCTCTGGGCCGTTCCCGGCAAGGGGCATCTTGCGCGATTTGGCCAAGACATAGCGGCAGCGTCGCTGTCATTTTTTGAACAATATTATGGAATCCCTTATCCCGGGGACAAGTTGGATCTGCTCGCCATTCCTGACTTTGCTTCAGGTGCTATGGAAAACTTGGGGGCTATCACCTATCGTGAAACGGCCTTACTGGTCGATCGACAGAGCGCCACGCATAGCGAACTGGAGCGCGTGGCCGATGTAGTGGCACATGAAAACGCGCATATGTGGTTCGGAGACTTGGTCACCATGTCCTGGTGGAATGGCCTCTGGTTGAATGAAGCCTTCGCCACGTTTATGGAAATGTTGGCCGTGGATGCCTGGAAGCCGGAATGGAAACGATGGGACAGTTTCGGCGTCTCGCGCTCGGCGGCGTTTTCTGTCGATGGCCTGCGCAGCACCAGACCGATCGAATATCCGGTGCAGGCGCCCAAGGATGCCGACGCGATGTTCGACGTGTTGACCTATGAAAAGGGCGCGTCGGTTCTGCGCATGCTGGAGCAGCATATCGGTCCGACGGTCTTCCGTGACGGAGTTCGGGATTACTTGCACGCACATGCCTATGGCAATGCGGACACGAGCGATCTCTGGGTTTCGCTGGGGAAGATCGCCAAACAGCCGGTGCCGGAACTCATGAACGGATGGATCTTTCAGCCAGGGTTTCCGCTCGTGACCGCCCACGTGAGCCCGTCGTCCGAACTGACCATCACCCAACAGCGGTTCAGTTATCTGAGCGAAGCCGAGTCCGGGCCATCACAGAAACAGACATGGCAGATTCCCCTCCAGCTGCGCATCGCCGTCGGCGGTAAGAGCCGTACTACCCGCATGCTCCTGACGGAGAAAGACACGACCATTCCCCTCCCGAAAGACTGGGAATCTGTGCTGCTGAATGAGGGGGGCCATGGATTCTATCGAGTGCGCTATGCGCCGGACCTGCTCAGTCGTCTTTTGAACGGTGGCATCGATCAGCTTGCCGCTACCGAGCGGTTCAATCTGATCAACGACGCCTGGGCCACAACCGTCGCAGGTCTCATGCCCCTCACGGAATATCTGGACCTGACGGCTCGTTTCACGGCGGAGCGGGACAAAAATGTCTGGGCTGTCTTGGTAGACTCCTTTTCATTCCTCAACAAGGTCATTGCAGTGGAGGATCGGCCAGCCCTGGAAGATTTTGTTCGTGCACGCCTCGGTCCCGCCGTAGCGGATTTGGGGTGGGCCCCTCGGAGCGGCGAGAGTGAAGGGACGAAGCAATTACGGGGTGAGTTGCTAGGAGCGCTAGGAAAACTTGGTAACGATGCCGCGATCCAAGGCTGCGCAGCAGAGCTGTATGTGGCGTACAGGCAGGATGCGGCAGCGGTCGATCCTAATGTTGTGCCAGCGCTCGTGGCGATCCTTGCACATAGAGGCGATGCAGCCAGGTACGACGAATTTAACGCATGTTTTCTGAGCGCCTCTACACCCCAGGAAGAACGGCGCTATCTCTTCTCGCTCGCGGCATTCCAGTCTCCGGTGTTGCTTGAACGCACACTCTCCCGCACTATTAGCGGAGAAATTCGCACACAAGACGCGCCATTTCTCGTCAGTGCCATCTTGGGCAACGTGTATGGCAGAGAATTGGCCTGGGACTTTGTGAAAGCGAACTGGGAGAAGATGGACCAGTTATTCCCCAAGCAAGGTCTGCGTCGCATGTGTGGAGGGATTGTCAGCCTCGCTACCCCAACACTCGAACGAGATGTGAGAGAGTTCTTTGCCTCTCGGAAGATCGATCTTGGTGGGAAAACCTTGGAACAGTACCTGGAGCAGCTACGGATTACGGTAAACGTGCGGAAACGGGATGGGGCCGTGCTACGGCAGTATCTCAAAGCCGTTGATGAACGATCGTAAAAGGAGAGGGAACAGGGGGAAGCCGTGACGGCTGTCACCCTTCGCAGTAGGGTTGACAGGATATAGGCTGGCCTACCTTCATCTCACTCCCCCCCCCTGAATGAGGGCTTGTTGCGTGGTAGAAGGTGTCGGTACACTGTCTCCTCAATTAAACGGACTACCATCGTCTCTCAACGGCGAATCACGGGAGCGCTGACTGACCATGCGCACTGCGAACTGTCCGAAGTGCGGCACCGCGAAAACAAAATTGGCCCCTCGATTAGGAGTCGCAGAGCGACTCCTTGGCACCTTGACCATCTATCCCTTTCGCTGTCAGCTCTGTGCCCATCGCTTTACCTCCTTCCTCGGCAAACTCACATCGAATCCTCGTCGAAACTATGAGCGTGTCCCTGTTCAGTATCCGGCCCAGGTTCGGCCCGTTCACGATCCGACCCAACGGGTCGTGGTTGAAGGGACTACGGTGAATCTGTCTCTGCGAGGATGCCGTATCAGAACGAACCAACGACTTCCGATGGGATGCCACGTGATGCTGGAGCTTCAGTCCGGTGAATACGATCTTCCCATCATGATCGACGAGGCGATCGTGCGGGCCCGCTTTACCGACGGCGTCGGTCTCAGGTTTTCAGGATTTCTCCATTCAGAGGAACGCCGTATTCGCCGTATTCTCGATCTGCGTCTGCCGGATTACGCGGTCTGATGGCCGGCCCGTTTTCTTCATTCACGAGCCAACTGGTTCGATGGTTTGAGCTACGCGTGCATGAACAACAGGGACCTGCTCTTGGCTGCACCTTACTCGTGTCGAAGTACGGCGAGCGGCCGCTGGCCTAGAATCCGATAGGTGCTGGCAAACCCTACGACCAGCGTCAATAACATGGTCAGGAAGAGGCCGATGCCAAGCACCCGTGGATGCAGGCTCCAGGGGAGATCGAACAGATATCGCAACACCGCCCATGACAAGACTGTCCCGAGCGACAGGCCGATGAATCCGGCCACCGTGCCTAACAAGACATACTCGATGGCAAACGCCCGCCCTATCAGGCCGCGAGTGGCGCCGAGCGCTTTCAGGATCACCGATTCATAGAGGCGCCGATAGCGTGTTGCGGCGAGCGCCGCCGCCATGACCAACCAACCGGCCACGACGCAAAATAATGCGACAGCCCTGATCGCCAGCGAAAGGCGATCGAGCACTCGCGCAAAACTGTTGAGCACGTCGCCGATATGAATCGCGCTGACGTTGGGAAATAATGCGACGACGGCCTGTTGCAGCGACACTTCTTGATCCGGCGAGACTCGCACGGTCGCCACATAGGTAAACGGCGCCCCTTCGAGCGCTCCCGGGGAAAAGATCATGTAGAAGTTCGTCGAGAAATTCCCCCACTCGACTTTCCGGATACTGCTCACTTCCGCCGACAGGGTAGTCCCCTGAATATCGAGTTCCACGAGTGAGCCGATTTCGAGACCCAAGTGCATGGCGGCGTCTTCTTCTACTGAGACGTGAGGGGCGGAGAAGACCTGCCCAGGTTTCCACCATTCCCCTTTGACGAGCCGATTATCTTTCGGAAGCTGTTCGAGAAAGGTCAATACATATTCCCTGGTGAGATACCATTGTTTCCCCCGCTCCTCTTTCCCCTCCGATCGCTTCTCGTCCTTCTGAAGGCTCTCTTCTGCGGTGACGACCTGCCCATTGATCGCATGGAGGCGTGAGCGTACCAGTGGCGTCAGTTCAGGAATCGCCCCTCCGATCTGGCGTTGTACCAGCGATACGAACTCCTGTGCCTGATCGGGTTGAATATCGATAAAGAAGAAGGTCGGGGCATCCGCCGGTCGACTCTCCTGCACTTGGTGCAGCAACGCCTGCTCCACCAACGTCACCGTAACAATCATCATGGCTCCGATACCGATGGCGACCATGATACCCGCTGCCTGCCCTCCTGGCCGCACGATATTGCCGACGGCATAACGAAGGCTCAAGACGCGTGGCAATGGCATCCAGCCCAGCAGTCGTACGAACATTTGCGCGCAGACGAAGAGGAGGAGGATGGCGACAGACAATGCTCCGAGAAACAGGAACCCGATCGACCATGAGCCTGCTTGCCATACCGAAAGCGCGCAGAGCCCGAGAATGATTCCTGAGGCCGTGCCAACATTTACGCGGTCGGTCAGTCCCCATCTTACCCACCATCGTGCAGGAGCTGTCTGCTGCTCGACCGTCGCCTGCTCAGCATCGTGCCGAAAGATTGCACCAGGGTGAATGTCACGAGTCTTCAGGAGAGGCCAGAGGGTAAATAGTAGTGTCGACAACAATCCCAGTGTGGCCCCTTTCATCAAGGGCCCCATCGAGGACCATGACAGCTCTGAGGAGACGCCCAATTGCTCGAGAAGGTCGGACGAAAAGAGACCGGCCATAAGGGGAGGGAGTATCCGTTGAAGCCCGATCCCCAAGAGGATTCCCGCGAAGCTCCCCACTGAACCTAAGATGATCGTTTGCGCCACATAGGTCGAGACGACCATGGTCGAATCGGCGCCAAGCGCTTTCAAGATCGCGATCGTTCGCTGTTTGTCGCGCAAAAACGCGTGAATCGAGGTCCCGACCCCCAGTCCGCCGATGAATAGCGCCGTGAGACCAATTAGCCCGAGGTAACGGGAGAGCTGGTCGAGAAATTGTTTCAACTGTGGCTGGGCCGCGCGATAGCTGGATATGCGTACGGAATCTGTCGCCAGCCGGCCACGCAGTTCAGTGAGGAGCGGCTCCAGCGGTATGCCGGGCGGTATCTTCAGGAGATACCGCTCTCGGACTCGGCTCCCCGGCTTGATCAGTTCCGCTGCCCGAAGCCCCTCCTGGGCAATCATCACTCGCGGGCCTAGGCTGAATGCATTGGCCATTCGATCCGGCTCGGTCCGGACGATGCCGGTAATTAAAAACACCTCGTGGCCAACTTTGAAATGGTCTCCCACGGCGAGGCCCATCCGGATCAGCAGCGACTCCTGTACCACGGCTCCAAAGCAGGCATGTCCGCCACAGCGATGTTCATCCGGATGGAGCAGGCCATCGAGCGATTGCGCCGGGTCGAGCCGGATCGCTCCGTAGAGGGGATAGGCCGATTCGATGGCTTTGAGTTCGATGATCTGAGTCGATTGGGAGCCGGAGGGCGATTGAGTGGTGCGCGCAGCCATCGCGATGAGTTCACTCACATGGGTGAAGACCATGTTTCGTTCGCCCAGAGAGTCCAGCACCGTTTGCCCGGCAAGACTCAGGGGATGTGTCAGGCGAATTTCGAGATCGCCACCTAATAGGCCGCGCGCTTCTTTCGTGACGGCACGATCCACGTTCATGCCAAACAGCGATACCCCGACCAAGGCCCCGACGCCGATCGCAATGCAAGCGAAGAAATAGAGAAAGTGGCGCCAGGCGCCTCTGGTTTCCCGCCAGGCCATGCTGAAGATGAAGGGGTTCACCGTGGTGACTCTGCGACCGAAGGCTCTGAGTCATTGAGGCTATCGGATTCGATGCGACCGTCGCGCAACGCAATGATTCGTTCCATGGAGGAGGCCATGGAACGATCATGCGTGACGAGGACGAGGGTGGTGCCGAAATCGCGATGGAGCGACAGGAGCAGACTCATGATATGTTGCCCTGTGGCCGAATCCAAGTTGCCGGTTGGCTCGTCCGCTAACAGAATCGGTGGGCGACAGGCGAACGCTCTGGCCACAGCCACTCGCTGCTGTTCGCCTCCCGACAGTTGGACGGGATAATGGGACAAACGACTTGCAAGACCGACAGCACCTAACAGGTCCGTGGCACGAGCCTGCGCTCCACGTATTCCGGCCAACTCTAATGGCACCAGGACATTTTCCAAGGCCGTGAGGGTGGGAATGAGGTGAAAAGATTGGAAGATATAGCCGATGTGATCGCGGCGATATCGTGCCAGGGCGTTCTCTCGCATTGTAGAGATCTCGACTCCGTCTATCGTGATGGATCCGGACGTTGGCTGGTCCAGCCCTGCGATGAGGCCCAGCAAAGTGGACTTGCCGCTTCCCGATGGACCGACGATGGCCACGCGTTGCTTGTCAGGGATTGCGACGGTGATGTCGTCGAGGATCGTGATCTGACGACCGCCGCCGGCCAGGCGCATCGTGAGGTGATCGAGTATGATCATGTTCGTCAGGCTCCTACCGTATCGTCTATGTGAAGCCTATATTATACTCAAAAAATATGCGTCACTTATGGCTCCTCACAAAACTATTATTCTGCCTTTCCTTCATCGTTCTCTACGGCTGTGACCGTGCCAATACGCCCTCTCCTCCCATTTCAAATGCTCCTCGCGAAGGTGTTGGGCAACAACTGGGAACCGATGTCACGGCACAGCCTGGTCGGCCGAAGGCCCAAGTCTCTGCCGAACGGCCAAGAATTGTCGCCTTCGGCAACAGCCTGACGGCCGGTTTCGGTGTGACACAGCATGAATCTTATCCCGCTCAGCTACAGCAGAAGCTCGACGTGGTTGGGTATTCCTATCGGGTCGTCAATGCGGGAGTCAGCGGTGAGACGACGGCCGGTGGACTGAGGAGGGTAACCTGGGTTCTGAACAGCAAACCCTCGATTGTCATTGTAGAGTTAGGCGCCAATGACGGGCTTCGTGGCCTCAGTCTTCAAGAGACGAAGAGCAACCTTGAGCGGATCATTCAGCAACTTCAACAGTCGTCGGTCACTGTTGTGTTAGCCGGAATGAAACTCCCTCCCAATTATGGCATGGAGTACACCGCAGGGTTCGAGGCGCTCTATCGCGCACTGGCGAATCAATATCACCTCACGATGATTCCATTCTTTCTCGATGGTGTGGCAGGCTCCTCCTTGCTCAATCAATCGGACGGTATTCATCCGACGGGAGAAGGCTATCGCGTAATTGTTGAAAATATCTTCCCAGCGCTTGAGCCATTGCTCCAGCGGAACCGGTGAGTAGGGTTCATACGTGGAAGGTAAGGGGAGAAAAGGTCCCTGCCCAATACAAATGACATTGGGCAGGGACCGAACTCAATTGATCTGTATATGGCTAGGACTTCTTGAGGAAGGAGTCGTAGAAGCCATAGGCGAGGATCAGCCCGATCAATGTGTAATAGATACTGGTCACCCCGCTATAGTCCGGTGCCCCCTCACCATGCGGTTCATTCGCCAGAACATAGGTGACACCAGTCAGCAGGACCATGCTAGCCGCTGCGAGAACCTCTGCGCCGATCTTTTTCATCACTCGACCCTCCCTTCATCAATTAGACGAACAAGGGCCGCATTATACTGAAATCGGCTGGCCAATCGCAATGGTTTTGGTTGCGAGGGTAGAGAGTCGGAGAGGGTGCGAAGCGGTATGGGTTAGGAGGTGCCGGAGGGCTTGGTCAGCGCTTTTAATGCCGTGGAAACTTCCCTGAATGAATTGGCCAACTTGTCGAGCTGTGACCCTTTTGATAAGACCTCACCGGCCAGAGACTTCAGTTGACTGTCGTAACTCCCGACCTCGGACGCGACCTCGGAAACCTTCGCCAGCATCTCTTTGCAAGCGGTAAGTTCTTGTTGCAGGCTTTGAGCGCTGGCTTGGGTGGCCTTGATCTCTTCCATCGAGGCTTGCAGCTGTTGCGTCAAGCGTCCGACATAGGCCTCTCGGTCCCGCATGTCGGATTCCAGGTTGATCCGCACGTCTTCGCTCTCCCTGCGGCGCTCTTCCAAATTGCGAATGGCTAGAGTCCAGGGAGCTAGTTCGCCACCGAGCTTCGGTGAATCAGGCAATGGTTGGCCTCGTTCCAACGCCTTGATCGTGGGCTGTAGCCATTCGATGAAGGCCATCACCTCCCCCAGCTTGAAGTCCGTCGTCGTTGCGGCAGCTGTTGGTGTTGGTGTAGACGCACCATTGTTAGTCGGAGGAGCCTGTGCCGGCTGCGGAGCTGCCGATGGTTTCGTTTTCTTTTGTTGACCGTTCCTTGGCTGCGCCCACCGATGATACTCCAGCAGAACCGCGATGCAATGGCGGCACATGGGCTCTTCGGGTAGTGAGCAACTGCACTTTGAGATGAGATGCCCCTCCTTGAGACGGATCGTCTGTTCGTAGAGGCCGGAATTTCCAATGACGGCGGACGAAATCTGCGCATCATCGGCCTCGACAATCCGAACGCGATTCTCGGAGAGGTATTGGCTGCCGATGTGAAAGGCATTGCGATCCACCACTGCCTGGATCATGGGAGGGTCCAGGAGGCTTAACCGCTCAGCAGAGCAGGGGATCTTATTTCGCATGCGCTGTGTTCCCAATCGCGAACGACTCCAACTGATGTTCCCGCGTAGTCTGAGACGGCTCGATTAAACTGTCAAGAGTTCGTCTATTTTTTACCGGCAATCATGAGGCCTCGAGATCCTCCCGGAGCCATCAACGAGTCATTTCCCGAAATCCGATGGCGCTGCTTTGCGCCGGTCGGAATGCGGCCCGTTAGATCTTCGAGTGGGAGCCGTCGCAGAAAGGCGGCTTCTTTGTGTGCTTACAGCCACAGAGTGAGACTCGTTTTTTTTCTTCGAAATGGACTTCCATCGGTGAGAATTCAGTCCCCGTATGGGATCCATCGCAAAACGGTTGTGTCTTTGAACGACCACATCGACACCAATAGATGGTTCCAGGACCAACCTCTAACGTGCAGGGAGTTCGCTGGGCAATCACAGGCTTGTCAGACATCACTTCTCCTTTATAGATACATGTAAGAGGCGATCACCCTGAAGTGGTCGGTGCCGCTCACGATTCGAGTTTCTATCGGCATCGGCGGGGCGGCCCCTGGCTACTGACCGGAGTCAGCCAGAGATAATCCGCAATCTTTTCACGGATCATCTCTTGTAGTTCCTCGATACGCCCCACCTCAAACGACGTCATGTAGATGCTCACTTGGCGGACTGGATCAGACAGGCGACGGACCACTCGTTTCGGAACTGGAAGGTTATACTGAATATGTCCTCCGCCGGTATAGCTCACCAGCGGCCCGGCCATCAGATCAGCTCCTGAGCGAATCCGGTTGAGGCGATTGACCAAGGTCTTGGCCATTCCTTCGTCTCGGACCATGGAGGCTTCATACATTGTCTGATAGAGACTATCATTCCCGCCGCCATGACAGGCCTGGAGTTGTTCGAGTATGCGGGCTCGGTAGACCGGATCATCGACGATGGCTTCGTCCTTCATGCCCCATTCCGTCATGACCGGATCAGATTGTGCCTGAGCCAATCCCTGTTGGGCGACGCTTCGGACTAAGGCCTTTGGGGGATTCATGGCCCGAACCGTCCAATGTTGCTCCTTTGCCAACAGGACCAGCGGTTCATAGTCTTCGTAAGAACCGCCCCAGTTTTGCCTCCATCTGACAGCCTCGAGGAATGCCTGTCTGGTCGGTTCGGAACCGGAAAGATACTGATCCAATGCTGCTTGGCCGTCCCAGCCGAACATTTCCATGGCCAGGACCGGTGTGCGCCCCTCCGCCTTCAACCTCCGGAGCAGCGTTATTGCTGCATCAATGTGAAATCGATTGTGATGCTCCTCGCCCAGATAGATGATGTCCTGCTGCAGCAACAGCGAGGTCCACTGGGCGAGAGAAACCGATAGACCCGTCGCTGTATCGATGATCTGCCATTCCTGGAACGGGGTACGTTGGCTATCCTGCGAGGAGATTGAAGATACCGCTCCGCCTCCACTCGTGCAGGCTACGGAGCCCCACAAGGCTCCAACAACCCATAACAGCTGGCACATAGCAAAGATCGCGGGCCTTGCGAACGGTCCAGCAGTGTTACGCATGATCTCTACCTAACATAGGTCTCGCGATGCGGCAAGACGTGATCCTTGACGCTCGTGGCCCAGGTCGTTATGCTGACAGACATTCGCCGGCTGAACATCGACTGATCTACCAACACGAATCTCCACCAATCGATTCATGAATTCCACCGCACAGGTCCTTGCAGACTTCCGTTCACAGGTCACACAGCTCTTGCAGGAACGAGAGAAGGAGTGGGAAGCCTCACGCAAACTTGTTGAAGCGAGCCGGCTCACGGCGACGTTGAAACGGTTGATTGAGGAAGCCCATCGTGCCGATCTGTCTGCCACCATCCGCGACGCCATAACCGTGGCGCTGGGAAATGCGGAAGCCGCACGGATTCAGGATCTTCCAGGTCCCAGACTCAAAGAACTCACGGGCCTACCCCCGACAAAAGCCGTGCGGGCTTTGTGTGTATGGCTCGGTGTTGTTGAAGGTCCGACGTCCCAATGGCCAATGAGCTCCCTGCGGAGCGAAGAAATTGAGGCATTCGCGCATTCCCACGAAAATCCCTTTGACTTGTTGCTCAATGCGGATGTGGCGTCCCTCCTCGATGTGGGCGCTGGCGACCTCACGTTTGCCACTGAACTGGTCGAGCAATATGTGGTTCCCCTTCAACAGCGACAGCGTGAGTTGATTCTCCATGCACTTGATCGGCTTCAGCCAGGGTCACAGCTGGGTGGCCCGCTCCATCCGGAACGGGAGCGACTCAACGGCCTGCGGTCCCGGAACGGGCTCTCGTTTCAATTCTTCGGAAACCACGACATGTTCGATTTGAGTAGCCTAGATCAAGCTGGGAAGCTCGCGCCGCGCTATACCATCGCAACCTGTTGGGCTCCCGCGACCCCCACATTTGCCTACGAACCGACCAGATTATCCGATCAGATCATCACGCAAGAGCTCCATCGAACCAAAGGCACATTCCGGAAGACCCAATATGCAGGCGAACAGGCTCTGGAGGTTCAGCATGGGGACCGTGCACTGCTCTTTCCGCCTTGGAAGTTTGAGATTCGAGGCCCCCTGGCTCTGCTCGACTTGTTGGCGCGCCGAGGCCTTTTATGTGTCCTTGGAGCCGTGGATACCCAGGTCTTCTGGGAAATCCTCGCACAACTTCTCGACGAGGCCTGCTATCGACCGAACAATCAGCCGTTCACAGCAGCGAATCTCCCGACGATTTTCGGCGAAATCTTCGGGCGGCTCTCGAGCCTTGCGCAAGGCGAGACCCTGAACCTGTCAGATTGCAGCCCGTTACGCAGAGAGATTCCACGCGTGCTCCCTCTTCTCCCGATGCAGGGCCCGACCTATCGATTCCGCTCCGTTCAGATTCGCCGCGGAGCCGTCTTTCCAGGAATCCCTTCTAGTAGTACCGCCAGACGGTTTTCCGACATGGTCGAGGAGACCCCTCCTTGGATGTTAATCCTCGCGCCAGAATAGACCGGTACAAGAGCAGCCTGCCTCCGCAAATCATTACACATCAACGTCTCTAGACCGGTCGATGCAAAAACTCACGTGAAAATTGACCGTCTCCAGACCCTTTGTTAGACTTCGATCGTGTCAGACCACTCTGCACGTTTGAACCACCAGGACCACTAATCTCAACATGAGTTCAGTTCACACCATCCGGGCGATCCAGGACAATATTGAGCTGGTCATCAAGGGGAAGACCCACGTGATTGAAATGGCGGTGGTCTGCCTTCTGGCTCGTGGCCATCTGCTGCTCGAAGATGTGCCCGGGGTCGGTAAGACCACGTTGGCGCATAGTTTGGCCAGGTCACTTGACTGTTCGTTCAAGCGCATTCAATTTACCAGCGATCTCTTGCCCTCCGACATCGTCGGGGTCTCCATGTTCAATCGGCAAAAACAGGGGTTTGAGTTCATACCGGGTCCAATTTTTGCCAATGTTGTACTGGCCGATGAGATCAATCGCACCACGCCGAAGACTCAGAGCAGTCTTCTGGAAGCGATGAGCGAGGCACAGATTTCCGTCGATAATCAGACCCATCCGCTTGAGCAGCCCTTTATGGTCATCGCGACGCAGAACCCTGCCGAATATCATGGGACATTTCCCCTTCCGGAATCTCAGCTTGACAGATTTCTGATGCGCCTCTCTATTGGATACCCTTCGCTTGAGGAAGAGCGGAAGGTGCTCGACCGGCCACATTCATTGCATCCGGCTGAAGCATTGGAAGCAGTGTTGACGGCTCACGAAGTATTGGCATTACAGGCCCGCGTCGATCGGGTGCATATGGAAGAGAGCTTGACTGACTATTTGCTCGCGATTGTGCAAGCAACCCGTCAGAGTGAACTTCTTTCTCTGGGCGTAAGTACCCGTGGCGCGCTCGCGTTGAGCAAGGCTGCCAAGGCATTGGCGGTTGTCCGGGGACGCGACTATTGCCTTCCCGACGACATCAAGGAGCTGGCGCCGATCGTGTTATCCCACCGTGTCATGCTGAATCGGACCCATGGGATGCGGACCCAGAGCTTTGAGCAGGCCGAACGCATGGTCCTCGATATCGTTGAGACCGTTTCCGTCCCCGTCTAGCAGGACGCTGAAAAAGCCCGCCAGCCTCGTTCTCGCATCGTTCAGGTCCTCAACGTACCACGAGGGTACGCCTCGGGCCTTCACTCGCTGCGGCCTTGCTGGACGGCCTTTTGAGCATCCTGCTGTTTGCCAACTGGATGAGGTATAGGCTTGATGCGGGTAGTCCTGAATCTCCACGCCTCCTCGGTCTTTTCGTCCCTGCGAGGTCTGTCCCGTCGGCGGTCGATTCGCCTTACGCCAGAAGGGACCAGGTTTCTTCTGTTTACGTTCGGGATCGGGCTCGCTGCCATTAACACTGGCAACAATCTATTCTATTTACTGCTGGCGATGATGCTCAGCCTCATCGTGATATCCGGACTGCTCTCCGAGCATTGTCTTCGCCGATTGGAAATCCGACGGCATGTGCCAGATCTCATCATGGCCAATGAGCCGACCACTCTCACGCTCTCAGTCAGCAACCGGCATCGGCACCTGCCCAGCTTTTCCCTGCGTGTGCTCGATGTTGTCGAAGGCCAGGATGTCGACCGAGGGCTTGCCATTCACCTCCTCCCCGCACAGAGCTCGATACTCCTGTCCTATCCCCTGCTCGCGACAAAACGAGGTTGGATTCGGTTTGAAGGCATCCGGGCGCAGACGCTATTTCCATTTGGGTTATTTCTCAAGAAAGGGTTTTACGCCACGGAAGCGCACCTGCTTGTCAGTCCTCCCATCAAGCCACTTGCCCTGCGATTCATGGACGAATTGGTCAGCGAAGGACAAGGCGAGTCTCTCTCACGGCGAGGACATGGGACCCAACTTTACAATTTACGCCTCTATCAGCCGGGCGATGACTCGCGATCCATTCATTGGATGACGACGGCCCGCACATCCCAGCTCATCGTGCGGGAAACCGAAGAGGAAGATCAGCGCCGCATCCTGATCGTTCTTTCCATCGTGGCTCCAGACGAAAGCGAACCGTTATTCGAACGAAGCGTAACCTTCGTCGCATCGCTCCTCTGGCAACTGACCGAACGGACGTACCCGGTGCGGCTGATCGTTGGGAGGGAGGACTCGGGGCTCGGGTCGGGATCTGCCCATCTCTTTGCGATGCTACGCCTATTGGCGCTTTGCGAACGGCATCCACCTGAGACCAATGAGATCAACCACGGAGGCGAATACCTATCGCTCCCCCACGAAACCGATCGAGGTTACACGGTGGCGGTCGTCCCCTGGTCGGAGCAGGCGGCATCTACAAGCGCGATACAGGCCGATCGAGTGCTCCACGCGGCGCAACTCGAAGAGTTAACCCATGCCTTTTGATCAAGCCTTTAAGATCAGTTCCATCCTCCTCGCCATCATTGCGTTTAGCGGACTGGTGTTTGCGCAAAGTGTTCCCTTCTGGATCGCCATTCCGACGGCAATCATCCTCATCGTCACGTTGTGTGATGCGGGAGGAATTGCTCTCGTTCGGCGGGCGATGGCACAGGTGACCGTCTCCCCAACCATTTGGAACGTTCTGTTGATTGGCGCCTTTGTCATATTTCTGATCGATCTCACGGCGGTATCACAAGATCTTCTCCCGGCTGGCATCCATTTCTTGGTCATGTTACTGGGCATCAAGTTGCTCACCCTTCAGCAGCGGTGCGATTATCGGCATCTCTATGCTATCAGCCTCATGGCAATCCTGGCCTCCGCCGCACTTACAACCGATGCGTGGTATCTGCCGATTTTTCTGCTGTACCTGCTCGGGGCGGTTTGGACACTCTTGCTGTATCACTTGACCCAGGAAACAACCGAAGCCTCTGCCGTCATCACACCCACGAGCATGGCGGCCGGTCACGCAACATTTCTGGGCAGGATCACTCAGCGTTTCTTTTGGTTGACGAACGGAATCGCCGTCATGACGGTTGGTCTGACACTTGCCATCTTTTTTGTGATTCCTCGTATCGGGGCCGGCGTACTACAAAAAACACATGGAGAAGCGCTACGGACGACGGGATTTTCCGATCGGGTTGATCTGGGGACGATTGGGTCTGTCAAACAGGATCCTCAGATCGTCATGCGGGTTGAATTACCCGACCAACCGACTGTTGCGAAAGATCGCCTCCATTTGCGCGGCCTCGCCTACGATCAATACAATGGACGATCGTGGAGCCACAGCGGAACCCGTCGCCGTTCATTGAGCCTCGTGGCGGAGGGGGTGTTCCTTGCTCGTCCAGCTGGCAGCCGTCTCCCGGACAGTTTGTCCGTGCCGATCCGCCAAGATATTCTGCTGGAAACGCTCGATACTCCGGTCTTGTTTGCCGCTCCATTCGCGGAACTTGTGAGCGGCGATTTTCTTGCCGTACAGATTGATGGCATGAGTGGCCTCCACTTGCCGCTCTCTCCTTCTTCTCGTGCCCGCTACTCCGTCACCTCTCAGGTCCCGCAACTCGTCGCAGGCGACCAGGCCGCGATGGTTCTGGCCTATCCCGACTCAATTCGTTCCCGCTACCTCCAAGTTCCCGTAGAATCACAGCAGGTTGCCGACCTAGCGCATCGAGTCGTTCAGCAGGTCTCGACCCCATTTAGACAAACGCTCGCGATCCAGCAGCATCTTTTGGATAACTATCGGTACAGCCTTGAGGCCGATACGGCGACATTGAATCATCCGCTCGATGAATTTCTATTCGTACGTAAGACGGGATACTGCGAGCATTACGCAACGGCGATGGTCATGATGCTACGCACGATAGGGATTCCCGCGCGACTGGTGACAGGATTCCTGGCCACAGAATGGAACGAGTTTGGAGGGTATTTCACTGTGCGCCAGCGGGACGCGCATGCCTGGGTTGAGGTCTACTTCCCGCAATCAGGCTGGATCACGATGGATCCCACGCCCAGCGTCAGTGCAGCGGCCGGGACCTCTCGATGGGAGTCTATTCGACGATTTGGGGAATCATTCCGATTACAGTGGGATCGTTTGTTCGTTCGTTATAGCGGGAAAGATCAATTGGCAGTTGTTCACGAAGTTCGAGAAGGCAGTGATGCATTGCGTGAGAGAGTGAGTAGCTGGATTTCAGCGTTAAGCGCCCCAATAGGCCATGTACTTACGCGGCTGGCGCGTATGTCCCGAATCGTCCAGCCGGGGGTGTTGGAGTGTATTACGGGAGTGGTGGTGGTCGGCTTGGCCTTGCTCCTACTTATGCTCCGGGACAGGATAGGCCTCTGGGCCAGTATGCATCTCTCGATTGCGCCCTCACAGCATGCGATCGTACAGCTCTACGCCCGCATGCTTCGTACGTTGGAGAAGAAGGGCCTGTCCAAGCTTCCAGCCGTTACTGCCGCTGAATTTGCAAGACAGGTGGAGCGGAAATGGGGGGCAGCCGGGCCCGTAGTGGCGGATGTGACCGCCCTCTATCATCAGGGGCGATTTAGCCGTGTCCCTCTCCTGCCGAAGGAACTTTCCCGCGCAGCCGAACAAGTAGGACGCCTGCAATCTCTTCTGCGTGCAACCCACTAAAGTTTTAATCTAATAGACTGATTTTCACCGCTTTGATCAATCATAGCTAGGACAGTGGAACCAGTACACGCTCTCTCCTCTGCGACGACTCACGATACATCGGTAAAACAGCGAAGCGATACCTGTGTCGGAAGGCTGATAAATACTTTCGACGGAGAGTAGATCTGTCAGAGAATTACGGAAATGAAGAGGCCTTGAGGACCGAGCTTTTCTTGATGGAATATCTTTGAGGAAATATTTAAATCGTGCCCGACGGAAAATTGGAGCGGGAAACGAGATTTGAACTCGCGACCCTCGCCTTGGCAAGGCGATGCTCTACCACTGAGCTATTCCCGCCCAATCACAGTCGGTGCAAGGGGTGGGATTCTACTGAGTAGGAACGAGACTGTCAAGCGACCGGAGCAACAAACATCATTCATCCCCCCGTTACCTTCGTTACAATCTCTCTGAAGTGCTACCAAAAGGTAGCACTTGACGTTCTGGCTCAAGCTATTGATTTATAGATAGTTTTTTAATATCACAGCTTTTTTTTGAGAAAGTGGTACGGCGAGTACCCACATGCGAAGATTCAGTCGCAATTTAAAAGGCCTTAGAATTTCAATATTTATTATATATATCTGCTACTTACATTGATTATTCATGGACGTATGGTTTCCTTTAGTTGGTGCGAATATTGCGAACTTAGAAGGCCCATGATGCTAGGTATTCATAATAAATCGATAAGTTCGGCCGAAACGTCGTTCGAAAACTATTCGATTATTCTGTTTTCTGGCATCGCTCTGTCTGAAGGAAGGGGGGTGGTCTGAACGTTCCGCTGTGCGTCGGTGAAGTCGCGTGGGCTTATTGAAGCCCTCAACTCTTAGGAGGTGTTACCCATGTTTTTGTCACGTCGGCAGTTCTTAAAAGTCTCCGTGGGGACGGTCGCCGCCGTCGCGGTGGCGGACAAAGTCCTGGCGTTGACCGCGCTCCAGCCGGTCATCGAAGTCGGGAACCCGTTAGGGGACTATCCGGATCGGTCCTGGGAGCGGGTCTATCACGACCAGTACCGTTACGATTCGTCGTTTACCTGGTGT
>JAUXQT010000044.1 GCA_030682135.1 Nitrospirota bacterium | reverse complement strand
TGGCCCTCCCGGCCCTCACCCTGGGGGCAGGCGGGAACCTCACGGTGACCGCAGGGGGCGCGATCACGGATAACGGCAATCTGATCATCCCTGGTACGACGACTCTGACGGCCGGCGCCAACAACATCACGCTCGACAATGTCAATAATTTCACCGGCGACGTCTCGATCGTGAGCGGAAATAATGTGACCCTGAACGATAGCAACGCGCTAGTCCTCGGACCGTCGACGGTTTCCGGAACATTGAGCGCCACGACGAACGGCGCCATGACCCAGAGCGGCCCGCTCACGGTCGCCGGCAGCACAACCCTTGCGGCCGGAGTCAACGACATCACCTTGACGAACGCAGGAAATAATTTCAGCGCGGTCGGCGTGACGAGCGGCAACAATGTCGCGCTGACCGATGCCAATGCCCTTTCGATCAATGCGTCGGCGGTGTCGGGGAACTTCTCAGCCTCAGCCAGCGCCGGCAATCTGACAATCGGTGGTGCCGTCGGATCGACCGGCGGGGCAGTGAGCCTGGCAGCGGGCAACTCCGTCACGCAGCTTGCCAACCTCAGTGCCGTTGGGGCGAATAACGTCGCCGTGACAGCCACGACCGGCTCGATCACGATGGCCCCCGCTGCGACGACCACGAGCGGGACCGGCGCGATCAATTATACGGCTGGAACGAATGCGATCCTGGGATCGCTCTCAACTGGGGGCGCGGTGAATGTCACGGCCAACGGTGGTTCTGTTCTGAGGGCAGCGGGATCTGCGACAAACGTGACGGCTGGTTCGAATTCAACGGTTCAAGCATTGGGTGGCGCAGCCAGCGTGGCGGGGACAATCCTCGCGCCGATCATGGTCACCGTCACAGGTGGAACGCTCGGCGTGGCAGTTGCAGGAGCGGTCGCCGACAGCATCGGCGCCGTATCCGGAGTTTTCACCGGTACAGTCTCTCCGAGCAACAGCCTGGCGCTGCTGACCAGCCCTCCGGGGTTTGTGCTCTTCAACGGCACCATCTTGAATCCCGCCCCAACCACGAGTAGCCCGATTACCGTGGGCGCGTTCTCGAGTGGAACATTCGGTTATCTCAACAGAGATGCCTATGTGCCGGCTTTCTATCTTGAACCGTCCGGCGCTGTCACCATCGCCGAGGTTATGCCGCTGTTCATGCCGGACACCCTGCTCGCGGAAGCTCCGCTGTCGCTTAGGGGTGATGACCAGGCAGTCGCCCGCGCCATACCTCCCTGCTTCCCGGAATCCGCTTGCAGGCCTGGAGCCAGCATCCTCACCGCGCCGGCTGACGGCGGGGACCCGGAATTGCCTGCCGCCAAGTAGTCCAGGCAGACAGGCACATAACTATCCTTCTGTCTGTTTAGCAGCCCACCAGACCAGACCAGGCAGGAGTAGCGCCCAAAGGATAGATAGCGTTGCCAGCGTCACCAGCACAGGGTTCCCCAGACTCAACGAGCCCAATTCCTGTCCTGCGTAATAACTCACTGGCTCGAACAGTCCACCTAAGAGGGCAGCAATCCAATAGTGTCCCGCAAGCCAACTGAGGGAGCTCTGAAGAGTCGTCACAAAGATCATCCAGAGCGCCATGAGCCAGGGCGGGCAAAGCCAATGAGCCATCAGGCTATCTCGAAATACCAGTATCCCAAGATAGCCGAGTACGCTATCGATGGTGGCACCTAGCAGACCAACCCTGAGGATCAATCGAAGCGCATTTCCTGGATGAGGGGTTTGCCAGAGATGTATGCCAAGGAGGAGGGCCACGACGAGGGGCCCGAGCCATGAGTCGTCATGCGCCGCCCCCAAGACAGAGGCACAACAACCGAGTTGAAAGGCCACAAAATTTCCGGCTTTGCTTAACATCCCACGGGCGATGAACGCCACCCAGGTTTTGCAAACAGGAGATGCACATCACTGATGGAGCGCTCGAGGAATCCACCTTCACAGTAGCAAAGATAGAAATGCCAGAGACGGAGAAACTCCGGCGGATAGCCCAGCGCCGAGATCTGTGAACTTTTCTCAAACAGATTGTGTCGCCAGGCTCGCAGGGTGAAGGGATAGTGGGCGCCGATGTCTTCCAACTGCACGAGGCTGAGACTGCCGCCTGTTGCAGAGGCTTGAGTCAATGCGGCGACCGACGGGATGCAGCTTCCTGGAAACATGAAGTGCTGAATGAAATCGACAGACCGCTTGGCCTGTTCGTAAATGTCTTCGTCGATCGTGATACCTTGAATTAACATCAATCCATTGGGTTTCAACATCCGGCTGCAGACAGCAAAAAATGCCTCGAAGAATTGATAACCCACCGCTTCGATCATTTCGATCGAGACCAGCTTGTCGAATTGCTGGGTCAACTGAGGCAAATCGCGGTAATCCTTCAGAATCACCGTGACACGATCGGTCAGTCCTGCTTCTTCCGCCCGTTGAACTGCGACCGTATATTGCTGCTGCGAGATCGTCGTGGTGGTCACGCGGCACCCGTACTGTGAGGCGGCATGGATGGCAAAGCCGCCCCAGCCGGTGCCAATTTCCAGCAGATGGTCGCTCGGTAACAATTGTAACTTTCGGCAGATCCGTTCGTTCTTAGCCCGCGAAGCCTCTGCCAGTGTCGCATCGGGCCGTTCGAAGTAGGCGCAGGAATACATCATCGTCTCGTCGAGCATGAGGCGGAAAAACTCATTTCCCAGATCGTAATGGGCCGCAATGTTTTTCTTGCTGCCCGCTTTGGTGTTGCGATTGAGCCAATGGATGGCCTTGAGCAGAGGCTTGGTCAGCATCGCCAGTCCTCCCTCCATGCCTGCCAATAGTTCGCGGTTCTGGACGAAGATCCTCACCAATGTTGTCAGGTTGTCGCAGGTCCACAGACCCCATCGGAACGCATCGGCGGCACCGATCGTTCCGCCCAATGCAAGATCGGCATAGGTGTGGGCATCGTGGACCGTAATCGTGGCGTGAAGCGGACAGGCTGCGGTCACATCGCCAAATGTATGACGCTGATGGCCTTCGGCGATGGTAATCGCACCATGGCGGAGAGGTTTTAGTCGGAAGAACACCGCTCGTCTGGCGAGGCGATAGAGCCACGCCAGGACGCGGGAAGGGGATGCGGTCCGGGCCAGGGGAGACTCGATGGTCAGATCGGATGGAATGGTGGTGTGATTCATGGGTGTGATCGATCCGTCGCCACTGGCGACGCCTCCTTCTCTTTCTTCGGATGTGAAAGAAACGGAACTCCTTTGAGCCACAGCTTCAGCGCCTGCCAATGGATGGCTCCGATGACTTGTGCCGTCATCAGGGGATATTGCACGAGTACCTGCGCGAGTGCGGCGCTGGAGACCTCCTTTCGCTTCAGCACCATCGTCGCGTCGAAGAACGGTTGGCCGTCACGAAGATTTTCCATGTGGATGGCCAGTTGGGTTGTCGGATCGGAAAATCTCCAATCGTAGGCCACGTTCATCTCGATGAACGGAGAGATGTGAAAGACTTTGTTTAAGAGGTATCGCTTGCGCAACCCCACCGCCAGGTTGTCTTTCGGCCCTAATACGTAACAATGTCTCTCTCCCCAGGGCGTATTCGTGATCTCTGCGACAATGGACTCGACGTGATCGCCTGAAGGGTTGTAGCAAAAGTAGAAGCTGACCGGATTGAAGACATAGCCGAAGTACCGGAGATGGGTGAGCAGCCTGATGGGACCGGTTGGCCGAAGACCCGTATGTTGTTGCACCGACTCGCGCACCGCGTCATTCAACGGAATAGCCGAATCGCCGAAGTGATCCCTGCGCTTGAACGAGGCCAGGTTGCTCCGATCGACAGACCAGAGCCAGTGCGGTCTGAACACCGTCGACAGTTCGTCTAAATCCAGATACATCATGAAGAGCCGGTAGGTGAAGGCGTGCGGCACCGGACTAAAACGGCGATGTCGAACGTTCCCGGTGTAGATACAACTGTTCATGACGACAGATCCTTGCCGAATGGCTTGCAGACTGCCAACGCGCTCTTCACCCCATCCTCGTGAAACCCAAAGCCCCAGTAGGCGCCGCAGTAGGAGGTTCGATTGATCCCGCTGATCGCGCCATGCCGCTTCTGCGCCGCAACCGCTTCTTGCGAATAGACCGGATGGTGATAGGTGATACGGCGCAGGATCTTGGCCGGATCGATGGCCTGCGTATGGTTCAAGGTTACGCAGAATTCGTGAGAGGCTGACAGACGTTGGAGCCGATTCATGTGATAGGTCACCACCGCACGATCCGGTGGAGTGGGCAGGAGATGATAGTTCCAGGCAGCCCAGGCCAGTTTCCTGCGAGGCAGGAGCGACGCATCGGTATGCAGCACCGCTTCATTCTCTTGATAGCGGATCGCGCTCAGGATGTCTCTTTCACTCGGTGAGGGGTCGGCCAGCATCGCGAGCGCCTGATTGCTGTGCGCGCCGATGATCACATGGTCGAACCGTAGCGCCCGATCGTCTCGACCGGCGAGACTGGTACGGACCTCCACGAAGTCCGGATAGCGGCTGATCGATTCGACCGGCGACTTCAGATGGATGCGATCCCGAAACGGCGCAACCAATTGTTCAGCGTAACGCCGCGATCCCCCCTGAACCACGCGCCATGTCGGACGGTGATCGACGGATAACATGCCGTGGTTCTTGAAGAACTGCACCAGGTAACGGGCCGGAAATCCCAAGATGGCGGCATGATCCGCAGACCAAATGGCCGCTCCCATCGGCACAATGTAGTGATCGATAAAGGCGCTCGAATAGCGGTGTGTGTCAAGGTACGAACCGAGCGAGGGGCCTGGCTCCAATTGCGTGAGCAGCTCCGGCGACTCTCGATTAAAGCGAAGGATATCCCGGATCATGCGATAGAACGATGGGCGCAACAGATTGCGGCGTTGCGCGAACAGCGTATTGAGATTCGTTCCGTTATATTCCAGGCCGCTGCGCGCGCAGGTCACGCTGAAACTCATATCGCTCGGCTGTGACGCCACGCCCAACCGATTCAACAGGGCGATGAAGTTAGGATAGGTCCAATCATTGAACACGATGAACCCGGTATCGATCGCATACGTCCGCCCCGCCATTTCCACATCGATCGTATTGGTATGGCCGCCGATATAATCAGCGCCCTCGAAGACGGTGATCTCATGATCGCGATGGAGGAGATAGGCCGCAACCATCCCGGAAATGCCTGTGCCGACGATCGCAATCTTCATACGGCCTTCAGCGCCTCATTGATCGGGTTCGGACCAAGCCAGATTGCAAAATAGGCCGCCACAACATCGACGCCCGGTATGATTCCCCTGCGCTGGCTGTTAAGAGCCAACTCGGTGCTTACGCCTGGCAGATCCGTCAACACATAGCGGTCGACAGGTTCCATATCTTCCCAGGGCGCACTAGTTTCACTGTTGTGGCACCTTCCGGACTTTGGAGACATCGTAGCCTTCCTCGGTGATGACCTGCAGAAACCGCTGGTAATCACCTTCAGATATCTGCGGTGTTCGCGCCATCAGCCAGACGTAATCGCGCTGTATCCTGCCGATGATGGTCTGGTCGTAGGCATCGTTCACGGAGATGATGCGATAGTCGGACTTGATCGGCCAGATGAATTGCATACCCCAGACAGCATTCGATTGCCTGTCGATGATATAGCCGGTCGGATGATAGGTCTTGCGCTCCCCCTCAAAGCCGCCCTCGCGGAAGCTGAAGGTCGTGGCCACAGTGCCATCCTCGGCCAAGCGATAGGACTCCATGGCGTTGTAGGCGTTCGTCTCGATAAAGCTAGGAATATTGGCGATGACGTACCAGTCCCCCATGAACCGCTCCAAGTCCACAGCTTTCGCGGTGCCAATAGGTGGAGGGCTGCTGCAGGCTGCGAGCGTGAAGAGGAGAACAGGCATGAAGAGTGACGGCCTCACAGATGACATGGTTTCCTCACTGGAGCGTATAGCGAAGGGTATCGCCCTTCTTCGTGGTGGATTGCAGCGCGACCCATCGGCCGTTCAAGGTGTACCAGAGATCGACCGCAAACTTATCCGTCACGATCCGGCGGTGGATGGCTCGCGTCTGGACTCCCTGCACGGGGATCGTCTCTTCACCCACAGCAAGAATAGACACCGGCTGATGTTCGCCGGTCTGCGAATTCAGCAATCGCTCGCCCTTGATCCACTCAGGGTTCCAGTAGGCAAAGGTTTTGATACATCCCTCGCCGATCCAGTTCCCGGCCTGTGTCTGCACCTGCAACTGCCCGTTCCGAAAGATTCCGTGCACGAAGAAAGAATCGCCGTTATCATCAGTCTCCGCGTGAATCTCTCGCAGGCACGTTCCCTCCCATGTTTCGACGTTGGTATGCCGATAGGTGTAGACCGTGATGTACAGGAACTTGACCGTGAACTGCGCGTCTACCAGGACCTGGGTCCGGTCGCCTTCCGAAGAGATGTCAAAACGCTGGCGCCCGATTTCATCCTTGCCAAGGAAGACCTTGAAGTCATAGGTCTGCGAGGCGGCGCTCCAAGCCTGTTCGGAGGCGCTTCCAAGGCACGTCATGAACCCGAGAAATGCCACCGCGATACGAAACCTGCTGGTCATGGAACACGCGCTAATCATGACGCCTGTTTCCTGAAAGGGAATCCTGCATACCCTTTTGAGGCGGACCGGGAATGAAGGCGTTGGTCCTGGCGATATACTCTCGATAGGCAGGTCGCCGCTCGACGATGGTCTGCTCCACCAAGGTCACGCCTGAGAATTTCAAGAGCATGTATGTGAGGAGCAGCGGCCCCACGACCGCCCACCAGGCCCCGGCCGGCAGCGCAAAGAGGGAGAAGCCCCACCAGATGAGGCACTCGCCGAAGTAGTTGGGATGCCGTGTGTAGCGCCAGAGGCCGCGGTCCATCACCTTGCCCTGGTTCGCCGGATCGGCCTTGAATCGTGACAGCTGCCAATCTCCGACGCCTTCGAAGATCATGCCGACGGTCCATACCGTCACCGCCAGTACATCACATGCCCCCCAATCGACCGGTACGGTGAGAGCCGGCCACAGGGGCATGGAGATGATCCATGCCAGTCCCCCCTGAAACCAGAAGATGAGGCCAAGACTCTTCAATGCGAAATTGGGTTCGTATTTCTGGCGGATGTCTCGATAACGCCGGTCCTCTGGTTCACCCCAGTTGCGATGGAGGGCGGTTTCAAGTTCCAAGTGCAACGGGTGAATGATGGCGCAGTTGCGCATAAACTTCCAGGGGCGTGGCAAAATCGAGGCATTTCCTCGGGCGCGTGTTCAACCGATGCGCGATGGCATTCAGCTCACGCTGGGTAT
>JAUXQT010000017.1 GCA_030682135.1 Nitrospirota bacterium | reverse complement strand
CATGGATCGAGCATGGTCGTGAGCTCCACCGGCGCGGTGGCGACGACGACCAACTCTGATTCCGTCGTCGAGGAAAAGAAGAGCGGCGAGTACGAGTGGTATATCCACCCGAACCTTCAGGAAGGTGTCCGCCAGTTCCATACCTATGCCCAGGACCGTGAGCTGACAGTGATGGGATTGTTTGGCGCGTTCGTCGTCGAACCGCGCGGATCAAGCTACCTGGAGCCGCTCGGCGCCGGGGATCTTACTCCGGCCTCCAGTGGCTGGCAGACGATCATTAAGAACGGCACCGGTCCTGACGTTCGGGAGTTTGTACTGATTTATCACGAAGTCGGCGACGAGGCCTTCCGTCCGCTCAATAAGAAGGGCGACTTCCTGCCGCAGCGGGATCCCTTGACCGATGCCTACCGTCCTGGTGGCCGTGCGATCAACTATCGCAGCGAGCCATTCGGCATCAACAACATGCATGTGCAGCACGAGTATTTTGGGTTCGAAGACGAGTCGATGGGGTATAGCTCCTATACGTTCGGCGATCCCTCGCCGACGATTCCCCGTTCGTACATCGGCGATCCCGCCAAGTTCCGCTTGGTGCACGGTGGATCCGAAGTGTTCCACTCGCACCACCCCCATGGTGGAACCATTCGTTGGCCGCGCAGCCCTCGGGCGATCGACGACATGAACCTCTGGGCCACCGCCGTGAACGGCCCGGTTAAGTATCCGGTGATTCGTGCGAAGACGGACCGGGTCGACGTCGAAGTCATCGGGCCTTCAGAAGCCCTCGACCTCGAGACGGAGTGTGGATCGGGTCTCTGCCAGCAGTTGGCCGGTGACTTCCTCTTCCATTGCCACGTCGCGCACCATTATGTGGCTGGTATGTGGGGCTACTGGCGCGTGTACAACACGATCCAGCAGGGGGACCTCCGGAACGACGTGATGCCGGACCTTCAAGAATTGCCGGACCGCAAGGGCCGGATCAAGACTCCGATTTCGTCGGACAAGTTGGTCGGTCAGACGGTCGATTGGTTCGGAAAGCAGTTCACGATCACCGACAAAGGTAAGAGCAACTGGACCACCAACCCTGCCACCGTCACGGTGAAGGATTGGGTCGCGATGCAGATGCCCACCATGGGCAAGCCTGGCCACAAGGACGATGAAAAGGGCCAGACGGTTTCCTACGACGCGACAGTGTTGGATTGGGCCTGGGACGGCAATCGTGCGATGAGCGAACGAGAGAGCACGATCGACAATCCCAAGTACAAGTCCACGCATCCTGGCAAGCGGCATCCGATTATGTTCGAGGCGATGACGGGCAAGGTGGCTTGGCCACACCTGACGCCGCACTTCGGTCGCCGGGTGATGTTCTCCCCGAACCATTCCGGCGCGCCCTGGTTGGAGATGATCCGCCGGGATGCGAACGGCGAGGAGAGCACCGATCAGGCGAAGCCGGGAGAGAATGGCATCTGGAGCCTCTGTCCGGAGAATGCCGGGCGGAAGGATTTCAACGTTCACTTCATCAAGCTGCCGATCAAGATCGCCAAGGCCCAGGGCAAGGAGCCGGCAGTGGTCGATCCGAACGGATTGATCTATGTCCTCCATGAAGAAGAGGCCGCCATCAGGGCCAACGACGATTTGAAGTATCCGTTGGTCGTTCGCGGCAACATCTACGATTGCGTGGATTGGACGCTGACCAGCGAATGGGACGACGATGACTACACGAATTTCCAGTCATCGAAGATCAATACCCATTGGCATTTCCTCCAGTTCGACAACCAAGCGTCTGACGGTGTGATCACCGGCTTCTCCTATGAGCAGTCGGTCCGCCCCTTTACGATGTTGAAGAAGGACAATAAGAAGGGGTTGCCTGCTCCGATGAACACGGTGCTGACTGCGCCGGCGAAGAAGGGGGCCGCCTCGCTCTCCGTGAAGAATGCAGGTCAATACCATGTCGGCACGCTGATTCTTGTCGGTGCCGATAACGTGAAGGGTAACGAAATCTCCCGTATCAAGGCGATCAGCGGCAACACGATCACCTTGGCGAAGGGATTGAAGAACGATCACCCGGCGAACGATATCATCACGGTGGAGTTCGTCCGTCAGCGGTTCTGGGTCGATGCGGATGTGGGGACCGTGTTCTGGCACGACCATGCATTCGGCGCGACCACCTGGCCGCACGGTGGATTCGGAACCTTCATCGCTGAACCGGTTGGATCGACCTATCATGATGCGAAGACCGGGAAGATGATCCGGAGCGGTCCGATCGCGGACATTCGCACCGTCGAGCCTGTGGGCCACGGGGTGAACAACAGCTTCCGTGAGTTGATGGTGCAGTTGCACGATACTGTGCCGCATACCGTCAACATCGTCACGGCGGGCAATCCTCCTGGGCAGCCGATTGAAGTGGCACTCGAAGCGGGGAAGACCGTGTCCTTCATGATGCCTGAGAAAATCTATATGACGCCGATGCCGTTCTTGAACGGTGGAACCCACACCACGGGAAGCGGCTTGAACTTCCGGGCAGCTCCAATCGCTCAGCGGTTGGCTACGAATCCGGATGTGTCGCAGGCATTCAACAGCCAGATCCATGGCGATCCCTACACGCCGCTCTTAAGGGCGTACGTCGGAGATACAATGGTATTCCGGCTGTTGCATACCCTGATGAACGAGACGATGACCTGGACCATTTCCGGTCATACCTTCTTGAGTGAGCGGTATGCCGGCGATGCGAACCGGAAGAATTCGATGCATGTCGGAATTGCCGAGCGCTACGATCTCGTGGTGCCGCAGGCCGGCGGACCCCGGTTGCAAGCGGGTGACTACATCCACTTCAACGGACGGTCGTCGAAGTTCTCCGAAGGCGGTTGGGGCATTATCCGTGTCTACGACAAAGAGCAGGCAGACTTGAAGAAGTTGCCGTCGGGGTTCTCCACCAAGGGAGAAATTCCCAAGGCCATTCCGGTCTGTCCAGCTGATGCGCCTGTGAAGAGCTTTAATGTGCTGGCGTTGGATTATCCTGCGATGAAGTTCAATGCGAAGGCGCCTGAGTCTATCGAAGTGGACTTCGAACGGAAGATTCAAATCAGCAACCCTGAGGCCAAGATTTATGCCTTGGAGGAAGATGCCGCGAAGGTGGCGGGTGGCATGCAGCCGATGCCGCTCACGCTCCGTGTGAATGTCGGCGATTGCGTTAAAGTCAATCTGAAGAACAAGATGAAGGACAGCAAGGCCTCCTTCTCTGCCATCGGATTGGCCTTCGATCCGAAGGATTCAATGGGCTTGAACGTCGGCAACAACCCGGGCGATCAGACGATCGCTCCTGGCGCCGAGCGGTCCTATACCTACTACGCGGATCCGTTCAACGGTGAAACGACGTCGTTGGTGTGGGATTGGGGTAACGTGATGGTCAACCCGCGCAACGGGTTGTTCGGAGCGGTCGTGGTCGGCCCGAAGGGATCCAAGTATCGGGATCCGAGGACCGGCGCCGATCTTAGCAACAAGAACTCCTGGGCTGCCGACGTGATCATCGATCGCTCGGTGCCGGGGAATGAAATGCGGCCGAACTATCGTGACGTGGCGTTGTTCTTCCAAGACGAAGATAACATCATCGGCACCAGCTTCATGCCGTATGTGCAGAACGTTGCTGGTCTGACCGGCGTCAACTACCGGTCTGAGCCGTATAAGTATCGTGAGGAGCAGGGTTGCTCGCTGGGCAAGATGTTCCAGCCTTGCAAGGCGGACAAGCCTGAAGATCCAGCCACTCCGCTCATCGAAGCACATGCGGGCGATCCAGTGCGCATCCATGTGATCGGGGCGAACAATGAGCAGAACGGCATGTTCAGCGTCGAGAAGCACGAGTGGCCGATTGAGCCCTTCATGCGCGGCGCGGATGTGATCAGCGTGGTCGAGTTCTCCGGATCGGAGACCCTCGATGCGTTCCTGCCATCTGCCGGTGGTCCGTACCGCCTGCCTGGTGACTATGTGTACAGCAACCAGCGGTTGCCGTACTCCCAGTCCGGACAATGGGGCTATGTGCGTGTGTTGCCGTCAGGCGATACTCGCTTGCTGCCCTTGCACGGAGCTGGTGCAGGAATGAAGAGCGCATCGGTTGAGAAGCCGGTGCAGGCCATTCCGGTCGCAGCGAAGTAAGACCGTCCCTCCTGCTGATCGCAGGGCGTGACGAATCAAGAGAAGGGGGAGGCCTTAGGCCTCCCCCTTTTTCTTTAGAGCTCCCTTTGGTACGATGCTGAGAATCGTTCCAACTGGAAGGAAATCGTCTCATGCAGAGATGTAGTATTCGCTTAGCCGTTCATGCTGCGGTACATGGCGCAGCTCTTCTATTTTGCCTGATATTCTCAGGTGCATTCGCGTGGTCCTACGATGTGATCGAAGTCCCTCATGGCGGCACGATTGCAGGGACCGTTGAGTTGAAGGGGGCGCTTCCCGAGCCGAAAGGCTTTAATCTGATCACGTTTCCAGATCCCGTCTATTGTGGCCGTATCTCTAACGGCAGAGGGTGGAGGCTGCTCCACGACTTTGTCGTGAGCCCTCAAGGAGGCTTGCAAGACGCCATCGTCTTGCTCGAAGGGGTTCAAGCCGGTAAGCCGTTTGAAACGTCCGTACCCCTGATTGAGGCACGAGATTGCAAGTTCCAACCCTTTATGACAATCGTGCGAAACGGGCATGCCGTCGAAGTGATCAACATGGATCCCGTGATGCACGACATTCAAGGCTATGAAACGTCGATCGAATCAGGCGCGCGCACGTTGTTCAATACTCCGCTGGTGATGAATCAGCAGCACCACCGTGGCGATATCCATGCGACTCACAATCATGCGCCGGGAAAGTCTTTGGTTGGTCCGGTGTATCTGAATAAAGGGCGTCGGACGTTCTATATGCAGTGCGGCTTCCATGCCTACATGGAAAGTTGGGCGATGGCGGTCAATAACCCCTACTATGCGCTGACTGACTCATCCGGAAAGTTTTTGATCGAGAACATTCCTCCTGGCACCTATCAGTTGGTCGTGTGGCATCCGCAGACGGGTCCTGGTGTCACCAAGACGGTCACGATCCAGCCGGACGGCACGTTGCACGAACAGCTTTCTCTTCTCGCTCCAAGGGGGAATCGCTCTGCGTTCAAAGTGATGGATAATCCCCGCTTCGGCCCAGACACGCTGGGTTACTCCGTCGACATCAAGCCACTCGTCGAGCACCAGCACTAACAGGATGCTGAAAAGGTCTGCCAGCATCGTTCTCGACTCATCGAAATCCTCAACGTGCCCTGAGGGTACGCCTCCGGTTTCGATTCGTCTGCGGCCTTGCTGGACAAACCTTTTGAGCATCCCGTGAGACTATTGTTCTCTTGTGCTACATATGCGGAGTAGAGAAGTTCTCGCGCGTCCACAGAGTTTCCCATAACATGCGAAACGTTCATGTTCATTAGGCTAGGTGATAAAGCCTGGAGGTGGGGCTTCTGTCTCGGCCTTGCCCTCTGGGTGGGGCAGGCGGGTATGCCTTGGCATGTCCTGGCTGACGATGCGGCTACTCCATTGGTGGAGTTCTCCGGTGTATTGGTTAAGAAGATCAAGGGGAAGCAATACCAGGCGCAAGTGTTTGCGAAGGGCGACCGGTTGCGGCTGGAGTACAAGTACGCGATTCGAACCGAACGCGGGTATGCGGCGATCGAAATCATCCGGCTGGATAAATCCGAGACCTGGTATCTGCTGGCCCAACAGAAGGAATTTCTGGTGACAGGGCTGGACCCTGACGATCTGCTCCCGGTCAGTCAGGCCTTACCGGGGGAACAGGCGCGAATCCTGGTCGGTGACGCGACGGCCGCCGGTCGCACCGCGAAGCTGTTCGAAGTGCAAACCGACCACCATGGCCTGGTCGAACGGTTCTACGAATGGGTCGACGTGGAAACAGGCGTGGTCTTGAAACTCGTCAGTCGGGATCGGGAGTGGTCGTTTGAGTATGAACGGTTTAGACTGTCCCCTCAGCCGGCCTATTACTTTGATGAGCCACAGGGATATAAAAAGCGCATGACGGCCATTGCGCCGCAAGGACGGGGGTAGCGAGACGATGGGTGAATGGAATTGGAGCAGAGGGGCGGGGCATTGGTATTTGTTTGCCGCGGTGACGCTTGCCTGGTTGACGGTGTGGAGTGGGGTCGGTCACCCGGTCTTGGCTGCCGGAACGGCATCGGTGCCCAAGGAAGCGCAAGAGGCGTACGACAAGAAGCAGTACCAAGAGGTATTAGATCAGTTGGCCAAGTTGGAGAAGGAGCCGAATCTCAGCCCGGACGTTCGACGGCTGAGGATTCACTCCTTTCTTAAGCTGGCGAATCCCAAGGACGCGCTCGGTGAGTACGACAAGTTGGAGCTCGCGCTCAAGCACGATGAAATCCCCCTCCTCCGAGAGGTGGCGCTCGGGTTCATCGTTGTGATGGTGAAGGACATGCGCGATCAAATGCGCGGGGCTGCTTATACCGCGCTCAAAGAGGTGGATTCTGACGAAGTCGTCCCCTACTTTGAGGATGGGTTGAGTGATGGTTCAGGACCGGTCAGGGTACTTGCCGTCGAGGGGCTCGGGCGATCCGAGGCCGGTCGGAAATCGACGAAATTGCGCGCGGCGATCGAGGACCAAGCAGGATTGGTGAAGGCGCGCGTGGTGAAAACGCTCGGTCGAACGGGAGATCCAGGAGTCATTCCCTTAGTTGAATCGGCGACGAAGGACGAGCTGACCACGGTTCGTATCGCGGCTTATGGCGCCTTGATCAGGCTTGGCAAGAAAGAAGCCTGGATTCCATTGCAGCAGGCCGCCGAGTCACTGAATCCTGAGGATCGAGCCGACGCGATTCGTACGATCGCCGACTTGAACGACCAGCGTGGCGTCCCGATCATGATCGAGTCGTTGACGTATAAGCAGCCCTCCGTTCGCGGTGCGGCGGCCAGGGGGCTTGGGCATCTCGGACGAAAAGAGATGCGGGGACAGATTGAACAACTCCTGAAAGATCCTATTCCCGGCGTGCGAGAATCGGCGGTGGGGAGCTTGGCGGACCTGGGAGGGACTGAATCAGTGCCGGCACTCACACAGGCGCTCGGTGACGGCAGCTTTACCGTCCGTGCCTCAGCGATTGCCGGGTTGCTCCAACTTGGCCAGCCCTATTCGTCCGTGGCGCCTACCGTTCAATCGCTGGCCCAACAGAACGATACGGCCATGCGTGCTTCTGTGGCCTATGCCCTTGGGAAGGCAACCAAGGCCAACGCTCCGGGGGCGATTGCCCTGTTGACCAGTTTGACGGCTGATCCGCTTCCCGGTCCAAAGATTGTGGCACTCCGATCGCTCGGGCATGTGGGGGGCCGGGAGCTGGTTCCCCTCATGAAGGAATTACTTCATGACACAAACGATGCCGTGCGAGCCACTGCGGCAGGAGCGCTGTTGCACTTGCTTCAACAGAAGAAGTAGGGTTATCCACAGGGCAGGGCGACCCTCTTGTTTCAGATTGACAGGGTAGGGTAGAGTTTTGTATACAGACTCGGCTTGAGACTAGCCTCGCCAATGCGAATCTCAATTATGTTCGAGTCAGCAGGGCGGAATGCGTTCCCGTTTCCCCTCACGGCCGGTGGTAGGAGTTAAGGGAACGAGAGCATCAACGTAGCAGTTATTTGTTCATCACAAGGAGGCAGTCATATGAAGAGTGCGTTATCAGTTGTATTAGGCGTGGCAGCCGTCGCGTTTGTCGCGGCGCCTCTCACCTCGTTTGCGGGCGGTACCATTGCCGGCAAAGTGACCTTTGCAGGCAAGTCCGAGCAAGGCGAGTTTTCTTTCGCGAAGTTCCCCAACCCCAAGTTTTGCGTGAAGAATCCCAACAAGGCGTTGATCGATGGGGACAAGCGCTTCTTCAAGAAGATTGAAGTGGGCAAGGATGGCGGTCTCAAGGGCGCCGTCGTCGCCGTTGTCGACATTGAAGACAAGGCGTTCATGGATGCCTATGCCGGCACCGAAGTCGTGGCGGAGTTCTGCGAGTTCCTCCCGTTCACGGGTGTGGTGGTGAATAACAGACCCTTCAAGGTTGAGAACCATGATGCCGATGCCGATGACCCAAAGTCGGTTCAGGGCGTGCTGCACAATCCGCATAGCTTTGTGGTGAAGGGCTCCAGCTCGGCCACCGGCTTCAACATCGCATTGGCTAAGAAGGGCGACAAGCTCGATAAGCCAGTGGTGTTCCGTGGTGGCGCGGAGAAGGATGGCTTCTATCGTTTACAATGCGACCAGCATGAGTTCATGCAGGGCTTCTTCCTCCCGGTGTCGAATGCGCATTTTGCCGTGGTGAAGGAAGATGGATCGTTCGAGCTCAAGGATGTGCCGGCTGGCAAGCACAAGGTTGTTGCCTGGCATCCGTTTGCAGCCAAGGGCAAGAAGGTTGAGTTTGAGGTTGAAGTGGCCGAGGGCGGGACCGCGAACCTCAAGGCCGAAATCAAGTAAGCCAACGTTGTGTCGTCGCGGGGTCACCCGCAATCAAAGGGCAGCGGAGCGATCCGCTGCCCTTTGTGTTTGTGCAGAGTGCTGCGTCCGGTCAGCTGCCTTGCCTTTCAGTTTCCGATCTAGGTAAGATGCCGACTTTCAAGGAAATTTTCCTGATAGGAGTGGTGTGTCACGAGAACTCTCGCTCGCAGAAATTTTCCAGCTGGGGTACTACTGGGAGACGAAGATTCTATTGACGGCCATTAGGCTGGACGTGTTTTCCGCCTTGGAGGGGAAACGGAAAGCCCTTCATGACGTGGCCGATCGTCTTGGCGCCCATGAGCCGACATTGGGACTCTTGTTGAATGCCCTTGTTGCGATGCGGCTGTTGGAAAAGGACGGGGATTCCTACGGAAACTCGTCTGCTGCAGCCACGCACCTAGTCCGCAATTCTGCCCAATATATCGGGCATCTTCTCCTGCTTCACGACGCTGAATGGGATAACTGGGGCAAGCTGGAGCAAACGATTCGCACGGGGCAGCGGTCTGTCGATCGGCATGTCTTTGAGACCGATCCTGAGTTAGGCCTCAACGTGCTGGCGGTGCTTCATCGAATCGGGCAGCAGAGCGGGCCGGATTTCGCCAAGCGGCTGCAGCTGAGTGGGCCGGTTCGGCTGCTGGATTTGGGAGGCGGAGCCGGGACGAATGCGATTGCCTTTTGCCAGGTCTACCCGGAGTTGACGGCGACGGTGTTCGATTTACCTGCGACACTCCGGCTCACGGAACGAACGGTGAAAGAGGTCGGCTTGGAATCGAGGATTTCGTTGCATGCAGGCGATTTTAACAAGGATGGACTTGGCGGACCCTACGATGTCGCACTGATGTCCGATATTCTGCATTATCAAGATTTTTCGACGAACGCGGCATTGGTCAAGAGGGTTTGGACCCATTTGGCGCCAGGCGGCCGGTTAATCATCAAGGATCGATTCCTCAATGAGGCAGGCACCGGTCCGGCCTGGACCACCGCTTTTGCGGTGCATATCCTGGTCAATACGCAGCGGGGCGGCTGCTATAAGACGGCAGATGCGATGCAGTGGATGAGGGAAGCAGGCTTTTCAGCCGTGACAGAGCTGGAACCGACAGCGGTTGTGCTGGGCGTTAAAGCTCGTGAAGCGTGAAGCGTCTCTCGTGAAGCGCAGGGTGCGAGCGACGAAATACGAGTGACGAGATACGAACGACGAGGAGCAGCATGCTTGAATGGCTAAAACAGCCTGGTTTTTTTGGCACCCATGCCACGGTCGGGGCGGACATGAGCCAGCTCATGGCGACGTTTTTCACGGGGCTCTTTGTGATCGGCTGGATCCAGGCGCGGAGACGTAAGGCCGATGCCCATCATTGGATGATGCTGGGCGGGATGATCGCGATGGTGGCCTTCTTCATGAGCTACTACTTGTTTCGTCAATTAGGCGTGTTGGCCTTTGAGGGAAAAGAAGGGTTTGGCGGATCGCAAGCGCTCTACGATTATGTCTTCATTCCTGTTTTGACCGTGCACATCATGCTGGTCATTCTCGGACTGATTATGGCGATCTACATGATCGTGCTGGGTTTCCGTTCCCAGCAAGTGATTGACGGAGCACGATCGCTTAAAGAGACGCTGCTCCTGACGACCTGGCGAAAGGTCGGGGTGATCTTTGGAAGCGTTACAGCTCTGGTGATGTTCTTGTTCTTCTCGCGCGTGGCCACCGCCGGGTTTTCCATGCGGAAATTCGAAGTCTATCTCAGTTTGCTGTTGTTGATCGCCATCGTATTTTCGGTCGAGATGACGATTCAGCGGATCTGGCCGAACGGCGCGCGGCGTCATCGGGCACTTGGGCTGTTTACGATGATCGTGTATTGCGTCCTCTTTGTGACCGGCACCACCACCTACACGATGCTGTATCTTCTGTATCCAGGCAAGATCGGATAAGTGATGGGTGATCTGTGATGAGTGATGAGTGCGCCATATGGGGATCTCGGATGGGTACAGGCTCCGAATTTCATCACGCATCACGAGGTTCAGTCATGCTGACCTGTGGCTGTGGTCGCTGGATGCATACCGAGGGGGTTGAAGAACGTTCCTACGATGATGGAACGCCCCAATGGTTCATTCGGTCGGAATGTCGCGGTTGTGGGCTGAAGGTCGGGGTCGATGTCCCTGCCGGTCAGTCAGGCGCACTCGTTGATCGGACGATGTGGACCGATGATGCGTTGCATCGGCTGGATCGTATGCCGCCCTACCTTGCCCCGCTCGTGCGCGGTGAAGTGGAGCAGGATGTGCGGGTCAGAGGAGAACGGGTCGTCACGTATGACACGTTGCTTCGGCCTCGGACCGGCGAGCGGATTGAATGGGAGCCTGAAGCGGAATGTCGATTGGATAGAGTACCGGCGCCGGTCCGCGCGATGGCCCGTATTGAATTGGAGCGGACTGTGGCCGACCGCGGCGAGACACGCATTACCGTCGCGTTGATGGAAGAAGTGAAGGCGCGCTATTTTGGGATGGCTGCCAGGAAGAGTGAGGGGTGATCGGTGATGTGTGATGAGCGAAGAAGATCGCCCGCGCCCTGCTCACTGTTCACCGGTCACCCATCACTGGAGTTGTAATGTTGCATCGAATGGCATTGCGGGTATTGCCAAGCCTGAGTCTCGTCGTCACGGAAGATGCGGTGCGCAAGCAAAAGCGCATCGTCATGTTTGTGCCTGGCTTGGTGGCGTTCGTGGTCTATCGCTTGGCCAAGCTGTTGTTGCCACTATCAGAGCCGATCGTGTTGTTGCTGGTCAGCGGTCTTGTGGCGGTGGTGACGGCGCTGTCTGCCTATCGCGTCGGTCGGGCTACGGCATGGGGGAAGATCCTCCAAGAGGATGGGACTCGTCTGTTGCTCTGGCTCGGCGGCTGGATCGGGTTTGTCTACGGGGTCCAGTTGTCGCTGTTGGTCTTGGCGCTGTTGTGGCTTGTGGGATATGACTATCTCCAACATCCGGATGGGCCGGCCATGATGGCCATCATTATTTCCTGCACCGCCGTCGCGCGCGACGCGTTTGAGATTGGTCTTGTGCGGAAAGTCGCTCTCATGGGCCGTCCGTTCCCCACCTTTCCAGACGGAGCGGCTCTTCGCACGCTGGTGCAGAGCCATGCGATGGAATTGGTCCCCTGGGTTGCAGTGGGCCTCATTGTCGGTGCTGTGGGCGCGTCATTAGGACAGTTCGCCGAAGGAACTCAGGGAGCGGCGTTGATCCAGTTGTCCGCTGTGGCGTCGTTGGGAGGCGGAGTCGCGCTCTGTGCCTATTTCGGCGGGCTTCGCCCAAAAGCGTCATGGACTCAAGGATTGTTCCAGACAAAGGCCAGTGAATTACTGAAGTACTGGTGGTGGCCTGGACTCGCCTTTGCCGCGACGTATTATCTCGTAGCGGCAGGATCGGTTATTTTTCTCTTGCGACAGCCTGGCATTCCTACTGCCTACGCCATGGTCGGTGGCGGGTGTGTGACGGGCATGATGGCGCTGTATTGTTATTATCTCGGGTTTCGCCGGCAGGTCGAAGAACAACAGGGACAGACGATATCGAGTGCCTTGCTCCGCTGTCCCTTTGTGATGGGAATTCTTGGCAAGTCAATCGGTGCAGGCGTCTCCATGACGGCTGGTTCAAAGGGTTAAGCCTATGGCCATGAAGAAAAGAACTCACGGGGCGTTCTGGTCTGTTGCTCTGATCGTGATTGTGCTGGCTGTTTCATGGATCGGCTGGGGTAGTCAGAGCCCATCCTTTGCCGAGGATGCGACCGACCTGTATTTCAAGACACCTGGCGTTCCCCAGGGGCCGCCGGCTCCTTCTCCTCAAGAGACGGTCTATTCGCGGATCGGTTCGTTCGACAGCCGATTACTCGTCTGGTTTGTCACGCAACAGCACACATACTTCGGAGGGTTTGTCCTTGCATTGCCGATCTTTTGTGTATTGCTGGAGTTCCTGGGACTCAGCAGTAAAAATCCTGCGCTGGCTCTTCGTTACGACGGACTCGCGCGGGATTTAGCAAAAGTCTCTCTCCTGGCTCTGTCGGTGACGGCTGTCGTCGGGAGCCTCATGCTCGGGATGTTCATCTTTTTCTATCCCAGTTTCATGAAGTATATGGGCGGGACGTTCAAGGCCTTCATGCCGTTCTATGCGATCGTGTTCGTCGGGGAATCGCTGCTGCTCATCGTCTATTACTACAGTTGGAGCCGGATGGCTGCGCCGGCGCTGAAGTGGGGGCATGCCTCGATCGGTGTCTTGACGAACCTGTTCGGGGCGGCGCTGCTGTTCTTGGCGAATTCTTGGTCGGCCTTCATGATGGCCCCGGCCGGTGTCGATGCCAAAGGGCGGTTTCTGGGGAATGGATGGCATTTGCTCCATTCGGCCCTGTGGAATCCCTTAAACGTCCACCGTTTCCTGGCAGACATTATGTCCGGTGGCGCGGTGGTGTTGGCCTATGCCTGCTATCGCTTCTTTACTAGCAAGACCGACGAAGAGCGCGCCTATTTCGACTGGGTGGGGTATGTATTTCTGTTTGTCACGGTCTGCGCGTTGTTGCCGATGCCCTTTGCCGGCTATTGGTTGATGCGATCGGTCTATGCGTTTAGCCAGAGTATGGGCGTCACGATGATGGGCGGCTTACTCACCTGGCTTTTCGTGGTGCAGGCGCTCTTGATCGGCGCGCTGTTTCTTGGCGTGAATTATTACCTGTGGCAGAGCATGGCGCGCCTTCGTGGCGGTGAACGGTATCAGCCCTATTACCAGTCGCTGCTCGGGGTTTTGATCTTGGCCCTGTTTATTTGGCTGACGCCGCACACCGTCATGATGTCGGGCAGCGAAGTGAAGGCGATGGGCGGTTCGTCGCATCCCGTGGTCGGCAACTATGGCGTGATGTCGGCGAAAAACGGCGCGGTCAATATCTTGATTCTCGTGACCACGCTGAGTTTCATCTACTATCGGCGCGCAAATCGAACGATGGTCGTCTCCTGGGTGAAGAAAGGCAACTTTCTGATCGGTGCGCTGTTTCTGATCGGCGCGCTCAACATCATCTGCCTCTCGGTTTATGGGTTCTATCTGCCGGCGAAGCTTCGCGTCGGGTTGTCGTCGCCGCAGGCGGTGACGACGTTCACGGTTCTGGTGGGCGCGCTGGTGATCAATCGCATGATGCTCAAGGGGGCGCTCGTTCGTGGGCCGGTCCAATGGGGGAAGATCTCGGTCAGAGGTATGGTGGGCCTATTCGGCCTGGCGGCTGCCTTCTCATGGGTCATGGGTCTCATGGGTTATATTCGTTCTTCCGGGCGGTTGGCCTGGCATGTGAGTGAGGTGATGGCCGATGTGTCTCCCTGGGCCTTTACGCCGGATCTGGCGTTTGCGGCGAAGATGGTGACGCTCAACATGGTGGTGTTCTGGGGTGCGGTGTTCGCGCTCTTCTGGATGTGTCAGCGTGATCAGTTGCCCGTAATGGGTGAAGACTTGGCTGAAGGAAATGCGACGGTCCTGGCGCCGTCGTCGTCGCAAGAGGCATGAACAGCGAAAGGGTTGAGCGTATGAGTTGTGGGGCGATGATTCGACGATATCTTGCAGTCGGGCTGATAGCCTGTGGAAGCGTCGTGATGCAGGGTGCGGTCTCGGCCCAAAGTCCATCTTTGGTTCTGGAGGATTTTCAGGCAAAAGACGCGGAAGGGTTTCCCTTGAATTGGGATCATGAAAACCAACGAAGTCAGTCCAAGGGGCGGGATGCCTATAAAGTTCAGACCGAGAACGGTGTGAGCTTTCTGGCGGCGAAGGATGCGGGGCAGAGAATCAAGAAGAAGAAGATCGATTGGGACCCGAAGGCGTTTCCGGTCCTCACCTGGCGCTGGCGCCTGCACAAATCCGCGACGGCGGGAACGGAACCGGTTGCGGCGATTTACGCTTCCCTGGATACGGATCTCATGTTCATTCCTGTGTTCACGAAGTATATCTGGAGTGCCTCGAAGCCCGAGGGGACGGTGACTGAAGGGGGCATGTTCAGCGGTTCGGAGATCGTGGTGCAAAGCGGCACCAAGGATGCCGGTCAGTGGTTTGAGGAGCGTGTGAACGTCTATGAGGATTTCAAGCGGATTCACCAGCATGAGCCGGCAGCGAAAGCCTGGGGTATTTCGATCATTGCCGGGCCTGGGGTGGAAATCGACTTTGGATCGATGGTTGCGAGCGCGGGCCGTTAAAGAAATGAGTTGTCGTTAGTATGACCGAGCCTAATACAGGACAAGTTGCCCCCCGCGCGATGCTCGATATCCTGTTTGGCGTGGCCGTTATGGGAACAGTTGGAACGCTTATCGGGGTCATTATGGGCGGCGGCATATTACCGCTTGCGAGTGGGACGGGGCTGGTACTCGGCGGTGTCATCGGCTTTATGGGTGGGCGGCGCTTCCTGGTGAGCATTTTGGTGGGAACGTTACTGGGCGGGGCGCTGGCTTGGTTTATCGCCGGCCCTGAGAGAATATCGGTCGGTGCCGGGGCCGGTGCTGCGATGGGTGGATTTCTGGGGGTGCAGATCTCGATGCTCTTAGATATGTACGCAGCCAGGAAGGCCGCACCTGAGCCGGTCGACCCCTCCGTGTCACGCACAATTGATTGAAGGAGCATGAGCCGTCATGGAAGATAAGAAAGTGCTGATCGGCTCGATCGTATTTGTCTTTGGATCGTTTATCTTGATGGTTGGCCTGTTGGTCTACGAGTCCTACAAGGCGAAGCAGATGAAAGCGCTGGCCTTGTCGATCACGACGGAGACTCGTCTGGTGCCGAGCAATGCAGCCTCGCAGGATTACTCGATGTATAAAACGAAGATGGGGGATGAGGGGCGCGAGATGGTGCAGATCCCCGAAGGTCCGTTCATCATGGGCAGCAAAGATGGTGATCCCGACGAAGTGCCGGAGCGGCAAGTATTTCTCAAGGCGTTTTTTCTGGATAAGAAAGAGGTGTCGCAAGAGGAATATGCCCGGTTCGCCAAAATGACGAAGCGGCCATTACCAAAAATCGAAGTGTTTGAAGACGATCAATCCAAGCTGCTGAAGCCGGAGTTTGCGGCGATGAGTATGTCGTGGGATGAAGCGGGGGCTTATTGCAAATGGGCGGGAAAGCGTCTGCCCACGGAAGCGGAATGGGAAAAGGCCGGCCGTGGCGAGGGAAAACGGAAGTACGCGTGGGGCGATATCTTCGTCACGGGGCATGCGAATGCCAATGTGGATGGGAGCGAGGATGGCTATCGGTATCTCGCGCCTCCCGGGTCGTTCGAATCCGGGAGAAGCCCCTATGGAATCTATGACATGACGGGAAACGTCGCGGAATGGGTCGCAGATTCGTACGATGAGCATTACTACCAGAAAGCGCCCTACCGTGACCCGAAGGGGCCGGACGATGTCGATTTGAAGGTTGTGCGTGGGGGGTCGTGGCGGGAGACCGAGCATAACGCCAGGCTCTCAAAGCGATTTGCGGCGAAGCATTGGCGGACGGATATTACGATCGGGTTCCGCTGTGCCGGCGATATGGAGGTTGGCGATAGCCCTGCGGCGTCATAACAGACATGCTCGAAACCAAATTTAAGATTGTGTTCTTGCTCGCCGTTCTCGCGTTTGCGGCACTTCCCATCATGGGAATTATTCGTGGCACGACGCTCACCCCGTTCGAAGCAGCTTCTCCTGATTCCACCGATTCGTCCTCACCGGAGCCGCTAGATTCCTCGCAGGTTACTCGTGAAGAGCCGGTTCGGGAAGAGATGATCTCAATCCCGGCAGGGCCTTTCATTCGGGGGACCGATCACGGAGGATTCGATGAACGGCCGCAGCGCACGTTGGTGCTCGATGCGTTTGCGATCGATCGGTACGAAGTCACGAATTTTCAATATCAGCAATTCGTCGATGCGACCGGCCACCGTAAGTCTGGTCCTCCTTCCCGTTACGCCAAGAACATGAGCAAGATGCGCGGCATGAATCAGCCCGTGGTGTACGTGTCATGGGACGATGCTGAGACATTTTGCCATTGGAAGGGAAAGCGGCTTCCTACCGAGGCTGAGTGGGAGAAGGCGATGAGGGGAACGGATGGCCGTCTCTGGCCCTGGGGCAACCTGGAGCAGCCTAATGGAGCGAATTGGGCTAGGGTGCAGGATGGCTTCGAGGTCGCCGCGCCGGTCGGTGCCTTCCTGCCCGATACGAGCCCGTATGGTGTCATGGATGGGGCGGGAAACGTGATGGAGTGGGTAGGTGACTGGTATGCGGAGACCTACTTCAAGGAAGCGCCTGAACAAAACCCGCAGAGCCCTGAGTATGGCACCTTTCGGGCGCTCCGAGGGGGAGGATACGCGACCACAGGGGCCGATATTCGTATCACCAGCCGGAGCAAGATGGTGCAGGACTTTCGCGATGAAACTATTGGATTTCGCTGTGCGGTTTCAGGTGCGAAATGAGAGCGGAACTGGAGCCTGAAACCGAAAGAAATCTACAACAAATCAAAGTGGTAGAGAATGAGGAACACGGCCAAAATTATATTGACAACCATTCCGGCCAAAACTATAATGTCGAACACTTTTGAGTTTGCAATCATCGATTTTCCCCTGATATTTCGTGTGCGGCAAAGAATTTTGAATAACATATGAATATCTGTGTGTCAAGAATTCGCTGAGCTGAATTAGGCGCGTATTATTTCCATCAGGAGAAGGAGACACGATGGCAACAGCAGAAGTAGATAGCGAGTTTAAGGTTAAGGTCGGTCGGATGATTTTCTACATTACCTGCGCGGCAGGTTTGTGGTTTTTTTATTGGTTCGCAGGAATTCAGTGCCCCTGCTAGAAGAGGGCCGCTGTATTTCTGGGATTTCTTGAACGTCTGCAAGTTGTGAGGGAGGGATTCTCATGGGTCAGACAATCGTTTATGTGGTGGTGTCGCTCGTTATTTGCGTCGCCTACTTCACGGCGGTGGATCACTTTTTGATGGATTCGCAGGGGCTGGACTTCTGGTATTTGTTCCGGAAGTAGGTTCTGGGTCTATTCTGTGCTGAGTTAAGTTTGTGGGGAATTGTGATGAGTCTTTTCCGGAATGCATTAAGGAGGTATCCCATGGGTTTAGTGGCTGGGAAGAAGCTGTTCTCAATCATGGCGCTTTGCGCGATGATTGGCCTTCTCCTGCTCCCCATCGCCGTATCGCTTCCAAC